>NZ_JBNPWM010000002.1:0-688633 GCF_050433825.1 Mucilaginibacter sp. UYCu711 | reverse complement strand
GGTCAGTTTGCCCCGGAATGGGGTGGTCAATTTGACGCGGAATCACTGGTCACATTCCGCCGGAATCAGGTGGTCAATATCAGCGGTATATCCAAAGCCGAGAATAGTTTGATCTATATTGATAACAATATGAGTCAAGCTGTATTATTAACTTGTTTATTATTTGAGGATGAAGAAACTTTAGCACCGCTCAGGTCTGTAGATAATACAGGTATTTTAGGTTTAAGGAGCTTTAGGATGAGCATTCATCTCCACGAATTTGAATTTAAAGATTCGAAAGGAAACACACAGAAACTACCAATAATAGATTTTCTTGAGCATAGAGAACTAGATAATCTCAAAAAATGTGCTACATCATGGTTTGTAGATAATAAAACAAATACTTTATGGTTGGATTTCTATGTTGATGAAGCAACAACAGAAGCTTTTAGAAGCCATTTTAGTAGTGCTTTAGAATGCTTCCACTTATTCCGTTTATTATATGAGCTAAATAACTATTTCATTGACGAAAGAACCAAAGCCGAGGTATATCGATCAAAAGGCGTGTACACAGATGGCAAACTACCAACTCCAAGTCCATCTCAAGATGTATTTCATTTTTTAGATTTTTATATCATTAAGGAATTAAAAAAAACAGGTGAGAAAAAGGACTTGTTGCTAAGAAGTTTTTCCGATGGCGAACATCAATTCATTCATACTATGGGTATTTGTCTTTTGCTTAAAGACAGACGAACTTTATTGCTTTTGGATGAACCAGAAACCCATTTCAATCCTAGTTGGAGAGCAAAGTTTGTAAAGGTGTTGAATGATAGTATTGAAGCCGGAAGTAAAGGAAAAGGTTTCAATGTACATTTACTGAAAGACGTATTATTAACTTCACATTCTCCTTTCATTATATCAGATTGTTTGCCTGATAATGTTATCTTTTTTGAAAAGGAAGAGAATGGTAAAACATCTGCTAAAAAAGTTTCGGAACTTGATAATTCATTCAATACATATGGGACATCTGTTGAACTAATTCTGGATAAACTTTTTGATTATAATCAATCAATTGGCGACTTATCCTTTTCCGAAATTGAAAACATTAATATTAATGAAATAACTACACCTGAAGAAATTGCTAAAGCAAAGGCAGCATTGAGAAAATTTGGAGAATCCATAGAAAAAGATATGGTATTATCTCAGCTGAATAGAAAACTTAAAGATAATCCCAATGCTAAGAACTTATAAACCATTAGATAATCATGGAATTTTCATTTATCAAACTCACGTCCAGCATTTAGTATGTGAAGTTTGGTGTAACGCGACTGATGGACAAAATGCTCAAGATTTATTATCGGAAGAATTTGAGCTTATATATTCAGCAAGAGATTGGGTAAAGATAGCAGTAGATGAAATTTACGAGATATGCAAAGGATTAACGGATGATGAAAGGGCTGCAATCCGTGAAGCTTTCTTTATTAATAATGACATTGAATCTTTGTGCGAAGGAGCATCAAGTCCAATTGAACTGAACACATTACACCTTGTAGTTGAACAAAGAATGAAATCTTTGCTAGTCAGGTTTTATAATGAATTGATTAATTCAAGAGAAAAATTAGATTACTATAACAATCTAGTAGAGAATAATAATAATTATGACTTTTGCCCTTGCTGTGGATTGATCAGGATTGAAAGCAATGAATCCCCTTTTCGTGAGGATAATGATCACTATTTACCCAAAGCGGAATATCCCTTTGCATCAGTCAATTTTACAAATTTGCCGCCTTTATGTAGCAAGTGTAATAAAAAATGGAAGACAATAAAAAATCCATTTGAAAATGGAAGGAAATCGTTTTATCCTTTTAAACCTTTGGAAAATGAGTTTGAAATTATTGTTAGGATAAATGATTCAGATTCTACAGATTATCTGTCATTAAGTGAACAGGAAGTAGTAATGGGTTTTAATAATGATGTTGATAAAGTTGGCACTTGGAACTGGTTGTTTGGGATTACTACAAGATATAATGAGGAGGTAAGACAGTTTAGCAAAACGGAATTACGATTGCTGAAATTTAAATTTGAAAGGAATAAAACGAGGAATCATAATCTAACCTATCATGAAATTGTATCTGATGTTATCGAAGAATATATTATTGACAAGTACGATGACAGAAAATTTTTAAAAGCCTCATTTTTAAGAGAACTATTGACTAAATCTGAGTGGTTAGCAGTATATCATGTTTTGTAAAATTGAAATGCTGTCCCAAGTTATAATGCAGTAAGGGATTAAGCGAATCCCTTACTGCAAAAGATTATTATAATTCCAGCTTGCTAGTTAAAATCTGCATGTCACTACTAATTTTTCCATCCAATATTTTTGCATAATGCTGAGTTTGATGTAACGATTTATGACCAAGCATTTTAGACACCGTTTCAATTGGCACCCCGTTGTTTAAAGTTATTGTAGTGGCAAAAGTATGACGTGCTATGTGAAATGTTAAGTTCGTTATAATCCCACAGATGTCTGCGATTTCTTTTAGATAAGCATTCATCTTTTGATTAGTTAGCACAGGTAAAACATAGCTTCCATTGCTGCATTTTGGATGCTCTTTGTATTTATTCATGATATCTAAAGCAATTGGTAAAAGAGGCAATCGCGAAGGAGTGCCAGTCTTTTGTCGCTGAATATTAATCCAAGGGATACCATCAATACCATTCACAATTTGCACTCTTCGTAGATTACGGATGTCAACGTAAGCAAGCCCCGTGTAACAACTAAATAAGAAAATATCCTTAACATTATTTAGCCGGTCTGTTATAAAGGTTTTGTTGGCAATTGTGTTCAGTTCGTGTTTGGTTAATGCAACCCTTATTACATCATCCTTAATGAATCTAAGCTCTATAAATGGATCATTCTTTAACCAGCCTTTTCTAACACATTCCATCACAATTTTCTTCAGGGTGCTAACATACTTTATTACTGAATTATTTGCGCAATTTTTGAAAGCCCTTAACCAGAACACATATTCGGCCCCAAACTCGTAATTAAGGTCGGTGATACTGAAATCTTTTGTACCGTATTTCCACAAAATGAAATCTTTCGTATGCCGAAAAATGGTCTGATATCGTTTAAGAGTGGCCGGAGAATATCCCTTACCTATTAATGCCTCAATCTTTTTATTATGCTTTACAATAACCTGAAGCAGCATCTTTGTTTCATCTCCTTGACCAGTGATCTTATTCTTTAAGGAGTTTGCAGTAATGCTTTTATCATTTTCTATTAATGATAATTTGGCTTGATAAACTTTGGCAGAGAGAGTTTCTATATAGGCATTTAGATTTTTAGCATCTAGCTTTGTACCAACTGCACGCCCGGTAGGTTGATCCCATCTACTGGTTGGCCAGTGCCTCTTTATTGAAATATCACGACATACGCCATTCACTGTGATTCTTAAATAAACATAGTGGTTAGGTCTTTTCGTAGTTTTTGGTTGCTTTAAGAAGTAAAACAATCCGAAGCTTTTTTCCAGCATTTTCTAATAATTAGGGTTAATTAATGCTGAAAGATGTGATTTATATTCTAAGCCTTGTAAGTGCCTTTTTTACAGTTGTTTACAAGGATATCAAGACGTCTTTTTTAAATAAAAGAACGTCAGAAAAGACGCAAGTAAATTTTGGGCGTTTTTGAAAGATTTGATTAATGATACTGAAAATGAGGCAATTTTATGCTTAAAAGGACTGTTTTTATAGCTAAAAATTCAGGTTCGATTCTTTTACAGGCTGCTTAAAATGTAAATAACTTGCTGAAAATCAGCAAGTTATTTACCAGTAGCCCTTAGGGGAAGAATCTCGAACCATTTTATCAAGGATTTGAAGCGGTTAGCAGGCTAATCGAATAAACAAATACCCAGACCATATTGGCCAATTCTCAAGCCGTTTTAAGGGGGATTTACCAAAATTATCAAATATTTTATAAGGAATATCAATGCGATTATATTCCTTTTGCCAGTCCGTATGGGAACATATCAAACTTTTTGTTTAAGGATTTGAAGCTATTAGCTTGTACAGCAAAGCAACTTTTATATTATGAAAAATAGCTGCTGCCACGTAAAGGAAAAGCAAAATCTTATATGCCAAACTTGATCCTTTCAATTGGCTTTTTCCGGTAGCTTTTAAATAGCAAGTCCCAGAATGAAAACACCGAACCGTAATTGGAGTCCGTTTCAACAATTACATTGGAATGGTGTATACGATGCATATTGGGGCTAACAAATACCTTACGGAAGGCAGAGTCTATTTTGTAAGAAATCCTGATATTAGAATGTACCAAAAGCACTACCGGAAAAAACAGAATGCCATAAAGAATGAGCCCTGATACTGTGATGCCAATAAAAGGAAACACTAATGCCTTCACGATCACTGCAAAAAATAACTCTACCGTGTGAAAACGAACTGCCGTGGTACTGTTCATGCTTTCATCCTCATGGTGAAATTTATGAAACATCCACAGTAGCGGTATGGCATGATTGATCCGGTGCCACCAGTAGACAAAAAGATCAATGATGATTATCTGGAGTATTAACGATACCAGGACAGGCAATTTGGAAAACCCGGAAAAGCCAATATGGTGCGCAAGTGTATAGGTCATCAGCTTTTGCAAATAATAACCGCTTATAAAGGTGAATAGCAAGTTGATCAGCCCAATGCCGATATTTTTCAGGTCGTGCCCTTTGCCTAACAGTTCTTTACGCTGCGGGAAAATATGTTCGGCGATGTAAGCCATCAAAAAAACGAAACCAATAGCCATTGGCTGTAGGATAGGATTCATAACACCTTAACTGCTTTATAATGATCTTCCATGATAAAAATACGATGAATAACGCAGGATAAGTTTTAATCTCATCAAATAAAAGCCATACCAATATAAGCTGCGTATATTAACTATATATTCACCGTTATGGACAATTATCTCGATACCGCCATTGATGTTTACCGCGATGCTGCACTGAAACCGGATGTCGGGCTTTGCTGCACAACATCGCCTATGAACGCATTTCCGGGATTGGAGATACCGGCGATCATGAAGGAAATGAACTATGGTTGCGGTGCCATCGTCAGTGCAGGTGACCTGATAAACGACCCGAAGATCCTATATGTAGGTGTAGGCGGCGGTATGGAGTTATTGCAATTCTCTTATTTTAACAGGAGTAATGGTGGTGTCATTGGTGTTGATATTGTGGATGAGATGCTGCAAAGCTGCGCTAATAATTTAGCGGAGGCCGAGCAACTCAACCCATGGTTCAAAAAAGAATTTATTGATCTGCGTAAAGGCTCGGCTCTGCAACTTCCCGTAGAAGATAATACCATCGATGTTGCGGGGCAAAATTGTTTGTTCAATATATTTAAAGAGAACGACCTGAAACAGGCGCTTAGAGAAATTTACCGGGTGCTTAAACCTGGAGGCCGGTTGGTTATGTCCGATCCGGTTTGCGATCAGCCTATGAATGCCGAACTGCGCAACGATGAACGATTGCGTGCGCTTTGCCTTACCGGCTCACTGCCTTTGGCGGAATATATTAAAAGCATTACTGATATTGGGTTTGGCACCATCGAGATCCGGGCGAAACGCCCATACCGCATTTTGGCTCCCGGCCAATATCCTACGGAAGAACTGCTCTATATTGAAAGCGTGGAAGTTTGTGCGATCAAGGACCCGATGCCTGCTGATGGGCCTTGCGTATTTACAGGAAAGGCAGCCATATTTTATGGCGATCAGGAATATTTTGATGATGAAAAAGGGCATGTCTTATTGCCTAATCAACCGCTGGCGGTTTGCGATAAAACTGCGGGAAATTTAGCGGCACTATCTCGGAACGATATCTTCATATCTGGCTCAACATGGTTTTATGATGGTGGCGGTTGTTGCTAATTAAACAAAGGCGATGCATATTTTTATCACAGGTGCAACGGGGTATATCGGTCAACAACTGGCATTAAAGCTCGCTGAAGATGGGCATATCATTCATGCCTTAATACGTGATGAACAGAAAGGTGTTTTACTGGCTCATCCAAATATTATTTTATTTAACGGTGATATATTGAACAGATTATCCCTTCTTAAAGCCATGACAGGCTGTGAGCAGGTTTATCATTTGGCCGCGCTTGCATCTGTCTGGAACAAAAATCCTAACGCTTTTCATATACTGAATGTCGATGGCTTAAAAAACGTATTAGACTGCTGTATAGAGGTGAACATTAAAGATGTATTATTTACCTCAACCGCGGGGGTAGTTGGCCATGCTGAAAATATGCAGGCCGTTTGCGAACTCACTAACCCTGATCCGAAGCTGGAAACATTGTATGAAAAAAGTAAGGTAGAAGCAGAGTTGCTATTAAAGGAGTACAATAAAAAAGGTATCCGTGGCATAATAGTAAATCCAAGCCGGGTTTATGGGCCTGGACTGCTTACGGAAAGCAACGGTTTTACCAGGTTGATGAAAATGTATATAGAAGGACATTGGAAAATCAAACCTTGTAATGGTAAAAGCATTGGTAACTATGTTTACATCGATGATACGGTCGATGGATTGATCAGTGCGATGGAAAAAGCGAACCCCGGTGAACGCTATTTATTAGGTGGTATTAATGCCACTTATAACGAGTTCTTTGAATTAGTAGACCAGCTAACAGGAGTCAAACGCAAAATGTACAACGTGCCATTGCCGGTGATGCTTTTGATGTCCAGGATACAATTATTGATGGCTGAAGTATTTGGCAAACAACCACTCATAACACCGCCTTTTGTTCGTAAATATAATAAACATTGGATAGTTACATCCGCCAAAGCAGAGTGCGAACTGGGTTACCACATCACCCCGTTGAAAGACGGCGTGGCTAAAACGCTGCATTGGTTAACTAAAACTGCCCCTATTTAACGGCAGTGCTTAACTCAGCATAGGTATAAGCTGATTCATGAAATTTCTTTTGGGCGGTTTTACTATTGTAGATCAAAGTACCCGGTAGAGCGCCCGACCAGCCAGGACTGATCTTTTCTGTGTAGCTTGATGGTGCTTCATTGAGCAGGTAGACTTCTCCGGTCAGGTGGTGCGCCTTCACAAAAGGTTTCACTCCACTTTCTAATTTTGATTTAAGGTCAGTACTTACCAATATTACCTTAATGGGCTTTCCCTGGTTTGCGCTTTTGAACCTTTCAAAATCCGGCAATTCGTTGACACAGGGTTTGCACCAGGTCGCCCAAAAGTTGACGACATAGATCGTATCCTTGCCTTGTTTAAAACGGCTTTCCAATTGATTGACCGTGATTAATTTAACATCCTGTGCCTCAGCCTTAAGCATCAACAGGAAACTGAACAGGATTAATGAGAACAATTTACTTTTCATGGTCGTTTTTTATTATCCGGTACAAATAAATATACGTAGATTTCATTCAAACAGATTAACCATGCTCGTCAGTATTATTATACCCACTTATAATGAAGCTGAAAACATCGCTCAACTGATCGGCTATTTAAAAAATAACAGTAACGATTTATTGCTGGAAATTATCGTATCGGATGGTGGTAGCGGTGATAATACGTTGGCCTTAGCGGAGCAAGAAGGAGCCATCGCGTTAAATTCACCGGAAAAGGGCCGTGCAGCCCAAATGAACTATGGCGCATCAGTTGCCAAAGGTGACCTGCTTTATTTTGTACATGCGGATACGATACCGCCCCAAAGCTATCTTGCGGACATTACCCAAGCCGTAAGTAAAGGTTATGCCATGGGCAGGTACCTTTCCAGTTATGATAGTAAAAGTTGGTTGCTGAAATTGAATGCTTTTTTGAGCAGGCTGGATACTTTTGCCGGCATGGGGGGCGATCAAACTTTATTCATCACTAAAAAGTTATTTAAGCAAACAGGTGGGTTTGATGGCGGCATGAAGATCATGGAAGAATTTGAATTTTGTGCAAGGGCAAGAAACCAAGGGAAATACAAGATCATTCACAAGCCTGTTTTAATTTCCGCTCGAAAATATGATAGCAACGGCTGGTTAAAGGTTCAACGCGCTAATTATACCGTTGTTAGGATGTACCAAAAAGGAGCATCTCAACAGGACTTGGCGGCTACCTATAAAAAGATGCTCAACTATCGTTAAATTGTAATACCATTGACCTCCAGATCAGCGGCCTCATCCACATCATGCAACTTGTCCAGCATGATAAATGATTGGGAGAGATCATTCAGATCTTTGATAGTTTGTTGGTAAACCTGGTCAGTACTCCAGGCTTTATCCTTAAATAATTCCGGTATAAAATGGTTCATACCTAAAAGGTAATATCCTCCGTCAAACGTAGGGCCGACAACCGCGTGGTGCCCGTTTAATAAGGCTATTGCATCGTCTAAGATAGCGGTTCGTAATTGGTAACAGTCGCTCCCGATGATCAGCACCCTTTTAAATCCCTGCTCAAACAACTCGCCGAAAGCATTAGCCATACGCTGGCCCAGATCATTGCCGAACTGTTGCCTTTTGGTATAACCAGGATCGGTCCAGCTATCATGTTCGGGTACGCCATCCGCATAATAAATAAACTTCCTGCAATTTAAAGGCAAAGTAATCTGCCGGGTGTGCTGCAACAAAAGCTTATAAACTTCGAGTGCTTTTTCATCACCGATCACTTTAGCCAGCCGGGTTTTAACCTTGCCTAATTCGGGATGACGGACAAATATGATCAGGGCGGTGTTTAAGGGTGTAACTGTTGACATTGGATAGGGTTATTCGGCAACTACACCGCCACAACTTGAACCTGCACCTGCGGTGCAGCCATAACAATGCTGCTTTAAAATGATATTGCGGTTATTCAACAGGAATATATCAAAAGTGCTCAAATGCTGTGAACTTTCAGTGGTAACCAACAGGTCAAGCATCTGATTAAAATCACAATCGTATAAATAGCCATCCCAGCTAACGGAAATGGTATTGCGGCACATCACATTTTTAACAGCCGCCGGATTAAAAGCGGCGATCAGTTTTTCCATGTACTTATCATAGTTGCCTGTAGAAAGCAGGTAGTCCAGATAACGGCTGATGGGCATGTTAGTGATGGCGAACAGGTTATTGAATACAATGCCGAATTTCTTCATTAATTCAAATTTATACTCCTTTTCCAAAGCATCCTGTGACGGTGGTAAAAAAGCGCCTGCCGGATTGTAGACCAAATTGAGTGTTAACCCTGTACCGGGTTGTCCGTAACCTACCCCATTCAGCATTTGCAAGGCTTTGATGGAATCTTCAAAAACACCGTCGCCCCGCTGCCGGTCTGTTCTGTCCTGTGTAAAGCTGGGTAACGATGATATTACTTCTATCTGATGCAGCTTGAAAAACTCCGGCAGGTCGTGAAAGCGTTTATTTGCTAAAATAATCGTCAGATTGCAACGAACGATGATGTGTTTGCCCAGCTTTTTAATCTCTTCAACAAACCAACGAAAATCAGGATTTAGTTCAGGCGCGCCGCCGGTGAGGTCAACTATTTTGATACCGTCATTTTGCAGTACGTTCAAACAAAGCTGCATAGTTTCGCGGGGCATGATCTCCTTGCGGTCTGGCCCGGCATCCACATGGCAATGCTTGCAAACCTGATTACACATTTTGCCAACGTTCACCTGGAAGATCTCGACACCCGTCGCCTGCAATGGAAACATCCCCAGGCCGGATACCTTATCTTTAAATGAAGCGTGTTTATGCTCCCGCTGGTCTTCAAGGATGGCCAGCTGATTGTCTGAACTGGCTAAATGATGCTGTAATACTTTAAGCGACTTGATCATTACATGCTAATTTCTTTGACCTTGTTCATCATCTGTACCCCATGAACCAACACCGCACCGCCCTTAATGGCCGAGGCTACATGAACCGCTTCCATCATTTGTGCTTCGCTAAACCCTTTTTCATAGGCATCACTGCTGTAAGCATCGATACAGTAAGGGCATTGCACAGCATGGGCAACTGCTAAAGCGATCAGTGATTTTTCTTTAGCAGTCAATGCACCATCTTTAAAGACTTCGCCATAATAGTCGAAAAATTTATCGGCCATTGGTTTCTGGAACTCTGCGATGGTTCCGAATTTACCGAGGTCTTCGGCATTATAATAATGATCAGCCATTGTTTTCAGATTTATAGTTACTCAAATATAAACTCCAGTCGTACTTTTTAAAGTGGATGGTGGGTTTGCTATCCTGCGGGATGATCTTATTTTGCTTTAAGATTTTTAGCATGTTCTCTTTTCCACCGAAATCATGCCGGAACCAGCCCATCAGCGCAGGGACATCAACCACATTCTTTGCAACATCATATTCACATTCTCCCTTTAAATAGGTTTTTACAGCAACGGTTAACTGTTTATCAATACTGGCCGGTTCATAAAACGCGATGGGCGGGCAGCTTTTGGCCCCGCAGTTCAAAGCGAAATGTATGCGGTAATCCAGTTTCTCCACCCTGAACTTCTTTTCAAAAGCAGATGGAAACAGTTTCTCTAAATAGCCCTCGCTCCATTTAATTTTGGAGTGGCGCAAAATGCCATGTTCAATATCATCCAAACTTAATTGCTGCCCGGCAATATCAATTTGCCTGCTGGAAAAGAAAGAATTGCGGGTTTTGTATTGATCCGGGTCTTTTTTAAGGATAACCTGCGTGAAACCATTATAAATATTCAGCCAAAATGCCAGGCGTTTATGATCGGTATTTAATTCATTTGCCAGTACACCTTCATTGGCCTTGCTCAGTGTATCAATATATCCACTCGTGGTATCACCTGTTTTGGCAGCATATAAAAAGTCCTGTGAGATTTTAATATAATCAATGGACTTTGCGGAAGTTACATGCCGATTTGTAGCGCATACATTGGATGATGCAAAACCCGTTAACAAAAAAAACAATATTAACTTACGCATACCACAAGGTACGTAAATGCAGGTATACAAGTTTGAAATCGTAAAATGAAATTCAGCCTGTTGTCGTTTTATACATCTGCTAAAAAATAAAGACGGAATCCAAAGATGTGGATCCCGTCTTTAAAGAAGCACGTGTACTTGGTTAGCATCTATTTTTTAAACTGCTTTTAAAAAATAGAAAAGTCTTCATTGTTTAAGATAGCTGCCTATTATTTAAAGATAGCGAGCGATAAAAAACCAGAACTTCAGTTCGCTTTTATTTATTGAGCAACTTGATCCTGATTCCAGCATTAACCACCACACCATCCAAAGGCGCGTAAATGTTCTTGAATTTAGGAGTAGTCAAACTGCCCGTGTAAATACTGCCCCATTTGGTTTGGCGCTGATCGGTCAAATTCTCAGCGTTTACAAAAATATCCAGGTGCTTCCACATCTTCTGTACCAATAAACCAAAGGTTACGTAATCTTTTCCGGTGGTACCGTCTGATAATAACTGCGGCCCGGTATAAAAGCTTTCTGCCCCAAAACGGAAACTGCCCTCAATTTCATAAGTCGCATCAAAACTTAATTGATTTTTGGGCGTAAGTGTTTGCAGTGCGCTTACCCCGTTGAAATGTGTTTTGGTATCAGTGTAAGTATAGCCGACATAAAATACCAGTTCATCCATCACCAATTTGATATTGGTTTCCGCGCCCTGAGTGTTTAAATAACCGGGGGCGTTAATAAAACTATTGCTTTGTAGGATGAGTGGCCTGTCGACCCTTGTTGAAAAGTACAATTGGTTGATATTAATAAATGCCTCGTCGCCTAATGCACTGCGGTAATTCAGGTCGCCGTTTAAACCATAGGATTGTTCAGCTTGTGTATTGCCGATGTTTAAGGGCTGAATATGCACATAGTCATCCTGTTCTACCTCGTCATTGAATAAGGAAGGCATTTTATAACCCAGTCCGCCGCCAATTCGGCTACTCAGATGATCGGTGATCTTAAACAGGGCATTTATTCTCGGTAAAATAAATAGACCCGATGATGGGGTGGCCGGTGCTGGGTTGTTGATATCAAGGCGTAAACCGCTTTCTACTGAGAACCAATTATTTGCCTTGTAAGTGTTTTGTACAAAAGTCCCGATGGTAACCTGGTTATAGCTTAGGCTGTTTTGCGGGGGTTCTGCCGTAAAATGATCGGTGATCAGGTTGGCACCGGCAACCCAGGAAGCTTTTTCGCCATTACGCACATAGTTGACTTCACTGTACGAGGACACCTGCCTACCTTTAAAATCAAACGCGGGTCCGGCCAGATCCCGGTCAAAATAGCCGATCGTGTTTTTGAAATTGATCTTGCTTTCTTCATCTATCTTATGGGTAAATGAGAGCTGTGTTGAAAAGCGGAATGTTTTGTTTTGCTCAAAATATTGGTGCACATTATCGGGCTGACCCGAAATGACCTGCATATCGCCACCCAAACGGTTCTCATAAGTAGTATTTACACCGAACCAGCCCGAATTATGTTCATCCATATATAGGAACACTTTCGGGTTGATGGTAAAGCGCTTCGTTTGCGGTATCGCACTTAGGCCTGTATTCGAGGGGTCATAAGCGCCATTGTAATTATAAGAACCAAAGATGGTTGTGCCGATATGTTTCCACTTTTGACTGTAGTAGCCGCTGGCATCTGCACCTTTGGCGCTTGTGCCGTTTAATAAAAAAGTCAATTCAGGTTCTTTTTCCGGCACTTTGCTGATGAGGTTGACTAAACCTGCAATAGCACCGCCGCCATATAACGTGGATGCCGAACCTTTGATAAATTCCACTTGTCGCAAGTCCAACGGGCTGATCTGCAATAAACTGAGATTACCCGAAAAGCCTGCATACAAGGGCATCCCATCTTGCAGGAGTTGCGTGTAACGGCTGCCCAAACCCTGGATACGGAAGCTGGCGCTGCCACTCACTGCCGAGGTCTGTTGTACATGAATGCCGGTCGTTTCGCCCAGCAGCATTTTAATATCGCCTGGACGCATGGTGCTTTTTTCGTCCAGTTCTTCTAAGGGCAACGCCTCTACACGCGTTGGGATATCCCGCAGGTTCTGGTTGGTTCGGGTGGTTTGTACGGTTACTTCTGCCAGTTCACCGGTTGATGGTTCCAGGTTAATGGTCAATACCTGATCTGGAGTTTGCATTGGAAAACTGTAAACCTTTTCGCTTTTGCCAAAACCCACATAAGTGATCTCTATCTCGAATTTACCGTTAGGTATATTAGGAATAGTCAATAAGCCGCTGGTATCAGCGCTAATGCTGATCTTTAGGTCAGGAATGGTCGCGGTCGCGCCTTTCAGAGCCGCTTTGGTCTGGTCGTTGAATACTTTCGCTCGGAATGTATTCTGCGCTGATACCAAATGTGCCAGCAGCACAAAGGATATCAGCATGAAAAATCTTTTCATGTATAATATGAATATTTAGCCATAGCTATGCTCTGGCTTGCGTTAAAAACTGTATGAATAAAAATGGAGTGAGATATTTAGGCTATCGGTGGCCTGAAATGTTCATGGTGATATTCAGAAGTATAGAATAGAATGTTGTAGATAGGCTTATTAATTATGGGGTGGCTGGTAATGGTAAAAAGCCGGAATACATGCTCAACGAAGAAGATCGAAAGCGTGGGTTGATGTTGGAACTGTAGCGCCCCACCGTTTTTTGGTTGGGCGTCATGGGCGTTGTTCCCAAATAGCTCTTTACCGTGCAGTAGGTAATCGCCGACAAAATCACAAATATCCGGTGTACCAGCCTTGACCTCACAATAGGAGCGGTACATCGCAGGAAGGTCGCGCATCAAAGAAAAATCACTCAAAGGAAAGATTACGCTTCCGGCCAAAAAATAACAGGCTAATAAAGCGGTCGTGATTGATCTTTTCATTTAGTACAAATGTAGATAAATTTAGTACTATGTATAGCACGGTAATGTTTTAATTCCTTAATACCATTGGTAATTTACTTTACCATTATGTTGTGCTCAGTTTCTTCATTGGCAAATCATAGGGCGCGGATTATTCTAAAAGCACCTCTATTGCATTTACGGCTACTGGAAATAGTTTTGAACTGGCAATTGCCGTGGCCATCGGTGTATTTGAGATCAATTCGGGTGAAGCCTTCGCCGGTGTGATCGGCTCGTTGGTTGAAATGCCTGCGCTCATCGCGTTAGTCAACCTTGCTTTTTACCTCCGTAAAAAATACTACACCACCAAAACTTTAACTACTGCAGAATAATGAAGATCGCTCTTTTTTCCGACATACACGCTAACCTACCGGCACTGGAAGCATTCTTTGCCGATATTGATAAACCCAAGCCGGATGCCGTTTACTGCCTCGGTGACCTGGTAGGATATAATATTTGGCCAAATGAAGTGATTGACGAGATTCGCAAGCGCGGAATACCGACCATCGCCGGTAATTATGATTTTGGTATTGGGCGTCATAGTGATGATTGCGGTTGCGCTTACAAAACTGACGAAGAGAAGGCTTTAGGCAAAATGTCTAGTGCTTATACCAATGAAGCGGTAAAGATGAACAAAGAGCTTATTTGCGTACCCTGCCTGCCCACATACGGTTAGAATTTCAGTTGAACAATGATAAGCTGAATGTTTTATTTGTACACGGCAGCCCCCGCAAGGTAAATGAATATCTTTTTGAAGACAGGGACGAAAAAAGTATGCTGCGAATTATGGAACAGGCTGATGCCGACGCAATGTGCTTTGGCCATACGCACCAGCCCTATCACCGTATCCTACCCCCACAAATTACAGAGGATACGCATTACCGCCATGCCATTAATATCGGCTCGGTAGGCAAGACAAAAGACAAAGACCCGCGCGGCGGGTATGTGTTACTGCTTATCAATGAAAACAGTTCGATAAAAGACAAAGACAGTGTAAAAGTTGAGTTTATCCGCTTTGATTATGATATTGAAAAAGCGGCAAAAGCGGTTGAAGACAGCCCGTTGCCTAATGAATATGCTGATATGTTAAGAAACGCCTAATATGAAAATTGCACTCTTTTCGGATGTCCATGCCAACCTCCCGGCGTTTGAAGCGTTCCTGGCCGACGTTGACAAAAATAAACCAGATGCCATCTATTGCCCGGGCGACCTGATCGGCTACAATATTTGGCCCAATGAAGTAATTGCTAAAGTACGCAAACGTGGCATTGCCATGCTCGCTGGTAATCATGACTTGAAGACCAAAGGTTATGCTTATGAATTGGTTACGGACGATAACAGGGTTTATTTGAATACGCTGCCTGCACATATCAGGCTGGAATTTCAGCTTAATAATGATCACTTGAATTTGGTACTGGCAGATGGTATTACCCGTAGCATTAATGAATATGTGTTAGAAGAACTCGATGGAAACTATGTGTTAGAGATGATGCACGAAGCCAAAGCTGATATTTTATGTATCGGTAATTCACATAAGCTTTACCACCGTATCATCGGAGATAATAAACACGTCATTAATGCCGGCTCTGTTGGTAAACCAAAGGATGGCAATCTCCAAGGCAGCTATGCACTGCTAACCATTAACGAATGCGGATCACCTAACGTTGAATTCAAACGCTTCGATTATGACCTGGATAAGGCGATTCAAGCCATTATAAACAGCCCTTTGCCGGATGATTTAGCAGATAAATTACATAAGGCATATTGAAATGAATTGAAAGCATTAAAAAGTTCTTAATTTTAAAGACTATGGCTATTTTCAAATCACTATTTATTTTTATTCTTGCCGGACTGTTGGAAATTGGTGGTGGTTATCTGGTTTGGCTTTGGCTAAAAGAAGATAAGTCATGGTGGATGGGGCTTGCCGGGGGCTTCATTTTGGCCTTGTACGGCGTAGTTGCGACCTGGCAGACTGCTGGATTTGGCCGCGTATATGCCACTTACGGCGGTATCTTCATCGTTT
The DNA here is from genome assembly GCF_050433825.1 of Mucilaginibacter sp. UYCu711. Taxonomy (NCBI): domain Bacteria; kingdom Pseudomonadati; phylum Bacteroidota; class Sphingobacteriia; order Sphingobacteriales; family Sphingobacteriaceae; genus Mucilaginibacter; species Mucilaginibacter sp. UYCu711. The sequence goes on along the minus strand of NZ_JBNPWM010000002.1, from coordinate 672,756 downwards.
TGGCGTTGATCTGGGCTTGGAAAGTCGATGGGTTTAAGCCTGACCGCTGGGATATAATTGGTGCTGCTATCGCTTTAATTGGTGCTTGTATGATTATTTACATGCCAAGAGCGAGATGATTTTTTGACCCCCGTTACATTTTCATTCCTGCCATTTGATCGCCCCCATTTTTAAAGATAGCTTCACTATTCAATAAATATGCGCCATGAGTAACTACTATGCTTCCTGGACTTAGCCCAGAAATAATAGAAACATAATTCTGATTTCCTAAACCAACTTTAATCGTTTTCGGTGAAAAGCTACCATCAGTATTTTTTACCCAAACCTTGCTTCTATTGCTATCGGTTAAAATAGCCGATGCCGGAACCGCTAACGCTTTATTAGTAGCACTACCGATACTTAAATAAGCCAGCATACCAGGCCTGATCAATCCTTGCGGATTAGGGATAGAGATCCGGATGAGGTCAACTTTGGAGGTTTCCGATAATTCCGGATTAATAAATTCAACTTTACCGCTGATGAGCTGTCCACCCAGATCGGGAAGGGATACATTTACCGGGTCATTAACCTTGTAAATTCCAGCTTCGTTGGCGTAAAGCTGAGCCTCTACCCATAACCTGTTTAAAGACTGCGCTTTCAAAATAGTCATCCCTTCCGTTACATAATCACCCTCATGAACCGCGATATCGCTTACGGTTCCGTTTATCTTACTTAATACAACCATTGAAGCAGATACTTTACCCGATGCTGCTAAACTATTGATCTGCGATAATGACAAGCCCCATAATTGCAGTTTACTTTCTGCGGCAACGATCAGCTGCTGATAATCTACATCTGGGTTATGCAGTAATTTTTGTTGTTGTTTAGCCAGCAGATATTCTTTTTCCGCTTCCTGGAGGTCTTCGCTGTAAATGGAGTAAATAGGTTGGCCAATGTTTATTTTTTCACCAACTGCTCTTAAAAAAAGTCTTTGTATCCGGCCCGCCAACCTGGCACTCAGTTCCTGTGCGCCGGTTTCATCCGTTGTCACGGTTCCGGTAAGCGTTTTTTCGTTACCAGTATTTTGTTCTTTAACGGTGTCCGTTTGTATAGCCGCCAGTTGGATTTGCGTCGCGGTAAGTATGATTTTATCACCGGCCATATTATTCATCGTGCCGGTCATTTCAACCTTGATCAGTTTCATGCTGCAAATCGGGCAATTGCCATCATGGTCTTCGTGAACCTGCGGGTGCATGGAGCAGGTATAATAAGCCCTGCTTTGTGCTTTTACTACTGCCTGTTGCGCCGCTTTATGATGGCAGGAATTGAGGCTGATCAGGAATAAAAATGCAAGGCAAAAGAGCGATACCATTTTAAACGCTGTTGTGTGATTATTGAACTTGATCATGGTTTTGTATTTTAATGAAGCTTTCGCTGTCGGACAAATATTGCGCATTGGATGCCAGGCTATCGGTCAATGATAGCCCTTTTGTGATCTGTATTTCCTTGTTATTTTTCACCCCGGTGTAAACCTGCCGGGCTTTATACAAACTACCCCGTTTTAGCCAAACCAATTGCGTACGTCCCAAGTCCAGTACTGCGGATCGCGGCACCCATAGTCCGTTCGCTTCCCCGGTTTGTATTACCGCTTTAATCAGGCTGTTCACTTTGAGTTCGTGATCCATATTGTCTAAAAACACCCTGATGCTCGTAGCCTTATCACCATCCTGCAATGTGGGCTCAATGAAATTGACCTTCCCGCTGATTGATTTGCCCGGCATATCCGGCAAGCTGATCTGCACCTGTTGGTTGAGTTTTAAACCCGACACCTGGGAGCGGTCTATTTTGATGATGGCCCAAAGCATGTGCGGGTTAACTACGTTGAATAAGGTTTGGCCCTTTTCAACGTACATACCCTCTTTTATCGACAACGGGAGGTTGTTTGCAAAATCCGTAGCGGTATTGCTTACCGTACCACCAGTCATTTGACTATGCGGCATATCATGCACGTGCCCTTCATAAGGGCTATAAACAGGCAGGCTGTAATACGCTTTACCTGTTTTTATAAGTTGCCCCACTTGTGCGGTTGTCATGCCCAACAGTAGCAGTTTTTGACGTGCCGCATTAATAAGGCCGGTTTCCTGCGGAGAGTTTTTAGTGATGAAAATTAAATCCTGCTGCGCAGTTACCAGCTCAGGACTGTATATGTCAAAGATGCGTTGGCCCGCACTGATTTCTTGAAAAGCATATTTGATATACAGTTTTTCTATTCGGCCAGAAAAACGGGATGCGATATTGTTAAATGTCCGGGTGTCAAAGTCCAGGTATCCATCGCCCGAAATGACTGTATTTACAGTTCTTTGTACCGGCATTATATAACCCACAGAAGAAATTACGCTACTGTTAACAGGTTGTAAAACCGTGTTCAGGCTTATCCCTGACCCTTCGCTGGCCTGACCCGATCTCTTAACCAGATCCATCCCGCAAATCGGGCAATTCCCCGGATGGTCTTCCATGATCTGCGGGTGCATCGGACAGGTATATTTTACATCGCTCATTTTTTTAGCCATTGTTGATTTCGCAGCCGGTTGTTTTTGATCACATGCGGCAACTGTTAGCAGGACTACCAAACTTACAGCCAGTATTGCTCTAATATTGCTCATTTTCTCTTTGATAAGCTATCTGTAATTGTAAAAGCTCCTGTAAGCGGTCCAGTTGCTCCATCTTTGCTGCTTGCAGATCTTTGATCCCGTTCAGTACCGAAGGCAGATCGCCTGTGTTTTGTTCATAGGCCTGCAAGGCGGTTTTATAACTATTTTGTTGTGCGGGGATGATATTTTGCCGGTAGTTAGCCAATTGCCTTTTTTTGCTGCTGATCTCCGCTTTTAAACCGGCCAGTTGTCCTTCGGCCTGGTTGAGCAGATCTGCCTTTTTTTGAACAAGCGCCTCCTGCTCAAAACGGATGCCTTTCAGATTTGCCTTATACTCTTTGGAGGCCCAGGGAACAATGGGGATGGTGATAACCCCCATTAAGGTGTACTGGCTTGGCGTATTGCCCAGCCCGATCATGTGCGCGGCCTGGATGCCAAAATCCGGCTTTCGCTTGCTGTATTCCGCATCAGCGTTGAGTTGCTGTAGTTCAATACTTCGACTTATCCCTTTAATATCACTTCTTGAACTTACCAATCGGGCGGTATCGGTGATGGTAAGCTCATATTCCATGATGGTCACAGTCGTATCTATCATAAACTCGGTTTGCTTATCCCGGTTCATTAACGTATTCAGCATGATGTTTTTTTGCCGGATCTCATTATTCAATTGTTCCCGGATATTATCCAGTTGATACAGGTCGGCTTTGGCTTTATAAATGTTATTTAGCTTTTCTTTTCCATAGGTAAGCTTGATATTAGCATCTTTCAGCATATATTCCAATAGTCCTTGTGTACTATGCAGTAACGTTAACTTTTTTTCCAGTACGACCCGATCATAATAAGATAGCCTTGCTTGCGCGATCAATTGGTTTTTCAAATAGTTCTTATCTTCTACAGTCACTTTGGACACCCCTTTAAGGTAAGCTTCTTTTGCTCTCAGTTTAGCCGGATTCGTAAATGTTTGCTCGCCGTAAATCATAAACCAGCCGGCATATGGCTTTGGCTGGTAATTTGTCTGGTACTGCCCGGCACTGATCTTTGGCGCATCGAGACTTTTGGCACCAGCTACATAAGCATCTTCCGCATTGATCTTTTGATCAAGTGAAAGCAAAGAGGGGTTAAGTGTAATTCGTGAGAGGACACTATCCAGCGACAAACGCTGAACCTGTGCATTTGCCGATAAGCTTAATAAGCTCGCCAGCAGCATATAGATGATTTGATGTTTCTTTTTCATGTTCATTATTCCTTTACGTCCAATACTTCCAGCTTGCCATGTTTTTTGAGTTCATATTCTTTCACCATCAAAAAGATGAGCGGGGTAACCAGTAAAATATGGGTGGAAGACGTTAATACGCCGCCAATCATCGGCAGTACAATCGGCAGCATTACATCGCTGCCCGTACCGGTTGCCCAAAGCACCGGCACTAAACCAAACAGGGCTACGCAAACCGTCATCAATTTGGGGCGCAATCGTTTTACAGCCCCGTTCATTACATAGAAGCGAAGGTCTTCACGGGTTATGGTTTCCTTTGAATTTCCTTTTAGAGCGACCAGTTGCTGCATGGCATCATTCAGGTAAATAACCATTACAATACCCGTTTCCACCGCGATCCCAAAAAGCGCGATAAAGCCAACTGCTACGGCTACCGATAAATGCACCCCGAAGAAATACACCATATAAGCCCCGCCGATCAAAGCAAAAGGAATAGAGATCAGGCTGAAAAATGCCTCCCTTATCGAATGAAAAGCAAAGTACAGACAGGCAAAGATGATGAGGAGTACCACGGGTAAGATCAGCTTCAACGTATGTTCTGCCCGAATCAGATTTTCGTATTGGCCGCTCCATTCAATGAAGTAGCCTTTCGGCAAGGTTTTGACCATCGTGTTCAACCTTTCCTGTGCTTCCTGTACCGTACTGCCTAGGTCACGGTCACGGACATTAAATAAAACGGTGCCGCGTAACAAGGCATTTTCAGATTGTATCATGGCCGGGCCATCACTGATCTTTATATCCGCAACGGCTGACAATGGCACAGGCCCGTAAGATGGTGTTTGTACCAGCGTTCGTTTGATCGCTTCAAGGTTGCTTCGGTAATCCTGCGCCAGCCGCACATTTACGCTGAAACGCTGCCTGCCCTCTATGGTAGTTGTTAAATTCATGCCACCTAAGGCGCTTTCCACAACTTCGTTTACATCATCTACACTTTAACCATACCTACCGATGGCATCTTTGTTCACCTGTATATCCACGTATTTGCCACCGGTTATCGGATCTACGTACATATCTTTTATTCCGCCAACCCCCTGTAAGGCACGTTTCATTTGATTGGAAAGGGCGCTGATGGTATCTAAATTTTGGCCATAAACTTTAAGCCCCACATCGGTACGGATACCTGTGGATAGCATATTGATGCGGTTAATGATGGGCTGTGTCCAGCCGTTTACTACGCCTGGAATTTGAAGCTTGGCATTCAGTTCGTTGATAATATCTTCCTTTTTGATACCCTTGCGCCATTGGTCTTTTGGCTTCAACAAAATAATGGTTTCTGTCATGCTGATCGGCGAATTATCAGTAGCGGTATTCGCCCGACCTGCTTTGCCCAACACGTTCGCGACCTCGGGGACGCTTTTAATGATCCTGTCCTGTACCTGCAGCAATTGCTTAGCTTCTGCATTGGATACATCCGGCTACGTAACCGGCATGAACAAGATCGTGCCTTCATCCAATGGTGGCATAAATTCGCTGCCGAGGCTTAATAAAAGCGGGATACTAATGAGCAATGCTATAATATTAATCCCGATAGTGGTTTTGCGCCAGGTTACGCACCAGTTGAGTATGGGGCGGTATATCTTTTCCAGTCCCCGGTTCAACGGGTTATGGTCGTCCGTCCTTAATTTCCCTTTCAGGAAAAAAGAGATCAGTACGGGGGCCAGCGTTACCGCTAAAATAGCGTCTATGGCCAGTATAAATGTTTTTGTCCAGGCTAAAGGGCCGAACAACTTACCTTCCTGTCCTTCCAATAAAAATACAGGCAGGAATGATGCAACGATGATCAGCGTGGAAAAGAACACGCCACGGCCCACCTGTTTACAGGATGCTTCGATGATCTTGATTCTTTCTGCTGTGGTCATGATTTTTCTTTTTCTTGTGCAATGGCTAAATTGCGGTGTGAGTTTTCTACCATGACAATGCCGTTATCCACGATCACCCCGATTGCTAAAGCAATACCGGTTAAGGACATGATATTGGAACTGATGCCAAAAGCATTAAGTAAAATAAAACTGGCGGCTATGGTAATGGGTATCTGTATAATGATGCTTAACGCGCTACGCCAGCTAAACAGGAACAGTATAACGATGATAGATACCGTGATCATTTCTTCGATCAGCGTATGCTTAACCGAGTTAACCGCGCTTTCTATCAATTCGCTGCGGTCATAAGCGATCTTAAATTTAACACCGGGTGGCAAGCCTTTTTGAATATCAGCCATTTTATTCTTGACCGCATGGATCACCTTATCGGCATTTTCGCCGTAGCGCATCACTACAATGCCACCCACGGCTTCGCCATTCTGATCAAATATGCCCAGGCGTTCATCACCACCCATTTGAACAGTGGCAATATCTTTTATCCTGACGGGGACAGTTTTGATAACGCCCACACTGATGTTTTCAACGTCGGATTGCGTTTTAATATAACCCAATCCGCGAACGATATAACCGGTCCCGTTCATTTCAAACTTGCGGCCGCCAACATCGTTGTTATTACTTTTTACCGCTTTGAGTACCTGCGATAAGGGGATGTTATAATAGTTAAGTTTATGGGGATCAATGCTGACCTGGTATTGTTTTTCAAAACCGCCGAAAGAAGCAACTTCACTTACCCCAGGAACGGTCTGTAAGCCCAGTTTCACATACCAGTCCTGTAAGGCACGTTGTTCACCGAGGTCTATCCCTTTCGCATCCAGCGTGTACCATAAGATATGCCCGACACCCGTACCATCAGGGCCTAATGTTGGCGTGATGCCTTGTGGTAATAAACGCTGTGCGTAGTTCAGGCGTTCCAATACCCGGCTACGTGCCCAATACACATCGGCTTTATCTTCAAAAACAATGTAAACAAAGCTCATTCCGAACATGGAAGTAGCCCGGATGGCTTTTACTTTGGGGATGCCCTGCAAATTACTCACCAACGGGTAAGTGACCTGGTCTTCCATGATCTGCGGACTGCGCCCTTGCCATTCGGTAAAAACAATCACTTGGTTATCCGAAAGGTCGGGTATGGCATCGATCGGGTTCTCCTTTACCGCGTAGGCTCCCCATCCGAAAAGGGCAACTGCGATCAGCAGAACGATATACCTGTTTTTTAAGGACAGGGAAATAAGTTGATTAATCATCTTAATTGCTTTAATCAGCCCCTGTCCGCCAACTGACAGACAGGGGCTGAATGAAATTACATCTTCATTTTTTCTGCGGGTTTCTTTTTGCCATCGGTCTTTTTAACCAGTGTCATACCACATTTCGAGCATTTGCCCGGCTTGTCGCTTAATACTTCCGGATGCATGGTACAGGTGTATTTTACTTTTGCAGGTTTTGCTTTTTTACTGGAGTCGGCGGACATTTTACCATTGTGGGTGTCGGCAGCGAACAGGGTCGCGGCAGACAACAGTATGGCGATAGCCATCAGGGTTACTTTTTTCATGATTTTGAAATTGAGAATGGATAATAACACAGGCAGCGCCTGTGCGTGAATTATAAATTAAGATGGATTACAAGGGAGGTATAGCCGGATGCAGAAATGCAGGGCTATAGCAAAGCTCAGGATCAGATCCTGTAAGTACAGTTTAAGGTGTAAGCAGGTGTATCGGAATGTCCGGGGGGAGCATTACCGTTATACATTATCTTCGTTTGCAAATAAGTTAAAGCCGGTGAAGGGTACGGCATTACTAATGACGGGATCAGCGCGGGTGCCGGGTGATCCAAAGCAGCAGCAACTACGGTAAAATGGCTGTCCTTTACTTTGAAACTTAGTTTTTCATGTTTGCAGCAATTATCCTTTGTACCGGGTTCCTTTGGGCTATTATCTTGCATAGCATACGTAAAGGTAACAGATGCCAGTTTACCACAGCAATAAAAACGGTTAACCCCAATACCCACACAGGATATAAGATAAACAGCAATTAATAAGATGAGCGTGGTACGTTTCACAAATCGAAGATAATAAAATTATACGTGCTACAGGGCAATGTTGTTGTAAAGCCGCCCCTAAAAGAGGCGGCTTGTTATATTACAACTTACATTTAGTCGTACATTCTCCTGAAGCCTTACAGGTCTTACTGCAATAATCCTTACAGTTTGGCCCGCAGCTTTTTGCACAGGTTGTACAGTGGTTCATTTTACTATTGCAACATGGAGTGTTGGCAAAAGTGATTGATATAGCGGATAATAACATCACCATAGTGATGAAAAGAAACTTTTTCATGATCTTGAATTTAAAGATTAATAATTAATTGAATAATACGGTCATAGACTGCCCGCGATACAAATTGAATTATTAAGCTTTCGGAGGGTTCCAGCCGTTATCGTGATAATCTGATAATGCACCTGTTTTAAAAGGGTAGGCAGCTTGCTGATAAAGATCCATAACCGCAGGTAAATAGGGAATCGGGGTAGTTACGATAAAACCACATGGTCCGCAAGACAACATGGCATTGCAATTGCCTTTGGCACAATCATCCTTTGTTTCTTGCTTTTGGTGTCTACAGCAATCCTTGTGCATTTTTGCTACACAGTAATCCGCTTTTACATGATGAATATTCGCCATACCCGTCATGGAGGATAACAGCAAAATATTCAGGATAAGAAAAATAGCTATGGATCTCATGAACTTATTAAAACGTTTATCGTTGGAAATATTGCGACATAGATCGCTTAAATACTCTGCCGTAAATATAGAAGCTACTCTTGCTGATCATTTTATATAATTCCGATTAAAATTTATATCCAATTGTACTAAGCTTTTACTTTTAACAAGCTGGCATTGATCGCAACAACAACGGTGCTAACGGTCATTAGCACGGCACCTGCGGCCGGGCTTAGTACAATACCCTGATTATAAAGCACACCGGCGGCCAATGGTAAAGCAATTACATTGTAACCTGTTGCCCAGATCAGGTTTTGTATCATCTTACGGTAAGTCGCTTTGCCAAATAAAACCAGGCTAACAATATCTTTAGGGTTACTATTGACTAAAACTATTCCGGCGGTTTCTGCCGCAATATCACTTCCGGAACCCACCGCTATCCCAATATCTGCCTGGGCCAGTGCAGGAGCATCATTTACACCATCCCCTGTCATCGCTACAAACTCGCCTTTACTTTGTAGTTCCTTGATCTTTTCCAGCTTTTGATGCGGCAATACCTCTGCTATGAAGCTATCCATACCTAAAGTTTTACTTACGCTGGCCGCTACTTTGCTATTATCGCCTGTTAGCAAAATGGATTTAATATTTTCTTCCCTTAATATTTTAATAGCTTCCGCCGATTCCGGGCGTATCTCATCTGATAAGGCGATGTATCCTGCCAGTTTTTGATCGATCAATACGAAGACCACCGTTTCAGTATCATTTGCGGTAAAACCATCCGGTATGGCTAAGTTATTCTCCTTCAAATAACCAGGGCTAACCACCAATAGCTTTTTGCCCTCTACGGTCGCTTCAACGCCCTGTCCGGTAATCGCCTTAAAATTTTCGGCTTGGGGGATCGTTAGTTTCAGTTCTTTTACTTTTTGCAGGATGCCGGTAGCAATGGGATGTTCAGACTTTTGCTCCAGCGCTGACGACAAACGGATCAACTCATCTTCCTTAAAGTCCTTATTAAGGGAAACCACCTTTGACACTTCAAACTTTCCTACCGTAAGCGTACCCGTTTTATCGAATACAATGGTGGTAATTTTCCTGGCATTCTCAAAAGCGGTTCGGTTCTTAATGAGCAAGCCATGTTTAGCAGATAAGGCAGTTGATTTTGCTACGACAAGTGGTACTGCTAAACCTAAAGCATGGGGGCAGCAAATAACGATCACCGTTACCATTCTTTCCATCGCGAATGCTAAGGTCTGGCCTGTTAAATACCAATACAAGAATGTGCCGATTCCCGTAACCAACGCGATAACGGTTAGCCATTTTGCGGCGGTATCTGCTAACAACTGTGTTTGAGATTTTGATTTTTGTGCATCGTCCACCAATTTAACCACCTGCGACAAATAGGAATCTTTGGCCGCGTGGGATACGGTTACCTTAAAAGAGCCGTTTCCGTTGATAGAACCGGCGATCACTTTATCGCCCTTTGCTTTTAATACCGGCTTGGATTCACCGGTCAGCATGGATTCATTCAGGTAACTTTCACCCTCCAGTATGATCCCGTCTGCTGCAACTTTTTCTCCGGGCTTGATAAGGATGATATCCTTTTCTTTTAGCGTATCTGTTTTTACATCATGCACCATATCCGGCATGACCATGTGCGCTTCGGCTGGCATGAGCTGAACCAATAATTCCAGTTCGTTTGATGCGCCCATTACAGACTTCATTTCTATCCAGTGACCTAACAGCATGATCAAAATAAGGGTAGCCAGTTCCCAAAAGAAATCCATCCCTTTCAAACCGAATACAATAGCCACGCTATAACTGTAAGCAACGGTAATAGCAAAGCCGATAAGAAACATCATGCCGGGATTCTTCGCCTTTACTTCAGCTACCAAACCCGTAAGAAAAGGCCAGCCACCATAAATAAATACGATAGAGGATAAAACAAACAAAATATAGGAAGACCCGGTAAACTGCCAGTTAACACCCATAAAGTGCTGTATCATGGTCGATAGCAACATAATAGGAATGGTCAATATCAGCACCACATAAAACCGCTTTTTAAAATCAGCGACCATCATCGCATGGTGGTCATGCTCCGACATTCCCATGTGCGGATCATGACCGTTGTGCATTTTACTGTGATCCATGGGCATAGCTTCCGCTTTATTTTCAGCCTGCTTACCACCGGTTTTTTTATCCATTCCCATAGCATCATGATCGTGTTGCTTTTTCATAGCTTTTAAGGTTTAATAAGTTAAAGTTAATCCGCCACCCAAGCCCATATCACTATCGTAATGCGTTGACAAGGAGAAATACTTAGTAACGATATATCTTAATCCAGCTGCATACTCTTTATCAGTATTCACCATGATATTGAAGCGTAAACGGCTCGAAAGCGGTATGTCGTCCCGTCCTAACTGGAAGCGCAGTTTGCCATCACCGTCAATTCGTGCATCCGCAACAAAAAGCATGGGCAACGTATAGGCCACACCGGCTACCACCGTATGCCGGTTATCCTTATTGCTCACCTGACCGAACAGATTTTTATAGTCGCTGCCAAAGATGTTTTTTTCGTTCGGATTGAACTTTTTGTAATGATAGTCAAAGCCGATATAAGGATATAACCACTGGTTACGACCGATATAACGGCCGACCATTGTTTCACTTTCATAACCCATCGTAGCATCGGTACCTAAATGCCACATCGTACTGGCTTTCCAGCGGGTGTTGGAGAGCATAAATTGGGCATCGCTTCCGTTACTTTCCAATCCAAGTTTGCCCATGAAATGCGGCATCTGGTCGTCCATGTTTAACATCTTTCGCGCAAGCTTAGCATCAGGTATTTCCGGGTTAGGCGGTGAGTTTTCATAACTGAATATTCTGCCCATACCACTCATCATGTGGTATAAAATATGGCAATGAAAGAACCAATCGCCGCCAGGTTCAGACGCGTTAAACTCTATCGTATCCCGTTCCATGGGCATAATATCCACCACATTTTTCATCGGCGCATTTTCACCCTGACCATTAATTATCCTGAAATCGTGCCCATGCAGGTGCATCGGGTGGCGCATCATACTGTTATTGTATAGGATGATCCTTAGATTTTCACCTTTTTTGATCAATATCCTATCCGATTCAGACACGGTTTTATTATCCATTGTCCAAACGTAACGGTTCATGTTTCCGGTAAGGTCGAATTTAAGTTCCGTCATCGGGCCTTTTGGTAAGGTTGTGTTATGCGGGTCACGAAGCATCCCATAATTGAGCGTTACAATGTCTGAATTGTCCGCTGCCATATTCATACCTGCCATGCTTTTATCATTCGGCATCTGCATACCCGGCATAGCGTCTTTTTTATCTTCCGCCTGTGGTTTATCCGTGCCGGTTATTTCAGGATACATTACGGTATTCATGTCCATGGTTTGATTTTGCATTTTCATGCCCTCCATTTGTACCATGTTACCGTTCATGTCCATCATGTCGTTCATCATCTTCATCCCGGCAAAGTATTTCAGTTTCGGCATTTTTTCTGCGTAGACCTTTTGCCCTTTGCCCAACCAAAGCGAAGCTGATTTGGTGCGGTCTTCAGGTGTAATCAAAAATTCATAGCTTTTACTTTCCGGAATAGTAACTACTACATCATAGGTTTCAGATGGTGCGATGATCAGTCTGTCCACTTCAACCGGCTCGACGTCATTACCATCAGAAGCTACCACAATAACTTTACCACCGGCATATTTCAGCCAGAAGTAGGAAGTAGCACCGCCATTGGCTATACGCAGCCTTACTTTATCACCGGCTTTGTATTGGGGCTGCTCATTTTGATCTTTTCCGTTGATCAGAAATTTATCGTAGTAGACATCGCTCACATCCATCGCGTTCATGCGCTTCCACTCATTTGCTACTTTGGTTTTAAAATGACCGGATCTGATCGCCTCCCAATAACTTTGCGTAGTGCCTTTTTGTATCGCGAACCAATCGGATGCTGCATGTAAACTGCGGTCAACCTCTTTGGGGTTCATGTTTGTCCATTCGCTTAAAACCACCGGTAAGGTTGGAATATTCCACTCTTTCCGCTTATTCATGATAAAGGCACCGTACATGCCGATTTGTTCCTGCAGTCCGGTATGGCTATGGTACCAGTGGGTGCCATGCTGCTTGATCGGGAATTTATATAGATGCGTTTCGCCCGGCATGATCGGCATCTGTGTGAGATTAGGAACGCCGTCATAACGGTTGGGTAAATAAAGCCCATGCCAGTGCAGGGATGTTTCTTCTTTTAGTTTATTATGTACATATATTTCGGCAGTATCGCCTTCCGTAAAGGTTAGGGTCGGCATGGGAATGCTACCATTCACCGCAATTGCCCTTTTGGGCTTACCTGCATAGTTGACGATAGTATCTGCAATATACAGGTCATAACGAACAGTACGTGGCGGCACATTATTGACCAGTGTTTTGATCGGCCCTAACTTTGCTTTTGCGGTTTTCATATCAGTGGCCATTTCACCGGCATCGTTCATATTCATGCCGTCCATCTTCATTCCGGCCATATCACCTGCTTTTTTACCGGTATCTTTGGCCATTTGCATACCACCCATCTTCATACCACCCATATCATTCGCTTTCTTTACGGGTACTTTCGCCGGAATCCCTGCCGCCTTTTTCGCCGTTGCTTTAGGTTTTTCTTTCACCAGTTTCATGCCGCATTTAGGGCAATTACCCGGCTTGGCCGCATGGATCTCCGGGTGCATGGGACAGGTATAGGTAACCGGCTGTTGTTTTTGCATACCAGCCATATTTTGCATATCGCTTTGAGCAAACACGACCTGCTTTAAGCAAAGCATCATCGCCACAAATAGTATTTTTTTCATCTTTAATTTTTTAGTATAGGGCTATCGCTGTTCTGTTTAACCCAATTCATGAGTGTCGCTTTATCTTTTGTTGAAAGAATGGCATTCCTGTGAATGAGCGTATAGGAAGATAATGGCATCGAGCCTTCTTCTAAACTTTCACCGATAGCCCTTAATTTACTACTTTTTTTCCTGGATGAATAGGTGCCAAACGCATTAAAATTCAGTTCTTCCTTTCCCTTGCTGACATGCCTATCCATCATTAACCTGATTGGCTGGAGCCAGGAATAAAGCGGATATTCGGTATGATTGCTATGGCAGTCATAACATGACCTTTTAAGAATGGCACCAACGTTTACCGGAACCGCATATACTTTGCTTATATCATTTGCTGCCATAGCTTCGCTTTCATTGTGATCTCGGGGGATGAATTGGATAATGATAAATAGCGCAACTATTACAATCAGCGAAATCTTGATCACACGTTTCATAACCGCTATTTTAATTCTTCCTGGATGGTACCACACGATGACATACCTGAACCCATATAAGGGTTTTTGATTTCCTTAGTTTCACTCAGCCAGATGGCTCCCTTTTTATCATTATACATCGGGCAATGATCTACAAACAAAGGTTGGTCTGCCCCAAATAGTTTAACCAGGTCAACCATATCCTTGCTTAACATATCAAAATGCTCCCGCTGATGGGGTAGCTTACCGCCACTCATCCCGATATGCTCGGCCATTTCTTTCGCATCATCGGCGATGTCAGTAAAGGATTTCTTTTGCGTTGGTGTTAATACCGATTGATCAAGTTTTGCAAAACCGGTTGACAGCGCTTTTCCAGCAGTAGCCGCATCGCTGCTATTATCTTTGGTCAGTGCGTTTTTTAGTTGTAAATAGTTTCCGACCATTTCCTTTACAAAAGCAGTAGTTTTGGGATCAACGCCTCCTTTTGCAGTAGTTGATTTGGTGTCGGCCGGGGCAGCATTTGTTGAAGCGGTCGTATCCTTTGTGCTGTTAGCAGCTGATTTATTCGTGTTATTACAGGCGATCATTGAAAATGAAGCCAGGCTGATCAATGAAACAATGATTAGATTTTTCATGGTATGATTATAAATTATTGACCACCATGTGCAAATGAAAGCACAGGGTGATCAAGTTATTAAGAAATACTTAGTTAATTTATTTGTTCAGGGTTTCGGTAACCTTACCGCAAGTAAGCATTTGGCTACCATAGTAAGGGTTTTTGATCGCGTCCTCAGAAGATAACCAATAGCTCTTTTTCATTGGGCAATAAGCATAATAAACAGGCTTATCGGTTAATTTTACAGCTTTAGCCAGTTTAAAAAAGTTAGCTGAAAAATTAGCGAAATGCTCTCGCTGATGGGCGATATCCTTACTCTCGGAAATATGCCTGGCATCGAACGCCAACTTTTCTTGTGCGGCCATAAAAGTGGACATATCCGCTGCGGGCAGCGATTTCATATCCACGCTGTTAACCGCTTTTAAAAACGCTCCGGCATGAATGGCCGCGTCGGCAGTGTTTGATTTGATCAAAGCATCTTTGATATCGTAATAAGATGCCAATAAAGGTGTAAGCGAAGTTGACTTGGTATCCTGCGCAAAAAGTAGTTGGGTAGAAACAGTTGCCATCAGGACAACTAATAAAAATATCTTTTTCATGATCTGAATTAATTAATAATGTAATAGAAAAATTGGAATATGGCAGAGCCATACAGTTCTGGTGATCTATTAATTAATCAAATCTGAAAGCTTTGCAGCGCGATGCGGATAGGGTATGTGGGAGGCCGTCGTCGTCCGTCAACCGGCATGAGTCGATTGATCAGGGTAACCGAAACCGGCTTTAAAGAGAATTGATAATAAGCAAGAATATAAGTAAAGGGTGCCAGTAAAATAATTTGACTTGACTGGGGAGTGACTTTTGCTAAGGTATTAAACGTATTAACTGCTCCCTGACAACATGGATCGTTATTAGAGATAGCGGTTTGATTCAATAATGGTTCTCCATGAACCAAAGGCTGGAATAATTTGCGATGTTCATGATGATGTTCGGTAGCTTCATCGCCATTGTGGTGATGATCGGTAACTTCAGCACTTGTATCATGGTGTTCTGTAGTTTCCTCCTCTTCATGAATAGACATACGTATAGCGCAAGCAAACCCGGTAACGGTGTTTAGCAGGAATATGAATAATAATAAAAGCGCTTTACTTTTCATCTTCAATACAAAGTTAAACAACAGGCTTTTAAATTGTTTTATATAATTACGTTTTATATTTATATCCTATTGCGACAAGTTATTAAACGACTGTACGGGCTATCTTTTGCATGATGGTATGATCATCACCAAATTTACATAAGGCATCACAGTGTTGCCGCAGATCGCTAAAGCATATATACTTCATTTGCATATTTCCTTGCCTGATTGACGGACGCGACAGCTGCATGATCACATCTTTCTCCCGCTGGTCCGGAACCACGAGGTATAAAACCTCTTCTTTGTTGTTCACGCTGCAACTTAGATCTGTCAGCCTTAAAATACCGGAATAGATGCTGGTACTCTTTTCCACCTCAAAAGCAGCGATGACTTTAGCCGTTCCCTTTTCAAACCATAGCACATCTATTAATTTAACGGTATTCAATACTTCTTTTTCCAATGCCAGGTCCGGAAAGTCTGCCAGAGAAATAAAAGTAAACTTATTGCCACTCCATGATTTAGAACGGTCATTGGAAGCCGCGATCACATCATATCCAAGGGAATGGCCAATCTTCAATAAATGGTACTGCATTTCATTATGCAAATGTTCGTCCTCCGTTTCGACCCGTTTGTCTTTATGCCGCTTTGCAATCAACTTTTCAAGCCTTGTCCGTTCCGTTTCCGAAAGGTATTCATCTTTACCTAACAACAACTTTTGTGTGCCGACCTCGAATAACAAGCCTGCGAATGCACCCGTGTCTAAAGACAATTCATTGCAATGCTTGCGGTTCATATCCATGATAACTTCCCTAATCTTGAGGTATTCGCTCCAACTCCCCAATTTCTTTTTGTCTTTGAAAAGATAATTAAACCCATTGATGATCGCCGTATTAAATGGAGGCATCAAAGTTGGATGTAAAAAATAAAGGATACTGGCCACAGCAGGCCCCAAACCTTTAATCTTTAAAGCATCCAGTTTTTCAATTTCCCTAATGAGCTGTTCTTCATTTTTTGCGTTGATACAGTTCTCTAAAAATTGGCCGAAGGCTATCTTGTTAGTCTGGTTCTCATAAATATCAGGTATCCGTAATTTGGGTTTCCAATAAAAAGGATGCGATGCCCCTTCAAAAACCTGTTTTTGCTCTGTAATACAACTTAAAACAAATTCAAGTGATGTTCCTTTAAAATCGTTCCCAAATCGTTTGGTCTTAATATCATCGATAACTTGTAACACTCCCCTACGGATAGAGCGAAATGCTTTTAACCGTTCTTCGTTATTGATGAACCAGGTGTTATAAACTGATTCCTGATCGTTTTTGTATTGTGTGATGATGGATTGTAAATGTTCACTCATGAATAAAAAATATGTATATCTGCATCAAACAGACTCCTAAATTAGCCAAGTTCAAACAAGCTTTATCAATTTGATCAAAATAAACCAGTTCGTATAAAGCCCTATACCATATTGCTCTTTTTTACATCAGAATTAACGGTTACTGGCACCGGTAATAACTGTAGCAAGATATTACAGATAGCGTAGTAATAGAATTATCTGTCATTTGTAGCTCAGTTATAGTTCAATTATCAGATTCCATTGTTATTCGAGAAAGTTAGGAGGAATATCGCCTTGGTTAAACCACTCTTTTATATCTTTTTCAATGATTTTAACTACTTGCTTGACTTCTGCTTCTTCGAAAGTCTTACCGTCGTAATGCCATTCGTGAAAACTTTCATTGAGAAAGTAGACACTACCTGCAAAACACATATACGCGTCCATATCCATATTAGCAGGTGGGGAAATTGCGCCTTTCAAAATTATATGGAATAAGTGAAAAACACCGGTTATACAGATACCCGAACTCTTTTTTGGTTCTGTCTCCGGAACAATCTTAATTGTTCTTTTTGCACCAAACTCATTTTGGATGCTATAAATAATATCCTCTTTCATTGCTGTAAGATTTTTATTGTCTGAAGAAGTGACCCCTACATTAAAATTATATAAGGGCTGTTATAATAAAAAAGTAAGCGACACCCGTTTCTTGAATTAAGAAATTTGGCGCGTTAAAATTGCGGGCGGTTACCATCACTTTTTTCTGAAAAATCCATGATAATATTGATTGCCGTATAAACAACTTATTACTTCGGGTTTATCTTTTAAAAATTCATCGCAAGCCATTTTAACTCCGGGATGGGCATCAAAACCGGCTTCATTAACGGCTTCATCATAATAATCCATTAAAATGCAAACTGCACCTTTTTGCATTCTGGGATATACTGCTTCAAGGCAATAGGTTATAACGCTTTTATGTTGCTGCGGATCGCCACCAAAACCACAGTCAATATGTACAAATGAAATCTGTGATGGTAACTGGCCGGGTATCGTATCCTCGAATAACCCTTTGTGTAAAATCGGCAGTGACAGTCCTGCACTTTTAAAGTTCTGAATAAGTTGTTCTTCTACGCTTCCTTTTATGGTGTATTTCGATTCGAAAGTGTCATAAAGGTGAAGCGCTTTACCGGATTGATTTTGTTCAAGTACCTTTTGGAACAACATGGCGCATTGCCCTGTAAAAGTGCCGAGTTCTATGACATCCCCTGTTATTTCAGCGCTCAACACGTTGTCTAATAGATGATAATAGTTAATTCGCTGTTCAATGGTGTTCATATCAACGATGGTGTCAACAGGACTTACCGTGTAACCGGTTTTCATATATCTAAGTACTTTATTGGCGAAAGCTATAAGTGATGACTTTCCTTTTAATTTTCCAAAAGGTGGACGAGTAATAAAATAGTTGCTCATGTAATGTGAGATTAGGATAAACTTTATACTTGATTTATATGCAAAGTATTATCTTACAGACATTTAAATAATTTGATATAACTATGTCCAGATCAGATGGCGGAGCTATATAGCATCGCTAATCCGATTGAACATTTATATTCAAAATTGGCTAATAAGATAATACGGGAAATGGTGATATTAGAAATGCTCATCGCATGAGCGATATGGGAATAGCATTCCAGAGCCGCAGATTTGCAGCAAATTAAATCAGATAAGAAGAGTCCTGTTGGAAATATAAAGAGGGCGGCTGCGTGGGAAAGGTGGCCCGGTGGATCTTGGCCAACTAACGTTGGTGGTGATCTTTAAGGGTATATAGGAAAAGCCCTCCGTATGAAAAAGAACAATGGCTAAATCTGTTGATGAAAAAATAAAATGGGTGGTAATTTTTGCGTTTTCCTTCACTACATAGGTGCCATGATGATAGCAGCAGTTACAATCACCTGTCGCGCAGTCTTCATCACTTTCACTTTCGTCGTGCGGATGGTCCTTACTTATAACATGAGCTTCCTGCTTATTTTCCAGTTGGGTAGCAAGATAATCGGTGGTGCAATGAAGCAGACAAGCGTATCCACCTGTTGAAAGCAACAAGTAAAAGGATGTCATGATTAAGGCACAAATTCTCTTCATGTAAGCACGCTGACTAAAGATCTAAAGATAATATATATTTATCAAAAAATATTGCGGATGATCGGGATAATAAAAAAACAATTGATGGTATAAAAACAATGTTCAACGGTGCTGTCGAACATTGTTACTTCATCCTGACTAAAATTGCTTTCATCTCGGCGATCTCTTTCTCCTGGGTTTTAATAATACCATCTGCGAGCTTTCTGACTTCCGGATCTTTGATATTAGCATTTTTGCTGGTCATTATAGCGATAGAATGGTGCGGGATCATTCCCTTCATGTACTGCACATCGCCCACCAGCGTTTGCGTTCTGACGCCGACAAGTGAAAGAATGAAAACTGCCATACTTGATAAAATAATGACCAAATTTAGTTTTCGATTTTTATACATCATGCGCATCATCGCTAACATTAACAATGCCATTGACGCTACCATCATTAACGTCATGTAAAGTCGTGTCATGCTTAAATAAATATGATCAGCTTGGTCAACATTTAAAAACATCACGCCATACATGATGATAAACGACAAGGCCAGCATCAATACAAATGTTCTGTAATTTCCCTTTTCCATGGTTAAAGCTTTATTATTAAACCGGAAGCCCAATGCGTTTGTTTCCGTGTAGCTTAAATTTTGTCAATCGCTTTTCTGTTCATTTTTTCAGAAGCCTTAAACTGGCTGGGTGTTAAACCGGTCACCGCCTTGAACTGGGCAGATAGATGTGCACTGCTGCTGTACCCCATTTTCCAGGTAATCTCGTTTAAGTTTAACTGTCCATATTCCAGCAGTTCCTTTACTTTTTCTATCTTTTGCTGGATAATGAATTTTTCAATCGTTGTGTCTTCCGCATCAGAGAACATACGGCTGAGGTAAGCATAGTCCTTATTAAGGCCGTCCGATATATACTGCGAAAAATTCAAATGGGAATCGGCCAGGTCACTATGGTGTACTTTTTCAATGACCAAGCTTTTAATACGTTCGACCATTTGATCCTTCTCGTTGTCCAGTAATTCAAAGCCTAACAATTTAAGCTGCGATGCGATCAGGCTCAATTGGTCAGCGTCCGGTTCGGGCTGAACAGTAGCGGCACCTAAGTTAACCTCGCCAACGTCCAGCCCAATATTTTGTAGCTGTTGCCTGACCACCATAATGCAGCGGTCACAAACCATATTTTTGATGTGCAGTATCATCTGTTTATTTAAACAATATTACGATTAAATTTTTTCAGCATGATATCCTTTGATCTTTAAAGCACCGATCACCTCATCTGATGTTAGTCCGTCACCGGACTCTACAGTTAGTATCTTGTCCGGGTTAGCAGTATCTACGTTCCATTTAGCTACGCCATCAAGTGTATTTAGGGTTGGTGTAACCGCTGCGATACATCCGCCACATTTGATATTGGTTTTGAATTTTAAAGTTTCCATGTTTATGATTTATTGTTTGTTTATAAATTAATTGAGTTTTGCCCATTTTAGCCGCAAGCTGTTGCTCACCACCGAAACAGAACTTAACGCCATTGCCGCGCCTGCGATCATCGGGTTTAATAGAAAACCGTTCACCGGATATAAGATACCCGCTGCAAGCGGAATGCCTATGAGGTTATAGATAAAGGCCCAGAACAAGTTTTGCCGGATGGTTTGTACCGTTAGCCTGGACAGCCGCAACGCTTTTGGCACCTGCATGAGGTCTGAAGAAACTAAAGTTATTCCGGCCACATCCATGGCGATATCAGAACCTTTTCCCATCGCAATAGAAACATCTGCTTGTGCCAGCGCCTGACTATCATTGATGCCATCGCCGATCATGGCAACGATTTTTCCCTGTGCCTGCAAAGCTTTGACAAAGTCGGCTTTCCCGGATGGTAAAACATCTGCCTGGTAATGGTCAATGCCCGCTTCTTTAGCAACAGCCGCAGCCGTAACCTGGTTATCTCCGGTTAGCATATAAACCGCAATACCCTGATTTTTCAATGCTGCAACGGCCTTAGTAGACCCATTTTTTATTCGGTCTGCAATAGCTGCAATAGCCCGTACTTGCCTGTCATCGCCAAAGTATATCACCGTCTTGGCCTGTGACAACAAGCCTTCGATGCGTGATTGCAGATCAGCCGGGATAATCATTCCGCTTTCTTCAACCAGCTTATGACTGCCTGCCTGGTAGTTTCCGCCCTGATATTGTGCTTTAACGCCCCGGCCGGTTAGGCTTTCAAAGCCGGTGATCTGTACAAAGCTGCTTTTTTCTTTTTGCAGATATTCGACGATGGCACCCGCTAAAGGATGTTCAGATTGCTTTTCTATTTCCCTGAATATGGACTTGTTGTTTTCTATTTCTGTTAGATCGCTCGTCCAGATCAGGTCTGTCACTACCGGATTTCCTTCGGTGAGTGTGCCCGTTTTGTCCAGGATAATCGCATTTACTTTATGCCCTTGTTCCAGTGCTTCTGCATCTTTAATCAGGATACCGTTTTCAGCACCCTTGCCGATACCTACCATCAGCGCCGTCGGCGTAGCCAGTCCTAACGCGCATGGGCAAGCAATCACCAGCACCGTAACCATCGCCAGTAACCCTTGTGTACAAGCATATTGACCGCCAAAAAAGAGCCAGATCACTAAAGTTACCAGCGCAATTCCGATCACAATGGGCACAAATATGCCTGCAATTTTGTCCACCAATTTTTGTACCGGTGCTTTAGAGCCTTGCGCATCCTGCACCAATTGAATGATCTGCGCCAACATCGTTGCTCCCCCAACTTTTTGCGCTGTGAAACGGAAACTCCCTTTTTGATTGATCGTACCCGCATATACCTGGTCCCCGGCTTTCTTTTCAACCGCAACGGGTTCGCCCGAGATCATGCTTTCGTCCACAAACGAATGGCCATCGTAAAGCAACCCATCGACAGGTATCTTTTCACCTGAACGCACTAAGATCTGATCGCCGATCTGAACATCAGCAATTGGAGTTTCTATCTCACCGTTAGGTGTAATCAAAAGGACGGTTTTAGGCTGTAGCCCGATCAGCTTCCTGATAGCAGAGGAAGTATTGGATTTTGCCCGTTCTTCTAATAATTTGCCGAGCAGAATAAAGACAATCACGACGGCTGCGGCTTCATAGTAGACATGCGGGTGCAGTCCTCGGCTATGCCAGAATTGAGGGTACAGGGTGTTGAAAACACTAAATAAAAAAGCGATCCCCGTAGAGAGTGCCACAAGGGTATCCATATTTGCCCTGCCGTGACGCGCCTGCTTCCAGGCACCAACAAAAAAGTTCCGGCCAAAAAGAAATAATACCGGGGCAGTTAATGCGAGCATGATATAGTTGGCATACGGCAGGTCCATGAAGAACATACCGATCATGACTACCGGAATGGTCAGCATAGCTGACCAGGTCAATTTAGTTTTTAATTGCTGATAATGGTTTTGCTGCACTTCTTCCTGCAAAGCTTTACCGTTGTCGATATCTAAAATAAGGTCGTAGCCTATAGACTGAACCGCTTTTTGAAAGTCGGAAGGCTTTATGATCTGGGGATGAAAAGCTACTTTAACTGACTGGCTGGCATAGTTCACTTCGGCCTTTTCAACGCCTTGTTGTGCGCTGATCATCGATTCAACGCTTGCTGAACAGGCGGCACAGGTCATGCCGGTAACCGGGAAAGTAAGCGTTTGTGTATCTGGTTGCATGATTTATTTTTACAATACAAATTTACGCCATGAATACAGCCCTGCTTTACAGGATTCTGTTTGAGATTTATAGAATACCGTTATTTCAAGAAGATTTAAGGCAAATTTCCTTATTATTGAATATTGGTTTATAGTATCAACTAATGTCTAAACACACTATTTAATTCAAGCAGATGGACAATTATTTCCTTGTTAAAAAACCTTACGCCGTAAACGAAAAAAAGCGCTCCGCATTAATTGAGTTTGTAAATAAAGGGTTACGGTTCATGCAAACCGGTTATCAGGTAAAGCAGCTGGATACCAATATTGATATGAACACCGCTGAGCAAAGGATCAATTATTATCATTTACTGGATTCGGTCATTTTCAACGGTGTACCTGGCGATGTTGTTGAATTAGGGTGTTTCACCGGCCAATGCGCACTTATTTTTGAAAAGGTGATCGAGCTGAATGCCTCTGATAAGCAACTGCATCTTTACGACAGCTTTTTCGCATCGTTTAAGGTTAAAGGAAGCGTTGAAGAAGAACTGAAAGCCAATTTTAGTAAGGCCAAATTAAAACAGCCTATTGTACATAAGGGGGACTTTGCAACGACCCTGCCAAATGAACTGCCCAAAGAAATTGCATTTGTGCACATTGACTGCGGTTTTGGCGGCGATAAACTCGAACACAAGGCGGTAATGTTGCATTGCTTTGAAAGTATCTATCCCCGGATGTCAAAAAATTCGATTTGTATCATGATGGACTATTTTGATTCGGCAACCGGCGTGGAAGGCCTTGATATTAATCCTGGCGTAAAATTAGCTTACGATGAATTTTTCGCGGATAAGCCAGAAAAGATCGTTTGCCTTTGGGGCAATCAATATAATCATGCTTACTTCCGTAAAGTTTAATCAAACCATCACATCCGGCGGTATTTGATTTGGTTGTTTTGTTCCCAAACGAAAAGGTTGGCGGCTGAGTTAACAGGCACAGCTTTTAGATATCCGCCTGTTCCGACCATCCTTGGTGTTTTTTGAGGGAACGCGATCATATTAAGGGTGTCCCTATTCTGGTAAGTGATCAACGGATTAGTTCCACTGCCTGAAATACTGCAGGTTCTTCCTTTGGCCAGATAGGTTTCCGGTTTATTCGAAGTAGCATAATAGATATTTCCCTTTCGCTGCCATACCGTCTGCACCGCGTTTGCCGGGCTGATCCGCAGGCCACCGCCATCCATCGGGCAGCCATTCACTTTCCAGGTATCTATACCCGTCTTTTGTGCTGCTGCAAAGGTCAGTCCATTGTCTGACGAACGGGTTACATATAAATCACGCGAACCGTTTAACCAGTTCCGGAACATGATAGCGACCGAAGAACCATTTACGGCAATACTGGGTTTGCAGCATTCACATACATGCTGATCAGGCGACTGATAGATCATTCTGTTTTTAGACCAGCTGAGGGCTTTACCGGACAAGGACGCAAAATAGATCTGGTTCTGCTTGCCGGTCCGAATATCGAGCCAAACTGCATAAAAGTGATCCTGTCAGTCTGCGGCGATGCTCATTAACCCTTCGGGGGCTGAACCTGAACGATCATTGATCACACCCATTTTTTTCCATTGACCTGCCCCACGGTTCAGTCGAAACCAGTGTATTGCTCCGCTTTTATCTATTGCCGAGATCACCGAATAGTTTTTAGAACTGGCTAATTGCGGCCCCCGGGACATGCCCAGGTGCATATCGGGAACATTAGCAACCAATACCGGCTTTCCGAAAGAAACACCATGGTCGGTGGACGTGGCGCAAAAGATCTGATCACCTGATCCAAATACAACTCTTATAGTTCCTTTATTAT
Source organism: Mucilaginibacter sp. UYCu711 (assembly GCF_050433825.1). Lineage (NCBI taxonomy): Bacteria > Pseudomonadati > Bacteroidota > Sphingobacteriia > Sphingobacteriales > Sphingobacteriaceae > Mucilaginibacter > Mucilaginibacter sp. UYCu711. Next base: position 648,200 of record NZ_JBNPWM010000002.1, on the reverse strand, counting down.
CAACACTAACCTGTGGTTGCTGTCCCTGACCGATTGAATTCTTGTTATCCGATAAAGAACTTAAGGTCAGTATCATCATGAATGATAATAGTAATAGGTACGGTTTTCTCATTGTATGAAAATATAAGTTTTGGAAAGTTACAATATTAACCTTAAACGATTATATGCAGATAGAAGTACGCCAGGCAAAGATAATCAGGAGTTTACCTTAATTGAAACAGGGATTTATTAGCTCGCATTAAATAAAAGATAAATAGATCAATTATCAGTGTTTATAATAAAAGGATATTGAAGCTACACAAGGCCGCGGCCAGCTAATTAGGACTACACGCGTAAACGGGTTGTGGAAAAAGTAGTGTTCCTATTGCGTAACAAACAGAAGCATTTAAAGACTTATGATTTTTTTTGCTCTTTTAGTAAATAACAAAGCAATTCCCAAAAGGAAGAATGCGACGACCCCTCCATATAAAAAATCCTCGCCCGGATAATGGCTGCCCATAAAGCCCGCTATAGGATAAGCGACGGCCCACCAAAGGTGCGAAAAGGCAAAGTGCGATCCATAAACCTTGCCCTGTTCATTTTCAGCAATATTTTCACCGATCAGGGTTTCCGAAGGCATTTCCGCAAGGCTTTGACCTAAGCCCGCAAAAAGCCATAATATCAGCATACCCGGGTAACCGACAAAATTGGTGATGGAAATGGTGATCGCCAACACCGTCGCGCCAATGATCAATGATAACCTGCGTGATTTGGTTTTATCTAAACTGCCGGCCACAAATGCTGCTATACTGGCACCGATCCCAAATGCCGACATCACCCAGCCGTAATGCTTATCGTCTAAATGTAAGCCGCTTTTAATATGGCCTATGGTGTTCACCAATATTTGAGCTCCCGCAATCGCTGAAACAAATTCTATGAACAATGCAAAGCGGATCAGTGGATTTTTAAATAATAGCCTTACCCCTTTAATAGCGTCATGCCAGGCGGTAAATGTCTTTTCATTTTTCTGTACCGCGTGCTGTAATTTGGCTGCCGGAAGCATCAATATCAGGATGGCGGCGATAACGAACGAAGCGGCATCAATAAAAAAGATATCTCTTGCGCCAAACCACACCGCAAGTATTCCCGCTAAACCGGGCCCCAATACGCCTAAGATCTGAAACGTTGCTGTAGACAAACCTACTGCCTGCCTGTAATTAGCATGATCTACCACTTGCGGTATAACTGCGCGATAGGTAGGCGTAAAAAAGGCATTAAATATGTTAAGTAAAAAAACGAGCACATAGATCTGCCACTCCTGATCGACAAAAGGCAAACACGCAACAATCGCCATTCGGATAAAGTGAGTCACGTATAGAATAATTTTTCGACTCATTCGGTCAGCCAAAACGCCCGCGAAGGGCGAAAAGATAATAAAGGCAGTAACCCGCAGGGTTAGTGCTGTCGCTAAAATAACAGCTGATTTTTCTTTACCAAACTGATAGGATAATAAAGCCAATCCAACCCAGGTAAAAGCGTCGCCCAGTAAACTAATGGACTCAGCAAAGTATAATAGAGAGAATATCCGATTTTTTAAGACCTGAAAGGATTCTTTTAGCGCGTTTAGCAATGACCTGGACCTAACTGCTTTATTCATTATTTTACCTGGGATCTTTTGGATAAAGGCAGCCGGATTTATATCAGCTTCCTGCTAACGGATAACCTTTACCGATCCAATTGGTTTGCAGGTTAACGGGAAGGTTTAACAACTTAACACTGGTAAACCCCATTTTCTTTAACTCCAGGAAAGCCGGCCTGATATTAGGGCATTTAGAAAAAGGGCAGCAACCGCAATAAATAACGATCCCTGTATTTTTAGGCAGCGTAGCCACCATACTTTTTAACGCTTTCAGGTTTTCTGATTTACCAGCCGCACCAATATGTTTAGCTCCTTTAATGTCTTCAACCGCACCTATATTTATTATTAGCGGAAGGGTAACCGTGTTTGCTTTGATACTGGCAGCAAGTGCAGCAGGCTCTATTAGTTCACTGTCTGTCCAGGGATAATTATTCAGAACGGTAGGTAAAGCTCCCGGGGATGTCTGCGCTTTAGCTGTTGACACCCATAGTCCGACTATGATAAGGCAAAAAGTTGTTAGGCGTATTTTATTTTTCATTTAGGTGAAATTATGATGACCTTTATTACCGAGATCGGATTTTATTTATGAAAGATAATCAAAAAGCACACTGGGATAATGTTTATTCCAATAAAACTTCTGAAGAGGTAAGCTGGACACAGGCGGTGCCCCAAACATCTTTGGATTTTATTCACGGGTTTAAGCTATCTAAAAGTTCAAGTATCATTGATATTGGTGGGGGCGATAGTAAACTGGTAGATTTCCTTTTACAGGAGGGCTTTCAGAATATTACTGTTTTGGATATCTCCGAAGCCGCGATCAACAAAGCAAAAGCCAGGCTTGGCGAACAAAGCAAATTGGTTAAGTGGGTAGTTTCTGATATTACCGAATTCAAAACAGACGAACATTTTGACCTGTGGCACGACCGTGCCACTTTCCATTTCCTGACCCGGGAAAGCCAGGTAGCAGCTTACCTGAAAATAGCAGGCAATTCAATCAGTAGCTATATGGTTGTAGGTACATTTTCAGAAAACGGGCCGGAAAAATGCAGTGGCCTGCCCATAAAACAATATACAGAAGATCAGTTAAGATCACGGCTACAAAAAGACTTTGAAAAAATCAGATGTATTAATGAAGATCATATCACGCCTTTTCAAACCAAACAAAACTTCCTGTTCTGCAGCTTTAAAAAGCAAAGTGTCAATTAATAAATTAGACCACCGTTATTAATGGCCGGTTGTTTAGAGGCTCGAACCAACCGATAGGGGCCAAATTATGCCCTATGCTTTTTAGTTCCGCCTCAAACGCCGCAGCACCCTCCTCCGCAACGGCTACCAGCAGGCCGCCGCTTGTTTGCGGATCAGCCAGGATATATTTCTGTTCTTCGGTCAACTGCCCAATTTTGCTTCCATAGCTTTTCCAGTTACGCTCAGTACCGCCCGGAAAGCATTTTTGTTCTAAGTAGCCCGCTAACGATGGGATCACCGGGACTTTATCAAACTCAATGATCGCCGCTAAACCACTGCCCTCGCACATTTCTGAAAGATGGCCTAATAAACCAAAGCCGGTAACGTCAGTCATGGCTTTTACATGATCCATTCGGCCAAATACTTCGCCCAACTTGTTTAAAGTGGTCATGCTACTTAATGCAATCGCTGCATCTTCCGGTAACAGCACACCCCGCTTTTGAGCAGTTGATAAGATGCCTACACCCAAAGCTTTTGTGAGGTATAACCGGCAACCCGCAGTGGCTGTTGAATTCTGTTTAAGCTGTGAAATATTCACTATACCATTAACCGCTAAACCAAATACCGGCTCGGGGCAATCAATACTATGGCCCCCTGCTAATGTTATACCTGCTTCGGCGCAAATAGCGCGGGAGCCCTCCAATACTTTTTGAGCGACTTCCGGCAGCAGTTTATCAATCGGCCAGCCCAAAATAGCAATGGCTAATACCGGTTTACCGCCCATAGCATAAACATCGCTGATCGCGTTAGCAGAAGCGATACGCCCGAAGTCATAGGCATCATCCACTATCGGCATAAAAAAGTCTGTCGTAGAGATTAAGGCCGTACCGTTACCCAGATCTAAAACCGCTGCGTCGTCTCTTTTATCATTACCAACCAACAACCTCGTATCCGGAATTGCAGCGATAGGGCTGTGCAGTATCTTGTCGAGAATTGCGGGGCTGATCTTACAGCCGCAACCTGCACCGTGTGAATATTGAGTAAGTTTTATGGTTTGATTATCCATTAGTAATATGCGTATTGACTGTAAAATTTAATAGGTGATAGGCCTGGTTAGCGATAGCGGAATCGTTTAATTCTAATGAAAAGACCTTCTCCGGGTTTCGCTTATTTAAACCGGTACGATAGGTTTTATCATAATAAACCAGCACTATCTTCACAAAATCTCTCATGCGGCCTTCCATAATGGCTTCAATAGCGTATTTGGTTTGTTCGGGGCCAAGCCGTTTTCGGATACGTTCGGTAGATTCCATCAGGAAGTTTTTATCTAAAGACCCGTATTCAGCAGCCAAACTGTTAACACGCAGCTGCAAATTAACCTTTATATCAATCATCGGAGCACCCCGCATTTGGTGCCAGAATGAATTGGGTATAGAACGTTTGCCTATGGTCAGGCTTTCATCTTCTACCCAAATTCTTTGATGATTATCCAATCCTTTTAGCTTATCGGCCAGGTTGTTTTCAAATTGTTCCTGTGTTGGCTGCACCATTTTATTCATGCTGCCATAGGATGAACCCTGATGCTGTGCCAGATCTTCCAGGTCTATCACTTGTTCGCCCATTGCTTTGAGCTGTTGCAATAGCTTTGTTTTACCTGAACCGGTCATCCCACCCAGAATTTGAAGCTGATAGGTTTTCTCAAATTGCTGATGCACCCAGCCGCGATATTTTTTGTAGCCACCTTGTATCAGATAGACATCGAAACCGTAGAGATCAAGCGCCCAGGCCATTGCCCCGCTGCGCATACCGCCGCGCCAGCAATGCACTCCTATCTTTTTGTCCGGTGCAATAATCAAAGCCTCTTTAATAAAGCCCGACCATTTAGAACCCGTGAGATCAAAGCCTAAAAGGATAGCTTCTTCACGGCCGACTTGCTTGTAGGTCGTACCTACGCTGACCCTTTCTTCATTACTGAACAGCGGAAGGTTGAATGCGCCCGGCACATGCCCGTGTTCAAATTCAGCCGGTGTGCGTACATCAACCAAAGGGACGATGTTATGAAGAAGCAGGAAATCGTTAACTAAAATCGACTTGGTCATTCAAAGCAAAGATACGTTACAAATTAAATAATGGAGGCGGCAAACTAAGGAAAGCAATTAACGCTTAAATTTTTTATTTATATAGCTGTTTTAGTGTAAATGATTATCTATTGGTTCCCCTTTAATCCGTCCGTTAACTTAGCCTGTATGAGGCAGCCCCCTATGTCTTGTTTTGAGTATTTAAGGGGCCGGGCTGATCCGCTGTATCTTCTATCGAAGGATGCCGCTGCCATCCCTGCTGCATTCACCCATGCCCTCCAATCAGGCTCATTCATTCGCTATGCTGCATTTCTTCGCCAGATTCCCGGTCCCGCAGCAAGAGCCTGCCTGCCGGATGCCCCGCCCGCTTTCCCGAATAAGACCGTACGCTCCGCTTAACCAGGCTTATTCCTCGCGCTCATCCGGCAGGCAGGCACTTACTTCCCCTGGAATAAATTGCTCCGGTTTTATTTTGACATGGATTTATTTGCCTTGATAAACCAGGGAGGTGATGCGGGGCATTTGTTGATTTAATTTTTACGCGAACGGGTAAAAAGCGCAGCTAAATTGTTGACCGTTTTCTTTTTTGGAGGATGCCAAAAGCTTACGGCATAATGAATAAGCTCGTTCCTCACCTATTCAGCCTCCGGCACTTATTCCGTTTCCTTTTGTCTTGCTGCGGTCACCATGTGCGGCTTTCTTTTTTCCCTTTTTCTTTTAAAAATATTAATCAGGACAGGCAAGGCGAAGAAAGAGGCGAAACAGATTTATTCACTCAACAAAAAGGACATGGCAAACTGGTGCAGTAACACGGTAGAATTTATTGGCGAACACAGCCAATTTGAGTATTTGGAAGTGCTTTTTACAGCGATGGCTGCAAAAGAAAAAAAAGAAGGCAAAGGGCAGTTACCCGCCTTTGTAAACGAAAAAGAGACAGGATACCTTTTTGACACCCGATGGGAAGAGGGCATCCTGTATTACGAAACGAAATGGTCACCCAAATTCGGAGTAATGAAGCGCATAGCCGAACATTTCAGCATAGGCTTTATTCACCGATACGCCGAACCGGGAAATATGGTCTATGGCGAAGCATCTTACAAAGATGGTGTATTTACGGATGTTTTCTTAGAAGCTGAAGACTACGAACTGTGCGGGTTTAATGAAGATACGGACACCTATTCTTTTGAAGGCAGCACTTACGAAAGCAATGAGGAGATACTGGAAATCCTTTTGGAAAGGAAGAAGGCAGTTCAGGCATTGCAGAATTTGAAAAACGACTAATAATAATATCCCATTACTTTAAAATCAAATAACATGACACGTTCTAACATACACATCACCCTAAGCAACGGCAGGAAAATCAAATGTGTTGCCGACAGCAGCAGCGCACCTGAACAGGGTTATATCGTGGAAGATTTAATACTCCCCCTATTGGCATTAGACGATGGCACAGCCGAATTAAAGCTGTTAACGGAACATTGTACAATGGACGAACAGCGGGTAAACGCCACCTACCGATATGAGATCAACTTGCTGAAAAAGCGGGTTTCCTTCTATGAAGAAAAGTATGACTTCGGTAAGGACAAGTTTGAACGGGGCGAGGATATAACGCAACGCTACAACGACTACCTCTACCTGATTAAACCCTGAGAACAGGCATTTAAATAATTACAAATCATTAAAATCAATAACATGACCACTAACTTTTTTGAAATCATAGCCGGGCTGAACATCCCCGGCAACTGGAAAATCACCATCCAAACAGAAGACAACCTTGAATTTACTGTATCTGCTTTGTTTACGTCACTGCAATGTGGGGATAACGCTGCTAAAGCTATCCCGCCTATGTTGCTCAAAGGAACTGCCCCCGAACTGAACGATGGCTTTTTTGAAACAATAACCGTCCCCGTACAGCAAACCGCAGGTTTGTATTCCAACATGGAAAGCTACCTCAAAGGATTAGAGGCTGCTAAACTGGCATCCAAACAGGAACAAGACAACAGGGAACGGGCAAAAAAACAAGCTGCTGCTGCCAGTAAGGATAACGGCGACATCATCGTTCCCGATGCCAAAGTGCTAAAAGAGGAAAAAAGAAAAGCTTACGATGATGCCATGCAGGAAGTGGCGGAACTGATTAAAAAACTAAAGTTCAGCGATGCCTTGAACATCCTTCCATCCGTAACCGATTACCCGCATAAGGAAGGCGAGCTGAAGAAAAAGACCGACTACCTGAAAACGCAAATAGCACTTTACGAAAAAGCCCTTATCAATTTTAACGCAGAATAAACCATATCACCATGTTATTAACCAGCATATTACCACGGGTGTTTTTACACAAAGAGAACGGGCAGGAAGTCCGTTTAACCGACCCCAACAAAAACTTTAGCCCCGAAGCGGTGCTGAACTTTTACTCGGGAACTTATCCCATTCTCACCACCGCCAAAATAAACGGCCCTGAAATCAAAAAGGATGAGATACAATACTGCTTCGTTTCCACCATCGGTACGAAAGGATAAACAGATGAAAATGATAAACAGCAACGGCAGGGTACAACCGCCTAAAACTTCAAAACAATGCAAACTCTATCAGCAACTACAGGCATTCAGCAAAGACTTAGACCGCTTACCCGATGCGAGAGAAGTCAGCCGGAACAAACCCCGTTCAGCCCCTGCGGGTTTACTGCCAATGGTTTTTTAAACCATTGCTTTTTACCGCTATATGAACCCGCTGCCGAACTGCCTGTGATCAAGGATTTGGAAACGGGGGTGTTTAACTCCCTTTCCATCCTTGAAAAACAATACGATATAAAAGTAATGGATGTCAGCGATAAGCCCTATCCCTACAATATCTTACTGGCTTACTGGAATGCGGAGCAACAGGTTTGTAAAGGTAAAAGCCAAACAGAACTATACATCATTTGCGATGATAACGACAATGTGAAAATGGCGACCAAAGAATATGTGTCAACAGGGCATACACTTTACTATATCCCCATACTGCCTCTGTACCGCTTGTTGAAAAGTGGTACAGATAAGCGGAGCGCAGAATTATTGCTATCCGTTTGCGCTTACCTCTATCATATTACGGGTATACCTTATTACCGGGATGAGGACAGTTTTCTGTTTTACCACTACGAAATACTGGAGGACTGGATTGAGAATGACGTAGACCAAATGGATGAACGGGATGTTAATTCAGAACGGTCAGCCCTGCGTTCCGCAAACCATTATGGCGACATCATGCAACGTAAACTGTTCAACAAATACCACCTCGACCATTTTGCGGAAAGGGTGCAACAATTCCATGCGCATAGCCCTTTTGCAGAGGAAAGCCTAAAACTGGCAAAAAGCACTTTAGACCTTTGGGCTTCCTTTCCGAATGGCAATTTATTCCGTCACGTTAATGATGGTTTTCCCGAAAAGGACGAACGAGAGGAAGAAGAGGATGAATATAATGAGGAAGAAGAGAATAGTCCCATATTGCTATCCGAAATAGTCCACTTCATTGCTGAAAATGAGGGCAGTTTATACGATAGCCTTGCCGAAATGGTCAATAGCGAATTCAACGAAAAGAGCAGCACCCAGGAGCCTGTATTGGTAAAGGTTTATGACGGGCAACTGGCTGGCAACACGGACACCCTTGATTTTGAACGCCGTCTTTTTGGCCTCATTGATAATTTATGTATCCTTTTAGATGATCTACCATGAAGAACCTGACCAAAGCCTTTGGTTCGCTTTACCATCCCCAAAAAGCCTTACTCATTTATCAACAGGATAGTGGTGAGAAGAAAGTGTATATTGAAAGCTATGATATAGACCCGCAAGGTCAACCCATCAACGCTCATCCGCTTTCGGTAACCGAAGGGGCTGCTTTGGCGAAAGCCTTGCATACGAATGAAAGTAAGCATACCGCCTTTTTAAAACCTGTAGGTTTATTGCCGAATAACCTGCTGTATCTCCATACCGAAAGAAACGGGTACGCAATCTGGCATACGCCCAAACAAAATAGGAAGCTGCTTTTTAAAGCGGAATTAGGTGTTGCTAATGGGTATGCCAACCTACCTGCCTTAATATGGAAAGCGACAAAGGAAGGGCTTGCTATTTATGCGCTGACGGATGATAAGGATATTAATTTAGATACCGAACTCTATCATGCCCCTTTCTTTAATACCTACCATGACGGCAGGGTGTGCATGGGCAATGTCGCCATTTCCATCAGCAAGAATTGTGGTTTAGAAGATTTTATAGCGCAATGGGAACAAGCCTTTTTTAACAGCTATTTCAGCCACATGATGCAAAACCATAACCCAATAAAAGGGAACATGGTGCAGCTATGGCAAAGCCTTATCGGTACTAAAAAGCAATTCCCCCTGAAATCCTTAATACCTCATCAAAAAACACTTAAACGCCTCATCAGATGAACACACAAACCGCCATTCATATCACTGATAACTACCTTATCAACCCAACCAACCCCATTACCATTAACCTTATTGGTGCAGGTGGTACAGGGAGTAACATGGTGATGGCTTTAGCCAAAATGAACCATGCCCTCACCGCTTTAGGACATCCTGGCTTACAGGTTTATCTCTATGATAATGACCGGGTAAGCGAAGCGAATCAAGGCAGGCAGCTATTTGCGGATAGTGAGCTCGGTATGTTTAAATCCGTTGCGCTCATTAACCGTATCAACCGCTTTTTTGGTACGAACTGGAAAGCGGTAACGGAATTGTTTCATCAAACGGCGTTGAATACCTTTCCTAATAATGGTAAGGCTAACCTGTATATCTCTTGTGTGGATAAAGTAGCCGCCCGTATGAATATAGCGGAAATATTAAAAGGGATTTCCGTTGACTCCCGCTATGAGCGTAATAAACCGCTTTACTGGATGGACTGCGGGAACAGTAAAGATACCGGGCAGGTGATCCTATCCACGATTGAAGCGGTTAAGCAACCGGAATCTGAACAGTACCGAACCGTTACCAAGCTACCGATGGTAACGGATGAATTTAAAGGCTTACTGGAAACATCGGAATTGGATGATGATACCCCAAGTTGTTCCGTAGCGGAAGCACTTACCAAACAGGACTTATTTATCAATTCTACTTTAGCCAACCTCGGCGCATCGCTGTTATGGTCATTGTTCCGTGAGGGTATGATATTCAACCGGGGCTTCTTTCTGAACCTTAAAGAGTTCAGGACACAGCCGTTGAAGGTGGGTTAAGTAGTGCTTAGACAACCGTTGTATAGGGCGCACCTAAAAATGCCGGCGGCACCGGCTCTGCCGGTACCCTTTCACCGCCTGTTTATAGCTTAGGTTTGGGATTAAACAGACGGTGCTTTTAAAGTACGGGGGATTGCTATAAATTTTTTTTGGCAAAATTGTTCACCAGATATTCTATTTCGTTAAAGGTGACTAAGAACTCCTTGAGATATTCTAATGCCAGGACATTACTCGGTTCTGTTTTTTCTTCCCTGTAGCGGATACATATAGTAATTGGGTTATTTAATATTCCAATATCCATCATCTTTTTCCCGCGAAAAGTAAAAATGTCAAATAGCAGTGAGGGCAATTCGTTTGTATGGCTATTCATTGTCGTTTGCCCTCTCAAATTGTCAAATCCATTAAGATTATCAAAAAGGTACTTAAATTTCAATAATTCTATCGCCAATTCGTACCCGGTATTCTTTTCAAGTTTTAACTCCTTCTGAAGCCAGAAAACACGGCCAGGTAAATCAATTGGAAATCCTACCTTATTCAGATCGGAACGATACATGGTAGTGGTTGGTGGGAGATCATTTTGTACTTCTGCTAATAACTTATCTCTGTCTTCGCTTGTAATCAATAGTATCTCTAAACCTAAAGATTTTAGCTTTATTTCAATTTTGGTGATTTTATCAGGTTCGGTGTCCGGCGGGATGCCCCAAATCAATGTATCCTGGTCTTGTTGAACAGCTACCCATTCAGTTGGTAAGATCCTGCGAACCCGCATTAATAACTTATTATCTACACCTACAACCGCTTTAAAGTTGTAGTCTTTATAGGTTTTTAAATTTCCAATTTGAATGACCTGGTTGTTATAAACATCTGCCGGGTTTAACTTTTCGTCGAACAATTGAATAACCTGTACGTCCGATTCTTTATGTATCCAAATGGTATCGTCATCTTCATCTGTACCTGCTAATGAAAACTCATTTGGATCAAGCCGGCAGTAATCCAACTCGTTAATGAGCTCTAATTTCTGATTTTTTACATAAGTCGTGCCGGAATCAAAAGTGATCTGCCGGGGTTCACCAATATCATGCAGGAAGATAAACGCGGTTGAATGGCTACCAATTAAATGCCACCATTTTTCATTTTCGATTCCCGGTAAATTATTTTTAAATAATAACTGGATGATTTGATCCTTAATTAACGCCGGAGAATACTTGTCTATAGCATCACCCATCGTAACCTTTACAGATAGGACACGAACCGCCTGGTGAAGCAAACCAATATCGTCTTTAGGGTTTATATAGTGCACCCCCAATTGGGAGTCAATTTGCACACCAGTTTTTATTACTATTGAAAAATCTTTAAATGAACCGTTATAAAGATTCTGATCGCTATCTTTAGTGATAGTGGTTTTGTTTACTAAATCTTCCAATATCTCCGGCAAATATTCATGATCGCTTTCAGCGTGTTCAACAGGAAGTAACCTGATGCTTATATAAAACTGAAATGAGCGCAGGAGATGTGTTTGTCCGAGGCCGCTAAACCACTTATTTAATATATCGCTATTGTTTTTAATCTTTTCCCATAGTCGAAGATCGTTCCAATAATCAATAGCTATCATGTTTTCTTTATCCGGCCATCCTCTTTCATACTCCTTGTCAGTAACATATTTTTTGCCTTGAGGAGTTAAATCACCGTTGGTTACAAATATTGCCTCTTTACAATCTTTGCGTAAGCAAGCCGCAACCATTAAATCCAATTCGTCCCCGCTGTAATGTGAACTGATATTGATAGTATGTTTACATTGGGTTAAGCATCTTTGCCCTTTAGGGTTAATGGTCAGAATATCTTGTTTTTCATCACCCGGCCCATCAGTAATATCAAAAGGTGTGTGATGTTCCACCTTGATTAAAACATCCAGGACAAATTCCGGAAATTTCTTGTAAGGGATCTGACTGAGCATTTTATAGATGTTCTCCTTCAGCGGATTAGTGGTGATCATATCAAGATCATCAGGTAACGTATGATAAAAGTGTTCGGTGATTCCGCTGACGATTTGATGAGGCATGGTTTAGCTTTTTTTGAAAATTAAACTTAGTGGTTTAATTTCAATATTTATTAAATCATGCCGTTATTAAAACCGTGATTTCGATTAAAAATCCATTAATTCCTTTAATGGTATTTCTAAACCAGTTGAAAGTTCCATCAATGTATGAAAGGTCATATTAATTTCGCCCCTTTCATAGCGCACAATATCGCTATGCTCAATGTCGCATTTGGCTGCTAATCTTCTTAACGAAAGGTTTTTGCTTTTTCGCAGGGCTTGAATTGTACGGCCGAATTTAATTAATCCAAGAACATATAATTAAATTCGTATAACTATAAAATATGGTACTTTTATAAATTCAGACCTATCTTACCTGATGCCTTATACCATGTTAAAAACTGAGTTGGTTAATCCTAATGTTGGAAATTTCATTGAATCAATAAGAGATATCGGATATTCATTTGAAGTTGCTGTTGCAGATTTAATAGACAATAGCCTGACCGCTGGTTGTAGTGATCTACAAATTATAATGGTTCATCAGCCTGAACTCATATTTTCTATATTGGATAATGGATTCGGAATGTCCGAAGATCAACTTGTAGAAGCAATGCGATTAGCATCAAGAAGCCCAAATGAAATTAGAAATAAAAATGATTTAGGTAGGTTTGGACTTGGTTTAAAGACAGCCTCTTTTTCACAGTGTAGGAAACTCACAGTAATATCCAAAAAAGACGATACTTTTTCCTGTAGGCAGTGGGACCTCGACTATATTTCTCAGAAAAACGAATGGTTGCTAATAACGCCGGATCAATACGATCATCTCCCTTTGTTTAGTGAATTAAACGCGTTAAAATCTGGAACCTTGGTTTGCTGGCAACTTATTGACCGATGTGACAAAAACAATCTTACCAATATTATTGATCAAGTAAGAAAACATCTTGCGCTTGTTTTTCACCGATTTCTTGAAGGTTCAGACCAGAAGATGGTTAAAATGAAAATTAATAACAACGCTATACCCCCATTTAATCCTTTTAACATTAACCATGCAGCAACCCAGCAACTACAGCTGGAAAAGATTAAGATATTCTCGTCTGATGTGAATGTCCAGCCTTTTATACTACCTCATCATTCTAAGCTTTCACAGAAGGAATATGACTTTTATGCAACGGAAGAAGGGTACATAAAATCACAGGGGTTTTACCTTTACAGGGGAAACAGAATTCTGATTTATGGAACATGGTGGGGGTTGCATAAGATGGTTGACGCCCATAAACTTGTCCGTATCAAAATAGATATCCCAAATGATATGGATTCCCTGTGGGGTATTGATATTAAAAAGTCAATAGCCAGACCAGCCGAAGCTATAAAGAATGACCTTAGAAGAATTATAGGTAGAGTTACTGAAATTGGATCAAAGCCTTTTACAGGCAGAGGTCGGAAAATCGAAGATAAAACTGTAATCCAGTTCTGGGAAATAATGCCCTTAAACGATGATTTTCGTTTTGCAATTAATTCGGAGCATCCACTTTTAAAGGATCTTGAAAATGAGCTTGCCCCTGCAGTTATTGAAAAGCTTCATATATTTCTTAAAGGCGTACAGGCGTACCTGCCTCTTGATGCCATTCAATTTAAACTTCAAAACAGCCCTCATCTTCTAAAACAGCAGGCCGCACTTTCTGATAGTGATGTCGAAGAATTGACAGAAAGACTTTTAAGTTCAGGACTTCCGAAGTCTTATATTGAAGAATTACTGAAAACAGAAATCTATATAAACCGAAAAGACCTTATCAGAAATGCAGAATAATCCATATCAAGACGTTAAGCAGTATGTTTTTAATAAACTGAACGATGCTCCAAGTCCGCTGTCCAAAACAAAAATTAGCGAAGAAATTAGTAACTTGAGAATGGTTATTTCTTCCGTAGATAAACAAGTTTTAAAAGCGATTCTTTCAGTACCTGATTTTGAAAACCTTTCAGAAGATGACTGGAAAAGAATGGCCTGGGAATTTGAAATACACTTCGATGTTGAAATGAAACACGGGTTTCTGATCCAGGGTGATGACCAACAGGAGCGGGACAATAAATGGTGGACTCAGATTTCTAAACAAGCGACCGATACATATTACTGGGACAGATACAGCACTTACCTTTCAAAATCACTTCCTCCAGAGGTGGTTAAAACAATAGATACGGATACCGATATCGTAATGAACAACATCGAAAATCCTACAAGTGCCGCTTTTTCTCGTTATGGTATGGTTGTAGGTCATGTCCAGTCTGGGAAAACAGGTAATTATTCAGCCCTAATCTGCAAAGCAGCAGATGCTGGTTATAAATTTATTGTTGTGATTGCAGGTGGAATAAATAATCTCAGAGATCAGACTCAAGAGCGTTTAAACGAATCATTTATAGGTCAGACAAAAGGCGTTCAGGTCGGAGCGGGAAAGGGAAATACCCGCAACGAATCAATGCCGTATAGCCTCACAACTGTTGAAAGTGATTTTAATAAACAGGATGCTGACAGGCTGGCTCAGGGTCTTAATTTTGATAGTATTAATGTTCCGGTGTTACTTGTTATTAAAAAGAACACAAGAACCCTGGCTAATGTTATCGACTGGCTGGAACAGCAGTATAAAGGAAAAGGAATTAATCACGCAATGCTGGTAGTGGATGATGAATCTGATTACGCTTCAATCAATACAAAAGAAGAAGATGATCCAACAAAAATCAATCTAAGGTTAAGAAAACTTTTAAGTCTTTTTAATAAATACGCTTATGTAGCCTATACTGCTACTCCATTTGCAAATATTTTTATTGATCATAAAGCTACTCACTATGATGTCGGACAGGATTTATTCCCCAAGGATTTTATTTACGCGCTTGATGCTCCGTCCAATTATTTCGGTGCTCGTAAAATTTTCATTGAAAACTCCGATCAATTCCTCGTGCCAATTGAAGATTATGAAACAAGTATCCCATATAGCCATAAAAAGAATTTCACGATAACGGAACTTCCCGATAGCCTCCTCGATGCCATAAGAGTTTTTGTCCTGAACATAGGAATAAGACACCTCAGGGGGCAAGCGAGTAAACACAACAGTATGTTAATTCATGCTACCCGGTTTACAGATGTTCACAAGCTACTTGCTGCACTTATTGAAGTTTATGTTAAGGATATTAAAAAGCATATTGTCGCATATGCTAAACTCCCAGATGTATTGGAACAAAGTGAAATTATATTCCATATAAAAAGGACATTCGAAAACCATCTTTCCGAGGTCGAATTTTCCTGGGAAAAAGTACTTGCGATACTACCATCTCTAATTGAATCACTGATGGTACGTGAAGTACATCAGAAAACTTCTGTTCCTCTTGAGTACAGAAAAGAGTCCGCTACAAATGCAATAGTTATTGGAGGAGCAAGTCTGGCCAGGGGATATACAGTTGAAGGTTTAAGTGTAAGCTACTTTTTAAGAAATACTATTTACTATGATACCTTAATGCAGATGGGCAGATGGTTTGGCTATCGCCCAGGATATGAAGACCTGTGCAGGATATTTATGCCATCTGACCGAATAACTGATTTTGCCAGAATAATTATGTCAACGGAAGATCTTATAGCGGATTTTAAATTGATGTCTGAATACAAGAAAACGCCTAACGATTTTGGGTTAGCGATTAGAGAATATCCAGATAGTGCATTGCAGATCACAGCTAGGAATAAACAGAATCACATGGAAGAATTCTGGTATGATATGCGATTAGATGGTATGTTAAAAGAAACGAGCTATTTAAGAAAGGAGCCTGAGATTATTAAGAATAATTTAATGGCGATAAGAAATCTGCTTGATCACCTTCCTGAACCTGCTAACACTGAAGGTACCAAAGTCTGGAAACATATAGACAAGGACGTCGTCAGGAAATTTATAAAGAGTTTTCAGACTTTTGACGGCGACAAGCTAGGGCTAACATCGAGAATGCCTATTGCCTTTATTCATAAATATCTTGATGAACGCCAAACTGACTGGGACATCGCCTTGTATAGCGGATCGTCAGAAGATCAATTCATACACAATGATATTATCATAAAAAAGCAACATAGGAAAATAAAGCTAAAAAATGGAGTTTACGAGGTGCAGAACAGACAAGTGTCATCCGGAAGTGCTGAAGGAGTTACTATAGACAATGAAGCTGTAAGGAAACTTTTAAAAAATGACCGCAAAGCCCAGCGCGCAAGTGAAGAACGGAGTCGGCCACTATTAATGTTGCATATACTTCAGGCAGAAGAATCAGACTCTTCGGACTATATTGATGAAATCGCTGCTTTCGGTGTTAGTTTCTCAGGGAGTGTTTTGAGCGGACAGCCGCCAATTAAGCTTTGGATCAATTCTGTTTATTTTGACGGCTTAGCCGAGAGCCTTAAAAACGAAAGTGAGAGTGATGACTAAACCAACTGAAAACCCATGGCTTAGAATGATGGCTGATACTTCCCGAAGAGTAAATGCTGAAACAAAGTACGACTTTTTCTGGATAACTGACAATCGTACCAGATATGGGCTATTGATCAAATTTAATTTTTTGTTGACAGATGTTGAAATAAACAGGACAGTTAAGGGAATTTCCGTTGTTACTCTTTCTGAAGATAACTCGGGCAAATATTATCTTATTTTAAACGATAACAGAGACTGGGAAATATTTCTTTTGGTTTGTACAGATTTGGTTAACGTTATAAGTAAATGTAATGATGAGTTCAGCATGATCCCGCTAATAAATCAGCGGATAAAAAGATGGCAGAAATTTCTAAGTGAAAATAATACTGCTTCAATGCCTGAAATTCTCCAAATGGGTCTATTAACGGAACTTCATTGTATGTTTTATGCTTTGGTGCCAGTTTATGGGTACAAAGATGCTGTATTAGGTTGGGTTGGTCCTGATCAGGATAAAAAGGATTTTTCACTTAAAGAGCTTTTTATTGAAGTAAAATCTTTTATTTCGAGCAAAGGAAGAACCGTGAAAATTTCTTCTATTCAGCAACTGGATCATGAAATTAAACCTCTTTATTTAACTGCTTATGGTCTCACAAAGACTGAGAGAGGAGTATCCGTTACGGACATGGTTGGTTTTATAAATGAAATTATTTCCGCTGATGATTATGAAACAAGGGAAGTCTTTGAAAATCGGCTCGCGGCCTACGGCTTTATTCAGAATATAACTGAGCCACCATTTTATACATTTTCAATAGATCTTGTCACGTCCTATCTGGTTTCAGATAATTTCCCCAAAATTTCATCGCAGAATCTTGATAGCAGAATTGTTAATGTCCAATACACAATTGATTTGACTAAATGTACTTCATTTGAAGCGTTTTTACCTATTACTAATTAATTATGGCAGCAATAGAGGAATTTCACCAGGATTTTTTACAGTCCATTTTAAGTGATGCTGATAGTAGGGGTCTCCTGAAAGCACAGTCTTTCTTTGAAATTGTATGTGAAGATCTTGTCAGCGTTGGTGACCTTACGAATAATTACTCTCCGGCAACCTATATCAAAAAAGGGCTGGAAACTTACGGCTACGATTACGACGAGGAAAGGAAGATACTTACAATTTTAAATCATCATTTTTTTCAGGATGACAGTATTCAGACTTTAACTAAGACACAGATTGAGGTGAAGTTTAACAGGCTTAAGACTTTTTTCTCCCGAAGTGTTGAAGGTCTTTATAGGGATATGGAGGAAACTTCTGAAGCCTATTCAATGGCTTATAACATTTACAAATACGTTGAAAAAAATCAGATTCACAAGGTAAGGCTGATGGTTTTAACTGATGGAAGGGCAACTCGAAATCTAATGGAACTTCCTTCTGTCACTGAGAAAAACATTCAGTTTGAGTTCAGGGTAGTGGACATCGAATACCTTAATAATATATACCAGTCGGAAAATAAGGTTGCAGTTTCTGATATCGAGGTTGATCTTCCTTGCCTTAAAATAAATGACGAAACCAATAGTTATCAGTCCTATTTAACAGTAATTAACGGCGATCTGCTGGTAAGTATTTATGAGGATCATGGGCAAAAACTATTTGAGCAGAATGTTCGAACTTTTCTTCAATTTAAAGGAAGCGTAAATAAAGGCTTAAAAACTACTATAGAATATCGGCCGGAAATGTTCTTTGCCTACAACAATGGTATTACGGCTACCGCCGAATCCGTCGAAATGGGCAAAGACGGTAATTTGAAAAAAATAAAAAATTTCCAGATTGTAAATGGCGGACAGACTACCTCGGCTATCTATGCTGCAAAAATGACATCGAACCTTGATGTTTCACAGGTTGCTGTTCAGATGAAGCTGTCCGTTGTCAAGAAAAGCGGCAATCAGGACGAATTTATTTCTAAGGTTGCCGAATATGCTAATACTCAGAATAAAATTAACAATTCTGACTTTTTTTCAAACAGTCCTTTCCATAAGGATATGAAGAATTATTCGGCAAGAATTTATGCACCAGCTATTGGGGGATCACAGAAAAGGACGCACTGGTTCTACGAACGTGTGAGAGGTGAGTATCTAAATAGCCAGGCCTATCTTAAACCTACCGAAAAAGCAAGATTTATATCTGAAAATCCAAAATCGCAAGTTGTCGATAAAACTTTACTGTCCAAAACCGAAATAATGTGGCGAAGGAAACCTGATATTGTTTCCAAAGGAGCACAAGAAAGTTTTAAGAAATTCGCAGATGACATTACTGAGATCCTGGAAAAAGATAATCTTGCAATAACAGAATCTTATTTTAAAGATGCAATCTGCAGAGTGCTACTTTTCAGAGAAACTGAAAAGTTGATATCTGCTGCACCTTGGTATGACGGAGGGTTTCGGGCTCAAACTGTAGCCTACACAATATCTTATCTATCCGCTCTCACTCAGGAATCCGGCCTTCACCTTAATTTTGATATGATATGGGAACTGCAACAGATTCCCGGTAGTCTTATAGCTATGTTACAGATGATTTCCGAACAGGTTTATCAGAAAATTACTCATCCGGCAACTGGTTATGCTAACATTACCCAATGGACAAAAAATCAGCTGTGCTGGGTCAGCGTACAGGAGATTGATATAGATTTTCCAGAACTCGATCCTAAATTATTTATTGAGAGAGACGAAAAGAATTATAAAATCAAAGAAAGTAAGGAACTCAAAGCGGTAGACAAAGGCATTGATGCACAGGTATTTGTACTTAAAGTGCTTGCAAAAGACTGGAACACTCTGTTTAAGTTTTACAATAATTATAAAGGGATAAAGAATTTAAGCACAATGCAACTTGACATGCTTGCAAAAATGGCAAACGGAAAAATTGAGTTTCCGTCAGAAAAGCAGTCTAAAATTTTATACCAGATTTATGACGGAGCGAGGCTTGAAGGTGTCGCTCTGTAGGCCTGATAAGAAAATAAAAATTACTTTTAAAAGTGATGCTTATTTATTATTTTCACAAATTGTAAGTTTTACTTGGAATAGCAAAATATTTTTCGTAATTGCCTGACCGTCAAAGAATTAAATAGTGAAAAACTCAAAAAAAATTGGCATTGATATATTTAGCGGTGCCGGTGGTTTAAGTTTAGGCGCTGAAAATGCCGGTATAAAGATAGGCCTCGCTATAGAAAAAGATCCATCGGCTGCAAAAACGTTTAGCACAAACCATCCTGGCGTTAAAATTTTGTGCGAAGATATTTCAGATATAAATCCCCAAACACATATTACAGACATACCCTTTATAATATTTGGTGGCCCTCCGTGTCAGGGTTTTTCATTGTCAAATACTAAAACACGAACATCTGAAAATGATAATAATAAACTTTTCAACGAATTTGTAAGGTTTGTTAAAGAGCTTCAGCCTGAGTGGTTTCTATTTGAAAATGTCGAGGGCATCACGACCTTCAATAAAGGTGAGACTGTAAAGCTTATTAAAGCATGTTTTAAAGAAATTGGCTACGAAACTACCGAAAAAGTTTTGTATGCCTCTGACTATGGCGTGCCTCAGCATAGAAACAGGTTTATAATGGTTGGGAATCGGTTGGGTAAAAATTTTGAATTTCCTGATAAATTCAATACTAAAGTTAGCGTAGAGGAGGCAATTTCAGATTTGCCCGATCTTATTAACGGAGATAAATTTGCCGAACTGCCTTATAAAAAAGACTTAAAAGACGTTAGTGGCTACGCAAAATCAATGAGGTCCAAATCAAATATTGCACGTCAAAATCTGGTTTCAAAGAACGAAGATTATGTATTAGAAAGATACAAGCATATTAAGCAAGGACAGAACTGGCGTGCTATCCCGTCCTCAATGATGGAAAATTATGCTAATGTGGATAACTGCCATAGTGGAATTTATAAAAGACTTGATGCAAATATTCCGTCTGTAGTTATTTCGAACTATCGGAAAAATATGCTTATTCATCCATTTCAAGATAGAGGATTATCCGTGAGAGAAGCAGCAAGACTTCAAAGCTTTCCTGATCACTTTATTTTTGAAGGGTCATTAATGCATGTACAGCAGCAAATAGGAAATGCCGTTCCGCCACTTTTAGCTGAGGCAATATTTAAAAAAATATTAACCTATTAGTTCAGCTAAATTGTAAGTCAAAAAATAATTTGAACCTTTCGAATAAGCGTTTATGTTATATTGATTTGCAGAAGCGTAACAGATCTGAATATCTTCGTTTTTTAATGCTGCAACGGCTACTCCCATAGTCGAAATCTTATTGTTTAAAGGCGAAACCACAATGTTGTATTTTTCACCATATTTTAAATACAAACCTTCAATCTGTTTTTGAGTTTCCTTAATATTTGTGCAAGAGAACTCAAATTCATCCATAAGTATAAATGAATGAGTTGAGGTTAATTGTTCGTATTTTGCATTGGCTATATTACTTAAATCCTGATTTATAGAATCTTGGCTTGACGCTTTGCCTAATATTAATTTGTTAGGTTCAAAGGATTGAATTATTTCATCTGCTCTTTCTTCTTCAAACCCACTTAATAGTATAAGTAAAAGTTCTTTTGAAGGAGAATGTAAGCCAGAATACCCTAACACTGATCGAATATCTCTAATGCCCTTGGTTAACCAAATTGAATTATCATCATTATTCGAATAGCTTTCTGCCGGAGTATAAACAAAATTTACGTTAAAAGAACTAAAAAACATCTCGGAAGAAAGTAACTTTAAAATGATTAGTAAAATTTCTCTTGTGAATGTGGTAATATCAATAACTACGTTGAATATTTTATCCTCTGTTTTTGAAATCAAAAGTTCAGAAAATAATTGATAAAACTTGTCATAGGTATTTAGCGGAGAGTTTTTCGGATAAATGACCGTAATTAAATCTGAAAGATTTTTTTTAATTGTTTCAAGATTATCCTCAGATATTTTATAAGTTTCTTCAATATGGAAAATTACTGCTTTTCCTATTAAACCGTCATTTAAATTTAAGCTTAAGAACGTTGAACGTTCCTCAAAACCTGATGAACATAGGTAAAGATCGATATTTCCTAAATAGCTTATAATATTTTCCTTTTCTACTTTCATCTTATTCCAATTCTGTAAGTAAGCTAAGCTGAGGATCTTCCCCTCCATTTGAAAGTGTCTTGTTTGCCTCTCTTTCAAATTTTAAAGGATCAGTCAAGCTTAATTTAAGTAGACTACTGTTCATGAATTTATAACCTTTAAAACCGGCGGGATCTAATTTAAAATAAGGAGATAGGGTGCGGCTTAGAATATAAAGCCGACACCTACCTGTACCTTGTTTGTTCCCAATAGAACTTTTATGTAAATATCCGTAATGTTCTGCAAGATCAATTATTTCTTTTAGTTCATTATCCGGGGTATCATTAAGTGCTACAGAAAATACAATTCTTTCTGCACGGTCAGAAACAAATATCCGGTGAAACATCTGACCTAATCCAATAATCAAATTATAAAGCTTGTCTGCTTTGCTTAATCTTTCATTTTCGTTTTTATGACCATGCTCTTCAATTACTTTTTGAAATTCATTTTCTAAAAAGCTGCTTGAATATTCCTTTATTATAGTGTCCTGAATAATCACAGGAATATGATCAATGTCTGGAATCTGAATCTCATTTCTAGAGATATGATTTGAGAACATCCTGGTTGCTGGCTCAAGAAAATGGCGTATAATACCAGATGAAATATCAACTAAATTATCAAATCCTGCATAGTTATAATGCGATCCAGCCCTGCTTCCTTTTAGCCTTTTGACGTACTCTGATGTTGCATATCTTCTTGCTGCGTCGCCGCCCGCATATGACTTTTCAGGATTAGTGTATTCAATTTTCAAGCTTGCCTTTATTTCTTCAATTTCTTTTTCTTGCCCAAGATCAAATGGAAAAAAATCCACAGGGGCAATCGTTTTTTCTAAATACTTTTCGATCCTTTTACTAACTATTCTTTCAATACGTTTATAATAATTGTTATTGGGTGTAGTATAAACTGTTGCAATATTGACCTGTGAATAGTCATGAGGTGAATCAATTGTTTTATTTGTAACAGTTCTTAAAGTTTTGTAATCTAATTGAGTAGAAATTTTTATACTTATGTCTTTAGATGTGCGATAGGAAACCCATGTATTTAAAATTTTGGTTTGAGTTTCATTAAGATAGCCAGCATCATCAACTAAAATAAATATTGGCTTATCTGCTGGGAAGAAAGAAAGTTTTTTTAATTCCAACAATAGTGGATATAAAAAATCAAGGTAATTGCATAATGGTCCATTATACTCTAATGGCAATGACGGAGACAATGCAACTTTTTTACAATACGTTTTGCAGCGGAGAAAAATCTCATCCAGAATTTTAATAATTCTATCTAAATATTCAGCACTGCTATTATATTTAATTTTATAATTATCGATAGGCTGACCAGAAATATCTACATACCAAAGAAATGTGTCATTATAAAATGTTTTAATTTCATTAAGACAACAATCAACATCTTCACCATATTGGAGAATATTTTTGAAACACTTGGATGCTACGTAAGTGGTTAGTAAATGCTCATTGAAAAACGTATTTGAACTATCTCTCAATCTGTCAAGTTCAGGGTAGTTAATATCAGTTAATTTTATTGGGGCGTAAAGGGAAAAATAATTTAATTCATTTAGACTACAGTTTCTATCTATTTTTTGACAGTCAGGCATCATATATCTGAACATCATACTTTTTCCTGAACCTCTTGGGCCATTTAAAAAGGTATGCCCAATCTCTGGAACCTGATAAAAATCTGTAAAAACATCAACAAATAGTTCATGCACCTCTTTTGCAGAAATCCCTTCGGGCGTATTTACTTCAAACGGATTTTTCATACTGACTGTAATTTTGATTTTATTAAGCTGGAAAGATAATCTCCGTCAATTTGTTGCCCGCCATGTAAGGTAAGAGAATCACATGCTTGAAATATATCGTTTTTTTCCAAAGTTGGATAACCATTTTCTTTCAGATCATACCCTATCGGATCAGTTATTTCGTCATGATCTGATGATTTAACCAAATTGATTTTCACGCGAACTTTATTAAATCGGCATTCTTCTGGAAGAAACCGACCACAGTATAAAGCTTCAAGAAAAGTTTTTTGTGTCCGCTTGTAGATTTCAGTGATTAAATATTCCTGCACAATCCCGCTTTTAGTTTTCTTTGGATATTTATCGATGAGAAATTTATCCATTACATAAAAACTAAGTTGAATTTCCCTTTCATTAAATGAGATACTATCCAGACTGGCAGAATATAGGTGAAATATTTTACTCGTTTTTTCAAGTTGATCTATGTCAATAAGAAATTTTGAAGCTCTTGTTAAATCTTCCGCTAACTCATCTCCCAGTCTCAGCAATGCTGCTAAAAATTGCGGTCTTATTTTTTGATGAGATAACATATCAATTGGCTGAAGCTTACCTATAGGATCTTCCTGTCCACCATGAGCTTTAGCTATATTGCCAATTATGAGTTTTTCCGATGTGTTTAAAATATTCCCGGGGTCAAATTTCGCTAACAACTCTTTTCCCTTTTTAGCGTGATCGACCCGGCTACCGATTAAATGACCAGAATCATGGAGCTGGATTGCCATTAATAAGATAAATATCTCATACGGAGATATGTGAAATTTTTCTGGTTCAGAAGTTAGCGAAGGGTTTAAGCAGGTTATAATTTTTGAAACTCTATCGATTACCATTTTTATGTGATCAACACCGTGATCGTTATAGTAACCTTCTTTTTCGATTTCTAAAATCTTAGTTTTTATCTCTGGATGTACGTCCTTATCAAAAGCACTTTTGAAGGTTTTATATATACCAACGTAATCCTTTTCATGAGGAAAAACAGAATAATCTTTATCTAACTTTAGGAACTCTTCTTCAATATTCACATTAAACTTTTTAAATGGCCAGAATAATCTTTAAATTAATAAAAATCAAACTCTAAGCTTTTATTAAATTAAGTTATTTCAATTGATAAAAATAACTTTAAAAATGTGATATTCTAAGGTAATTAGAGAGTATTCTAAAATCAAAAAAGGATTAGAAATCCATCAGTTCCTTCAACGGTATTTCTAAACCGGTTGAAAGTTCCATCAATGTATGAAAGGTCATATTAATTTCGCCCCTTTCATAGCGCACAATATCGCTGTGCTCAATGTCGCATTTGGCTGCTAATTTTCTCAAGGAAAGTTTTTTGCTTTTTCGCAGGGCTTGTAGGTGACGGCCGAATTTAGTTAAGTTTTCTTTTTGGGTATCGCTCGCCATCACAGTATTGGAACTGCGGGGAAATTGCTTGTTTTTGAAATAATAAGTGTTGTGTTTTGGCACACCACTTATTAGATTTGCCTATCTCTATTTTACCTTCCAGCAATGTGAGCATAGTAGAGTTATTAACTATGAGAAATAATAACAAGTTAAAAACTGGACCATATAGACCCCAAAAATCAAGACAATTATACTTTATAGCAGGACTTTTAATGCTGTGGGCTATAGTATTCTTAATTACCCGTTACCGGTTGTAGTACCACATTTGTTTTGTGGCCCATAACTATTAATAGCTTTTACCAGCCGATGAATAAATTAAAACGCTGAGTTATAATTTACAATTTGTGATTATGGCTTTTTTGAAAATAATTAACGAAATTGTTTCTTTACACAGTATTTATCAAATTTTCAAATATGAATAAGGCCTATTTTCTTTATACACTTTGTTTAATTTTCTTTTTCGGGGCCTTTAATGTCCAGGCCCAGGTTCCTGTGAATATAGCTGGCGGGATGATATACATAAATGATGGCTCATACAGGCCAGATCCTAAAAAATATATCGCGCTTGCAGATAGTCTTAACAAAAAGCTTAAATTAAATGACCAGGATACCACAAGTGCCTACTACCGGGCGTTATTATATTTAAATTTTAATGACCTCAAATCAGTTCCATTTCCTGGAGACAAAACGGCTTTTACAAATTTAGTAGTAGCTAAAGTGCTGGCAGATAGAGCTATCAGCTTAAAAATGAAAAATATAAATTTGAAGATAGTTCGCGCCCAAATTTGCAAAGAGTTGGCTTACCGTTACTCCGGTGATGAGTCATGGAAATACAATACCAAACAAATAGCTGATAGACGAGCTCAATTTAATAGCTACAAAGAATTAGCTAATAAGTATTACACCGAGTTAGCTGAATTAGATAAGCCAAACGCCTATGATTATGACAAGTTAAGAGTGAATTATAATTATCCGCTTTAGCAATCACTGACATTATCTAAAAATCAAGTAACTCTTTCGGCTGTACCTCAAGAACTTTGGATATTTTCATTAAAGTACTCAATCGTATATCTACTCTCCCTTTTTCAATGTTGATTAATTGGTGATGCTCCATGTCAGCCAATAGCGCGAATTGCCTCGTGCTATATTTCTTATCAACTCGCAAATTCGCAATTTTTTCACCTAATATTTCCTTGAAGGTTTTTGCGCTCTCAGACATTTAGGAAATATCCGTTAAGTTAAAAAATAAAGTGGTACATTATTTTGTACCACAACGAAACTTTTGTATATTAGTGAATTAAAACTAAGACATTATTGATAGTTTAATTATTTTAGCGAATCTTAAAAATATATAAGCATTCGCACTTAACACTCGCTCTGGGAAACTGGTAATTTCAAATTTGGGACGAGGGATGTAAGTGATAAATGCTCACGCTTAAGGCGTGGGCTCACTTATTCGTTCCCGGTATACCAGTACCTCCAGAGCAATAAGCTGAGTTCCACGCCTTTCTTTTGGTGTAGTCCAGCTTGCCAATTTCTTGCAAATGGAAGCGTTATATATAAACAACAATTTTACATCTGGTTTATCTTTAAAAGAGGTAATAGCTACCTTTTTTAAAGGCAATTCACCTGAAACAGTCCATGCTTTGTTTTGGAAAATGTTTCAGTGCTGGGTAATCAAAGATTGTAATGTTAAAGCGGAAGTGTCGGACGAAGAAGTGGCCCTGCTCTTCGATCAGTTGAATGACCTCGTTGCCGAGGCTTACAAATTGCATCAGGCTAATGCAGATGTACCAAATCAGCAGGAAGGGATTAGTCATGATTAATTTCCCCGTACAATCTTGGGTACTGCTTATTTCGCCCGCAGAATAAGTACTCACTTACCTCTTAGCCCAATCGGGCTAATTAATTCATCAAAATTATTTAACACAATATAAAATGAAGCAAAAAACCGGCTTCCTGGGATTTCTATTGCCTTTTTTTAAGCGATTATACCTGAAAATGAGATCAGTTAATTCAGTTGTTAATCACAGGCAAAATCTATTTGTCGTGGCATTATTAATCCTTTGGTTGCTGGTTTTTTTGCTCATTAAGTATTCTCCTTTTACTATTCATAAATGAAAAAGTCTATTTTAATTTATTTACTGTTCTCGCTGGTTGGGATGTTTAGGGCGAATGCTCAAACCAAACAGGATAATCAAATTATTGTTGCCCTGAATATTGGAGATAAAGTCCCCGACATGAAAATCTCCGATCTGGTGAACTATGCCCATCCTACATTGAATATATCAGATTTCAAGGGAAAATCGCTGCTAATAGATTTTTGGGCCACATACTGTACAAGTTGCTTGCATCATTTTCCGCTTGCAGACAGCTTACAAGCAGAGTTTAATAATGACTTGCAGGTGCTCTTGGTTGACAATAAAAGTGAGCACGAGAAAAAAGATAACATTTTAGCGACACTCAAACGGTTTGATACACCGGTACACCATTTCAGCCTACCTTCTGTAATTAATGACACCATTCTGGAAAGGATGTTCCCTCATCAGTCAATACCGCATTACGTATGGATTGATAAAGATGGCATTGTACGGGCTATTACATCTTCAGAAGAACTAACCCGTAAAAATGTCATCCGTTTTTTACAACAGCAGGTAGCCCCGAAATTTATAAAAAAGGATTTTAGCCGCGACCAGCTTTTATATACTTCGGAGGATTTGCCGTTAAATCAATTGCAGCATTTTAGTATGTTGATAAAAGGCAAGATTGACGGTTTACGTGGCGGAGGCCTACGCCTTATCAATGATACTGCACGGGGAATTGTATTAAGGAAAAAAAGTCTTTTTTGGATGTATTCGGTTATTGCAGGAGGAAAGCTTCCTGACGGCAGCGACAGCCGCGTCAAGTTAGCGGTCAGAAATCCCTCAAAAATCACCTATCATCATTCGGCTCAGTCAGAAGCGGACTGGGAAAGAGAAAACTTTTATAATTATGATCTGGTAATACCCGCCAGTGAGATGGATCATCTTTATGATTATGTGCTTGATGATTTAAACAGGTACACGCCTTATGTAGGAAGCTTTGAAAAGCAAAAGACATTCTGCTGGATGCTTAAGAAAACGGATAAGGCAGATCACATCCATACGGGTGGTGGTGAACGATTGAACACACTGGGCGAATTATCAAATCCCAAACTGGTCAATACTACAATGATCGATCTCTGTGATTATTTAAAAACCCTGAGCGGCAATGCGGTGATTCTTGATCAAACAGGTTATAAACAGCACATAGACTTAACTTTTCAGGATGGGGTTAAGGACATGCCCGGCATTCAAAAAGAGTTGGCGGCATATGGCCTTAAATTATATTCATCCTATGAGAAAATTGAAATGCTGGTTATTAAGGACAAATAACGGCAGCACTTATAAAACTTAGTAATAACAAATACTTCATGAAATTAAATTTACTCATACTGGCATTGCTATGCACTATAAATGCCAGTTTACATGCACAGCAAAAGACAACAGGCCAGGTTATTAATATGCAAACCGGCGAGCCTGTACCTGGTGCTACTATTAAACTGATCAAAACGGGTATTGCTACTAAAAGCGGTAGTGATGGTTATTTTTATCTTTCAGACATTATTTTTCCGGATTCTGTTGTTATAAGCCATATAGGTTACAATACAAAGAAGCAACTGCTTCGTAACTATACACAGATTTCAGATTTAAAGATAACACTTCAGCCCGTTACGACAGAACTGCACGAGGTTATCGTTTCCACCGGTTATCAAACACTCCCAAAAGAACGCACTACTGGTTCATTTACTGCGATAAGTAATCATAAATTAAATGAGCAGGTGAGTACCGACATCCTTTCTCGACTGGAGCCGATAACAAGTGGCTTGGTGTTTAACCGTACAACAGGTTCCACGCCTCAGATTCAGATCCGAGGCCTCAGCACCATTAACGGGCCTACCTCTCCATTAATAATTCTTGATAATTTCCCTTATGAGGGGGATATCGCCAATATTAACCCTAATGATGTAGAAAGTATCACCGTTTTAAAAGACGCGGCAGCAGCTTCGATCTGGGGTACAAGGGCCGGTAACGGGGTAATCGTCATTACCTCAAAAAAGGCCAGGTTGAATCAGCCCCTGAGCATAGATTTTAATGCGAACATGACAATTGGCACAAAGCCCGATTTATCATATACTAAACCCATCTCTTCTAATGATTATATCAATGTCGAAAAGATGCTTTTTAGTAATGGCTTTTACGATAGTAAAATTAGCGACCCCGCTCATCCTAACTTGTCCCCGGTCGTGGAGTTATTAGCCGCAGCACAAGCCGGTACAATATCAGCTGCCAATGCTAATTCACAGATTGATGCTTTCAGGAATATTGATGTTAGAAATGACTTTGACAAATACTTTTACCAACAAAGCAGAAATCAGCAATATGCCATAAGTCTGAAAGGTGGTTCAGCTACCGAGTCCTGGTTGTTTTCCAGTGGATATGATAAAAATGTAAGTAATCTCGCGGCCGGTTACAACAGGATTAATCTACATTTTCAGAATACATTCCGCCCTATTCCCAAATTACAGGTAGCAACGTCTTTATTTTACACACAGAGTAATACTGCCACGGGTAAGCCAGGATACGGTGATATACTATCTGATGGTACCAGTTTATATCCCTACGCCCGGTTTGCCGACGGAGATGGAAACGCGTTGCCTATTGTGAAAAACTATAGCCTTTCCTACTTATCCACGGCAGGCGACGGCAAATTACTCGACTGGAAGTATTATCCGCTTAACGATTACAAAGAGGTCAGTAATAAAACTAACCTGCAGGACGTTACTGCAAACCTGTCAGCAAATTATCAGCTATTCAGTTTCCTGAATTTTAATTTGCAGTATCAGTATAAAAGGCAGGATACACACAACAATAACCTACAGGGTGCTGACAGTTACTATACAAGGGATCGGATCAATTCGTTTACCCAGATTGACCCTTCGGGAAACGTTACTTATATTATACCGAAAGGTGGCATCCTAAACCAGTCCGATCAGTTGATTGAGTCGCACAACTTGCGCGGACAATTTAATGTCGAAAAAAATTGGTCAAAAAGTGAAATCAACGCGATAGCCGGTGTCGAGGTTAGGCAGATAAACACAACAGGCTATTCAAATGGTTTGTACGGCTACGATCCCAATACGCTTACTTTCGGGAATGTGGATTTGACTAACACTTATCCTGATTTTGTAACCGGCTCTTATAACTTTATTCAGGACAACAAAAATCTAACGGCTATCAGAAATCGCTTTGTTTCGCTATTCGGCAATGCGGCCTACACCTATGACCGTAAATATACTTTTTCATTAAGTGCGCGCAGGGATGCCTCAAACTTATTCGGTGTAAACACGAACAATAAATGGAACCCTTTGGGTTCAGCAGGAGCAGCATGGGAGATATCTAAAGAGCATTTTTACCAGGTTGGTTTTTTACCTTACTTGCGCTTGAGAGCCACTTATGGTTTAAGCGGGAATGTTGATTTGTCGAGAACGGCAGTTACCACGATCAGCTATTCAGGTAATTCTCCTTATACACAAACACCCTATGCTATCTATAATACCTACGCAAATCCTAATTTGAAATGGGAGACATCAAAAATATTCAATCTGGCTGTAGATTTCAGTACGGTTAACAACCGGATATCGGGAAGTATAGAATACTTTAGAAAAAATGGTGAAAACCTTTTTGGAAACGCGCCACTGGACTATACGACCGGTATTGGCAGCACCGTTACAAAAAACGTTGCATCGATGAAGGGAAGCGGCGCAGATATAACCTTGAATACGATTAATACGACTGGTGCATTTCAGTGGACTACCCAAATTAATTTTAGTTTTTATAAGGACAAAATAACGTCCTATTACACGGAAAATACAGCCGGTTATAATTTTGTAAGTGCACATCCATCCATATCCGGCGTTGTTGGGAAGCCCGTATATTCCATTTTATCTTATAGCTCTGCGGGTCTTGACCCTGCTAATGGAAATCCAAGAGGATATATCAATGGTCAGCTAAGTGAAGATTACGCATCATTGTACAATGATACGCAGCTATCAGAATTGAAGTATAGCGGATCGGCGCTGCCTACCAAATACGGATCGGTTAGTAATACCTTCAGTTACAAAAATGTAACACTTACCGTAGTAGCCACCTATAAACTGGGCTACTATTTTAAAAAGACAGCCTTAAGCTACTCTGATCTATTTCAAAATGGAATCGGTAATGGCGATTATGCTATAAGATGGCAAAAGCCAGGTGATGAGTTGCATACAACCGTACCTTCAATGAGCTACCCGGCAATTCCTGAACGCGATGGCTTCTATGCAGGCTCTGAGGATCTGGTTGAAAAAGGAGATCATATCCGGATTCAGTATATTTCAGCCAGCTATGAATTTAACCGCAGCAGGACTCCTGGCTTTCCATTCAAAGTGCTACAGCTATATACTACAGTTAGCAACCTTGGCGTAATTTGGCGGGCAAACAAAGATCATATTGATCCTGACTATTATTTTGGGCCAAGCACGTTAAAGCCGCCTTTAACTATTTCCCTTGGCCTAAAAGCTTCCCTATAATTCTTTTATTTAATGCTCAAATATCAAATCATGAAAAAAATTAATATAATTATATTTTACTGCTGTTTAATCATCGCCATAAGCGGCTGTAAAAAATTTCTGGATGAAAAGCCGGATGCTAAACTTAACATCCCATCAACGCTTGCCGATTTTCAGGCATTGCTTGATTATTATCCTGTCATCAATAATAATGGAGCATCATCGGGAGAAGTATCTGCTGATAACTATTATTTGTTGGATGCGGATTTCCAGGCGTTGACCCAAGACTATCAAAAAAACCTTTATACCTGGCAGAAAGATAATTTGTTTGCCTTGATAAATAATGACTGGTTTTATGCCTACAGGCCTGTATTTACATCAAATACCATTTTGGAAGGTTTAGGTAAAATAGCCCCTACAGCAGTGAACGGCAGTGAATATAATAACGTCAAAGGAGAGGCATTATACATTCGCGGAAAAGCATTTTTAAAGGCTATTGGTTTATGGTCAGCGGCCTACGATAAAACAAATGCTACCGCGCAACTCGGTATTCCTATACGATTAAGTTCTGATTTTAATCAGGCTACTGTGCGAAGCACTCAGCAGGAATCATACGATCAAATCATTTCAGACTTAACATCGGCTGCGGCGTTACTTCCCATTACACCCCTACAGGTTCTACGGCCATCTAAACCTGCTGCTTATGCGTTATTGGCAAGGGCGTATTTATACATGGGGCAATATGATAAAGCCGGCTTATATGCCGATTCCTGCTTACAGCTAAACCATACATTAATTGATTTCAATTCACTGAATACAGCAGCGGCTTACCCATTTATGAAGTTTAACGCTGAAGTGATCAATGATGGACAGATGACCAATTTGGCTCCCATTCAAAACACCAGGGCAAGAGTTGATACGCTGCTTTACAATTCTTATGATAGTAACGATCTGAGAAAAGAGCTTTTCTTTAAGATAAGTATAAACGGAACACACGTTTTTAAAGGTAGCTACGAAGGCGGAAGTAGCCCTTTTGATGGTGTCGCTATCGATGAAGTCTATTTGATGAGAGCTGAATGTTATGCCAGGTTAAATAGAACTAATGAAGCATTACGGGATTTGAATACACTTCTTGTAACCAGGTTTAAGAAAGGCTTCTTTTCGCCATTCATTGCAACCAGCAGCGATGCTGCTTTATCGATCATCTTAACAGAGCGAAGAAAGGAATTATTGATGAGGGGGTTGCGCTGGAACGACCTTAAACGGCTTAATCAAAATGGGGCAAACATTAGCTTAACCCGTAATGTGAACGGGCAAGCCTATATTTTAAAGCCCAATGATTTAAAATATACACTTCCGATCCCCGATGATATTATCCAGCTGACAGGGATGCAGCAGAATCCAAGGTAATCAGGAAAGGCAATGCTTAACGCATTGCCTTTCTTTTACGGTTTAATTTTTGGTTTGAACCGCTGCCGCCAAAATTTGGGCGTTTGTACGTGCATCTAACCAGGTTTGTAAACTTCCGCTGATGTTGTCGATCTCACACGGTAAACTTCCTCCATTATCACAGGTAGGCGGCGACGTTACCACCTCGTAATTGGCGGCCGTTTTCATCTGTGCTGTAGTAGTTCCCTTGAAGTGATAATTACTACTGAACTTCGCAGCCTTTGCAGGTGTAAATGAACTTTGGGTAATTGCGATAGCAGAACCTGCAATAAATGTTGCTAAAGCTAAATTTAATTTGAAACGACGCATATTTGTTTATGCTTTTTAAATCAAAAAGCATTTGAAAAACTTTAAGGTTAAATATTATAATTATTGCCGACTCTTCAAACAGGTTTTCAGCTTATCCTGCTTGTTGCGAGAAATTCCCTTTCACAGCAACAAATTTTTCCTTCATTTGATCTGTTTTGTCACCGCTGCTCCTTTCTTTAAAAATATGATGGATGATATGGTTAGGGCAAGAAAAAAGAGATTAAGAAAAAGGTGCGACCTCCAGGAAATATGCTCCAAAATGCCTCCGCAAGAACATGGAACGTTCGTGAAAAAATGGAAAGTGGCTAACGCAACGTACCCTGTGAAAAGCAGAAGAAAGATCAACGAAAAGAATAGTCCTTTATTAACGGTTCTTTCAAAGCATAGTAGCAAGCTAATCAGCAGTTCAGCGGGCGGTAACAGATAAATACTAACCGTCTGTAAAAACGGATATAATACCTGCAGGTGCATTTGCTCTTTGAAATGCGTGAAATTGCTAAGCTTACTAACGGCAGC
The DNA here is from genome assembly GCF_050433825.1 of Mucilaginibacter sp. UYCu711. NCBI lineage: Bacteria > Pseudomonadati > Bacteroidota > Sphingobacteriia > Sphingobacteriales > Sphingobacteriaceae > Mucilaginibacter > Mucilaginibacter sp. UYCu711. The sequence continues at coordinate 614,357 of NZ_JBNPWM010000002.1, read as the reverse complement.
ATAAACCCATAAAAGGATTAGTAGAAGAACACTTATCTGAATGAAATACTTCCTTAAAACTTCTATTCCCTTAATCATGAGTTAAAGGTAGCGCGGGTCAAATGACAGAAAATGTCACTCTTTATCTTTTACGAAATATTTTTTTTGTTGCCGGTCATATGCTATGTTATGACCTTTTTCGCGCAAGTGATTCAGCATACGCTTAATGGTGCGCGTACTACAGCTGAAACGTTGGGCTGCTGCATCTATAGACCGGAATCTGTTTTTGGAGATTAACTCTAAAATATAGTCAAGCCGCTTTTCGTATGACCTATAATCCATGACATTTAATTTTCAAACTCATTATTAATGAGTGAAAATCAGATTAATAGCTAAAAATAATTACAACTAAAGATTGTAAATTAATTTATACAGCTTTTTTAAATGTCCCTGTAATAGGATATAAAAGAATAGATTACATGGTTATTTGCTACTACCACCTTTTGAGTTCCAAACCTTTCTAATCTTGTTTAGAGTTTTGTAAATATATGCCTGCGCAAGTCCTGTACCGTATTTAGGTTTAGGCATCAATTCATAAGGGGAAATTTGCAGGATCTCTGCTATGGCAAAAACTCTTCGGATTGTTAGTTCTGTTTCAGCCCGTTCTATTTTGGAATAGGCCGCCTGTGAAATGTCAAGCTCAAATGCCATATTCTCCTGGCTGAAATTCTTTTCCAATCTCTTTAATCTTATTTTCTCACCGATGGAATTCATTAAGCTAAATATTATTTAATTATCCTATAAGCAAATATAATAATTTACAACTAATGGTTATAGCATTCCAAAATCTACCTAAAGACCTTTATAGCAATTTCCAATACCGGAAAGAAACATAAATAAATTGCCATGAAAGATCTATCTGACATCGAAGCAAATGAATTAAGAGGGAGTGCCGGTGCTTGTGCAACCAGTATCGTTTTATCTACATCAATAGGAGGACTATTTGGGGGTATCGGTGCGGCTATTGGTTTCATTGGCGCGGCTGCAGGGCCCGCCTGCCTCGGCATCTTTTAACCAAATACCGGGGGCTTTGATCCCCGGTATTTAAAATAATATCGGAGGGTATACCACTAATGCAGCCGTAACGCCTCCCAGTGCACCATAAAAATGCAGTTCGTGATTAACCATATCGTTTCCTCTCTTCCATTTATAAAACACCAGCAATAAAATATAGATCAGTCCGGTATAAATATTCTTTATCCCTCCGATAAATGAATAAGTAAAGGCCGTTCCGTTAGGATCAATGATCATAAACGCGAACAGGCATCCCATAATACTCCCTGAACATCCGGCACTTGAATAAGTGAACTTACTTGCGTTTTTCAAAGTATACCACACATTACAGAATAGCTGACTTATAATAAAAATCTCCAGAAACTGCCAGCTCCCATAATCGGATTTCCTATTCAATATTTCCTCCAAATCAGAACAGAATACATAAAGGGTAATCTCATTTAGCAAAAGATGAATGAAATCGTTGTGTACAAGATCAGCAGATAATAACCGATAATATTGCTTGTCTTTTTTGACACTACTGGGATGTAATAGCAGGTCTGCAAATAGCTTTTTATTGTAAATGGCGATGGCGCTTACACAAAAGATAATCACCATCAGGGAAACTGTAACCGGGAATCCCAACCCCATTAAACTGTTAAGGTGCGTATTCATATAAATATATTTATCCCCCACAATTACTTTAACCAATAATTTACAATTTGTCGTTATTGGCAATGGCACTTTTCAAGGTGAAATTTACCAAAAAAGTTGCTGTATGAAATCCATGTTAAAAAATTGTTACGTAAATCTGATAATTCTGATCTTACTAACCTTTCTGCTGATCTTCGTTACTAACCGTAATATACTGACGGTTGGGTTTTATGAAAATGGCGGAGACCCGTTATCGGGAATACCCGAACAAGGAGTGAAAGTTTATGAAAGCCTCCAAAACTGGATATACTTCTCTTCTGCAGTTTATCTTCTAATTAAACTTTGTTTGATAACCCTGATCATTTATACTGCCCTGTATTTAAATGACCAGGTCGTCCCTGCTGGCAAAATATTCACAATTACTGTTTTAGCTGAATACATATTTTTGGTGCCTGCTACCATAAAAACGTTAAGTTTTCCCCTGTTATTTCCGAACGGATCGTTATTAGATTGGCGCAAATATTACATTCTCTCAGCCCTCTCCATATTTGAAGAGGCACCGGCAGATTGGTCATACGCACTCCAAACTTTAAATGTATTCGAGGTTGCTTATTGGTTTATTCTGGCCTATGGGATTTTCAAGGTTTCCAAGCTGAACTATGACCAGTCATTGAAAATAGTCACGGTAGCTTATCTCCCTGCCTTATTCATTTGGGTAACAGTGATCACTTTCCTTACGCTATTGCTATTTCCAGGCATGAGTTGATTTTTCATCGTCATTATTTACACTTTAACATTTATCTGAATGAAAAACCTGAATTACATGAGAAACACTTTTGTGAGACAATGTGGCTTAAATGACTGTGGAATAGCTTGTCTTGCAATGCTATTAAATTATACGGGTAGAAACAGTGATGCTGATTTGTTGAGGGAAACGATATCGGTTCCAGAAAATGGGTTGTCTTTGCTCGATCTTCGAAATCTGGCACATAAGTTTGCGCTTAATGCCCGTTGTGTCACAGCGGATATCTGTTTTCTCCGGAAAATCCGTTTACCTATTATCCTACATACAATTGACCATAAACAAGAAAATCATTTTGTCGTTTGTTTTGGTGCTATTAAAAAACAGGATGGCTGGCATTATTTAATAAATGACCCGGCAAAACAACCGCTACTCGTACCAGAAAGTTATGTTGAGCATATCTGGAAGAGTAAAGCCGCTCTGTACTTAGAGAAACTTCGCTTATCTACCTTATCGTTAAAAGCACACCCCTGGGTAACCTTACTTTCCCTTAAATCTTTGCCAATAGAGTTTTGGATAAGTATTCCTTTGCTAAATCTATGCTCTGCTTTTTTGGGTATCGCACTTTCCTGGATGCTGCAAAGAGGCATTGATAACTCGCTGGCCGAGAAAAAAACTGCTTTGATCATTTCCGTAATTGTGTTGTTGCTCATAATCACTGTTTTCAAAAGTTTATTAACTTACATCAAACAGCGCATCTTGATCAAGTTAAACAAAGGAATTAATGAACAACTCATTGACTCCATTATTAAAAGCGTTGTCAATAACGACGAGAATAAATTTGTCCCGGGTAGTGGAAAATCGATGAAAGCAAACCTGGCAGATGTTCAAAAAATCCAGAATGCGGTATCTTCATTTGCATCCGTTCTGCTGTCAGAAGGTTTTTTGGTTGTCTTTATTGTAGCCGGTATATATTATTCGCAAATGGGAATAGGATTGATCAATACAGCTTATCTTGTTTTGGTCGGCATTTTAACAGCCAAAAGGTCGCCTGAATTAATGCTTCAGGCAGCGCATCTACATGAATTATCCCTTGTTACAGAAAGTAGTTTAACCGCCGAGGTTCAATCTTCCGTCGAAGCGCAGAACGCGGAAATTCGTTTTCAACAACATCAGAAAAACCATAAAAGCTATTTATCATTCGCGAGGTCTTTGGCTGTCAAAATCAGTGGATTTAACCTCTTAAATGAATGTATAGGAACTGTTAACGTGATAGTCGTTTTGGCTTTTTGTATTGTTCAACAACAGCTTCAGGCTATTTCTTATAATTCAGTGATGGCTATGGTGATCCTGAGCTATTTTATAACTGCATTAATGCCGAAAATATGTAACGCGTTTATGGTAATTACAGAAGGGGCCGAAGTATCCCATCATTTTAAGCAGGCCTCATCTACCGAACAACTTTAATTATTGACAATATATCCATTTGCTGACCAGTGCTGCAATAGGTACCTGATGGGTTTTTTATGTTCTTTTTTTTACAATTTAATATAACACCATGAATCAGAAATTTGAAAAAATGAAATCAAAATTAGTTGATGATCTTGATAATATGATTGAACACCAAAGCCCGCTGGAAAAACTTTCCAAAGCATCAGGTATAGTTGAATCGGCTATACAGGAATTAAATGAACTTATCGCAGAAAATAACTTCGACAGCCCGCAGGATGAGATATTGTTTTTTAAAAAGCTAAGACCAGAAATATTTGCTCTACGTATAGAGGAAGTATTTCGATACAATCTGGCTGTAAACAAACCTATCGGCACCTCCGAAATACAGGTTAAATACTTTGAAGAGGAATTAAAAGCGCTGCAAAGTTTTTTCAGGATGAACTCTTTTCACTACCAGTACTATAAAAATGGACTTACTAATCTGGATCACATCTGCTTTTTACGGGGTGCAGGGCCCTTACCTGTTCCGCTGGCCGAGTTCTCCGAAACCGATAGGGAATTCACCACTCCAATGAGTAACCTGTTTGCCAGGTTTATCGCTTATGAACATATGCAGTATTTTATTCTGGAGCAGATAACGCCATTGAAATACCCCGAACTGATGAAGCTGCCCAAAAATGGAGGTCAATTCCTGGATATGAAATGGACAGGGGATTCGATAAATATTGTTGAACTTGCCTACGGGATTTGGCTAACCGGTCAGCTTAATAACGGAAATGCCAGCCTCAATCAGATCGTTAAATGGCTGGAAGCTAACCTGCACGTTAATATTGGCGTTGTGCAGCGCAGGTTTATAGAAATTGAAAGACGAAAACGACTGAGCCCTACAAAATATATTGACCAGATGCGGGACACTATCCGCCAGAAGATCGACAGGGGTAACTCCTAATAGCACAAAATGCTTTTGCTCAATCGTTGATTTACCGTCGTAAATTCGACAAACGGTATTTAGTTAAAGACTTACCGTCTATGTGTTATTTGTAACTTAGTTTTACCGTGCAAATTCGAGTAAACGGTAATTATTTGTTTTTTTACCGTTTAAAATCTATCTTTGAATATGCCGTCGACTTATAAAATAAACCCTGACAGAACAAAACCATGGAATGATATTCCTGAATTACCTATAACGGAAGCAATCTATAAAAATACGGCGGTGCTGGAACAACTGGTTACAGCACGGGCAGCACTGGCCAGGTTGCAGGGAAGAAGTATAGCGATACCCAACCAGGGCCTGCTCATCAATACCATCAGCTTACAGGAAGCAAAAGCCTCCAGCGCTATTGAAAATATCTTCACAACAGATGATGAACTTTATAAAGCTTTCAGTGACCAGAAATATCAGCTGGCACAAGGAGCATCGAAAGAAGTGTTAAGATACCGGGAAGCCTTATGGGCCGGCTATGACTATCTAAAATTAGCACAGGGATTCGACCAAAAGTATTTCATCGATATGTACCGTGAAGTTAACCAGGCGAGCGACGGTATCAGGCCAGCTTTCTTACAAACCGTTATACTGCAGGGTGGCAGCGGCGTCAATGCGGGACAAGTCGTTTATACGCCGCCAAGAGGAAACCAGATACTGGAAAAGAAGTTACAGAACCTGATCGATTTTATTAATGATGACGTCGACTATCTTATCGATCCGCTGATTAAAATGGCAATCGGTCATTTCCAGTTTGAAGCCATCCACCCTTTCCGGGATGGGAACGGCAGGACGGGAAGGATATTTAATATTCACTATTTAACCAAGTCCGGCCTTTTAGATTTCCCGATCTTGTTTTTAAGCCGTTACATCATCGATCACAAAGATGACTATTACAGCCTGCTTTCGGGAGTATCACAAAGGGGCGACTGGCAAAGTTGGATCTTGTACATGCTGAAAGCGGTTGAAAGTACCTCAAATATCACCTACTCAAAAATAAACCAAATATTGGCTGTAAAAGAAGCCATACTGGACGAGGTGATTAAGCATAAAGAAATCAGACGGCCCGAGCAACTAATCCAATTAATTTTTACGCAGCCATTCACTAAAGTTAAGCACCTGGAAGATGCCGGGCTGTATGCTGAAAAAACAGCGCGTAATTATTTGAATAAGTTAAGTGATATGGGTATCCTGGAACGCCGGTCAATTGAAGGCGGGCATTACTACCTGAACCTCGAACTCTACCGGATCTTATCCGAGTAACCAGCAAATTCCACACCCTTCCGGATCAGATTTAACGGCTAAGCAAAATAGCTGTAAGGATTTGTATTGTCTTCGATTTATTTTCTAAACACAATCTGTTTTTACTATTTCCACGATTTATTTTTCGGTAGTACCGAAAAGCTTGTCAATTCCCCTTCCCCGATAGCTTCACCTTTGATCTCAATGAAGCTGCAATAAGCTATGATCTTTTTAAACAAGCATTGTTCAGGACGCTATTAAATGCCTTGGCAATAAGCCTACTAATCAGGTTCTGCTTATCAACCATCTCACGACTGGCGGTACTGATAACAGTCCGCCGACTCCGGGAAAGCCTCATTAAAACAATAAAAAAACCGGGCCTATGAAACTTCAGGTTTCTACTACCGGAAAACGGATTGCCTCCGGGCTATCCATTGCTCTTTGACATACGGGGACAAAGCATTATTCCGCAAGAACGGAAAATATTGCGAAGCTGAGATCATATCAATAAAGCGAAAACGCATAGGCAGGCGAGAGCCCGGCATGTAGATGCCGACGTGAGTAGTCCCGAAATCATATAACCGGCAGAAGTGGATTATACGGGTTCGTTACCCGCTGCCGGTTCATTCGCCTGGCACTGTTTTTTTTCAGCCGGGCAAGCTCAACCCTATTTTACTAAAGCTAATCATCACCATTATGTCTACACTTTTAAATGCCAGGGAACTGAAAGAGCAGGCTTCTATCGTAGACCTGCTTAGCCGCCTGGGATATCAGCCGGTTAAAAAATCAGGTAAAGAACACTTTTATTTAAGTATGCTCCGGGATTCGGATACCAAGCCTTCGATGTGTGTCAATGACCGGTTAGGGGTCTGGTTCGATCACGGCTGCGGTAAAGGCGGCAATATCATCGACTTTGGATTGGCCTATTGGCCCGGCTCAACTTTTAATGAAGTGGTCGAAAAAATACAAAGTGCCGTTGAAATTCAACCGGAACAAAGGTCACTTCGGCCGCGACGGCCCGTTAAGGTCAGGAATTACGTGATCGAAGAAATCAAAGACCTCGGGACACATCCGGCAATCACCAACTATCTTAAAAACCGGGGTGTATTCGAAGTTGCCAGGCCATACCTTAGTGAGATCTATTATGCTGTTGAAGATGATAAAGGCCAACGAAAAGCATTTTTCTCAGCGGGTTGGCAAAATGAAACCGCGGGTTGGGAAGTGCGAAATAAATATTTCAAGGGTTGTCTTGGAAATAAGGGCATCACTTTTATACCGGGTGATCTGAAACGGGTAGCTGTTTTTGAAGGGTTTCTGGATGGCCTCAGTTGGCTAAAGGAAAACGAAAATGCAGGCGAAAGCCTGATTATCCTGAACACCCTTACCTTGCTGAATGAAGGCATCGCAAGGGCTAAACAATTCTCCTCTATTGATATTTATTTCGATCATGATCCTGCTGGTCACCAGGCGACCAAAGACTTTATCAAAGCTCTCCCTTATGCCACCGACAGGTCAGCCATTTATAAAGGGTACAATGATTATAATGATAAACTGGTAGATATGCTTAGAACCCAACCGATCTTTGACCCTTTTGAAAGAAAGCGAAAGGGGTTCTCCTATTAATTCATTTCCGCTTCCGTCAAAGCGATTTTACCTATGCAAAAATCGCTTTGATTTTGGAAGGGCAAGATGTCTTTTTGTCTTACAAAAAGATCTTGCCCTCCGGGGATTGTCAAAAATTCGCAACTCATTTTTTCTGATGAATAACCTTAAAAATAAAGGCGGAAGACCCCGTTTAGCATCGGGTAAACGCAGTATAAAGATAGTCAGCCGTTTTACGGATGATGAATACAATCAGATCCTTGCCCTGGAAAAGGAACTGGGCATTAACAGGTCGCAGATCATACGTATCCGGGTGCTGCACAACGCGGAGATGATCGTAGTCAACTCAAAAGAACTCATTCATCACCTGGATAGCATCGGTGCTGAAATGGGCCGGGCCGGTAACAATATTAACCAGCTCGCCCGGCACGCCAATGCGATTAAATTATCCGGTGGCCTGCCGCCTGCTATTGCGGAAAAATTCAATAGTCTGCTGGAAAGCTATGTTGGGATGCAGGGTGTTCTGGAAATGTCGCTGCGTAAGATCATAAGGATGATGGCTAAATGATATAACGCTATAAATATCTGCGGCTACCCGGTTAGATGGATATAAGGTTATGCCGCTATATAGTGATAAGGCTGCATCGGTATAAAGCTGCACTGCTATATGGCGATATGGATATGATGTTATGCGGATACATGGTTAGTCAGTTATAACGCAATCCCGATACGAAGTTACACGGTTATAATGATCTCCCGATATAACGCTATGCTGTTAGGATGCTGTATGGTTACCGTGCTGCATGGTTACAGTGCTGCACAGTGATAAGGATACATAGTCATTAAGATATTATGCTCGTCAAGATCTTCAAGCCACAGGCGGCGTTCAGCGGGGTAAAGTATAATACCGGCAAGATTGACCGTAACAAAGGCGAACTAATGAAAGTTGCCAATTTCGGGCCGCTGCAAACATTCGGTCATCTTAAACCCCAGGACTACATTAATTATCTCGGGGCACTTGCCGCGCTCAATAAAAATGTCAAACTACCGCAGTTCCATGCGGTCATATCTGCAAAAGGAAAATCATATGATAAGATCACCTTAACCGCCATCGCTGAAGCCTGGCTGAAAGAAATGGGCTATGGGAAACAGCCATACCTCGTCGTATTCCACAAGGATACCGCCAATAATCACGTACACATGGTGTCGGCAAGGGTAGACCGGTCGGGCAATAAGATCAATAGCGCTTATGAGTACGTGAGGGCACAGAACAATATCAGTAAAGTGCTCGGCTACGATTTTGCGATGGAATACCGCTTTAGCACCAGGGCGCAGTTGATGATGGTACTGGAAAGCAAAGGCTACCTGGGCACCGATCCTGATGAAGCCAAAGTACAGGAAAGGATCAGCCGCCATATCCCGGATAAAAAACGAATAGCCGAGTTGGCGCGGTTGTTCAGGCATCATAAAAACCAGCCCGGTTTTCGTGAATTGATTAAAGAAGCATACGGCATCGACCTGATTTTTCATCAGGCAGCGGGTAAGCTGCCCTATGGTTATTCGATTATAGACCACTACGGAAAACAGGTATTCAAAGGCAGCGAGGTGATGGCACTAAAGGAACTGATCAGACCATTTGAAACTCAACCAGTGGAAACGGCTACTGAAACATCAGCCGATGAATATACCCCATCAGTTCAGATCAGATCCATAGCCATAGCGGATGATGTAGATGACCAGCAAATCCATGGGATGAGGCGCAGGCGGCAAAAGAAGGCACGGACAAATACACGTTAAGCAAAACAAATAAATTTTATGATCATCATTATAGGAAACCAGAAAGGGGGTGCAGGTAAAAGCACGCTTACTTTATTGCTGGCCAATTACCTGACCCAGGCAAAAAATTGCCCGGTTACCGTAATCGATATGGATTACCAGCAATCCATCATACAAAAATTTGATAAGGCCAAAATCCTGGAAAATGAAGAACCTTATGAAGTGATCCCGGCCAACCTGGAAAGTTACCCGGCCCTCCGTAACCTGCTGGGCAGGAACGAAAGGGATATCATACTCATAGACCTGCCCGGAAAACTGGATGACGATGGCCTGATACCTGTCTTTAATTCAGCTGATCTCGTCATCTGCCCCTTTGCTTATGATGAGTTCAGCTTTGAATCTACCGTTTTATTTACGGTTGTCCTGCGCAAGATCAACCCAAAAATGGCGATGGTATTTGTGCCCAATAGGGTCAAGGCAAATGCCCGCTACGAAATTATGCTGGAAGTTAATGAACAGCTTTCCAAATTTGGAAAGATCACCGCGGTACTGCCCGACAGGGTAGATTTCCAACGGGTGAATACTTTTATGACACCGCTTAATTTATCCCCTATAATTATCCCCGTTTTTGAACAAATCTATGCTGATCATTTATATGGAAAACATGAAATCACTGGCCGATCAGATTCGGGAGCAACTGGTGAAACCAACAGGTAAAAAAGAAAAATCTGAAAAGGACAAGCCGGTCAAAAAGGCCATGCAGAAAGAGATCGAATCTGCGATTTTAGCAGCCATTCTCAATTACGATAACACGGGTCATAAAAGCATGGTTCATGTCCGCTTTGATGAAAAAACGGTGCGCACGATGAACCAGTTTAAAATGGCAACGAATGTTGACGTAACCCGCCTCGTATCATTTGCTGTACAGCACCTTTTTGACACCTGCCCCGAACTTAAATTAACCATTAAACAATTTATACAAAACACAGAACTATGAGCTGGATAAAATTTGCCTTATGGCTGATCGGCATATACTTTACGTATTATGCCGCGCTTATTTTTTGGGATTTCTTTCAGAGCGGCAGATCTCCCGCCACCGAAGGATCGCATGAGCTATCATTTGCTGAACATATTGAACCGGTGCGGGCCGGGCCGGAAGCTACGGCTGAAATTTTCGGCTCGTCTGTAATTTCCTCCGGCGGGGTTAGCCTTAAGCAGTTATTTAACCTGGCGCGGGAAGAAGCCATAGAGTTTACACGTCCGGTAAGTTTCTGAATGATGAAAAAATTACTTACTGTTTGCTGCTGCCTGCTGACATTGGGCGCAGCCGCGCAGCCTGGCATTTCTGAAATGCAGCAGGCACAGCAGCAGCTTTCTTCCGACTTTTTTTCCGCGTTTGATTTTTCATTGGTTATTGCCGGTATTCTTGGAATTATCGGTGCCGGAAGAATTTATCATAACCTGCAGATGGGAAAAAAGGAATTTACAACAGAAGTGGCCGCCTGGTTCTACGCGGCGATATTTATGGTACTTGCAGGTGCATTCCTCAGGGCGTTGTTCGGGATCTGAACGCCTGTTTTATTTAAATTGCCGCCTGGTAGTTCTAAAAGATCTCTTTCTAACCATTAGCCTCATTAATCGTACCTGCCGTAAATCATGTGGTCGGTTATCCGTTGAGCGTATTTTTTAAGGCGTTGTTCGTGATCTGAACGCCTGTTTTTGATACACGGCCGCTTCTCCGGTGGCTTTAAAAGATCTCCGTCAGTATTCTTATTTCCTCAATTAATGTTTAACAAAACAAAAAAACTATGGGCTTCAGCGATCCTGCTGGCCCTTTCTGTTCCGGCATTAGCGCAAAGCGGTGTTAACGGCCTGAACACGGCAACGTCCACATTAAAAACCTATGTCGCACCGGTAACCAACATCACCCTGGTGATCGGTGGCATCGTAGGCATTGTAGGCGCGATCCGCGTGTATTCCAAATGGAACAGCGGAGATCAGGACATCAACAAGGAATTGATGGGCTGGGGCGGTTCCTGCGTATTTCTCGTGGTATCCTCACTGGTGATCAAAGCCTTTTTTGGCTTGTAATATGGCCAGGAAATTCGCTGTTTATAAGGGGCTGCAGAAGCCCCTTATTTTCAAGGGTTTTAAAGGAAAGTTCATTTACTGGGGCCTTGGCTTCCTGCTTTCCGGCCTTGTTTTCGGCGCATTAACCATGTCGCTGGTCAATATGTGGCTGGGCGCTACTGTGCTCATTGGCTGTATCGTCGGCGGGCTACTCTTTACCGCAACAAAACAAAAGGGCGGGCTGCATACGAAAAGCCGCGATTCTCAAATCTTTATCCTTAATCATTATGGCCGCAAAAACACTATTTAATATCCCGTATGCTGGCGTAGATAAAAGCGGTGCCTATGACCTGCTCATCGGCATGAACGGCGAATGTTCCGTCATTATCAGGATAGTCAACCCTGTTATCCGCTACGCCGCCTACCCCGCGGGGTATGATGAGTTCCACAGTTTGCTTATCAACGTTGTAAAAGTATTGGGAGATGGCCACATCCTGCAAAAGCAGGACATCATCAGCCGTTCTAAATGGCTGGGAAAATCTTCCGGCGAATACCTGCAGCAAAAATATAATGCGCACTTCGAAGGCCGGGAATGCCTGAAAACAGATACCTACCTCACGATCACCCGTCAGGTAAAAAAAGGGGCTTTCTATGTCTACGATGCCAAAGCATTACGTGACTTCCGGCAGCTCATCAGTAAAGTGCTTGATATTCTTCCGGCACCAGAAGTGCTCAAGGAAACCAGCGTCAACCGCCTGATATTGCAAATGCTCAGCATGGATTTTAAGAGCAGGCATATCAGCTTAAACAATCTTTCCCCATCTGATATTGAAATTAAAACAGGTAATAGATCTGTCCGCAGCATCAGCCTTGTCAATATTGACAGTATTGATCTGCCGCCGGAAGTAGGCACACATATTGAAATGAATGAAAAGGAAACGACCCGCGGATTTCCAATAGATTTTCTTTCCTTCATGTTCAGGGTTCCCGGTTGCGATGTAATCATCTTTAATCAGGTCATTGAAATTCCCAACCAGGCAATGACATTGCGCAAGCTGGAGCAAAAGAGAAAAAGGCATTCCGGTATTCCCGACCCGGCTAACCAGATCTGTGTGGAAGATATCGACCGGTTGTTAGTTGATGTGGCCAGGGAAAATCAATTGCTTGTCAACTGCCATTTTAATATCCTCGTGGCAGCGCCGGAAAACAGCCTGGAAAAAGCGGCTAATTTTATTGAAAGTTCTCTTTTTCAATTGGGGATCATCCCAAGTAAAAATGCCTATAACCAGCTCGAACTTTTCAGGAGCGCCCTGCCGGGAAATGCGGTAGAACTTAAACCTTACGATTGGTTCCTGACCACCTGCGATGCTGCCGTCTGTTTCTTTTTTAAAGAATCCCTCCCGGTTGATGAGCCGTCTGATTTTCTGATCCGCTTTACCGACCGGCAGGGCATTCCCATAGGAATGGACCCCGCAGATCTGCCGATGCGTACCGGCCGTATCAATAATCGCAACAAGTTTGTGCTGGGGCCAAGCGGTTCAGGTAAAAGCTTTTTTATGAATGCGCTGATCGAGCAGTATATGGTGCGCCCATAAGGGTATATAGTAAATATAGCTTTGGCAAGCTATTAGGCAAGTGTTTTAAATGCCTATCAACAGCCGACTTATCTGAAAGGGAAACCGGACAGGGAGTGTAGCATGTCGGAAAAGCCATAAGTCAACCAATTGTCGGGTTGCGACTGAATGGCGAGTTGAAATAACAGATATGAGGATAAAATCTGGATTGATTGAACGACAACCTGAGTGGTTAGATGCTTAAACGATGACGGAAGACAGTTACAAACGTCATACTGTGATACTGCTTTGATTGCATGTAGCAAAGCAGCATAAACAAATCACAGTCACAGCTACAATAAGTAGAAAAGGGTGAAAATCGTATCCGACAATCTGTTGCGCCATAGTTATTATGTACCTAAATGGGGATTACCTAAATCGGAATGCCACTGGCGTGGCTTTAAAGCGAAGGCTTGAATATCCGACATGGTAACGGAGCTCCCGTAGTAGTCCGAATAAGGGAAAGCCTTGTACATGGCGAAGGGGAGCAGTTAATTTAGTTTAATACGATTAAAGGAAAATGTGTGAGACATGAGAAATCCCGAAAAAGTATTAAACAGTCTAACCGAACACAGCGGAAACTTGAACTACAAGTTTGAGAGGCTGTACAGGATTCTGTTTAATGAAGAGATGTACTATACTGCTTATCAGAAAATCTACAGTAAAGTAGGTAATATGACGGCAGGTGTCAATGAACAAACCATTGATGGAATGAGTATGTCCCGAATTGAACAACTGATTGATGCGCTTAAAAACGAAACGTATCAACCAGCTCCTTCCAGGAGGACATATATCCCAAAGAAAAATGGAAAAAAACGTCCTCTTGGTATTCCATCATTCAATGACAAACTGTTGCAGGAAGTCGTAAGGATGATACTTGAAGCGATATATGAAGGCTGTTTTGAAAAATCTTCGCACGGGTTCAGACCCGAAAGAAGCTGCCATACAGCACTAATTAGCGTCCAAAAATCATTCACAGGTACAAAATGGTTTATCGAAGGTGATATTAAGGGCTTCTTTGACAATATCAATCACAATGTATTGATAAACATCTTAGAGGAGCGTATCGCCGATGAAAGATTCATTCGCCTGATTAGAAAATTCCTAAATGCAGGTTACGTTGAGGATTGGGTGTTTCACAGAACTTATAGTGGAACACCTCAAGGTGGCATTATTAGCCCAATTTTGGCTAATATTTACCTTGACAAATTTGACAAGTATATCAAAGAATATATCAGTCGGTTTGATATTGGAAAATTAAGGAGACGCAGTACAATAGCCCTTCAATTAGGAGGTAAAAAAGACCGTTTACTTAAGAAGCTGAAACTGGAAAAAGATGAAGCTGTAAGAAAGCAATTGATTGAACAAATCAAAGAAGTAATAAGGGAGCGCCAGAAACATCCTTCAATGGATAACATGGACACAGGTATTAGAAAACTGAAGTATGTAAGATATGCTGATGATTTCCTGATAGGTATTATAGGCAGTAAGGAAGATAGTATTAAGGTTAAAGAAGATATCAAGAATTACTTGAATGAAACCCTTAAACTGGAACTTTCTGATGAGAAAACTTTAATCACCAATGCAGCGAACCCGGCTAAGTTTCTTGGATATGATGTATTTGTACGCAAGTCCAATAAAACAAAGAAGAACATAAATGGCAATCCTGTAAGGTGCTTTGCAAACAAAGTTGTACTCTATGTAACAACCGAGGTAATGCGGAAAAAACTTCTCGAATACAAAGCGATGAAAATCGTTTCTAAAAACGGTAAAGAAGTTTGGAAAGCGGAACCACGCATGTTTATGGTTGACAGTGACCCACTGGAAATTATCAATCAATACAACTCTGAAATAAGAGGCTTCTACAATTATTACTCTGTTGCGAACAACAGTAATGTTATTAGCTCATTTTACCACCTTATGGCGTACAGTATGTATGCTACTTATGGTAGAAAATATCAGCTATCGGTAAGTAAGGTGCTAACGAAGTTCAAGCAAAACGGGACGTTCGTTATACCATTTACAGATAGAAAGGGCGTAGCAAAAACCCGAGTCTTCTACAAAGACGGTTTTAAACGTAAGAAAATTGCAGGCGAAATATTAATAGACATTATACCCCGAACAGTAATCACAACCGGTGGGCCAAATAGTCTTATGATGAGACTAAAAGCTGAAACGTGCGAGTACTGTGGTGCAACCGAAAAACTCGAAATGCACCATGTACGCAAACTTAAAGACCTGAAAGGGAAAGCTGAATGGGAAAAACGAATGATTGCAAGAAATAGAAAAACCTTAGCAGTATGTTCCGAATGTCATGATAAAATACACGCCGGCAAGTTAGACTGAATAAATTAATGGAGAGCCGTATACTCGGAGACGAGTACGTACGGTTCGGGGGCGAGCATATGGAAACCTATTATAGCAATATAATAAGGCGCTGGATGCTTAGCCTACCTGTATAATATGGATATGGTCATCGTTGATACGGGCCACTCTTACTCCGGTCTTTGTTCCTATTATAAAGGAAAGTACATTACTTATTCCGATAAATCGCCCATCACCATGAATCCGTTCCGGATCAGTGAAGAGGAATATAATATCGAAAAAAAGGATTTCCTGTGTACACTCATCGGTGTTGCCTGGAAAGGGGCGGAAGGCACTTTCAGCCCGGTTGAACGGGATGTGGTTGCCAATGTGATCTCTGCTTATTATAGTAGGTTTTTCGCGGATAATGGCGAACTGAAATTTGACACTTTTTATGAATTCGCGCTGGTTAAAATCCCTGAGATCAAAAGAGAGGAAAAGATCATGTTTGATTTCGATGAGTTCCGCTATGTATTGAAGAAGTTTTACAAAGGGGGCGAATTTGCGCCGATCCTGAATAAGGAAGCTGATAAATCATTGTTTACCGAACGGTTCATTGTATTTGAGATCGATTCGATCAAGGGTGCGCACGTAATGGCTGCGTAATAAATATACCCATGGCAGGGTATTAGGCCAGTGTTCAAACGGCCTATCATCCGTCGGCTTATCCGTGAGGGAAACCAAATATCGGGGAGTGTAGCATGCCGACAACATCTATAAGTCAACCAGTTATCAGGTTGCGACTGAATAGCGGATGAGAAAACAGATATAAGGATAAAATCCATACTGATTGAATGATAACCCAAGCGGCTCCCGGCTGTATCTGTGACGTAAGATAACTGAACTCGTCATACTGTGATACTCTCTTTCCATTCCTTGAGGAGGGAGAGCAAGAACAAATCACAGCGCAATTGCAATATGCAATAAAGGGTGGACATCATATCCGACAATCTGTTGCGCCATAGTTATTACGCAGCTAAACGTGGATTACCTAAGTCAGAATGCCGCTGGCGCGGCTATAGGGCGTAGGCTCTTGAATATCTGATATGGTAACGGAGCTTCCGTAGTAGTCCGAGCAAGGGAAAGCCTTGTACATGGCGAAGGGAAGCAGCTAATATTTATTAATACCTATTTAGGAAAATGTGAGAGACATTATGAGAGATCCAGAAAAAGTATTAATCAGTCTAACAGAGCATAGCAAACTTTCAGATTATAAGTTTGAAAGGCTCTATCGTATCCTTTTCAATGAGGAAATGTATTATGTGGCGTATCAAAATATTAATGCAAAGCCAGGTAATATGACTAAAGGCACTGATAGTCAAACCATCGACGAAATGAGCCTTGCCCGCATTGAGAAGCTAATTGATACTATCAGAAATGAAAGCTATCAACCCCGTCCCTCAAGGAGGACTTATATACCGAAGAAAAACGGTAAAAAGCGCCCTTTAGGGATACCAACATTCGATGATAAGTTGGTGCAGGAGGTAATCAAGATGATACTTGAAGCTATTTATGAGGGAAGCTTTGAGCATTCTTCTCATGGTTTCAGACCTCAAAGAAGTTGCCACACTGCGCTAATGCAAATCACCAAATCTTTCAACGGAGCCAAATGGTTCATTGAGGGCGATATTAAAGGCTTCTTTGATAACATCAACCATGATGTTCTAATAGGAATTCTGCAAGAACGCATCTCCGATGAACGTTTTATCAGGCTCATCAGGAAGTTTCTGAATGCTGGTTATATCGAAGATTGGGTTTATCACAAAACGTATAGCGGAACGCCACAAGGTGGTATTGTTAGTCCACTATTGGCTAACATCTACCTTGACAGGTTGGACAAATACGTCAAAGAATACATCAAACGCTTCGATTTGGGTGAAGGGCGTACCCCGAACAGGGAACGCAATCAATTGGAATACGATAAGCGAATTGCTACGCAAATGCTTAAAGCCGAAGATGATGTTACCGACAGGAAACTGATAGGTAAGCGCATTAAGGAAATTGATAGAAAAAGAGCATTGATACCAAGTTGCGACGAGATGGATAGCGACTACAGAAGACTCAAATATGTGAGGTACGCAGATGACTTTTTAGTTGGAGTAATCGGCAGTTTGGACGATTGTAAGCAAATCAAACAGGATATTTCAAACTTCCTGAATGAGAAGTTACAGCTTACTTTATCGGAAGAAAAAACGTTGATTACCCATAGTGAAAAGCCTGCAAGATTCCTTTCATTTGATATTACTGTACGCAAGTCCAACTTGACAAAAAGGAACATTGAAGGCAAAATTAGGAGAGCATACCACAAAAAAGTAGTTCTCAAAATACCGCCTGATACGATTAAACAAAAATTGCTCGACTACGAAGTGTTAGAAATAAAACTACACAACGGGAAAGAGCAATGGAAACCAAAACATCGGAAAGGATTGATATTCAACGATGACTTGGAAATCCTTGGCAAGTACAATGCAGAACTGATTGGGTTCTATAACTACTATTCAATTGCACTTAACGCCGGAACTGTCAATAACTTTAGTTACATCATGGAGTACAGTATGTACAAAACCTTTGCAGGTAAGTACCGCACTACTATACCCAACATCTGTAGAAAGTACAAAAAAGATGGCGTGTTCACCGTAAGTTACACAAATACGAAGCGGCAACAACGTTTTCGCACATTCTATAATGATGGCTTTAAACGGAAAATCGAAGCCAAAGATGCCTTCTTTGACAAGCTTCCCAACTATTACCACGCAAAAATGAGAACAAGCCTGATTGACAGGCTGAAAGCTCGTAATTGCGAATTATGCGGGGAAACGAGTGAATTGGAAATGCACCATGTCAGGAAACTGAAAGACATCGCCAAGGGCAAAGACCCTTGGGAAGTACACATGATTGCACGGAAAAGGAAAACGATGGCTGTATGCCATACTTGTCACATGAAGATACATCACGGCAAATAGACTGCGGATATTAGTGGAGAGCCGTATACGCTGAGAGGTGTACGTACGGTTCGGAGGCGAGTGCTGGGAAACCTAAGATAGTAATATCAAAAGGCGCCCGGTGCTTAGCCCTACAGCACAAAATTCTCTTTCCCATCGTGACCCTGATCATCATGGATGTTTTCATTCAGAAGATGCGGTACCGTTCCGACCGCCGCAAAACACTGGTTGTTGAGGAAGCCTGGAAAGCTATCGCCAGCCCGCTCATGGCAGGTTACCTGCTCTATTTGTATAAAACGGTCCGTAAGTTTTGGGGCGAGGCTATCGTGGTTACTCAGGAGTTGGGCGATATCATCGGTAATGCGGTCGTAAAAGACAGTATTATCAACAATTCCGATACCATTTGCCTCCTTGACCAGACGAAGTTCAAGGATAACTATAATGAAATAGCCGCCCTGCTTTCGATCAGCGAAACAGAAAGGCGTAAAATATTTACCATCAACCAGCTGGATAATACAGAAGGCAGGGGCCGCTTTAAAGAGGTTTATATCCGGCGCGGCAGTACCGGTGAAGTTTATGGGGTAGAGGTGGCCTTACAGCAATACCTTGCCTACACCACCGAAAAGCCTGAAAAGTCGGCGATAGAATTCTACACCGGTCAATATGGTTCTTACCTGGACGGCCTGGACGCCTTTGTTGCCGATTTGATCAGCAGCGGGCTTTCTCTTTCTCAATTTATCACTAAAGTCAATCAACACTAATGCTTATGAAATCACTATTTGTTCTATTATTCTGCCTGCTGACCAGCACAGGGTTTTCACAGGAACTCGTTTTTGACGGTGCCACTTCCGCCGCCATCGCTGTAAATGCCGGGGTGATCAATGGCCAGTTGAACACCACCAATAACAAACTCGACCTCATTCAGAAAGGGCAGCTTGCGGTCAGCGGGCAGCTGGTGATAGTTAATAATCTACAGAATAAAATTTATCAGGGCCTGAGCCAGGTCGCTTCTGTGATCAATAATCTGACAACGATCAAAGAGATCACGGATTGCGGTTCAGATATTATCAAAGATGTGGGATCTGCCGTAACTATTGCCAGGTCCGATCCCTTGCTGCTGCTTTTCGCGGAACAGGGGGCGCGTGACTTCCAAACCAGGGCCATAGCACTTGCCGCCGATGTGGGTGCCTTTGTTACCAAAGGCGGCACCGGCAACCTGATGGACAGCGGGGAAAGGGGGAAGTTACTCAATCATATCGCTGATGAAATGCGCATTCTCCGCGGTATTGCTTACGGTATGGGCAGGGCCATGTATTGGGCGAAAATGAACGGCCTGTTTCGTTCGCTGAATCCCTGGGCGGAATGGCAGAACCAGGATGTCCGAATTGCCAACGATGTATTAACCAATGCCAAATACCTCAAACCATGAAAAAGATCAGTATTTTAATAGGCTGTTGCCTCGCTGCGGCAACTGTTTCTGCCCAACAGAAAACGATTGATATAGTCGGCATCCACCAACTGGTAGATGAATCCATTTCTGAAAATAAACTACAGGTCAAAGCCAGGAACCAGCAGGCACTCGCCTCCGCGAACGAGCAGGCTAATCTCACCCTACTGGCAAAACTGAAAGTTACCTACCGGCAAATACAGCATAGGTACAATACTTTAGGAACAGCGATTAACCTGGCAGACATCGGCTTTACCGCTTCGCCGATGGTGTCCCGTATCATCAGCAACCAGGCACTGGTCATCCGACTGGTACAGCAAAACCCGGCATTATTAGCCATTGGATACCAGGCTGAACTTCATTTTGCGGAAAAAGCGAAAAGCCTGTTAAGCTATGTTGCCGGACTTACACTGACCATAGGCGATATCAACCAAATGAAGGCATCTGACCGGAAAATGCTTTTCGATTATGTCATTACGGAATTGAGTAACCTGCAGGATCAGTCGGGTAATATGCTCAATATGATGCAATACGCCAGTCTTTCCGCGCTGCTGAAAGCCGCTAACCCCTTTCAGAATTTTATAAATGCTGACCAATCGCTTGCCAGGGATATTACTCAAAACGCTAAATATTTAAAATGAAAAAACTGATTATCCCGCTGCTGTTTGTTGTACAGATCGCAACCGCCCAGCAATATGTAATTGACCCGCAGCATCTGGCCTCTGCTATCGCGAACGGCGCGGCCCGAAGCAGTGCAGAAGCCGCGCATGAGCAGTACCTCACGAAGATCAATAACAATCTTAACGACCTGAATGTTAACGCGGGCTCGGTAGTCCTGGCGCAAACGATGATCTACCAGGGCCTGTCGAATGTAAACTCCGCATTGAAAGATGGACTGGAAGTGAAATACATGGCCGTAGTGGTCGCCGATATGACCGGCTATATCAGCCAGACATTGTCGATGGCCAAAAGCGAACCTTATCTTTTACTGTTCGCGAATAATATAGCTGCTGAAATGCGCGTCAGGTCACTTGCGCTGGTTACCGATGTGTCCGGCTATGTGCTTAAAGAAGGCAATAATGTACTGGCTGATTATAATGCCCGTGACCAGTTGTTGCACAAGGTTATGCAGGAACTGCAAATTCTTGACGGATTGGCCTACGGCGCGTGGAAGGCCATGTACTGGGCAAAAGAACGCGGGATCATCGCTTCGCTCAATCCATTTGCCGGCTTTATCAGCAGGGACAAAACGTTTGTCTCTCAAATTATTCAAAACGCTAAATATCTTAAACAATGAAAATAAAATACCTGGTTTTACTGGTTTGCTGCTTTACAGCAGCTAAATCTTTCGCCCAAAGCGTCATCAACGATGAGGCACTTCGTTACCAGCAGCAACGCATGGTATTTCAGCAATGGGACCAAAATAAGTTTAAGCCGACTTCCGGCTTTCTTGGCCTAAACCCTTATTACTGGCTGACATGGGGATGGTTTTATCCCAATTACCATAAAACCGATCTCCGTCCACTGAGTGCCACCGGCCCGCAAACGCAGCGGCTGGGATTGGTAGGTGCGATGAACACGACCGATAATAATTATAAACTCCAGTCGGATACCGTAAGAAATACGGCACTCTCCCAAATTGCTGCACAATCTGGATTAATTTCAGGTACCGACCCCTTATGGCTGCTTTACTACGGTAACGAACTAAAGCCGGCACTTGAAAACTCTATGGTTTCTATCCTCGCAGGCCTATCGCCGCAGGTGACGGAAAAACTGGTTAATGAAGGATTGTACGCCTGGTATAAAAATGCACTTGACCGGCTGAAGGAACGGGTGCAGGGGGCACGTTCAGCAGATATGGACAGAGGATCACGAATACTGGCCTATCATCGCCTGTTAATGGAGTACCGGAAGCTTGCCGGTGTTTGGGCTATCCGAACATCTTCGGCGCAAACTATCCTGGATATGACTAAAAGACAACAGGCTTTGAAAAACGGGCAGGCGTTGGTACCGGTTTGGACACCACATGCCGACGTTGAAATAGCAAACAAAGTTTTACAGCACGTACAATGAAAAAGAAGATTTCTTTAATGCTACTGCTGTCACTGGGTGTGACGGCAGTATTTGCGCAAACGGTCTCAAATCCTGATAACGGCAAAACACTTCAGTTTTTGCAGGGCGATGGTGTTTACGAAACAGGTGTCATGGCTTTTCTTAAAGGCTTGAAATTGTCTATCTGGTCACATTTCGATCTTTTTATTACAGATGCCAAAGCACTATCGGCCATATTTATGATCATCTTTTTTGCGATCAAATCTTACGAGATGATGGTCGGCGACAAAAAGATGGAGATCATGCCCCTGCTCCGGCCTTTCGGCCTGGCGATGGTTATTTTATGGTGGGGTATTTTTGTAAAGGTCATTGCTTTTCCAACAGACCTCGTTACCGTCCGGACGGAAGAAATGTTTAACAGTGAGCAGAATATCGTCAATGATCTGCGGCTGAAAAGGTCTGACCTGATCCTCGCGGTCGCAAACTCCTTATATACCTTTCAGGCGCAGACAGAAGTCGCCGAAAAAGAAAGTGACACCTGGTACGGGCAGGCATGGGATGCGGTCAGCAGTACAGTTAAACAGGGAATAAGTACGGTCGTATCTCCCTTACTGGAACTCAAAAACCGCTTGACTGTAGGATTGCAGCTATTACTTACACAGCTGCTGGAGTTAATGGGGATATGGATTCTGCGCTTAGCCGTCTACATCATATTCATGCTGCAGATTATTTATTCCAGCATCCTGATCATTCTCGGCCCTTTTGCTGTAGCAGTAAGTATCCTGCCTGCTTTCAGGGATAGCTTTAGCACCTGGATCGCACGCTTTGTTTCAGTGAACCTGTATTCCGGGATCGCCTACCTGATCATGTACCTCACCGGCCTCATGCAGGAATATGCCCTTACCTCAGAGATCAGCAAATACCAGGAATTAGTAGGCAAAGACGGTTTAAGCGCGGATATTGGTAAAATGGCCGTATTTTCCGGTAATGGGATTCTTTCCTTTGGTACGGTGATCATCGTTTTTATTATCGGAGCCATCTGCATGTTTACGGTTCCCAGTATCTCTACCTGGATCATCTCCACATCAGGAATCAGCTCTGCCGCTTCTACTTTCGGACGAAGTGCCGGTACCGTAATGAGTATTGCCCGAAAAGCATCCGGCAGTTTCTTTTAATACGCAGTTAGATTTTATTTATTTCCATTTAGGCCGCTACCATTCATAGCGGCTTTTTTATTCACATCAAAATGATTATAAAAAACATAGAAGCCAAAATCCGGCTCGCGACCATTGTAGCTGTTGGCAGCCTCCTGACATCGTTGGGTATAGTAACTATCAATTGCGTATGTGCGTACCGCATGGTATCCAATGCGCAGAAGAGTATTTATCTGTTGGATAATAACGTCCCCATCCTGGCCCGGCAAACCGATATGCAACTCAACCGCCCCGCAGAATACCGCGCCCATGTTGACCTTTTTCACTCCCTTTTCTTTTCCCTTACACCGGATGATAATTACATGGAATATCAAATGAAAAAGGCAATGTACCTGATTGATGAAACGGGGATGCAGCAATATAATGACCTGAAAGAAAAAGGTTTTTTCAATTCCATTCTTTCTTCAAGCTCGGTACTGACCCTCGAAACAGATTCCATAGCACTTGATATCCCCAAACGATATTTCAGGTACTATGGTAAACTGAAGATCGACCGCCGAAGTTCGACGGTGGTGCGCTCGCTGATTACCGAAGGTTATCTAAAAGATATTCCGCGGAGCGACAATAACCCGCACGGTGTACTGATCACCGGATGGAAGACATTAGAAAATAAAGACCTCGAAGATGTGGAGAAAAATACATTCTAATCGCGATCCAAGGGATACGCTGTTCAGTGAGATCAAAAAAGAATTTCAGCCTTACTTTACGAAAGGAGCCGGATGTTTCCGGTCAGCCACCACTAACTACCCCCGCTTGTTTTTGGGAGGAATGATCGTCGCGTTGCTCATATCCATTGCGCTTTCCTTTACCGTTTTTCGTCTATCCGATAAGGTGGTAACCGTTACGGTAAAACCTCACAGCAACCCGGCAACAGACGGTTTTGAACAGATTATGCGGGCAACCGGAAAACTGCGGGAAACCATTAGGCTGAAGCGCCTTGTCGATAGCTTAACCGCCAAAAAGCAGTTGTCAAAAGCGGATACATTGCTGCTCGACAGCGCGCTCGACAGCCTGCAACAGATTCATTACACCCTTAATAAATCATCATGAAAATCAATTTTAAACAGCCCAAATATGTGCTGCCGGCACTCGCTTTGCCTTTTTTGTGCCTTTTCTTTTATGCCTGGCACAGCGGATTCTCCAAACCTAAGCCCGAAATCAAGCAGGAAGCCGGCTTAAACGGAAACGTAGGGAATGTATCTGCAGATGTGCGTAAAAAAAACCTGGCCGGTAAATTGGATGCGTACCGTAACACCTACAAAGAGGCCAACGGCTATTCTGCCGTTAACGTCATTCCCAAGGAAGTATCCAGCAATGCTTCTTTCCAGGATCGGTACAGCAGTAAGGAAAAACAAACCCTTGATTCTATCGACCGGGCGATGAAGGCAAAATATAATCTGCCCCAGCCTGAAAGCCATGACCGGGCAATAGCGCGTACCCTACCTGCATTGGTACGCCAACAGAAACAAAGAGCGGTGCCATCCGGGCAGAAAGAAAAAGACCCTATGGAAGTTTTCAAACAGCAGATGGCTTATATGGATAGTATCAACAAACAGAACGATCCAGTCTATAAAGCAGAGCTGCTTAAAAAACAGGCAACTGATAAAGCCGCTTTGCAAAGAGCTAACGAGTTGAAGCTTAAAGTGGTTAAAGCGGATGCCTCTTCTGCTGACTTCAACACGATCAAACCACCGGGTGAGGATAAATTCATCACGGCCGTAATAGATGAGAATGTGACAGGATACGCCGGTTCCCGGTTACGGCTGAAACTACTGGAAGATATCATGGCGGGTAATAACCTCATCAAAAAAGGCACTTATATTTTTGCGCAGATCAGCGGCTTTTCAGAGCAGCGGGTGACCCTCTCCATCAATACCATTTTATCTGAGGGGAAAATACTGCCTGTTAAACTGGATATCTATGACCTGGACGGGATGCCGGGCTTGTATGTCCCTTCTTCCGCGTTCCGTGAATTTACCAGGGACCTCGGCAGTAACGCGGTTCAGGGCGTCACCATTGATGGTAACTCCACCGGCAGCCAGTTTATCATGAGTTCCGTAGATAAAATATTTCAATCTACTTCTTCCGCCATTGCAGGGCTCATCCGCAAAAACAAGGCAAAAATGAAATACAATTCTTTCATCTACCTGATTGACAGCGATGCCTTGCAAAACACGCAGAAATCCTATTAAGGCTGCATATCACTCATTTTCTTAAAATCAAAATTCTCTTCATGAAAAAGTTATTAATCTACCTGGGGATGCTGATCGCCCCCGCCGTTTATGCGCAGCAAGATCTGCCGGTGGTGTACCTGCCTGCAAACCTGACCATTCATTTCGTATCGCCGGAGCCCATCCAGTACGTGGATATTTCCAGCAAGCAACTGACTGGCGACCTGCCTCTTAAAAATGTGTTTCGCATTCGTTTGAAAGATTCGTCATCAAAATTTGAGGACGCTGTTCTGACCATCGCCGGTGAAAAATTTATTGCGCAATATCGCCTGGTACCGGGTAACGGTAATACCCCTACAGAAATAAACATTGCACCTGCCGACACGCGCCCGCTGGATATTGCCGGGATCGGCTTTTCACAGAATCAGCTCAAAGCGATGGCTTTAAACCTGATTGCCCGCAAGCCGGACAAGCGCATGGAAAATGTTAAGGCATTCGGAATAGAAGGTAAATTGAACCATATCTATACGATGGGCGACTACCTCTTTCTCGATATCAGTTACCGCAATAAGACCAACCTGAAATATGATATTTCAAATATGCGGTTTAAAATTGATGATAAAAAAGTCACCAAAGCCGCCAACGCACAAACAGTCGAACTTCAACCGGAGTATATCCTGTTTGATATTCCTGCTTTTACCAAAACCTACCGGAACATCTTCGTATTTAAAAAGATGAGTTTTCCCGGGAACAAGGTACTGCTGGCGGAAATGAGCGAAAAGCAAATATCGGGGCGCGTAATGGCCCTGAAAATCTCTTACCAGGATATCCTGGATGCGGATACCCTACCTAACTGATTGCTTATGACATACCTGATAGCCTATGACTACGTAAGGCTGATTCTGGAGGAAGAATTCCTCGCGGCCTACCTGCGCTTTATCAATCACGGCATACTGCATTACGAACTCACCAATATCATCGAGTTATGCGCACCCTTGCTGAAAGGGTTGGACGAGGACGACAGGTTCCTCAAATATGAGGTAATAGGGACAATAGCGAATTATTTAGAGGAGGTATGAAATGGCATTTAACAGCAGTAAAAAACTGGCCGGTAATATCTCCGCCATCAGCATCGCCCTGAATGATATCGGGCAACAATTGTCCGCAGATGAAATAGCCGCATTAAAGAATTACACCGGATTCGGCGGTATTAAAGCCGTATTGTTTCCGGCAGGCCGCGACGACGACTGGCAGCAATTTGATATATCACAGGCTGATCTTAAACTTTGGCCACAGGTGATGCAACTCCATGAGCTGCTTAGGGAAAAGCTTTCGGAAAAGGATTATAAACGCGCTTTCGATTCGCTGATCAATAGTGTTAATACAGCCTTTTACACACCGGAATTTATCCCGGCTGCGATTTATAAGGCGCTGACCGAGAACAGTGTTTTTCCGCGCAGGCTTTATGAAACCAGTGCAGGGGCGGGTGTTTTTGTTACCGGGGCCGTCAAGGCGTTTCCGAACCTCGAAGCCGTAAACGCGGTAGAAAAGGATATTCTCACCGGTAAGATATTGACCGTACTGGGCCAGGCCATCAGCAATAAGATCACAGTTCAGGTGAAAGGGCTGGAAGAAACCGCCCCGAATGAAAAAGGGCAATCCGACCTGGTGATCAGTAATATTCCCTTTGGTAATTTTTCCGTACATGACCCTGCATTTAACAGCAGCGGGATCTCATCCCGGATTCATAACTACTTTTTTGCCAAGGGACTGGATAAGCTGGCAGATGGCGGGATACTGGCTTACCTGGTTACCGATGGATTTTTAAACAGCCCCTCCAATGATACAGCCCGTAAATACCTGTTCACTTCGGCGGACCTGGTCAGTGTATCCGTATTGCCCGCTAACCTGATGAAAGAAAATGCCAACGTGGAAGTCGGTACGCATCTCATCATCGTACAGAAAAATGATACCAAGCAAACATTGACCGAAGCGGAAAGCCAGCTGATCGGTACCGTCGAGCAGAGCGGCAGCAAAGGCAAGTATCATATCAACGCTTACCTGCTGAACCATCCCGAACTCGTCTTGGGCGATGAGGTCATTGAAGATACCAATGCTTACGGGCAGGCTAACCTGACCATCTGGCACAACGGCGATATGGCTGATATTGCCAGGGAACTGCAATTGCAGGTTTACCGGGCCTTTCACGAGAACTTCGATCATGCCAAATGGCAGGCCATTAGCTTCGGCCGGCAGCAATCAGCGGGTCGTAAGTTTACTTTTTTACCTGTGCCTGAAGTAACAGAAAGTAACGCGGTAGGACAGTTGGGTTTGTTTGATGCGCCTCCTGTAGCGAATAACAACAAGGCCCAGTCTTATCTGGACGATAACGACAGGTTCACCATAGACGGCAGTACAGCCCGTTTGATCAGCACCATAAGAACAACAGCCAAACCGGCGCACGACAGCATCATTATGCTTACCGCCCGAGCAAAAGCCAGTAACCGCTACCTTTATAAATTATACAGTAACGTAGCGGAGATCTCCGTATCTGCAAAATGGCTCACCGGGCAATCCTTAGGTAATGAATTAGATGTACTGGCCGCCAAGCTTAAATATTTTGCGTACGATTTTCGCTATGAGGGCGATACCAGCCTGGAACCTTCATTTAAGATCTCACCTGACCGTCCCAAGGCCTTCACTGATCTGAAGCCCTTTTATGAAAAAGGCACATTGGTGCTTTTTGAAGGCCGTGCCGGGTTGATCGCGGAACCCAATAATGGCGAAGCAGAATTTAAGCCGCTGGATGTTCAGGATAACCCGACTTTTTACCGAAATTATATTTTGTTGCGGGACACCTATCTGCAACTTTCAGTTTTGGAAGCGGAAAATAAAGTTCAGTACCCGGAACTGCGTAAAGCCCTTAACCAGCACTATGACACCTTTATCGAAAAGAACGGTGAGCTGAACAGGGCCTTTAACCGTTCCCGTATCCTTTCGGATGCTGCTTTTGGCTTTAAGATAATTGCTTCACTGGAGTTAAAGGAGAACGACAAATTCTTACGCTCGGATATCTTTTACGGCCCGGTATTTCCACAGGAAGCTGCTTTCAAAACAACCGATCCGGCGGATGCCCTGGCCCGTTGCTTAAATGATCTGGGCAGGGTCGATTTAGATCTGATCACCGAAATAACAGGCTTATCCGAAGCGGATGTCATTTATCAGTTGGAAAAGCAGATCCTTTTTAATCCTGAGCGTAACTCCTGGGAAACAACCGATAATTATTTATCGGGGAATGTGGTTGCCAAATTGCAGGTCGCGGAGCAGGCGGTAAAAGATGAGCCAGAGAACTTTCAGCTGTTACGGAGTTTGACGGCTATCCGCAGGGTACAGCCGGATAAGATCCCGTTTGAACTGCTGGATTTCAATCTTGGTGAGCGCTGGCTACCGGTCAGTTATTATGAGCGTTTCGCAACTGAACTGTTTAAGCAGGATACGGAGATCAACTATTTCCCATCGATAGATACTTTTAAAGTCACCTACGGAAAAGGCAATACCACTACAGATGAAGAATTCGCGGTGGTTCCGAAACAAAGTGATAAGCTGACCGGCCGTACCTTATTGGAACATGCGCTGGAAAACACCTCACCGCATATTACTTACCCGGTTGAGATCGACGGCAAGGTCAAACGTTACCCTGATACCGAAGCTATACAGTCGGCGCACCGGAAGATCGAAAGTATCCGTGACCGTTACACGGAATGGTTGCGCGAACTTCCCCCGGAAGATAAGCAGCGGATAGAAAAGTTATACAATGACACTTTTAACTGCTATGTACTTCGCGAATACGACGGGAGCCACCTGAAATTCCCGGGGCTTGACCTCAAAGGACTGGATATACCGGATCTTTACAGCTCGCAAAAGGATGCCGCCTGGCGCATCATTCAGAACCGGGGCGCATTGGTTGACCATGAAGTAGGCTTGGGTAAAACGTTGACCATGATCGTGGCAGCCGTTGAAATGAAACGGCTGGGGATCGTTCATAAACCGATGATCCTCGCTTTAAAAGCGAACGTCAGCGCCATCAGGGATACATTCCGTTTAGCCTATCCCAATGCGAGGATTTTGGCACCGGGTGAAAATGATTACCTGCCAGCCCGCCGCCAGCGGCTGTTTCATGAGATCAAAAATAATAACTGGGATTGTGTTATCCTGACGCATGACCAGTTTGGCATGATCCCGCAGTCGCCCGAAATACAGCGGGAGATATTTCAAACGGAACTGGACAATGTGACCCGTGACCTCCAGACGCTGGGCACATTGGGGGTAGCTATTAACAAGTCCATGCTCAAAGGCCTGGAGATCCGTAAGAATAATCTGAACGTACAACTCAACGCTGTGCTCTACGCGATAGATAACCGTAAGGATACCGGGATTAATTTTCAGGAAATGGAAGTGGATCACCTGTTTATTGATGAGTCCCACAAATTCAAGAACCTCACCTTTACCACAAGGCATAACCGCGTGGCCGGGCTGGGGAATATGGCGGGCAGTCAGAAAGCCTTGAACATGCTTTTTGCAATAAGGACATTGCAGGAGAAGTTCAACGCCGACCTCTGCGTGACCTTTCTTTCCGGTACGCCGATCTCCAATAGCCTCACGGAGATGTACCTGATCTTTAAGTACCTGCGCCCTCATGAAATGGAACGGCAGCAGATCAGCAACTTTGATGCCTGGGCGGCAGTGTATGCGCGTAAAACGGTTGATTTTGAGTTCAGCGTAACCAATGAGATCCGGGCAAAAGAACGCTTCCGCTACTTTATTAAAGTGCCTGAACTGGCCCGGTTTTATAACGAGATAACCGATTATAAAACGGCAGTTCATATCAGCCTGGATAAACCGGTCATTGATGAGGTGCTGGTCAATATCCCGCCAACGCCGGAACAACAGGACTTTACCCGGCGGCTGATGAAGTTTGCTAAAACCGGGGATGCCACGCTGATCGGCAGGCAGCCGCTGACCGCGACTGAAGACCTTGGACGGATGCTGATCGCCACCAACTACGCAAAAAAAATGGCAGTGGATATGCGGCTGATCAGTGATAGCCGCTATGGCGACCATCCCGGTAACAAGGTTAGTATCTGCGCCAGTAACGTGGCCATGGAATACCGCCAAAGTACCGAACATAAGGGTACGCAGATCATATTCAGTGATATCGGGACACCCAAACCTGATAGCTTTAACATCTATGACGCGCTGAAGGATAAGCTGGTAAACGACTTTGACATCCCCGCCGCGGAGATCACTTTTATCCATAACTGGACGGACAGGCAAAAGCCTGAACTGTTCCGTAAAATGAATGCCGGATCGATCCGTGTACTTATTGGAAGTACCGAAAAAGCCGGTACGGGCCTGAATGTGCAACAGCGCGTAGTGGCTATGCACCACCTGGATATCCCCTGGAAACCATCCGAACTGGAACAACGGGATGGCCGCGGCGCAAGGCAGGGTAACTGGTTGGCAAAAATGTTTTTTGGCAACAAAGTCAGGAACTATATCTATGCGGTAGAGCAGTCGCTGGACAACTACAAGTTCAATCTGTTAAAGAACAAACAGACGTTTATCAGTCAAATGAAGAAAAGTGAGCTGAGTGTCCGCACTTTGGATGAAGGCACCATGGATGAACAGAGCGGCATGAATTTCTCTGAATATATCGCTATCCTTTCCGGTGATACCTCCCTGCTGGAAAAAACAAAAGTGGAAAAGAAGGTAGCTGAATTAGAGGGTAATAAATCCTCCCATTTTAAAGATGTGGCGCGGAGCCGTTACTTATTGGAAGACACGGAGCAAAAAAAAGCTCAAACCGCTTCTACGCTTGAAAAGCTTATATCCGATGAAGCAGCCTATCTTAAAGTACTGCGGCAGGATGCAAAAGGGAATAAGCTGAATCCCGTAATAATGCCGGATAAAACAGAAGCTGACCCGGTAGCCATAGGCAAAAAGGTTATTGACTTCTACAAAAATTGGAAACCTGGAACCGCGGATGATTCAACTTATAAATTCGGCGAATTGTATGGGTTTAGCCTTTATGTAAACCGGCAATTGGCTTGGGTTCAAACCGAACAGGGTAGTAAATATGAGTATGTGAGCAGCCTGTATGCGGAAAGCGATGCTACTGGTATTAAGTATATGCGTAATAATGGCATCCCGAATACCGATAATCCTAAAACTGCCGCCAGATACTTTTTGAACGCTATCGATAATGTCAGTTCCCTGATGATCAAATACCGGGATAAATTGACAGCGCTGGAAAAGGAAATACCGGTTATTCGTGAACTGACCCAAAAGCCGTTTGAGCAGGAAGCAAAGCTGGTAGCCTTAAAAATTGAACTGGCAAATCTGGAACAGGAGATCAGCCGGAAGATCGCTGAAAAGCAGCAGGAAGCGGAACCGGAAGAGACACTCGATCATTCGGAAAACCTGCGACCGCTACGCTTACCGGCTTTCGGGCAGCGGGATTACCCGGCAAACGGTTTCGGACGGTGAACTTACGAGGTCGGCCTTTTTATCTCTTGTAATTTAACATTGATGGATGGATTGGTTAACGCTCCTTCCATTCCATTAAAAAAATCAATCAACTTATGGAAGAAACACGAGAACAGCAGAAGCTGCATGGCTTCCTGCAATGCGGCATTTATATTTCTATCCTCTTAGAAGCCGCAATCTTTGTCTATCACAACGCCCCGTTCTGGGGCGTTTTTTTTACCCCGCTGGACAAGCTCGCGCATATCGTGATTTACAGCAAGCTCATCTACAGCAAGCTGGCCACATTTACATTGATCTGCCTGGTAAGTGTAGGAACCCTGTCAAAAAAGGAAACAGATCTCGATCCTCAAAAACACATCATTTACCCCTTAGTGTTCGGTTTGCTGTTGTTTTTTGGAAGCATCGCCTGCCAGGGCAGGGCTTCACCCATCGCGTGCGCACACACGAGATGGTATGATTTGATCTACATGATTTGCTCTTTCATCGGAGCCATGCTGGTCAGCCTGTCTATGGACAATATCTCTAAAATGATTAAGTCCGGGCTCGGGAAGGATAAGTGGAATACCGAAGCGGAAAGCTTTATGCAACCCGTTAAAAAGGTGGAAACCCCTTATTCGGTCAATATCCCTATGCTTTTTTATCATGAACGCAAAGTGCGGCAGGGATGGATCAATATCTGTAATGTGTTTCGTGGTACTATTGTAATAGGTACCCCAGGATCTGGTAAAAGCTTTTCCGTCGTTAACCCTTTTATCAGGCAGCTGATCGCCAAGGAGTTCGCTGTTTGCCTCTATGATTTCAAGTTCCCTGACTTAGGACAGATCGCTTACTACCACTATCTGAAAGCGAAGCAGGAAGGTAAAATGAAAGGTTATGCTTTTCATGTGCTCAACCTGAACGACCCTGAAAACAGCCGGCGCATCAACCCCTGGCGGGCAGATTATATACGCTCGTTGGCAGACGCGGCAGAAACAGCGGAAGGACTGGTAGAAGCGCTGAAAAAAGGTGACCGTTCCGGCGGAAGCGATCAATTTTTTACTCAGTCGGCTATCAACTTCCTGGCTTCCTGCATTTACTTTCTCAGCAAATATGCCAACGGCAAATATTCCAGCCTGCCCCATGTACTCGCTTTGCTTAACTGTACTTACGAGGAAATATTTAATGTGCTGGTATCCGAGCAGGAACTGCGTTCCCTGCTCTCTCCCTTCATGAGCGCCTACCAGGCCAAAGCTTTTGACCAGCTCGAAGGACAGGTGGGAACGCTGAAGATCTTTATCAGCCGCCTATCCACCAAAGAAACTTTTTGGGTGTTTTCCGGTGACGATTTTAACCTGAAGATATCGGATAAAAACACACCCGGCATACTCGTCTTGGCGAATGACCCCAATACGCAGAATATAAATTCGGCCTGCTATTCTATTGTGATCAACCGGCTGACGAAACTGATCAACACCAAAGGCAACCTGCCTTCAGCGCTCATTATTGACGAGGTGCCCACCTTGTTTGTACACAAAGTGGAAAACCTGATCGCTACAGCCAGGAGTAATAAGGTAGCGGTACTATGGGGTTACAGGAATTGCCGCAGTTCAACCAGCAATACGGAAAGGATACCGCTGCAACCATTACTTCTGTTATCGGTAACGTGCTGTCCGGCTCTGTGCGCAACAAAGAAACCCTGGAGTGGCTCGAACGCATCCTGGGTAAATCCAAGCAGATCGGCGAGGGACTTTCCATCGACCGTAATAAAACCTCTACATCTCTTAACGAAAAACTGGAGGTGCTCATTCCTGCGGGCAAAATAGCCTCTCTCAACGCGGGCGAAATGGTCGGCGTTATCGCCGCAGATGCGCAGGAGAAATTTACAGGGCAATTTGAAACATCCGCTGTCAACTGCAGGATCAACCTGGATATGGCAGCGATCTCGGGGGAGGAAAAGAATTACCGGCCGCTACCCGCTTTCTACGATTTTAACGGGCAGCGGGATGAAAGACTAAGGCAGAACTTCAATAAGATCAGCCAGGAAGTACAGGATTTGGTGCTCCAATTCCGTTCGCTGCCATCCAATTCACCAAAAGCAAAAACCAAATAAAATGAAAAATGAAAGTTTAAACGGCACGCTGGTTATGGTCAGCCCTGATCTAAAGAACGATCCTGCACAAGGACAGGGGAAGATCGCGCTGGTAAATTATGAAAGCCTGCATGATAAAGAGATCTATGT
The DNA here is from genome assembly GCF_050433825.1 of Mucilaginibacter sp. UYCu711. Lineage (NCBI taxonomy): Bacteria > Pseudomonadati > Bacteroidota > Sphingobacteriia > Sphingobacteriales > Sphingobacteriaceae > Mucilaginibacter > Mucilaginibacter sp. UYCu711. The sequence goes on along the minus strand of NZ_JBNPWM010000002.1, from coordinate 580,238 downwards.
GGCCTTTGACAATGGGCAGGAAGCCATTTACCATCCCGACGCACTGCTTCGCCTGAAAGGTAAAGAAGACATCCTTGCTGAACTCCTGGATAATGGTTCGGAAATACGCGGTGACGACTATAAAGACCTGTATAAAATCACGATGCTCCAGGATAGGGGGACTGGCAAAGCGGAATGGCAAGCACTGGAAATTGTACAGCAGAATCAACGCATAAGCAACACGGCATTGGAACCGGTGAAGCCGGGCCAGGCCATAGCACTTCAAAAATCCTATTCCAGATGAAAATGCTGATCAGCTTCTGCATGATCTGCCTGCCCCTTAAAAATCTGTATATCACCTCCTCATTTGGCTATCGCAGGCACCCCCTGACCGGAAACTATACTTTTCATAACGGCATCGATTTCCGGGCAAGATCAGATACGGTTTATGCCATTATGGACGGCGTGGTCAGCAACGCAAGCTATGATAACTTGCTTGGGGTCAGCATTACTTTAAACCACCAGGAGGTGACCGCGGTTTACGGCCACCTGAGTCGGCTGTTCGTCACCCCCGGTGAATCCATACAAGCCGGACAACCTATCGGCATTACGGGTGGAACGGGCAGGGTCACGGGTGAACACCTGCATTTCAGCATCCGCATTAAACAACAGTACATCGACCCGATGGACTTTTTCTATCAAAATTTAACTAACAGAAATCATGAGTAAAAACTTCAAGCCACTGCACGAACAGATTGCAAACAAACTGATCGCGGAACTACAGGCAGAAACATCACCATTCCAGAAACCATGGACAGACAGTGATGCCCCTGCCTTTACCATTCCGGTCAATCCAACGACCAACAAAAACTACCGGGGCATGAATTCTTTATGGCTTTCCATGCAAGGCCATACCGATCCCCGGTGGATGACACTCAAACAAGCCGGCTATGCAGGCTATGAAGTGGAAAAAGGCGCTAAAGCTACCCTCATCAATTTTGTCAAAAGAACAAACATCGAGGCGATGCGTGATGTGGATGGTAACAAGATACTGGATGAGCAGGGTAAAACACAAACCCGTACCACACAATATGAAAAGCCTGTCATTACCAATGCCTGGGTATTTAACGCGGAACAGATCAAAGGAATCCCGCCACTGGCAGAGTACCTGAAAGAAAAACAGGGTGAGCAGACCTGGAACCCGATTGAACGGGCTGAACAATTGATCAGCGACAGCAAAGCGGATATTATTCATGGGGGAAACGAAGCGTACTATAATAAAGCCAGTGATCAGATCCGCTTACCGCTGAAAGAGCAGTTCGAAAATGAAACCAAATACTACGCGGTAGCCCTTCACGAGATCGGCCACTGGACAGGCCATCAAACACGGCTGGACCGTCCGATGGAAGGCCGTTTCGGTTCTGAAGCCTACGCTCGCGAGGAGTTGCGTGCGGAAATTGCTTCCCTGATGCTGGGAAGCGAACTGAAGATCGGCCACAATTTCGGACAGCACGCGGCTTATGTAAATAACTGGATAAAGATCCTGAAAGATGAGCCTTTTGAACTTTTCCGTGCTTCTGCGGATGCCCAGAAAATATTTGATTATGTGTTGGATATCGGGCAGAAAATAGCACTGAAGGAGGAACGGCCACAGAACCAAACCCTAAAAAAGGGCGACGAGATCGCTTATAATAATAACGTGTACAAAGTGCTGGATAAAAAAGGCAAGACCTTCACGGTAGAAGATATGGAAGGCGGTAAAACCAAGGTCAGCCCCACCGACGGCCTTTTCAAATCGTTGGTACAGGCAAAAAATAATCCTGCGGAGCAACAGCTCATGGTGCAGGAAGACGAAGTTTCACATAGCATAGGAAGATAATATGAACCTGATCAGCTTTAAAGAAAATGATCTCCCTTTCCGGGAATTGGAGACCATCGGACTGGCAGCAGGCGGCCAGCTTTTATTGAACGTGAATGACCTGAAAGCCCTGCTTTCAGGACGCAGGACGGGTTTGATGCACTTGGAAAACCTGGAAGCAGAAGGCATACAGATCAAGGCCATTGATGCTAAAGTATCCCTCCGGCAAAACGACCAGGGTAAAATAGATCTGTTGATCCACCCTATCTATAGAAAACCGGACACACCTGATTTTTTGGATGATAACGAAGCGCAGCAACTGGAAAAAGGAGAGGTCGAGAACTTCTTGAAAACAACGACGGATAATAAAGGCAACAAAAAGGAGATCCTGGTAGAATATGATTCGGAAACCCGCGAGTTTATCGTTTCCGACACCGAAAAGATCATGGCACCTGATATGGTAAATAATGAATTCCTCACCCTTGCCCAGAAAGAAAAGTACCGCAAAGGCAAGGAGGTCGAACTGGCCGACAGGTCTAAATTCAATTATTCCGGCACGGACCTGAATGGCATCCGGTCCAACAAGCTGGCCCTGATCGCTTCTATCGTCATTGACGGCGGGCTTTCTTATATGGTTTATAAAGGGCTGAATGCACTCTTCGGTGAGAACCATGACGCGAAGGAAGCCGGTTCTTTAAGTCCGGGATATTACAACGCCGTAGCTGATATGGAAGATGAGCGGCCTGTGGTGACCAACGATCACATCCGATTTGATAGTAAAAGCCGTGTTTCGCGGTAATGAATCCAATTTTAAATGAGCTTGGAGTTTCCGAAGAACTCCAGGCTTTTTTTCAGGTAACCGACCTCGTGTTCCATTATGGAAACGAAATGGAATGCTTCTATAATGAATTTCACCGGGTTCCCGCTACTTCAAATTTATGGATAGCAGGTAATGACCTCACCCATGAGGTAGTCATTACCTATAGCGCAATGGAGGCAATCGCCTATTTAACATTGAACCGCCACCGCTATTCCCGGATTGACACCCTAACATTTGTTGCCGTCGGCAACCTCCCCCACGACAGCCAATTACAATGGATGCGCTCCGCCTGGCTGAAAAAAAAATTTACACTTGTATTCGGTAACGACCTTTTAGGAAGATTAGCCGACATTAAGGTAGCTGCCGGATTGGCTGGACGCCATATCCGGCTGTTCCTGAATACCCCCAATATTCGCATAGAAACCGAAAACAGCCATCATGAATTTGCAGCGGATAGTATCTCGCTGCATGTTTTTGAGAAAGCCTTCGGTATCCGCTCCGGGGTCCGCACACATAAGCCTCGCCAGTTTGACACCTTTTTAGATCAATTAAAACACCATGGAAAACAATGAAATTTTACTAAAACCGGCAATGAGCTTTGCCGTTCTCAAGATTATGCCAATTATCTTTTTAGCCCTCATCTTTTTACTGCTTGCCTGGTACCTTTCCCCCTTGTTTGTTTTTTTCAGCATCGGGACACTGGCTGCGGGCTGGTACCGCTTGCTGTATATCCGGAAAAGCATTTACCTCATCACCCCGGAAGTCGTCAGGGTCAGCCGGGGTATATTCTTTAAAAGAACGGATATGCTGGAAACATATCGTATAAAAGATTACGTCATTACCCAATCTTTTGTCCTTCAGATTTTGGGCTTGATGAATATTACATTGAAAAGCACAGATGCCGAAAATCCTATAATTTGGATGGTTGGCATACCCGAGTCAGACATTATTGACAGAATCCGGGAGTACGTACAGGAGGCACGTAAACACAATCGGATCTATGAAATTAACTGAATAAAAACTTTGATTATACTAAAATTATTAGTATATTTAAGTAACAAACATCATGAAAACAATATTATATTTTATCATTTCCTGCTTCATTTCAACCTTTGCATTTTGGGGTGCATTGGTCGCGACAAACCCCTTTCCGCTTTATGGGGTGGGTTTCGGCATTTGGGCGCTCTTTATATGGGGTTATAATCAGCGATCAAAAAAAGAAGCGGACAAACGCTTCCAGGAACGAATGTTCCGGGACTTCATGCGATCTAAAGATCGTAATACGCATCGCTGGTAATTATTAATGATATCATATTTTTTTTGTATGTTACGCCCATTAAAATCGTGGGCAACCCGCCCACTTTTGTGATAAGGTTTAGGTTAAAATTCCCAGGCGGCGAGCGCTCTGGGAATTTTTATTATAAGTCAGGCAATACAGGACCCTCTTGTGATCAATACACAATTCTCTCTTATTTTCAGCAGGTCTAAACTGCTATCTCCATTTCCTCATTTTAAGCTTCGATAGGCAACCAAAATAATCTACAGCACAAATCCTTTTCATATTCACCACAGAAACACAACATAATTTATACTTTCTATTCATTTATTTACTCATTCAGTGATACTGGGTAGCGTTATCAAAAATTCATTCTTTTTGTTTAAAATTCTAACGGGGTAAAAACATTATCGAACAGAAAACAATATCTTGCAGGTGAAAACTTAAACCATGATCGAAGAAACGGACCTTCTAAAAGATATTACGCTTGTCGAGAACAATGCCAAAACAATAAGAGACCACCTTAAGGAATTAGACAACAACCCCAAAAATCATCAAAGGCGATGGTTTTGGGAGCTGCTACAAAATGCTAAAGACTCCGCCTTAGAAAATCAAAGCATAAAGATCAGACTTGAACTCAAGGGTAGTATTTTAAAATTCAGTCATGACGGGCGGCCATTCAAAATACAAGAGCTTATTCATATCATATTTCACGGTTCTACGAAGGATCAGTTAGAGGGGAAAACAGGAAAGTTTGGCACCGGCTTCATGACCACGCATTTGCTTTCAAAAGTCATTGATATAGAAGGCAAAATAGAAGATGGCAGATATATCAATTTCAGGCTCGACAGGTCATCAAAAGATGTTAAAATTCTGAAAATAGCACTTGATGATTCTTATACTGCTTTTAAAGACGATCTTAAGAGAAATGTTATCAAAGATTTGGGTCAGTATCAGACATTTTTCACTTACCACTTAAATGAAAAGACGAAAAAAATTGCCGAGGACGGGATTGCCGAGTTAAAAATCATAGCCGCAAAAGTGCTGGCATTCAATGATAACATTGATAGTATCGAGGTGCTTGAAAACGAGAAATCATGGAAGATCGCGGCATCGGAGCGTACCGTTCTATTTGACGGAAATATCAGCCAAGTAAGTTTCTTAATCAATGAAACTCCGGTACAAAACACCAGTTTAATATATAAGTTGGATGCAGATTTACATCTTGGAGTCGAATACAATCCTGAAACCAAAGAGATCAACCGCCTTGATAAAACCGTACCAAGGATTTTTTTGGACTTCCCCTTATTTGGATCTGAAAATATCGGCATTCCATTGATCATTAATAGTAAAAACTTTCACCCCCTAAGGGAACGCACGGGAATTTATCTAAACGCTGTAGATGAAGAAGATAATAATGAGGAGGAAAACGAAGGCGTGGAAGCGCATTCCAATCGGTTACAACTTACTAAAGCCGTTGAGGCCATAAAAAAATTGGTTTCGGTTTTAGCTGAGAATGGTGTTAAAAATCTCCACCATTTATTCAATTTTAGAAAACCGGTTCCAGCTGATTGGATAGATGAAGAGTTTTTGGCAAAGCTTTATGCTAAAACGCTTAAAGATCTTTTTGATGTTAAAGTTGAACCTGTATCAATAGAAACAAAAATAACACTTAACAAATCGTTAAACGAACTCTATCTTCCATCGACCGGCAAAGAGGATGAATCAAATATCAGTAACGTATATTATGATTTACTAAGTGAAATAATCCCGGATCTGCTTCCAGGCAAAAGCACATGGCCATACTGGAAAAAATATAGAAAAACGTGGGGCACCATTAGCCCTGATTTTAAAGAAGTATTGAAATTTGACTTCACTACCAGCAAACTACTCTCTCATATAGCAGGACTTTCGTCAGCAGCTTCGTTAGGTACCCTTTATTTTAATAGTGATAGCGATGTTATGTATAATTGGTTAGACCGGTTTTACGCTGGGCTTATCAAAAATGATGAAGTTCAGTTGCTGAAAGAATATAATTGCGTTCCAAACCAAAAATTGGACCTGGTAAAACTTGACCCTAACAATCTTTTTATTGACAAAATAAAAAATGAAGATTTAAAATTAATCGGAGAATTGATTGATCTTCAAATCAAAAAACAGTTAGTCCATGAGCAAATAACAAGCATTGCTAATCAACTTACCGCTGTTGATCTAATGGAGTTTACGCAAAAGGTCATTACACGCGTTACTGAAAAAAAGGTGGAATTTGGGATGTTACCCGATGCCTCGAAAAACCCCTTAATACAAATGACTGAATGGTGTTTTGTAAACGACAAAGTTAGTTTGCTTTCGATTCCTTTTATATTTTCTAATTCAAATGATGACCAACCCAAAATAGAGGTAAAACTTCTTTCTGAAAGTGAAAAAGCATTGGTTCCACCGAAATATTGGCCACAGGAGTTATTTAGTTATGTAAATCTTATATCCGGCAAGTTTCTGCTTTCTAACATTTACGATCAATTGCTGGGAGAGGAAAGAATTGATTTTTTGCATAGTAAAGATCTCGTTTATAAATCTCCTTTGATAGTCGAAGATCAAGCATTTAAGAGGGAAGAAATAAATATGATCATGACTCAGGAGAGTCAAACCAAACTTAATAGTGATGAGCCTTATGAAATAACCCAAACTCATTATCGCGTTTCAAAATTAGTATGGTTTGAATCAGGGGATGACAATTCTGTTTTAAAACGGGTAAAAGATTCTAAAAAAAAGACAAGATTCCTTATAGAGTTTTTACTGAAGCATCTTATACACTTTGACCAGTCATGGAAGGAAGCGATCCAACTGGAATCGGATTCTGAAATTAAAATCGCTATTCACCCAAGCTTATGGTTGTGTAGGTTGTTTTCTAATGCCTGGATTGCTATGGGTACCGGACGCGTTACTGAACGTCCCGATGTGCAGAATTTAAGTCCTTACATCAAAGAGTTGAACATGCTTGATAATCTATTGAATCCCAATGTAATCCGTTTTTTGGGTGTGCTTAAGATTTCAGTTACAGATATTATTAAAAAAATCAAGTATGACAGCGAAGAGAAACAGAATGAATGGGAAACAGCCATTATATCCATACTACATTCGGACATTGAACCTAAGCTTGCTGTCGAATTGATTAAAAGCCCTGAAGTAAGGGAATTTTACAAAAACAGGCTGGCAGAACAAGAGTTTATCAATAACAACCAAAATATTGGAAAGCTCTTTGAAGCGCTATTCCATAAGTTGCTGTTGGATAAAGAATATAAAGACCAGGGTATTTACATCGAAAGAGTGCATGTCGGCAGAGACTTCGATATTATTGTTGAGCATGACGTATTAGATGAAAAACGTGAAGCCCTCTTATTTGAGATTAATACGGGCAGAAAAAAGATCTATCTTGAATTAAAAGCCACTAAAGGTGCGGATGTCGGCATGACTCCAAAACAGGTTGAGGCTGCAATTAAACAGCAGGAAGAGGGCAGTAAGTACTGCCTGGTGGTTTTTCCTTACAATTCCATTGCCGACATTACCGAAGAAAACCTATTATCAAATACAAAATTTGTGACGGACATTGCTAAAAATCTTGCAGATCCGCTGAAGTCTAAGATACAACTGGACAATATGGTATCGTCTGGACTTACAAGGAAAGAAGTGGCTATTTTTTGCAGATATGAAAAAGTACGGTTCTTAGTCAATAAAGATATCTGGGATACAGATTGCCACTTCAGCGACTTTTTAGATTGGTTACTATTGCCTTAGTAAATGATTATACATTATCTTTAAAAATCTCCATGTGTAACGCTAATATTTTTTTATCTGTAGTACCGAAACACTTGTCAATTTAACCTTAAAAAACACGGCATTATTGCAGCCTTACAGGCTTGATAATGAAGACGATCCTACCCAATAAAAGAAATATTACTCCCGAACAAGCAGTAAAAGTGCTTGTCAAAAATGGAATAGTTGCAGATGAAAAAGAAGCGAAGATTATTTTGGATTTCTTGTATATTTTGGCTAAATTGACTGTTAATCAATACTTTAATGACACATAACGCGGTCGTATTGTAATGCTCTCTTTATCAAATTCTTACTATTATGACTTCTGCTTATTTATACGTCCGTGTAAGTACGGATGAGCAAAAACGAAAAGGCTACTCCCTGCCTGAACAGGAAGACCGTTTACTACGACACTGTGAATTTAACAACATTGAGGTAAAGGGCATATTCCGGGAAGATTACTCCGCCAAAAACTTCAAAAGGCCGGAATGGAATAAACTGTTGACCGTAGTTAAAAACCGGAAAAAGAAAGACAGAGAAAACATCCTTTTCATCAAATGGGACAGGTTCAGCAGGAACATTGAATTTGCCTACCAGATGATCGGCATTTTAAGAACGATCAATGTTCAGGCGATGGCCATTGATCAGCCGATTGACTTCGGCATACCTGAGAGCACGGTAATGCTCGCGGTTTATCTCTCAATCCCTGAAGCTGAAAATGGGCGACGCGCGTTAAATACCTCCGGAGGAATGCGGAGAGCGAGGAAAGAAGGCCGCTGGATGGGTGCTGCACCTAAAGGGTATCAAAATCTGGTATATCCTGATGGCAGGAAGTATATCGCCCCAAAACATCCTGAAGCAGCCTTAATGAAATGGGTATTTGAGGAATTGTCTAAGGGTATTCTCGTTGCAGAACAGGTCCGCAAAATTGCCTGTCAGAGAGGCCTTAAATGTGAACGCAATAATTTTTGGAAACTCATTCGTAACCCGATGTATGCCGGTATCATCGTAGTGCCCCCCTTTGAGAATGAAGAAATGCAATTTGTCAAGGCTCAACATGAAGCCCTGATATCGCAGACGCTTTTTTATGAAGTCCAGAATATGCTAAACGGCAATAAACGCCCGATAGCGACCAAGATCGTATCAAAGGATATGCTGCCCCTCCGGGGCTTTTTAGAATGCCCGGATTGTAATCGAATGCTGACAGGCAGCGCATCTAAAGGCCGACATGAACGCTACTATTATTATCACTGTACCGGCACTACTTGTAAATGCAGGTTCAAGGCAGAAACGGTAAATCAATATTTTGAGGATGAATTGATCAAGTTTAATTTGGCCTCTGGTGTTGGTGAACTGTTTAAAATGGTGGTTATGGATGAATGCAGGTCAACCAGCAGGGATGATTTGGATGAGCGAAAAGTTATTTCAACTAAAATTGAAGAGCAGGAATTGAATTTATCTAAGGCCAGAAAAAGGCTATTAAAAGAAGAGATTGATGCTGATGATTTTAAAGCTATAAAAGCCGAATGTAATGATGAGTTAAGGATGCTGGAAAGCAGGCTGGCGGATCTTCCAGCTAAATCAAACGAACTAAAATCAATTGAGTTACTATTAGACGTAGTAATAGAAAGATATTCAAATATTCTACAACACTATAAAAATCAGGCAGTTGAAGAAAAAAGAAAAATAATTGGTTCGATGTACCCCAAAAATCTCTGTTTTGACGGAACCCAACATCGAACCGCTTATTTGAGTGAACCTCTTTCTCTTATCTTGCTGATAAACAGCAATTTACAAGGAAAAAAAAGAGGGGAAAAGTTGTCTTTTTACAACCTTTCCCCTCAAGTAGCCCGTAGGGGAATCGAACCCCTGTTTCTAGAATGAAAATCTAACGTCCTAACCCCTAGACGAACGGGCCATTTTAGGGAATGCTTTCCCTTATTTTGGGATTGCAAAGATATACGTTTAATGATAAATTAAAAATATTCTTTTAAAAAAATATTTTCAGATGTTTTAACGGGGCATTTTGATGGTTGATATTCAAACAAAAACTGCATTTTATCATTATAAACCTATTAAGTATAAGCTTATCTTTATTAACACATCCACACGCCATTATCATGAAGCCAAAACAATATGATGCAATAGTAATAGGGGCCGGGCAGGCTGGCTTACCCTTAGCTAAAAAATTGGCTAAAGCCGGTAAAAAGGTAGCGTTGATAGAGAAGCGCTGGGTAGGCGGCACTTGTGTAAACGATGGCTGCACACCTACAAAAACCTGGGTGGCATCGGCAAAAGCTGCGTATATGGCTGCCAATAGCGGCCCGCTTGGTATTAAAGTTAAAAGCTATAAGGTGGATATGGCGCTGATAAAAAAGCGCAAGGATGATATTGTGATCCGCGCCCGCAATGGCAGTACCAAAAACGCGCAAGAAACCCCAAACCTTGATTTGATATTTGGCGAAGCCGTTTTTACTGACCTTAAAACCATCACTATTACCCTAAATGAGGGAGGCACCCAACTTTTAAAAGCCGACTGGATCTTCTTAAACGTCGGTACAAAAACCTTTATCCCTGATATTAAGGGGTTGGCTGATATAAGCTACCTTACATCCACGTCAATTTTAGAATTGGATAAAGTGCCGGATAGCTTATTGGTGCTGGGCGGCAATTATATAGGCCTGGAGTTTGGTCAGATGTTCCGCAGGTTTGGCAGCAAGGTTACGATATTGGAGAAATCGGCAGGGCTGGTATCGCGCGAGGATGAGGATATTTCAAAGGAAGTGCAAAAGATCCTGGAGCTGGAGAACATTGATGTGCAAACAGGCTCGCAGGCCATTAAATTTAAGCAGGGCAAAAAAGGCAAAATTACGGCTACTATAAAAAATGCCAGTCAACAAAAAAGCGCTAAATTTAGCCATGTACTGATTGCTGTTGGCCGCAGGCCAAATACAGATGCTTTGGGTTTAGATAAAACAGGCGTTGAGGTTGATGATAAAGGGTACATCAAAGTAAATGACAAGCTGGAAACCAACGTTAAAGGCATTTACGCTTTAGGTGATGTAAAAGGCGGGCCGGCATTTACGCATATATCCTATAACGATTATACCATTGTGTACCGCAACCTAATAGAAAAAACAAACTATAATACCAAGGATCGCCCCGTACCCTATTGTATGTTTACCGATCCGCAATTGGGCCGTGTAGGTATAAGCGAGCACGAAGCCAAAGAGCAGGGCCTTGATGTCATAATTGCCAAGCTGCCTATGGCACGCGTTGCCCGTGCGGTTGAAACCGGCGATACCCGCGGTTTTATGAAAGCGGTTGTAGACCGTAAAACCAAAAAGATATTAGGCGCGGCAATTTTGGGGCAGGAAGGCGGCGAGATCATGTCGGTACTGCAAATGGCGATGGAGGGTGGCATTACGTATGACCGGATCCGGTATTGTGTGTTTGCTCATCCGCTGTATTCAGAGTCGTTAAACAATTTATTTATGGGGATTGATGATTAATTGCCGATGATAAAGATCGACCATTTAAGTAAATCATTCGGCAAGGTAAAGGCGGTTGACGGGATCTCGTTCGAGGTAGCCGAAGGGGAGAACCTTATACTTTTGGGTACCAGCGGCTGCGGTAAAACCACCACGCTTAAAATGATAAACCGGCTCATTGAGCCAACCGGCGGCAAGGTATTTATTAACGGCGAGAACATTATGGACCAGCCGCCTGAGCTTTTGCGCCGGGGCATCGGTTATGTATTGCAAAATAATGGGTTGTTCCCTCATTATACCGTTGCCGAAAATATCGCTATCGTTCCGCAATTGTTAAAGTGGGATAAAAAACAGACAGAACATCGCGTTAGCGAATTATTAGAGAAGCTGCACCTGGATAAAAAATATTTAAACGTTTACCCTAACCAGTTAAGCGGCGGGCAGCAGCAACGGGTTGGGTTGGCAAGGGCGCTGGTTGCAGACCCGCCGGTTTTGTTAATGGACGAACCATTTGGCGCGCTGGACAATGTAACCCGCTCAAAGATCCAGGCCGAGTTTAAGGCATTAGACGAGCTAAAACGCAAAACCATTGTAATGGTAACGCATGATGTACAGGAAGCCTTTGAACTGGGCGACCGCATTTGCCTTATGGATAAAGGCAGGATAATACAAAACGGCACACCTGCCGAACTGCTGTTTAAACCAGCCAATGCCTTTGTAAAAGATTTTTTAAAAGAGCAACGCTTACAATTAGAGTTCAAGGCTTTGCGATTGAATAATATCTGGAAGTACCTTCCGTCGCAAACGCCAAAACAAGGATCGGTTGATATACATGGCGATATCAGTTTTTGGTCGGCTATTGAAGGTTTTAAATTTACCCAAACCGAGCATCTGCATATCAAACATTATAAAAAAGACGAGTACCGGTCGGCGGGGTTTGAGGAGTTGATGGCCGCATTTTATCAATATAAAAAGCATCAGCCGCATGAATGAGCAACAGCAAACCTTGTGGCAATTTATGGCCCAGCAAAGCGATAAGCTGCTCACCCAAACGCTGCAGCATATCGGGCTTACTTTTATATCGCTGATCATTGCGGTGCTGATCGGCTTTCCGTTAGGGATTTTCATCGCCCGTAAACAAAAACTGTCCGGTCCGGTATTAGGTGTTGCCGGAGTATTGCAAACTATACCCAGCATTGCTTTATTGGGTTTTATGATCCCGTTGTTGGGTATCGGTGCCAAGCCCGCTATTGTGGCTTTGTTGTTATACGCATTGCTTCCTATCATCCGCAATACCTACACTGGAATTACCGGTGTGGATGCTTCGGTAAAAGAAGCCGCAGTAGCCATGGGCATGAGTAAATGGCAAATTTTGTTCAAGGTTGAGCTGCCGCTGGCTATGCCGGTAATACTGGCCGGTATCCGTACCGCTACGGTCATTAATGTGGGTGTGGCAACACTGGCGTCATACATAGCCGCGGGTGGCTTAGGCGAGTTTATATTCGGCGGCATATCGCTTAATAATACCAATATGATATTGGCCGGCGCTATCCCGGCGGCATTGCTGGCAATATTGTTTGACTTTTTGCTATCGCGATTACAACATTTAAACTTAAAAAAACTAAAAACTGCCGCTGCCGTGCTGCCCGTGCTACTCCTTATTTTCGCCTGTTTTTACTTTATTCCATCAGCCTATGGCGGCAAGCTTACCGCCGGTTTTACGCCCGAGTTTATGGGCCGGCAGGATGGCAACCTGGGGCTGCGAAGCAAGTACGGTTTAAAAATTCATACCATCGTTATCAGCGACGCGGTGATGTATAAGGCATGCTTTGAAAAAGAGCTGGACGTCATCAGCGGGTACTCAACCGATGGCCGGTTAAAAGCTTATGGCCTGGTGGTTTTGGATGATGACAAAAAAATCTTTCCGCCATATTATGCCGCGCCTATTGTGCGGGACGATGCTTTGCAGAAATTTCCTGAACTGGAAAAAACATTAAATCTGCTATCGGGACAAATAAATGATAGCGTGATGACAGATTTAAATTACCGTATCGACTATCTTCACCAAACGCCAGAGCGCGTGGCAAAGGATTTTTTGGTGGCCCATAATTTATACCAGCCAGAGCGTGGCGGCAGTAAGGGAACAGTACGCATTGGCTCAAAAATATTTGGCGAGCAGTATATTTTAGCCAGCATGTACACTATGCTGATAAAAGGTTATACCGATTATGACGTTGCTACAAAAACAGGCTTAGGTGGAACAAAAATTTGTTTTGACGCGATGACCAATAACCAGATAGACCTTTACCCGGAATATACCGGCACGGGCCTATTGGCAATTTTACAGCCGTCGCAAAAAGATATTGATGCCGTAACCGGCGATAAAGAAAAGACTTATACCTACGTTAAAAACGAATTTGAAAAACGCTATCACATTAAATGGCTGCAACCCATTGGCTTTAACAATGCTTATGCTTTAATGATGCGTAAAAAACAAGCCGGCGATTTAGGTGTTAAAACTATAACCAATCTAAAACGATATTTAGAGCGCAAATAACTCTTGATGGAATTACTTGACCGTTATTTTAAAGTTAGAAAGCATACCGAAGCCATTTGCAGCTACCTGCAAACCGAGGATTACGTGGTGCAGCCCGTGGTGGATGTTAGCCCGCCCAAGTGGCATATTGGCCATACCACCTGGTTTTTTGAGACTTTTATACTGAAGCCTTATTTTATGGGCTACCAAGAATATAACCCTGAATATAACTACGTTTTTAACAGCTATTACGAAACCGTAGGTAACCGGGTTATCCGTACCGACCGGGGTAATTTAAGCCGGCCAACCGTTATAGAAATTTACCGCTATCGCGAGTATGTGGACGATGCTATGACTAAATTTTTATGCGCCGAGCCATCTACAGACGTAAAAGAACTACTGATCCTGGGCCTTAACCACGAAGAGCAGCACCAGGAACTTTTATTAACAGACATTAAATATATTTTGGGGCATAACCCATTGTTCCCGGCTTATAATAAAAACTATGTATCGCCAAAAGTTACGGTTAACGATGGCGGGTTTATCAGCCTGGATGAAGGGGTTTACGAAATAGGCTTTGCCGGCGATGGCTTTTGTTTTGATAATGAATTAAACCGCCATAAAGTTTATCTGAATAGTTTTGAGATCAGCCCTAATTTGGTAACTAACGCCGAATACCTGGAGTTTATTAATGCTGATGGTTACCACGATTTCCGCCACTGGCATGCCGAGGGCTGGGATTGGGTAAAAACTAATAAAATTGAATCGCCGCTTTACTGGCATTTAATTGACGGCGAATGGCACGCTTATACTTTCCACGGATTGGAACCGCTAAAGTTACATGAGCCGGTTTGCCATATCAGCTATTTTGAGGCATACGCCTACGCCAGCTGGAAAGGCATGCGTTTACCTACCGAGTTTGAATGGGAAGCCGCCGCACCGCAGTTTGCCTGGGGCAAAGCCTGGGAGTGGACCGAAAGTTCATACCTGCCCTACCCGGGCTTTACTAAAGCGCCGGGTGCTATTGGCGAATATAACGGCAAATTTATGGTGAATCAAAAAGTATTACGCGGCGCGTCTGAGGCTACATCGCCAGGGCATGGCCGTATTACTTACCGTAATTTTTTCCAGACACATTTACGCTGGCAATTTACTGGCATAAGGCTTGCTAAATAATTGCACTAATCATTAACCTATGAACCAGATTGCCACACAACCCGACACTATAGAAACATCGAAAAACAGCGTAGCAACGTTTTATAACGATGTTATTAAAGGATTATCGGGACCGACAAAGCGGCTTAACTCGATGTATTTTTATGATGCCGTGGGCGATAAGATCTTCCAGGAGCTGATGGGATGTCCTGAATATTATCCAACAAATTGCGAAATGGAGATATTTTCGACCAAGACCGCTGCTTTGGGACAATCCATAATGGCTGATGGCGATGGCTTCGACCTGATTGAATTAGGTGCCGGCGATGCGACAAAATCATCCTACCTGCTTAAGTATTTAGTAAACCAGCAGGCAGATTTTACATACCTGCCTATTGATATATCAGCCAATGTTATTAACTACCTTAATGTAAAACTGCCGCTTAACATACCCGGCTTAAAAATAACAGGCCTAAACGGCGAGTATTTTGACATGCTTAAAAAAGCAGCGTCGTTATCAAACAGGCGCAAAGTGGTGTTGTTTATGGGATCGAACATCGGCAATATGCCGGTACCCGAAGCCAACCAATTTTGCAAAACACTTCGCGACCATCTAAACCCCGGCGATATGGTGCTTATTGGTTTCGATCTTAAAAAATCGCCCAAAACCATATTGGCAGCTTATAATGATTCGGAAGGGATCACTAAACGGTTTAACCTTAACCTGTTGCTGCGGATAAACCGCGAGCTTGATGCCAATTTTGATGTAGGCCAGTTTGACCACTACGCTACTTACGACCCAGAAACCGGCGCCTGTAAAAGTTACTTAATAAGCTTGAAGGACCAGATAGTAACTATTGGTAAAGAAACTATCCGGTTTGTAAGAGATGAATATATCTATATGGAGATCTCGCAAAAGTTTACCATTATGCAAACCGACCAAATGGCAGCCAACACAGGTTTCAGGCCGGTTGACCGTTTCTTTGATATTAAGAAATGGTTTGTGGACGCTGTTTGGATGGCAGAATAATAACTTTACGT
The DNA here is from genome assembly GCF_050433825.1 of Mucilaginibacter sp. UYCu711. NCBI lineage: Bacteria > Pseudomonadati > Bacteroidota > Sphingobacteriia > Sphingobacteriales > Sphingobacteriaceae > Mucilaginibacter > Mucilaginibacter sp. UYCu711. The sequence goes on along the minus strand of NZ_JBNPWM010000002.1, from coordinate 564,269 downwards.
TGTGAGAAAGAAAAATCTAATTTGAAAAAATCAGTTTTTTACCACTACCTTTTTTAAATAAATAGAAAACCATAACGCCCTTTTTTTTAGATATTGAATCTCCTTTTTCTATTTGACGGTCAAAATTGATATTGGCTGATAAATAATATTCAATATTGTTTACCTTAATAGTTGGCGTACTTTAATCGTCATCGTATTTTACTGCTTGTACAATGCCGCTGAACTCAAATTTCTTTACATGCGAGTTAACTATATTGCCCCAAGTCAGCAAACCGCCAACAAATATTAGCGCAAGCCCAATAAAGTATCTTCCGTTCATGAGTTATTGCAACTATCGCGACGCGTAAACTACCGGAGCTTTCCCTGCCTTTGGCGGGGTTTTTATTTTACCAAAATGCGGGCAGTTACAATCTTTTTTAAAGATGCCGCATGATGTTGTGCCTAACACGGCAATCAGCCCTAAAATAAAAAATTTACGCTTTAACATTTTTAACCGTTGTTGTAGTTACTAATATACAAAACATTGCCATACATGCGCCTACCATGTCGCAAAAAAGATCGGGCCACTCGCCACTGCGCCAGGTAAATACATAGAGCTGCAATAACTCTATAATGCCACCATAAACTATAGCTAACAATGTGATAACAAACGCCGGGATTGATGTTAAAGTATTCGCCCCGTTCTTATACAAATACCAGTTGCCTCCAAACACAACAAGCACAAAAAACAATCCGCAGTGGGTAAGTTTATCAAATCCTTCAAAAAATAAATGAGATTTGCCAACGCCACCCAGATCGGCATTGCAGATCATCAAAATAAACAAGGCCCACAAAATTGTGAGCCTGTTATATTTAAAAAATGATTTCATTTAAGCTTACGCGCCTACCAGACTTTTGTAATCATCAGCAGATAATAAACCAGCTACGTCAGCAGCGTTTGCTACTGTTATTTTCACCATCCAACCCTGTCCGTACGGATCAGAGTTTACCAGTTCAGGCTCGCTGTCTAACGCTTTGTTAACCTCGGTTACTGTACCGGTAACAGGCATAAACAAATCTGATACTGTTTTAACAGCCTCAACAGTGCCAAAAACACCTTCTTTAGCTACCTCTTTACCTACCGAATTAATATCTACATAAACGATATCGCCTAACTCGCCCTGGGCAAATTCTGTGATACCTATGGTAGCTACGTTACCTTCTAATTTAACCCATTCGTGGTCTTTGGTGTATTTTAATTCAGCAGGAAAGTTCATGTTGTTTAATTTTATTTAGCCAAAAATAAGAAAACTTTATTCATCACGATAAATTAACCACATTAAACCGTATTTTTAGTAAAAAATCCCGTTTTTCAAATAACAGGACAGGATTTGCTTTAACCAGTTATACCAACTATAATGAAAAAAATAACACTGTTATTTGCCGCATTTTTTGCTGCTTTTTTGCTGCAGGCGTGCCACGGCAATAACAGTGATGGGGATGACGATACCACCGCGTCGGTTATTGACACAACCAAAAGCACAAACATAGTTATTGGCAAAGACGATGCATTATTTATTACGCAAGTTGCCGAAGGCTGCCTGGCCGAAATTAAAATAGGCTTACTGGCCAAACAAAAAGGCACCGATAAACGCGTAAAAAACATGGGCGCTATTATGGTTAAGGACCTAACAAAAGGCAAGGCCCGGTTAGAGATGCTGGCCCATTCCAAAAATATTACCCTGCCTACTGCTATTGATTCGGTTGACGAAAAATCCATAGCCGAACTGGCCAAAAAAAGCGGGAAGGACTTTGACCATGCCTACCTTGATAAAACCCGCGACGATTATAAAAAGGCGATGGTATTGTTCCAGGCTACTGCCAAAAACGCTTTCGACCCACAGATAAAGCAATTTGCCAGCCGCAATATTTTAACCATCCAACGTCACCTTGACCTGATAGACGCGGTGCACGGCAGTATGAAGTCGATCTCTCCCCTTCAACATTAATTCCACCTATTTTTGCATAAGCCTTATTAAAACAATAATTTGGCGCAATATTACAGCTATAGCAAATGTCAGCACCTATTGTAACCGGTTTATTGGCTTACGGCATGTCCGGAAGAGTCTTCCACGCGCCATTTTTAAGCACCAACCCGCAGTTTAAATTAAAAGCCGTGGTTGAGCGTACCCAGAAAAAAATGGCCGCGCATTATCCTGACATTGTTAGCTATGGTTCGGTTGAAGATATCCTGGCTGATGCTGAGATCGAACTGATCATTGTAAATACGCCCAACTTTACGCACTTTGATTTTGCCAAACAGGCGCTGAAAGCCGGCAAGCACGTTTTGATTGAAAAACCCGCCGCCGGCAATGTTGCCGAGATAAAAGAATTGTTTGATGTTGCGCATACCAATAACCGCCACGTTTTTGGCTACCAAAACCGCCGCTGGGACAGCGATTTCCTGTCGCTAAAAGAAGTTATTGAAAGCGGCCGGCTGGGGCGCTTAACCGAAGTTTCTTTACGTTACGATAGATACAAACCGACCCTTAATGTCAAGCCATTTAAAGAAACCAAAGAAACACCTATAAACGGGATAGTTTACGAGTTGGGGCCACACCTTATAGACCAAGCCATCCATTTATTTGGCAAGCCTTTAACGTTTGATAAGTTTATTACCATCCAGCGCGAATTATCAGAAGTACCTGATTATGTAAATTACCGCTTAACCTACCCTGCCGGGTTGGTTGTATATTTAACGTCGGGGCTTTTAATTGCCGATCAGCTTCCTGCTTTTGTGGCACATGGCACCATTGGCAGCTACAGCAAATACCGCTGCGATGTGCAGGAGGCCCAGTTAGATAAAGGCATGCTGCCTACTGATGATGCCTACGGCGTTGAACCGGTAGGCATGGAAGGCAAATTGGTTACTGTTGGTGCCGATGGCGAGAAAGCCATCGAGTTTGTGCCGGCTATAAAAGGCGATTATACTAATTTATTTTACGCGATTTATCACACTATCCGCGAAAACGCGTTATATCCCATAACTGAAGAACACATGGCCTGGCAGATGGAACTGCTTGAGGCTTAATTATACTTATCATGAAAAAACTGATCCTACTATTTAGTTTAATTATAGCTGCCGGCTGTACACGTGCCCAAAACAATGATACCCCAGGCGCTGCAATACCGCAGTATAAAGTTTTAACAACAGATAGCAACTGGATAACGCCGGCTAATTTAAAACATAAAAAAACGGTGCTGATCTATTTCGCACCCGATTGCCCACATTGCCAGCACTTAACAATGGACATAAGGCAAAAGATAGCCCAATTTGGCGATGCCCAGATAATGATGATAACCTGGTCTAACAACTATGATATCAGGGCAATTAAAAACTTTGTGCGCGATTTCGATTTGAAAAAACATCCTACCATAACTGTAGCTACAGAAGGCTACACTTACATGATACAAAAATATTTTAAGATAGAAACTACGCCGTACGTAGCGGTATATAACAGTAACGGTAAATTAACCAAAGCCTTCCGTAAACAACCTGAGGTTGCTGACGTATTAAAAGCCGTTAAAAATGCCGATAAGAGGAAGGGGTAATTTTTATTGCTTGTTATGTCGCTTGGCTGCTACTGGGCGTCACCAACGATAATTATACGCCAAATCGAAACATACTGAACCGACTTATTACTGCTGTTGCTGTTGTTGCTGCTGCATCATTTCCATGTAGCGCTGGTAGCTGTTTTTAGCTGCATTATTTGCCGCTGGTTTGGCGGCAGGTGTTTTTTCGTCTGTCAGTTCGTAATTAACCAGTCCGTCATCATCAACGGTTACTGCAACTTCAAGGCTATGGCCTGATGATCCTTTATAAACGCCTTTTACCGGCGAGCAATCCATAAAATTACGGCCCACTGCCAGGCGCACATGGTTCTCATTCGCTATGATGTTGTTAGTTGGATCGAGGCCCAGCCAGCCATAATCGGGGATATAAGCTTCGGCCCAGGCGTGGGTGGCACCTTCGCCGCGCATACCGTTCTTATCGGTGCAAATGTAACCGCTTACATACCTTGCCGGTATTTTTATCATCCGCAGCATTTCTGTTAAAATATGCGCAAAATCCTGGCAAACGCCGGCCTTTAATTTCCAGATCTCGTCAAGCGTTGTTTCAACCGTGGTAACGCCTTTTATGTAGTTAAAGTTTTTATATACGTATTCGCAAAAACGCACGGCAACCTGGTAGGGGATATCATCGGTACCTTTAAGCTCGTCAACCAGTTTCTTCAGTTCTTCAAACCCTTCAAAGTACTCCTGCCTTAAAAAATCAATAAAAGGCACCATGTATTGCAGCGGCTTCAGGTCCTCCCATTGTTGTGCCGGGAAAATATCATTTACCGGGAACGGACGGTGTTTGGTACTCACCAATATTTTTGAGCTGATAACCAATACAGAATGCGGATCGCTATACGTAAAGCTGCCAACCTCATTACCGTAATAATCTATATGGGTATCAACAATAGGGTTGCCGGTGATAGTGACCTCCTGCTTCAAAACGTCCTGGTACTCGTCTTTTAGCGGGTACAGAATGATCTGGTTGGCACTATCGCGCACCGGGCTATCGTAAATGTACCTGGTAATATGTTGTATCTCGAATTCGGGCATCTTATTAATTGTTTAATTTGAGAATTTGAAGATTTGAAAATGACCTATCCATCTTCAAATTTTCAAATTATCTCATTTTCAAATTTTAACTGTTTGCAAAATAATGCTCACTCAACGCGTTGGCTATGCCATAAAGCTCGCCACGGATCTGGGTTAAAAAGGCATGTAAGCCTTCCTGCCTTATGGTTTTTACCGAACTGTATTTAATACGGCTTTGCAGGCGGCCTATTTTAAAGGTCATATCCCTGAAATCGTCCATATTGCTATCGTTTTGCAGCCGCTCAAAATAACGTTGTATGTTGTTTACCGAATAAATAACCGAGCGCGGGAAATCGTTATTTAAAACAACCTGCTCCAATACGTTCTCGGCTTCAAACCCCTCGCGGTAAGTTTTCAAATAAAGCTCATATCCGCCCAGCGAAAGCAATAAATGCTTCCAATAGGTCGTATCGGTCAGCAGGTCGGGATTATCGCTTATAGAGCCAAATTTGGTATCTAAAATATCCACCGACTGGATAGCGCGCTCCAGGTACTTGCCGATATTCATAAAGCTGCGGCCCTCGCCGCGCTCCATGGTTATCTCAACAGTACCATAGTAAAGCATCACCTGTTTTATTAAAACGTCCAGCACACTTATCGGGTCCTCGCGCTGTAAGGCACGCTCCAGTTTGGTGTCTTTTACGGTATGGTAATATTCATTAAGGCATTGCCATAAATCTTTGGTGATATGCTCTTGCACGCTGCGCGCGTTTTCGCGCGCAAGGGTAATGATGTTTAATACCGAGTTAGAGTTACTTTTACCCATCACCATATATTTTAACACGGCGCGGCTATCATTACCCAGGTTCTCGCCTTCCTCGTCTTCCAATCCCGCAAAAATGCGGATAACCGGCTCCCAGGTAAATTCCTGTATAGCATCCTGCGATGAAGCATAGTTTATTTTAAGCATCCGCAGCATACCATCGCTACGCTCAATGTACCGGCTTTGCCAATATAAACTTGCTGCTACTCTACTTAACATATGCCCCCCAGCCCCCTAAAGGGGGAGTTTTTTGATTTATCACTTATTAATTTCTTCATATTATATCTGCGCTATTGTTCCCCCCTTTAGGGGGCCTGGAGGCGAGGCTTAAGCCAGCACCCACGTATCTTTACTACCACCGCCCTGCGAACTATTTACTACCAGCGAACCTTCTTTAAGGGCCACGCGGGTTAAGCCGCCCGGCACTATCTCAATACCATCCGGGCCGCACAGAGCGTATGGCCTTAGGTCGATACGCCTTGGTTTAAGCTCGCCCTGCATATAACATGGCGCTGCGGAAAGGCTTATGGTTGGCTGCGCGATAAAGTTGCGCGGCTCTTTGATGATCTCTTTTTTATAATCGTCAATCTCTTCTTCGGTTGCCGCGTGGCCCATCAGCATGCCATAGCCGCCGCTGCCATTGGTGCGTTTAACTACCATGTTATTCAGATTTTTAAACACGTGCTCACGCTCTTCTTTATTGCCTAACTGGTAGGTAGGTACGTTCTTTAATATCGGCTCTTCGTTCAGGTAGTAACGGATCATATCGGGCACATAAGTGTAAACCGCTTTATCATCGGCTACGCCGTTACCGATGGCGTTTACAATGGCTACGTTGCCTTTGCGGTAGGCCCCCATTATACCGGCTACGCCCAGCATACTGCTCGGGTTAAATACCAGCGGATCTAAATACTCATCATCAACCCGGCGATAGATCACATCAACCTGTTGCAGGCCGATAGTAGTTTTCATGTATACCTTATGATTGTTCACCACCAAATCGCGCCCCTCAACCAGCTCAACACCCATTAAGCGGGCCAGCGTGGTATGCTCAAAATATGCCGAGTTATAAATACCCGGGCTAAGCAATACAATGTTAGGATTAGCTATCTGGCGTGGCGACAGGGCCAGCAGGTTTTTATATAAAATGGACGGATATTCGGTTACACTGCGTACGCCGCATTGCGGTAACAGGTCGGGGAACAAACGTTTGGTTATCTCGCGGTTCTCCAGCATATAACTTACGCCCGATGGGGTACGCAGGTTATCCTCCAACACATAAAACGTTCCGTCAAAATCGCGGATCAGGTCGATACCCGAGATATGCACATAAATATCATACGGTACATTTAGCATATACATTTCGCGCAGGAAATGCGGGCACGAGTAGATAATATCAATAGGTACTATACCATCTTTTATGATGAATTGATTATGATAGATATCTTTTAAAAACAAGTTAAGCGCGTTAAGGCGTTGTTTGATCCCTTTCTCTACAAAGGCCCATTCGGCAGCGGTGATAATACGGGGGATGATATCAAACGGGAAGATCTTTTCGATACCCTCGCCGCTGTTATATACGGTAAAGGTGATGCCCTGGCTCATAAAAAGCCTTTTAGCAAGCTCTTCTTTTTTATTCAGATCATCAGCCGATTCTCTGGAAATGTATTCAATTACCTTGCGGTAATGTTCACGCACGTTGGCATCTGCTCCATACATCTCGTCCCAAACCCCGCTTATCGGGCTGTATTTATCAAAATAAGCTGATTCCTGCATGAAAATGTTAGGTTAAATAGTTTTTTGTTAACCGGTTGTGTTATAAAGATGTAATATATAAACAGTTTTTAAATAAATGCAAGTTTTTTTGAAAATATTACAATTTTTATCGAACTATTTTGTGAAATTCGCCATAAAATAGTTAAAAACTAATCAATTTTTAATATACTTTATCAAGCCATGCTGATTTTAATAAAGCACCCGGTGCTTATTAAAAGAAAAATGCCTGCAAGCAAGATTAATTGGCTCAATTAAAAATGATAATAATGTAACAATAAACGGGCTAACAATGTTTAGATGACTTAATACCCACAATAATCGTATTAACTGTGTCAGGTGTTTCAGCTGTATCAGGTGTGTCAGCAATATCTGAAACACTGATACAATTAATTGCACTACACGCGCTGTATTAAAAAGCGGGTAACCTCATCCTCGTTACCCACAAATGGCCCCGGCGACATGGTTTTAAGCCCGGCCATAGCAGCGGCAAACTCGCCGGCTTGTTGGATGCCTGCGCCTTTTTTAATACGTTGGTATAAGTAACCGGCCATATAGGTATCGCCGCAACCGGTGGCATCTACCACCAGTTCCGGAAGATAAGCGGGGATATTATAAAAAACACCTTCGCTGTAAATTACAGAACCCTGGCTGCCATTGGTTATAACGGCCTCTTTAACGCCCAGGTCAGCCAAAAACTTTACGCCTTCTTCTACTGTTTGGTAGCGCGACAGCGCCGCCAGTTCGGCAACATCAGCTTTTACAATATCAATATATTGCAAGGCGTTCAGCTTATCGGGCCAATCGGTCAGGAATACTTTTTTGTTAACCACTTTACGCAGGTAGCCCTGCACATCTAATGATATTAAACCTTTGGCGGATAGTGTTTTTATAAAGTCTGTAGTAAAATCGCCGGCTAAAAGCGGCCCCAGGTGAAATGCTTTCGCCTCAACATTTAACAGCTGCTCCATGGTGAACGCGTCGGCTATCTGCAATACATTTTGAGTGCGATCGTCCTGGTTCTCTCCGTATATATTCTCGAATATCACCGTATGGGCGCTGGGTTGTACCCTTACTTCGATATCTTTATTGCGCAGGTGGTCTACATACTCCATTTCGGCAGCGCCAAGGGCCGTTACCAAAACATAATTTACATCAAGCTTATTTACCGCACACGAAAAATAGAGGGCCGTGCCCCCCGGCATGTGCATAATGCCCTTGGTATTAACAATTTTATCAGAAGTAATATGCCCTACGCAACAGATATCATACATGGGGGCAAGTTAATAAATTTGCCTTATGCGTAAAACCCAATTGTAACATATCTGCTGAATAAATTTTATTGCCAATAATTGCCCGACATGATGATCATATTTAACAGCTTAATGCTGTTGTCGTAATAGTCGTAATCCTTCAATTTAAAGCCAACCAGGTAATCCCATACATGGTTTAGCCAAACCTGGTTCTTACTATCAACCATTGCAGCTACACCAAAGGGCGCTACAAAACTTAACGCTTCAAAGTATCGCCCCTTTATATCATTACCGGCCAATGTATACCCGGCAGAAAGATTGTACGTATCATTATTAGTTGTCTCCCTTATCCAGCGGTTTATTTTGCCGGCGATATTTTTTGATCGCTTATCGCCGGTCAGCAAATAATCGGTAGCTATGCGCCAGGGTACACGGCAGGCGTTGTAATTATATTGCCCGTCATACTTATCCTCCAAAAAATGCGGTCCGGCTGGTTTTGGTTTTTTATTTAGGTTGATGATAAAATCGGGTAATAAACCGGCATCCGGGCTATAATTAACCTGCATATCATTAAACAGTTTATACCCCGCATCAATTACTTTGCCCCAGCGCTCATCATGTGTTGCCTGCTTAAAAGCTTTAAAATGGGCGGGCATAAAATCAGATGACCGCATGGCGAAATAATCCTTGCTTTCTGCTTCCACGCCATCACTCAGCAAAACCGACCAGCTTGTCGGGTTGATCTCATATCGCATAATTGCGCTGATCATCGCTTTGGCTTCCTGGAGATAATTGATCGTTCCCTTATCTCCCCATTGTTTTGACGCTAATAACAGCGAAAAAGCAATATCCATATCACCATCCGTTGCCGAGGTTTTGTCGAGGTCCGTTCCGTTTGTTTTTTGTGCCCAAGCCATCAGGTATTTATTTCGGCGACTTGGGTGTGCCCGGGTATAGCTGAATAAATTATCATAGGTCGACCTGGCTGCTGCGTCATAGCCGGCCATTAGTACGGTGATGATCATACCATAGCCCTGCCCTTCAGACACGCATTGCTTACCTCCCCTGCCCTCAAACCAAATATAGCTTTGGGGTTTGCCGGGTACGTTTTTTACAAACCGGGTTTTCCATTGCGTGTAGAAACTACGTACCGCGTTATCCCGCTGTAACTGGCTGATATGATTTGGCTTGATGGTCCCCGTAAAATAGCGCGGATGTTGAGGAAACGGTTTTGCAATCTGCAGGGCATTCCCCCAACTACTGTTGCAGATTGATAACGTAAGCAATATAGCTATACCCTTAGCCCCCATTTTTTAAAAATACTTTATTTAGTGCATTGCGGGGTATAATTTCCCATATTTTGCGGTTTAGGCCGAGCAACCAGCCGCGGCTTTAACCTGGAAGCTACCCATCTAAATTGGTGCTGTATTTGCTTTTATTTTATTCATTAAGTAGTAAGCCGATGAAAAAGATGTTCAGATTTGATCTCGCGTGGGTTATCCTGTTTTTGGTTGTATCAACGCTGATCACCTTAAACTTTATGGACGAAGAAGGTGCGCGTAACCAGTTTGCAGGTATAGTGTTGGCGGTATGCGGCGTAATGTTTGTTGGTAACATGCTGTTACGCAGCCTTACTAACAGAATAGGATAACTGACCAGATTTAATACCCCTGTTACCGGGTCCGCGAAAGTTTTTGCGGGCCCTTTTTTATCGATATTAGTTTTGCCAACGGGCTAAAAATCATCATCTTTAGACAACCAGATGATAATTAATCATGAAAAGTGTATTTAACCCCGCCGATGTTGCCGAGCTAACAGATCGTATAAACAAATTAACCACGCAAACCCAACCCTTGTGGGGTAAAATGGCGGTAGCGCAAATGCTTGCCCATTGCAATGTAAGTTATGAAATGGTTTATACGGATAAGCACCCAAAGCCTAATCCTTTTTTAAAATTTATATTGAAAACATTAGTAAAGAGCAAAGTGGTGGGCCCCGTACCTTATAAACATGGTAATCCAACCGCTCCTGCTTTTATTATTAAAGATGAACGCGATTTTGAACTGGAAAAAGGCCGATTAATTGACCACCTTAAGCAAACGCTTGAATTAGGCGAGAAACATTTTGATGGTAAGGAATCACACTCGTTTGGTAAACTACCTGGTGGTGAGTGGAACACCATGTTTTATAAACATCTCGACCACCATTTAACGCAGTTTGGGGTGTAGGTTAAAATCTGCTCAAACAAAATAATTTAAAATGTTTTATATTGTTGATCGTCTACATTAACAAGCAACAATTACAGGCATGAAAATCAAAGTTATTATTACCGGAGCTACCGGCATGGTAGGCGAAGGGGTGTTATTACACTGTTTGGCTAACGCCGACGTAGCCGAGGTACTAATTGTTAACCGTAAACATTACGACAGGCAGCATCCAAAGCTAAAAGAATTATTGGTTCCCGATTTTATGGACCTTACCAAAGTTGCCGACCAGCTAACCGGTTATGATGCCTGTTTCTTTTGCGCCGGTGTAACATCTGTTGGTAAGAAGGAACCAGAGTATACGCATCTTACTTATGACATCACCCTAAACTTTGCCGAAACGGTGGCTAAGCTTAACCCTAATTTGGTTTTCACCTATGTTTCCGGCGCCAGTACAAACAGCAGCGAACAAGGATCGGTAATGTGGGCGCGCGTTAAGGGCCGCACCGAGAATGCGCTGTTTAAACTCCCCTATAAAAGTGCCTACGCTTTCCGCCCCGGGATTATGAAACCGGTAGATGGGCAACAAAGCTTAAACGGGGTGTATAGATGGTTTATGTGGTTGTACCCTGTTGTTAATTTCCTGGCACCAAAAGCTACGCTTACACTGCACGAAGTTGGGCAGGCCATGATAAATTGTGTTATTAAAGGGTATCCTAAGCCCGTGTTGGAGATTGAGGATATAAGGGCAGCGGCAAAAGCTTAGCGACTATTTAGTCGACAGGTAATAATCATACGGCAAAACAAACTCGCATTTTTGTGCGATCAGAAAATCCAGGATCTTATTAAACTCGGCAATACGTGCGGCATCCCACATGTTTGGGTGTCCCTGTAGCACCATATTATCTTTGTACCTGCCTTTATATTTCTGATAGTCGGCTACAAAATGATCATAGTTAACCTGCCCGGTGGTTATCTCCATTTCTACCCGGTTATTGTAGTTTTTCACCCTGGGAATCTCGTCCGTTTTAAAACTGCCGAACAGGAATACCTTAATATCGCCCTGTTCTTTAATTACTGTGTTTGTAACCGAGTCGCTGGCATTATAAGGCGATCCAAACGTACGCATGGTTATGCCAAGCAATTGTTTTACCCTTGCCTGCGCTTTCGCTAAATGGCCTTTCTGAAAGTCGTAACCCGTGCCCTTAAACTCCATGTTGTTAGCGGGTGGGTTGTTGTTAGAATGGTTAAAGCCATGGTTCCAGATCTCAAACAGTTTTTCGCCTTTATCATTTCTCGCTGCCAGGTATTTGCTGTATGCTATCCCAGCGGTCGAATCTAATTGTGCGGCAATAACACCTAATCCGGCTTTAATTTTACGCTGCATCAATATGTCTATTACCGGCGCGGCGCTACTGCGGCCGTTACGGCTGCCCAGATCGTCCAATTTTATCATGATCCGGGGCTGCGCCATAGCGTTGCTCAATACCAATAATAAAACCAGCGCGAGGGTATATCTCATCTTACTTTTTAGCAAAACTTGCCGCGGCTGTATTAAGCTGATCTGCCGATAGCTTTTCGCCTGCATTAGCTATCACGATACGATATTTAAAAGTAACGGATTCGCCCTTTTTTAGCGTCAGGTTCTTTTCGGATTTACCATTGGTAAATATCTTTTCGCCCAATGGGTTTGCCGCAAACAGGCCGTAGCCCCTGGCATGCCAAAAGGTAGGATAATTGGGGTTTTGCGGGTGATCGATAATAGCGATGCTTATCATATCATTACCCATTTTGCCATATACCAGGCACCATACACCGCGGGTACTCCAGGCCGCATCGCCTGTTTTACCTGCGCTGGTTAAGTAGTTGCCATTGGCTAAAGGGTCGGTGCCACCTTTTACAATGGTTACAATACCTTTATCATCCGTAAATTTTTGATCCTCTTTTGTTGGCATTTGCAGTTCGTGCGCCAGGCGCAGGCCCAGCATACCATCCTTAGCATCGTTAAATTTGGCATCCATAACCGCTTTAAGCGTAGTTATCCGGTCGATAACACGTTGGCTGCCGGTCCCGCTAAATTCAAAACGGGTTGTTTCCTCCAGTATAACTTCTTTGGCCTGGTTGGTCCAGTTAGCATGATAGGTCAGGCTGCCGGTAGTACCGTTCTTAGTTTCTAAAACTTTATCCGTACGGATCCAGCCATACTGGCTTTTTTTGGCCGCAGGTATGGCGTAGCTATTATTCCAGAAATCAAGGCCGTTCAAATTTTCATAGTTGAACCATAAACCAATATGATGCGGGTGATCCGTCGCGTCGCCGGCGCGTTTGTCCAGCGGGAAACTACGGGTTACTACCGTGCCGTTAGCCGCATGCAGCGGATATAAAACAGGTTTTTCAAGGGTATCCGGATACAAAAAACTGGTGAATGGCTTCCCGCCTATCAGCACATCAACCTTTTTATCTTTTGCCGATTTAACCAGCGTTACTTGCTGTTGTTGTGCAAGAGCAATGGTTGATAGCGCTGTCATAGTAATAGCTAATGCCGCTTTCCTGATCTGGTTCATTTTAATAGTATTTCACTGTTTCACCCGGGGTGTTTCACTCTGTTTTTTCAAAAACACACAAAACAGCATAAATAGCTTTTGCACAAGCTGTTAAATGTAATTATTTAAAGCTTTTGTACTGTTTCAAAGTGTTTCACTCAATTTTTTAGTTTGCTTATTATCAGCACCTTAACTCAAAAGAGTGTTTCAAGTGTTTCACTTTTTTGTGAAACACTTTAGCATTAATTTCTTTAATATTTAAATACTTTACCACCAACCATCACTTCCTGCGTAGCCTCATCAAAAGTGGCTTTTAAGCCTGTATGTGCGGCCGCATTGGTCATTATAAGCGCTATAGCATGGCTGTATCCTGCTTCAACCGGGGCGTTAGGCTGTTTACGGCTGCGCACACATTCCATCCAGTTACGCACGTGGTTTGACGTTAACGCGTCGCCACCGGTATTGGCTGATGTAACTACTTTTTCCGTATTCTTCAGGCTGATCTCCGGCAACAAGTTGGCTTTCATCCCCATGGCTTTAGCCATCTTTTCGGTAAGGCCACCTTTGGCTGTCACTTTATTGGTTACCAGGTTTAGTTCACCGCCATTTGAGTAATATAGTTCAGAAGGATCATCGTCGCCATTGTGCATGCGCGAGGCAAATGTTACCTGGAAGCCTGAAGCAGGGTCATTTGCCGGCCCGTAGTCAAAAGCAGCCGATATGGTATCCCAATTACGGCGGCCATCTTTCCACATATAAATACCACCGTTAGCAGTTACGCTGCGCGGATGTTTTAACCCGCTAAACCAGTGCACTGTATCTATCTGGTGGCTCATCCACTGACCAGGTAACCCTGATGAATAAGGCCAGAACAGGCGGAACTCTAAATATTTACGCGGATCGAACGCTTCGTAAGGCCGATTCATTAACCAGCGTTTCCAATCGGTATCCGATTCTTTTAGCAGCGGTACCACATCTGGTCTGCGCCAGCGTCCGGGTTGGTTTACGTTCCAGGTTAGCTCAACCATTGTTATCGGCCCAAACTGGCCCGATTTTATAAATTCGTCGGCAGCATGGTAATTGGCACCGCTACGGCGCTGCGAGCCTATTTGTACTATCTTACCGGTTTCTTTTACTGCTTTAAGTGCAAAACGGGCATCTTCCATAGTTTCAGCAAACGGCTTTTCGCAGTAAACATCGCAACCGGCGCGTACTGCTTCGGCGCAATGGCGCGCGTGCTGGAAATCGGCAGTACTCATAAATACAGCGTCGACCGATTTGGCACCATACATTTCTTCGTTATTGCGGTATGCTTTAACCGTGTTATCCATCTTTTTACTCCACGCAGCAGCACCTTCTTCACGGCGCCTGTTCCAGATATCTGATACTGCCACTACTTCAAAATTTAGCTCTTTGTAATGGTTCATGAAGCAAGGCATGTGCGAGCTTTTATGACGATCAGAGAAGCCAACAACACCTACACGCACACGATCATTGGCACCAATAATACGTTTATAGCTTTTGGCGCTTAAGCCGGTTTTGGCAAGCATTACTCCGGCACCGGCAATTGATGCCTGCCTGATGAAGGTACGACGTGATTTTTCCATACGGATCAAATAATTTAGTAAATTGGTTATGCCGGCATGAACCGGTGGTTTTCAAATATCAATTAAAATAACTTAAAAAGGTATAGTTATACTTAAAAGTTACGCATACGATTGCGTAACCTTTCTGTTATTTGGATACCCTTATTAACAACACCCCATGCGGCGCTACTTTGCCGCCTACTGTAGAGCCGGCTGCAACAATTGGCTGCTGGCTCCATATATTACGGAACTTATGGTACCCGGCTAAAGCAGGATCGTTTTTAGCAAGCGACAGCGTTTGATATTTATCAGTCAAGTTAAACAAGCCGATAGCTTTGCTGCCATCTTTTAACTCTTTAACCCATACCTGGTAATTATCATTCTTTATATACTGGCGGGCGCTTTTGCCTAATGCATCCTGGTTAACGGCTATTACTTCATCATTGGTAAGCAGGCTTAGCGTAAACCTGTCCAGATTACCCATATCACAACCAATTAACAGCGGCGATGCCAGCAAGCTCCACAAGCTAATGTGCGAGTATTGCTCATCAAAAGTAAGGCGACTTGGATGCAGGCTTGGGCCCCAGCCTACTTTACCTACAACCAACATGTCCGGATCGTTAAAATGGCCCGGACCTGCAAGCGGCGCTGCTTTATCCTGGTTAAACCCAATGCCCGACATGCTGGCCCAGGTATCAGTTATATCACCCGTTGTGCGCCAGCTGTTACCACCGGCTTCGGCACCCCAGTTCCATACGCTGCCCATACCATACTGGCAAAAGCTGTAAAGGATATCGCGGTTAGCTTTGTTTAACGATGCACGCATTTCCTGGTAAGGCTTTTTCATCTCGTCCAGATTAGGGCTTCTTGGCGCTATCTGGCCGTACGAGCACCAATCATATTTTAAATAATCAATACCCCATTCGGCATAGGTTAAGGCATCATCATCCTCATGCTGATAACTGCCTAAATAGCCCCCACAAGTTTTTGGGCCGGGAGATGAGTAGATACCCATGCGCAGGCCTAAGCTATGCACATAATCAGTTAGTCCGCGCATATCCGGGAACTTACTGTTTGGGGTGATCTTGCCATCAGCATTACGAGCGGCCGCTTCCCAGCCGTCATCAATATTAATATAGCCCCAACCATGGGCAGCCAAACGCTCGGCCATTTCGCGGGCAGAGATGCGTACTTTTTCATCGTTTACGCTAAGGCCCCAGGCGTTCCAGCTGTTCCAGCCTAAAGCGGGTGTAAGGCCAATGTTATCGCCAATAGCTAAGGTGAATTTTTTGGTATCGGTACCAAATTTATTACTTACTGTAAATATAAGCGGGTAGTTGGCCGCCTTAGCAACAAAGCCGGTTATGATACCTGTTTTAGTATCCAATTTTAATCCGGCCGGTAAACCGGTTGCTTTGTAAGTTAACGGCGTTCTGCCTGTAGCGGGTATTAAATACAACACCGGGTGGCCGGGGCGTACGCCAAATATGTCTGCCCCGTTTATCCGTGGCACCCTTGATACTGCCGGGGTTAATATGTATGGCGTAGTTTCTGTTTGAGATAATTCAACACCTGTTTTGGTATCTTTAAACGTATAGGTTACCAGGTATGATTTCTTTTGCGATGGTGCAAAAGCAAACCACCATGTAAATGGCTTTCCGTTAGTGAAATGTGCCGTATCTGTTTTTTGAGTATTAATAATTTTGTTTGTTTCCGGATCGGTAACAATAACAGATAATTTACCACGATATTGATAATGGTTCTTTGAAACCAGTTGTATGGATTTGCCTAATGAGTTCTTGTCGCCATAGCTAAAATCTTTACCGGTATCAAACTGTGTCCCTTCCATAATATCGCTCATCCGGATATTATACTCGGACGCTAAACCGTAGACACCGCCGTCGCCGCCGGTATCATAAACGCGTATGGCCAGTACATTATCCTTATCCCATTGTACGGCCGGATTATTTGCCGCAACCACATAGCTGCGGTGCCCATATTTGCTTTCTTTAATATCGCCGCCACGGCCACCGTATTTACCTATCAGTTTACCATTAAGATATACTTCATCGTTATCATCAATGCTGCCCAGGCTTATAATAATACTGTCTTTTAAATATGCTTTTTCTTTTATAGATGATGGTATAACCACGTGCAGGCGGTACCACCCAAAACCATCATAATTAGCATGGCCCTGGCGCTCCCACGGGCGGGTAATGTTTGCGTTTTGCCAGCCTTTATCATCAAAGTTAGGTGCAGACCAGCCGGCATCATCGCCTATCGACATCTTCCAGCCTTTTACCAATGAAATGTTTTGTGCGTCCGCCTTAAAGCATAAGGCAAGCAATACCAAAAAGATCAGGTTTTTCTTCATCATCTTTATTATTTAAGAATATATATAGTTGGTTATAATCCGTTTGACTAACGGTGTATACAAATAAAAGAAAAAATACGACAAGTATACATAAGTAAGGTTATTTTCGATTGCGAAAAGTGACATCATTGCGAAAATATACAGCCGGAAGGGGTATAAACTGACACGCTTTTGATTGTCGCTTGCTTACTGATATTCTATCTTTGCCCGCCAACGCACTTGTGATGAACGAACATATTGCCAAATTAAAACAAACCATAACTCCTTTAAAAGAGCAGTTAATAAGCCACCCGCTTTACAGCAAAATAAAAACGCTGGGTAACCTGCGGGTATTTATGGAATACCATGTATTTGCTGTTTGGGATTTTATGTCGTTGCTCAAATCATTACAACGCAACTTAACTTGTGTTGATTTGCCGTGGATGCCGGTTGGCGATGCCAATACCCGCTACCTGATAAACGAGATTGTAACCGGCGAGGAAAGTGATGTAGATGAGAACGGTAACCGCACCAGCCATTTTGAGCTATATGTAAAAGCCATGCAGCAGGCCGGCAGCGAAGCTAAAGCCATAACCGCATTGTTTAAAGAGTTAAGTACCGGTAAAACGATTGAAGCGGCATTGTTAAACCCGGAGATTCCGGTGGCTACCCGCAATTTTGTAAACCATACCTTTAACGTTGTTCAAGCCGATGGCACCCATATACAGGCCGCCGTGTTTACATTTGGCCGCGAGGATTTGATCCCAGGTTTATTTATCAGCATGGTGCGCGAGTTAAATACCAGTTTACCGGGCAAGGCCGCAACCTTGCTTTATTACTTAGAGCGCCATATCGAAGTAGATGGCGATCACCATTCACACCTGGCTTATGAAATGACGGCATCGCTTTGCGGCGAAGATGAGGCTAAATGGGCTGAAGCCACACGTGCGGTGCAGGATGCTTTACAAGCCCGGGTAGATTTTTGGGATGGCATCCTAACAGTTATCAGATCTAATTAAAACCAATAGGTTAAACCTTGGGGGTGTTATTTTATCTAACAGCAATTAACATAGTTACTTACTATATTTAGTACACCACCTTACCCGGTTTTTGATATGAAATTAAACATACTTTTCGCCGTGCTATTAGTTTGCGGCAGTGTTAGCGCAACCTTTGCCCAACGCGATACTAAGAAACTGGATACCTGGCTGGATGATGAGGCCGGCGAAATGGGTGGCCGTGCCATACTAATGGTTTATAAAGATGGCAAAGTGATTTATAACCATTCTGTCAACAAAATGAATATGCGCCAGAAGATGGTAAATAAGTTCATAACCAAACGCCAGGGCAAAATCGCCGACCAGGACGATTACACCCCAACATCGCGCGAAGCGATTGCCAGTTGCAGCAAGTGGCTAAGCGCCGCCCTGGTAATGACTTTTGTTGATGAGGGAAAGCTAAAGCTTACGGATACCGTTGGTAAATTTTTGCCGGTACTATCTGCAGGCGGCAAGGGCAATATCACTATCGGCCAATGCCTGTCGCACCAAACAGGTATTAAGCCGCTATCGTTAAAGGACGACCTGCAGGAATTAAAGAATACTGCCAATATGGATGAAGCCATGCAAAACATAGCAAAACTTGATATGGAAGGCCAGCCGGGCAGGGTGTTTCATTACAGCAATGTGGGTTTGCAGATTGCCGGGGCAGTTGTGGAGAAGATTGGCGGCAAAACATTTCAAACCTTATTTGCCGAGCGTATTGCCAAACCACTTAATATGACAAATACTGATTGGGGCACCGGCAAAGTTGCCTTGCCTGCAGGTGGCGGCATCAGCACCCCGCAGGACTATCTGAATTTTTTAGTGATGATATTAAACAAAGGCGAGTTTAACGGCAAACGGATTCTGAGTGAAAGCAGCATAGCCCAAATGCAGATAAACCGAATTACAGCCGATGTTAAAGTCGCCTACTCGCCGGGCGAAGCGGGTAACATGGGCTACGGCTATGGCGAATGGGTGAGCAAAAGTGCATCCGCAGCTGATACGGGCCTGCCAATTAGCAGCCCCGGTTTGTTTGGTAGTTTCCCATGGGTTGATTATAAAAATGGTTATGCCGCTATTTTAATGACCTTTTACATTAATAACAAAGGCCGCAATGAGCGGTATAAAGAATTGAAAGGTTTGGTTAATGAAATGGTGAAGTGAAACCTTTTGTCATTCTGAGCATAGCGAAGAATCTACCGAGCGGCGCGCGCCTAATTTGCAGATTCTTCGCTATGCTCAGAATGACAGTTTAGGTGTGTTATTGCGTAAATACTTCTTCCAACCAAGCCTTATGCGTAGCTAATAAACGCTGTACAATATCCGGGTGCTTATCCGCAACATTGGTTTTTTCTGAAGGGTCATCTTTCAGGTTAGTCAGGAAATAGCCCTCAGGCGTTAGCTCTGCTTTTGTTGCTTCAAGTGGGCTATGCAATAGCTTCCACTCACCATCCAGCACCGACCATTGCGGGTTGGCATTGCCGCCGCCGCTTTGCCAGTTAAACACCGGATGATTTGTTTTTACATCGGCCGAATTGATGATCGGCACCAGGCTCTGACCGTCAACTTTACGAGCCGGCATTTTTATATTGCAATAAGCCGCAAGCGTAGGGAACCAGTCTACATTGGTTGCTACCTGGGTACGCACCTGGTTTGCAGGGATATGTTTTTGCCAGCTGATGATGGCAGGCACGCGCACACCACCTTCAAACAAGCTAAATTTAGACCCGCGATACTCTCCTGCCGAACCACCGCCGCCAAAGGTGCGGTCCTCGCGCGAAAAGCCCTGGTCTGACTGGAAAACGATGATCGTATTTTCCCTTAATCCCAATTGATCCAGTTTCTTTAACAGGTCGCCAATGTTCTCATCCATAGTTGAGATACTGGCTGCATACTTATCGCGGGGCGATGGCAGGTTCTTATAATAGCCCAGCCATTTCTTTTTGCCCTGTAACGGGTAATGCGGATTGTTGATGGCCCAATACATAAAGAAGGGTTTATCCTTATTCTCAGCCATGAATTTGCCGGCCTCGTCCACCATCATATCAGGAAAGAACTTGCCTGCTTCGTTTATCTCGGTGCCATTTCTCCATAGGTCATGGCGGTTAGGTCCTTCCCAATAAAAAAAGTGCGAGTAGTTATCAATACATCCACCCATAAACCCAAACGAATATTCAAACCCCTGCGCGTTTGGTTCGGTTTCTTTATTATAACCGATATGCCATTTACCAATATGCGCGGTTTTATAGCCCGCGTCTTTAAACAATTCGCCCAAAGTATATTGCGAGCCGGACATACCTGCTACACCTTCTTTTGATGGCCCCATGAGCGGCAAGCCTGCACGCTGCGGATATCTGCCCGTTAACAATGCGGCCCTTGACGGCGAGCATATCGGCGAAGCCGAATAGAAATTTGTAAACCTAACCCCGCTCCTTGCCAATCCATCCATATTGGGGGTTACCAGGTCTTTAGATCCATAGATATTCATATCGGCGTAGCCCTGATCATCCGTATAAATAATAATAACATTAGGGCGTTTGGCGACTTGCTCTTTGGTGTAGCCTAAACAGCAAATACCGATAGCGGCTATAACGACAACGGGTAGTAAATTTTTCTTCATAACAGGTTTTATTATATATGGGGATATATAAACTTGCGGCTAATCTACTAATATACCCGGAATATTACGCAGGTTTTTGCCTGAAGATCTTACTTAGCTGCTCATAAAGCTCGGGGTGCTTTTCTTTAAACTGGGCGGGTTTCTCAAAAAAATATTCGGATGCGACGGCCAGGAACTCGGCTTCATTAGTGGTGGCGTAAGGGTTGATGTCTGAGTGCCCCTCGTTAATGCGGTGCATTTCTTTATGCATCAGGCTTAGCCAGGGTGTGGCATAATCATGTTCCAATAATTGCTCGGGTACGCCGTCAGTAGCGCCGTCTGATTTATCAACCAGGTGCACAAACTCATGGATGGCGGTATTTTCTTTACCCGACGTCGGCGAGAACCCCTTAAGCAAGGCAGGCCGCGACAGGATCATCTGCCCGTTCATATAACCTGTACCTACCATCCCCTGAATATTGCGGCTGCCGCCTTCAAACTGGTATTCATGATCGAACGTATCCGGGTATAATATCACGCTGGTTAGCAGGTCGCGGTATTCCCAATCGCCCAGGCCAAATACAGGTATTACCGCGCTCGACGCGATAAGCACCCGGTCAACATCCGTAATTTCCGTCCCTACACCCTCAATGTTCACCGTTTGCAGGAATAGGGCTACCTGCGATTCGAACCGGCGCTTTTCAGCATTACTTAACCGGTGATAATAGTCTACCCGGCTGTCTAAAAGTTGGCGCAGCGGTTTGTCCAGCTGTTGGAAACTGGCTGATGTAGTGCTTCCTTTTTTACGGAAGATGATAAAAGCCAATAAGGCGAGAATGGGTATGATAATGGCGAAATACATAGGCGCAATTTAGTATTTTGGTTAATCCTTCTGGTACACTAAAAAGTGCTGTATCGGCATAAATTCGCCGTCCTGCTTTAAATGAAAGCCGTTGGCATTAAGTTCTTTATTTAACTGGTAGATGCTGGTTTTGTGTAAGGGTTTGATCTCGATAGTTGGATCCTCGGCGCGATATTCCAATAGCAGTAACTTGCCATCCTTCTTTAACGAACGCCGTATGGCCTGCAGCATTTCGTGCGGGTAGGATAGCTCATGATACACATCAACCATTATGGCCAGGTCGATAACGTTATCAGGCAGGTTAGGCGACTTTTCGCCCCCCCTCACTACAATCACATTGTTTAAATTTAGCTGTGTGCTGCGTTGCTTTAAAAAGGTTAGAGCGGGCTGCTGTATCTCTACGGCGTATACTTTGCCCTGCGGTACTTTGGCCGCTATCGGGAAGGTATAATAACCCGTTCCAGCACCAATATCGGCAACCACGCTGGCTGCAGTTATGGGTAGTTTGGCTATCGCCTTTTTGGTGTTCTCTTCCTGTTCGCGCGTGTTGCGTTCCAACCAGGCGGCGCCTTCAAAACCCATTACGTGGGCAATTTCGCGGCCTTTGTAGTATTTGCCGGTGCCATCGGGCGTGGCGGGTTTGTAGGTGTAGTTGGAATCTGCCAGGCGTTGCTGCGCATGCAGGCCGGGGCAGGTAAGCCCTATCCCCAAAAGCAACATTAGTTTTAAATAACGCATAGTATTAAAAGGTTATTTTTGACGATTTCTTTTGTTTCACAAAATAGTGGAACAAATGAAACAGATGAAACAAAATTTTGACTTAACTATTTAAATATAAGCAAATTACAAAAATAAGGTGAAACAAAATGAAACAACTTTTAAGTCAGTATTTTTACGCATAATTATAATTTATTAATTTGATTATCAAATTAATACAAAAACCGGGTTTTTGCCCTTTGAAACAAGCCGGGTGAAACAAAAAATATAAAAAAACTACCTTGCTTTCCTCCCCGCCAACTCGTTCATTGTCATAAATTTCATCTTATTCTTTTTTACAAATTCACAGATCAGGCGCAGGGTGGCATAGTCTACCTCGTGTTGTTTTGGGTCGGCAACGGGTACGGGCTTGTGCGAGTACACGCACAATACCGTATTATGATCGCGGGCGTACGTAAGCAGGCTGGTCATATATTCGGGCGAGAAATATGGATAATGTATTTCCATACCCATGCCGTCAATAAGCGGTTTGCCCTGGTAAAAACAACCGTTGTCTTTGTCGGCTTTTTCCTTGCTGCTTACCCCACGTAACATGGTAAATGTTTTAAGCAGGGCGCTGTCCGTTTGCCCGGTGCGTGTGCCGTTAGGGTAAGCAAATGAGGTTACTTTAAACCCCATATCGCGCATGGGCTGCAGCTGGGTAAAATCGTCTGTCAGGTATTGGTCAAGCGTATGGGTCTTTAAATATTCGGCAGCATTGATATGTGTAGTACCGTGGTAGCCTATTTCGTGGCCTTCGGCCTGCAGGTTCAATAATTTTTGTTGCAGGTTTGGCTTTATCTTACCAAAGGCCGATACAAAAAAGGTAACCTTCCATTTATATTGCGGGTAAAATATCGAGTCGGCTTTAACCCATTCATTCACAAAATGGTCATCCAACGATATTACTACACCGCCATACTGTGCACGGGCGGGTATAGCCAAACCTATCATCGCCATTAATATTACAAAACCCCTGCTCAACAACTTTTTCATTAGGTGAATATAGCAAGTATGTTTGTCGCGATAAATAAATATCTTTAAAAATCACTCCGAACCAATTATGAGAAAGACCATATTATTGATCATCGCGTTAGCATTATTTACTTCGTTCGCGCCGCATAAAGAGTTAAAGTGGATGGCCATTGGCGACTCTATTACTTTCCATAACGGTCGAACGGAGTATACAAAGGGCCGGCTTACCAAAGGTTATATGGATGATGTGGTGGAACAATTACCCTACGTGCATTTTGCCAATCATGGCTACCCGGGCTGGACCGCTAAAGGTATTGCCGAAAACTTTGATCACCTCGGGATTGAAAAGGCAGATATCTATTCGGTGTTTTTAGGGACGAATGATTGGTGGGTAGGCTTCCCGATTGGAACCGTGGCCGACTACGATAACAACACCGGTGCTGGCACCGTTTATGGCGCGTACCGCATCATTATAGATAAGATCCGTGCTCAAAACAGCGATGCTCTTATCATACTGTTAACACCTATGCAGCGTACAGATTATGTTGATATCAATAACCAGGCAAGTATTATACACGGCGCTTATAAAGACCACAATGGTGTTAAGCTGTCAGACTATGCCGACGCTATTAAAAACATAGCCAAACTTCAAAACCTTAAGCTGGCCGACCTTTATTACAAAAGCGGCATCACCATAAAAAACGCCGTTAACTATAAACGCTTAAAAGACCCGGCCACCGGCGCGTACAAGAATTATAAGTATCCTGATTATATAGGCATCCCCTTCAACCCAACAACCGATGAGTATCCGTACCCAATTGAAGCCATGAACATGACCTACGATGGCCTCCATCCAACTGACAAAGGCCATGCTATAATAGCTAAAATGCTGGTTAAAATAATGAAGCAATATTAGTATGGAAATTGTTACTTGTTAAGTGCGGAAGGCTCGCCATGGCTCAACATAAAAATTCTATATTTACGCTAACCATTATATCCCGCATGAAAAAATTACTTGTTGTTATCCTGCTTAACATAAGCCTGGGCAGCGCTTTCGCCCAAACTTTTACCAACCCCGTTTTACCTTCGGGACCCGATCCCTGGAATATTTACAAGGATGGTTATTACTATTATACCAACTCCACCGGGCAAAACCTTACTATCTGGAAAACAAAGGATTTGACTGAACTAAGATCGGCAGAGAAGAAAGTTATCTGGGTACCGCCTGCAGGCACTATGCATTCAAAAGAGCTATGGGCGCCCGAGCTGCATTTTCTTAACGGCAAATGGTACATGTATTTTGCTGCCGATGATGGCAAGAATGACCATCACCGCATGTATGTGGTAGAAAATCCTTCGGCCGACCCATTACAAGGCGAGTGGACCTTTAAGGGCCAGGTTGGCGACGAAACCAATAAATGGGCCATTGACGCTACCATATTTGAGAATAAGGGTAAGATGTATATGCTTTGGTCGGGTTGGGAAGGCGATAAAAATAATATGCAGAATATCTACATAGCACAAATGAGCAACCCGTGGACCATCAGCAGCAAGCGTGTAAAACTATCAAGCCCAACCTATAAATGGGAAACCAACAGCGGCATCGGCGTGCTGGTAAACGAGGGCCCGGAGATCCTAAAACATGGCAACAAATTGTTCCTGATCTATTCGGCCAGTGGTTGCTGGACAGATTTTTACGCCTTGGGGATGTTAACCGCCCCGGCAAATGCCGATCTGCTGGATAGCTTATCCTGGAAGAAATCGCCCGAGCCGGTATTTTCGCAAAACCCCGATAACAAGATCTATGCGCCAGGCCACAATTCATTTTTTAAATCGCCCGATGGCAAAGAGGACTGGATCCTGTACCACGCCAATACCAACCCGGGCGATGGCTGTGGTAATAAACGTGCGCCGCGTGCGCAGCAATTTACCTGGAATAAAGACGGAACCCCCAACTTTGGTGTACCGTTGAAGGATGGTATCGAGCTTAAAAAGCCTTCAGGAACTAAATAATGAAACCGCGGTTAGCTATATTTTCCACGTTCCCTCAGGGTCTCCCGGCGGGGACCCTGAGGTTGTTTGCACTATATCTCACATTTAGCACCTCCCTGTTTGCCCAAACCACGCTAACCAAATGCAAGGCTACGCTAACCGGCGACACCCTGGTATTGGAAAACAACTTGGTTAAACGAACCTACAACTGGAACAACGGCAATTTAAAAAGCTATTCGTTAACTGATAAACGTTCAGGATATACATGGCAACTGGCCGGTAAAGCACCCGACCAATTGTTCCCCGGCGCGGGCAATGCCGCTAACGGAAAACTAACCGTTACCCAGGTGAGCGCTACGCCGATAAGCACCGCTTTTTTACAAGCTGAGGTTGAAGTTAAGTTAGGCGCACTGGGGGTTAAAAAGATCTTCAGAATTTACCCCGACTGCCCCGCCATAGCCTGCGATTATTATTTAAAAGGCAGCTTGAAAGCGCAATGGGCTGGCACAATAGCCAGCAAAGGCGATTTGCGGAATGTAGAAACCGATAAAAACGCCGCCATTCCACAGGGCGTTAGTGTTATGGAAACGCTGGCCCTCCCGGGTAAACATTGGAATATAAAAACCACCCAATTTTTTGACATCACCGACCAAAACAATACGCTGGTACAGGAGCATGAGCAACTGTTGTACCGGTCGGAAAGCCGCATTGCCGGAAATGTTTTATTTGCCGAAGAAACCGGCGGAACACATGGTATTTTTATTTTAAAGGAAGCGCCGTCGTCTGATGTGCAACTGGCTTATCCCGGCGCAGATTTTTCAGTGCAGATAGGTAAAGTACAGGCGTTAGGTGTTGGCGTAAATCCCGCCGACTTATCGCCCGATAAATGGACACGCTGCTATGGTTTTGTTACCGGTGTAACCACAGGTGGCAGGTTAGGTCAGTTAAGTGCATTACGCACCTATCAGCAGCAGGTACGCCTGCACCAGCCGGGCCGCGATGATATGGTGATGATGAACACCTGGGGCGACCGCAGCCAGGACAAGCATATTGGCGAAACATTTACCATAAATGAGCTGGAAGCCGCGCACCGTTTGGGTATAACGCATTTCCAGATTGATGATGGCTGGCAGTCGGGGCGGTCGGCAAACTCGGCATTCGCGGGTGGTACGCTTACCAAGATCTGGGATAATCCAAACTACTGGAAACCCGACCCGGTAAAATTTCCGCATGGCCTGAGCGTAGTTGTGCAACGCGGCAAGGTATTGGGTATTAACGTGTGCTTATGGTTCAATCCAAGTAAGGATGACAGCTACGCCCACTGGCAAAATGACGCCGAGGCTTTGATCAGCCTTTACAAAACCTACGGCATTAACACTTTTAAAATAGATGGCGTACAGGTAACCGATAAAAAAGGCGAAGTGAACCTGCGCAAAATGTTTGATACGGTGATGTTGGTTACCAACAACCGGGCTGTTTTTAATTTGGATGTTACAGCGGGCCGCCGTTATGGCTACCATTATTTTAATACCTACGGCAATATTTTTTTAGAAAACCGTTATACCGACTGGAGCAATTACTACCCGCACTGGACGTTGCGTAACCTCTGGATGCTATCGGCCTACGTGCCGCCGCAAAACCTGCAGCTAGAGTTTTTAAATAATTACCGCAACGCGGATAAGTATGATAAGGACGACAAATTCGCCCCGTCAAAAGTATCCATGGAGTATGAATTTGCCCTAACCATGATGGCGCAACCGCTGGCCTGGATGGAGGCTACCGGCTTACCTGAAAAAGCATTTACCATTGCCCCGGTTATTAAGAAATACCGGCAGATCCAGCCGGACATTCATGCCGGGCAGATCTTCCCGCTGGGTAATCAACCATCCGGCACTTCATGGACGGGGTTTCAATCAATCAAAAACAAAGAGGGCTACCTATTGATCATCCGCGAATTGAATAAGGAAAACAGCACTATCATCCGCACTTATTTGCCGGCGGGTAAAGAGGTTAGCTTTAAAAAAGTATTAGGCGAGGGGCAGGATAAAACGGTAATAGTTAAACCCAATGGCGAGGTTAGCTTTAGCCTGTTAAAACCAAACTCGTATGTGCTTTATAAATATAAAGTGCTTTAAACTAAATGATATGAAGAAGAATCTACTCAAACTGTATATACTTATTTTGTTGGCGACATCGGTCCAGTTAGCTAACGCACAGGCTAAGAAACCTACAGATGTTTACCTGCTTACCTATTTCCGCCAGCGTTACCCAACACGCATTGAGATTGATGCAGCAACCGGCAAAACCATTGAAGTGCCCTTACCAAACCCCATGCTGATAGCGAAATTGCATATCGCGATATCAACCGACGGCCGGCATTGGACACCGATAAACGATAATAACCCGATTTGGGATCAAAACATCCGCGATCCGTTTATACATCGTGGCGCCGACGGTTTATGGCGATTGGTAGCAACGGGCGGCGGCCGCGCAGCACCCGACCGCAGGCAATTTGGACCGAGCTGTTTATATGCTACATCAAAAGATCTGATCCATTGGCAGCTTGATAGTTATCTGCCGTTAATGAAGGATGTAAAAGACGAGAACGGTGCGATGGTACGAAATATATGGGCGCCTGAGTTTTTTTATGATGAAGCGACAAAGGAATACACACTGTTTTGGTCGTCGACATTTGAGGATGCCGGCTGGAAAAAGAGCCGCCTTTGGTATTGCAAAACTACCGACTGGAAAACTTTTACCCCGGCCAAAGTACTGTTTGCACCGGGCTACTCGGTAATAGACGGCACCATGACCAAACACAATGGCACCTACTACCTGGTACATAAAGAAGAAGAGTTTAGCCCCGCCACCGGCGAGCGCCGCGGCATCCGCGTAGCGACCTCGAAAAATTTAGAAGGCCCTTATACCGTTTATGACGGACCACTAAACAAGGGTCAGATAGCCCCAACCATTACCGAGGGACCAAGCGTTATGGCCGACCCGATAAAACCAAAGGGCTGGTTATTGTATTACGATTTCCCGATGGCCGACCATTATGGCATCTCGTCATCGCCCGACCTGTTTAACTGGACCATTGAGCAGGATATCAGCATACCACCCGATGCAAGGCATGGCAGCTTATCAAGGATAACGGCGGCAGAAGCGAAGGCTTTGAGGGAGGCGTATCCAAGTAGTAAGTAAGTGTGTTGTTTAACGCTTGTATCACTTATCGAATGAGCCGTAGGCTCGACAATATTTTGTAGCGACGGGTTTCAACCCGTCGTTATAGCCCAAATCCAAAAGAGAGTGCCGTCGGCACGACACATATTATATGGGCCGAGCCTACGGCTCTTAATACTTTTCTTTTATTTTTCTACGGGTTGAAACCCGTAGCTACAATATTGGCCGAGGCTACGCCTCTTTTTGGGTTTATTAACTTCTGGCAATTTAGCCTACTACTCTCACACAAACAAGTAAAGCCCCTGATGGGCAGGGGCATTTACTTAACCAATTATAAACCAAATTATGAGAGAGAGAATTTTTATTGAGGCGTGAGAACGGATTCGAACCGCTGTACAGAGTTTTGCAGACTCCCACCTAACCACTCGGCCACTCCGCCTTGTTTTTCATAGCTTTTACGATCTGTTAGTTTTCAATAATGCTTGCTTATAAAATTGTTCGCCCGCCTTTTTAAAGCTGGCATTTGCCACATCATACAGGTGAATACCATTTACATGGAACGGATTTAGACATACCAATGGTTGTGCGGTGATAACACCGACCACAGGCTTAATTCTTTTTTCTATTTATCCTGGTTAAACTTCCACCGATAAGCCCGCATAGGGCCGCGAGACCTGTCACAAATATTATCGTGATAATCCAAGTCAAAACAGATGGGCTATTTTTCAGGTTGCCGGTATTCGCGCTAAGCAACATGCAGATTTTCCACCCAATAGTTGAGTCTATTAAGCCTATGGTCGCTGCTATTAAAACTCCTGTTTTTAAATTCCGTTCCTTTGTTGCAATAAAGCCAAAAGTGCCATATAAAATAATTGAGATCGGTAATAAAATTGTATAGTTAAACACCCATTGCCGTGATGCTACTGCCCCTAAAAAATCTATTAGGCAAATGCTACCTATCCCGCATAAAAGTATTTTATACTCCTTTTTCATTCAGTAAGTTTTGTGCCACTAAATTAGAAATAATAACAACCATCACTGAGAATATTATACCTCCTTTGTAACCGCCGATAAAAAAGCAAAGCCCCTGATTTAATAGTAACTATTTTATAAGTCTAACATAGTCAATATTTTATATAGTTCATTTTAATTATATTCGTGAACCAATTTTATCCCAAAATGAGAAAGATCGCTTCCTTTATACTGTTATTGCTTGTCTGTACCTTGTTAAAAGCGCAGGAACATCAAATGTCTAAAGCCTATGTAGTGCCTGCGGATACTTTGGTTCAAAAAAAGCTGCGCCAATGGCAGGATTTGAAATTTGGGTTATTTATGCATTGGGGGCCATACAGCGAGTGGGGTGTGGTAGAAAGTTGGAGCCTTTGCCCCGAAGACGAACCCTGGGAACAGCGCGACCCGAAACATGGAGCAACCTACTTTGAATATAAAAAGAATTATGAAAACCTGTTGACGACCTTCAATCCCACAAACTTTAACCCTGAAAAATGGGTAAAAGCGGCTAAAAATGCCGGGATGAAATACGTGGTATTTACCACTAAGCACCACGACGGTTTTTCGATGTTTGATACTAAACAAACAGATTATAAAATAACCAGCCCACGCGATCCTTTCTCGTCAAATCCGAGGAGTAACGTTACTAAGGAGATCTTTAACGCTTTTAGTAAAGAGAACTTTATGATAGGCGCCTACTTTTCAAAACCCGACTGGCATAATGAAAATTATTGGTGGCCATACTTCCCGCCTATGGGCCGGAATGTAAATTATGATCCCGCCAAACACCCCGAGCGCTGGCAAAAGTTTAAAGACTTTACCTATAACCAAATTAGCGAGCTGATGACCGATTATGGCAAGGTGGATATATTATGGTTAGATGGTGGCTGGGTAAGGCCAAAGTCGACGTTCGACCCTAAATCGCCTGACTATAAAAAGATCTATGACCAGGATATAGACATGGCTAAAATAGCTATGATGGCCCGTAAAAAACAGCCGGGTCTGATTGTAGTTGACCGTACCGTTCCCGGCGAGTTTGAGAACTATACAACTCCTGAACAGAAAGTACCAAACGAGCCGCTTGACCATCCATGGGAAAGCTGCATCACCATGGGCAACTCCTGGAGCTATGTACCGGGCGATAAATATAAATCAGTTAACCAGATCGTGTCGTTGCTGGTAAAGATCGTATCAAGAGGCGGTAACCTGTTAATGAACATCGGCCCCGGCCCTGACGGCGATTGGGACCCTATAGCTTACCAGCGCCTGAGCCAGATAGGCGACTGGATAAAGATTAATGGTGAAGGAATCTATGGCAGCACGTCTATCGCCCCCTATTCGGAAGGGAATGTGTTTTATACAAAATCAAAAAATAGCAATACCATCTATGCCTTCAACCTGTCTGACAATGAAAAAGTAAAAATGCCGCGCACGGTTACGCTTCATTTAAAGGACATCAAAAAAATCAAAAAGATTAGCTTGTTGGGTGTTGATAAGAAGATAAAATTCAGTGAAACGGCTGATGCATTGAACATAACTATACCCGCTGACTTGCAGGAGAATAATAAACTAACACAGACGGCTACTTTTAAGATACAGTATTAAAAAGGTCCATTAATAACGATGTCATTTCGACCAACGGGAGAAATCTATACAAGACAGGTTTGCGACTTATAGATGTATAGATCTCTCCCTGTCGTTCGATGACAATACTATTTATTATAAAAACGTATCCATCATCACATACCGTTTCGCATTCTTTTCCGGTTGCGATTTGCTTTCTGTATCAATAACCATAACCTTAGGGATACTGCTTTGCAGGCCATACCAGATTGGTAAACCCGGTCCGTTTGGATTGCCTG
The DNA here is from genome assembly GCF_050433825.1 of Mucilaginibacter sp. UYCu711. Taxonomy (NCBI): domain Bacteria; kingdom Pseudomonadati; phylum Bacteroidota; class Sphingobacteriia; order Sphingobacteriales; family Sphingobacteriaceae; genus Mucilaginibacter; species Mucilaginibacter sp. UYCu711. The sequence continues at coordinate 532,825 of NZ_JBNPWM010000002.1, read as the reverse complement.
TTTTAACAAAGTTTACAAAAAAGTTTTGCATAGTTTCAGATGCTTTGTAATCGTCAGCCGTCCAGGCATACACTTTATTGGTTGACAGGTTGCCCAAAGCGTATTCAATATCCGACGCATGTGCCGCACCTATTGAATGATCAACCGTACCTGCCGGCGCATTTGCCATCACCGGGCGCTTTTTAGCAAACAGGTAGCGGTAAACCGGGTGCCCGTTGGTTTTGCTATGCAGGTCGATAAATTTCCAGGTTGCGTAAGCTATAAACCGGTCCGATGACAAGTCTGTTGCTACCTGCAGCACGTCGGCATCCGTATTAGCCTGGTATACTTTCAGGATATCTTCGGCGCGGTCGCCATATAGCTTTTGTACCGCAGCTTTATAGTTTTCAACTGTTGGCTCGGCCCTGCCCAATACATTGCCGGCACCAACTTCGGCAGTGTTCCAGCCGGCCAATAATGGTACATCCATTTGCCTGCCGGTAGAAAATATAGCCTGTGGCGATTCGGGCAGGAAATAACCATCGATAGTGGTTGGGAAATATCCGCGTGCTGATATTTTCAGTAAAGTATCGGCAGGGATCTTACGCAGATCAGCCAGAGTAATGCCTCTTGCAAACGTAACGCCCCTTTGCTCGGCATCCGCCAAAGGTACCGGCGACAGGTTACCCAGGAACGAGCCGCTTTCGCCTATGCCCCCAACAAATAGTCCTTTTGACAATGGCGACGCGATTTGTCCGCATACAGACATGGACCCTGCCGATTCGCCCGCTATAGTTACTTTATTAGGGTCGCCGCCAAAGGCCGCGATATTTTTCTTAACCCATACCAGCGCCGCATGCTGATCCATCAAACCATAATTTCCTGACGCGTGATGAGGCGATTCCGCAGTTAGCTCCGGGTGAGCCAGAAATCCAAATATGCCTAAACGATAGTTTACCGTAACGGTGATAATTCCTTTTTTAGCCAGCGCTTCGCCATCATAGCGGTACTCTGATCCGTCGCCCGCGTTTAGCCCGCCGCCATAAAAATAAACCAGTACAGCTAATTTTTCTGTTACCGATTTTGCCGGGGTCCAAACATTCAGGTACAGGCAGTCTTCGCTTTTGCCATCGCTCCTAAACATCATGTCGCTATAAATTGCGCGCTGCATTGCCTGTGGTCCAAAATGATCTGCCTTGCGCACGCCTTTCCAGTTTTGCGGGGCTTGTGGCTCTTTCCACCGTAAATCGCCTACAGGTGGCTTGGCAAAAGGGATACCTTTATAAGATATTACACCGCTTGCTTCGGTAACGCCTTGTAGCATGCCATTGGCCGTTTTAGCTTGTTGCGCATAAGTTTGCACGCCTAAAAGCGTCAACATTAAAACAAATATTTTTTTCATAATTCAGGTACTGAAATATACTGGTTAAACAAATCTACTATTACCAAACATAGGTAGCAACTGATGCGGCACTTAATTGCGCCGTCACCGTTTTATCCTTGCAGGCAATTTTAAAAGTCTGTGCCGATCTGCCCTTATTGGCAACTATTAAAACGGTCTTACCATCCGGCGTAGTAAAAGCTACGTCTGACAGGCCATCGGGTAGCGAACTATCTATCCTCACCGAATTAGGCGGAACAAATTTTGACACATGCCCAATGGTATAATAAGCCAAATTACGGCTTACCTTATCGCCATCAATAGTAATAGCGCCCTGGCAGCTTGGGCAGCCACCATTATCTGTATGGGGTTTATTTTGCGGATCGGCAGCTATGTTCCATAGGAGCACATTACGGCTCCAGTTGCGGGTAGCGCCAATAACTATCCGTTCGGTTGGGTTGCCCACATTAAAATCGTTACGGCTTACGGCCATCATTTCAGTAAAGTATAGGTTTTTGTTAGGGAACGCGTCATGTACCTTGCTCATCGCAGTAATTGGCCCTGCATATAAGTGGAAACCTGAGCCGTCTACATATTGATTAGCGCCAGGGTCGGTCAAAATAGAGATCGGGTACTCGGGCGCGTCACAATTATGATCATATAATATGATCTTGGTTTTAATACCCGCTGCTTTAAATGCAGGGCCTAAATTGTTTTTGATGAAATTTAATTCCTCTTTTGCCAGGAACTGGTTACTTGGTGTATTACCATCATTAAAGGGTTCATTTTGCACGGTAACCGCGTCAATAGTAATACCATGCTTTTTCATCCCCTGGATATATTTTACAAAGTAACGTGCATAAACATCATAATATTGATCCATCAACCTGCCGCCCTGGATATTATGGTTTGATTTCATCCACAACGGTGCCGACCATGGCGACCCCAGGATCTTGATATTAGGGTTAACCGCTAAAATCTCTTTTAATACCGGTATCACATCCTGCTCATCTTCCTTTAAAGTGAATTTTTCAAGCGTCATATCGGTTTGCCCTGCGGGGATATCATCATAGGAAAACGTATGATCATTCAGATCAGAAGACCCAATGCTTAAACGCAGGTAACTTATGCCCACATCATTGGCACCGGCACCAAATAGTTCCTGGATAATTTTTTTACGCTCGCCTGCCGACATGCGGATCATGTTTTGTGCGCTGCCGCCGGTAAGTGCGAAACCAAACCCATCAACCGACTGGTATTTTTTCGCAGGGTCAATCGTAATAACCGGTACGTTATCACTACTACCCGCAGTAAAAGTCAATGGCGACTGTTTGGTCAGCAAAGCTGATTTTTCATTGTTGGTCAACCACCAATTCACGGTGTTTTGTGCATAACATATTGAATTCAGCAGCAAACCACTTGATAGCAATATTAGTCTTAGGGATTTCATAATTTAGTTTCTTAGGTCTAAAGTGCAAAATCTCAGGTCGTTAATATTAATTAGATCTTAGTTAGGTTCAGTGTAATTAATTGCGAAAGCAACGGTTCGAACAGAAGTATTCATTAATACGGCAATTATTGAGCAGATAAATAATTATTATTGCTTTCAAGTATTACTTTGCACTCAAGCATACGTTGAAGAAAATGCTGCACCTTGTCTTTTCCATACTGCTCATCAACTTCATACATGTTAACTATCTGGCATACTATTTCATCAAGGCTAAGTGGTGCTGTAAGTAGTTGCCAAATATCACAGCCAATGGCGTTCATGCCAATATAATTGCCATTATTGGTGTTCATTAATACGATATCATCGCCCAGGCGGACAGATATTAGTTCACTATCATTGCGTTCAACTATAATCGTTCCGTCAAATTCTTTCACCGCATCTTCAATTATAAGGCAATGTAATAATTTATTCCATAACTCAAAAAATCATATCTTACGGGCAAACTAATAGGCTTGTCATACCATCAATAATGCATGATTTTTATTCAATAATTTCTCCCGTAGCTGAACAAGATTTTAATAACAACTACTTTGAAAAAAAGTCATTACTGATACAACGTAATGATCCCGGATATTTTTCATCATTATTAACTATTGATGCTATGGCCAATTACCTGGAACGTAAGGATACCGTATATCCACGTATAAGGATGGTAAAAGATGGCATACAACTCCCAAATGATCTGTATGTAAAAAACACATCAATAAAACATCATGTAACTGAAATTATTGATAACGAAAAGCTTTTTAGTTTATTTGAAGACGGCGCATCAATAGTTTGCCAGCAATTAAATATCACTTTCCCCATATTGTATGAGTTTACACAACAGCTATCAAACTATTTCAAATCAACTATTGGATTAAATACCTATTTAACGCCTGCTTCGGCCCAGGCTTTTGATCCGCATTATGACAATCATGACGTATTTATTTTACAGGTATATGGTTCAAAAATCTGGCGGCTATATGACATGCCCTTGCCGTTCCCTGTAAATAATTTCGATAAAAAAACAGGTTTTATTCCCGAGCCCAGCCTTGAGGTGCAATTAATGCAAGGCGATACTTTATACATTCCAAGAGGTCTTATTCATGATGCCACAACCGCCAACAACACATCGTTACATATTACCGTGGGCTTAAATGTTGAAACCTGGGTTGATGTGTTTAAATCAATTACCGATCAAGCCGCATCTGTTGAAGGTTTTAGAAAAACTTTTAACTGGCACCAGGTAACCGCAACCGAATTGAAGAATACCATCTATGAGTTATCAATTGAACTGCTTGAAAAAATTGATTACAATAAATTACTTGCCGACATTAAACAAAAACACAACGGCAGGCAGTATGAGGTTCACCGTGGTCGTTTTAATGACTTGTTAAACAATAAAGATCTGGACGATAATTCGGTGGTTTATTTGCGTAAGCAGGTAAACACAAACTTAACTGCAGATACCCATAGCATTAATTTAACTATACGCAATAAAGATGTAAAGTTTCGCTTATCAGAAAAAGAATTGATTAGCGAAATGCTGCAAACTGATGAATTCAGCGTAGCAGAGCTCCAAAATAAATACCCGCATTTAAAGGTTTTAAAAAATATAAAAACCCTGGTTAAACATGGGGTACTGGGTATAAAGAAAGCCTGACATCAACGCGCGCGGTTTGCCAATGTTTTATATGTTTCAATAATGCCGCTATCTTCAACTAACTTTAATATCTGTTGATTTAATATAGCCTTACGGCCATTATTAATATCAGCAAAAAATACACCTCGGTACTTATTTTTTGAATAGTAAAGGGTACTATTTTCTATGTTAATTTTATCTTGTGGGGTTTGCACCAAATTAAAATGGGCTAACATCTTTTCAAAATTTTCAGCCCCGTTATTTCCATAATTAATTAACAGATTATTTGGGCTAAGTTGTAATCCACACTTATATAATTGGGCCAGTATTTTGATAGAAAAATCAATAAAGGAGATATCGCCTGTATTTTCCTTTTCTTTTAAAAGCGCAGAAACAATAACAGGGTCATTATAAAACCTCATCCACCCTATCCTTTTTCCAAGAACAGAATCTAATACATCTAATGGATCACGAAAAGCAAATACAATTGGTGTATTGGGCCACATTTTACTTAATTGTTGCAAAAACAATGTATTCCAACTGGTAAATTTCAGATAAACACCGTTATGATGATCACCTGTATTCCCTAAAATATCAACAAATGATTTTATAGCATATTCAATCTCTTGTTGGTTTTTCTGCTGATAAAATTGCTCGCCAAAACTGATATAATTTTTAAAAAGCGAACTTATAAAAGTTGGTTCGGCCAATACTAATGTGCCATCAACCGCATTAATTGCGTTTGACAATAAGGTAGAACCGCATCTGCCCACATGAAATATTAAGCCGGCAGGTACTATTTGTTTTAACCCCCCGGCTGTTTCTGCCAGGTCGGCTAATTTTGTTTTTATAGTTGAATGAAGCGGATCTGATTTACGCGCGGCAGCAATAGCATCACGAAACATGGGCCGATCAAACTTAATAGATTTAGCTTTTAGCCAGTATACTTCACCGTATGGTGATATTTGAAAAGGGATTGTGCAGCATAATTTATTCAAAACAACTAAGAGCCTGAAGCTATATCATCATCTCCGGCAAGTTCATGAGGCCCTATCGCATTATGAGATTCAATTTTTTTCATTGGCATTAAAGTAAGCACGGGGTCTACCCATATCTTCTTTTCTACTTCAGGCTGGTCTTTTTCCATAAAAAAATTTCCTAAAGTTAATTTTTTTAAATCAATTCTATGTGATAGCGTATTTTATATAGCCAGGTTGGTTACCCCACCTATTATAATAATAGCCGGATGGGTTAATTGCTGACTTTCGGCTAATGCAACCAGGTCTTTCACCGGTCCTTTTACAGATTTTTGTTTAATTGTTGAAGCATGTTGTATAATAGCAGCAGGTATATCGCCAAATCCGGCATCAATATAAGTAGCGGCTATTGATGCCAGTTGTTTCATCCCCATATATATTACTACTGTAGCGTTGCTTTGCATGGCCAGGCGCAGATCGGCAGATAGGGTGCCGTCTTTTTTTGTACCCGTAACCACCCAGATACCTTCGCTCACTGCGCGATGGGTAAGTGGGATATCCTCCAACCCCGATGCCTGCATACTGGTAATACCCGGGATATAATACGTTTTAATACCCTGCTCGCGGGCGAATAGTATTTCTTCAAAACCACGGCCAAATATAAACGGATCGCCGCCCTTTAGGCGCACCACGCTGCCTTTACTAAAAGCAAAGTGCTTAATTAAACTGTGGATCTCTTCTTGTGAAGTATATTTTCCGTAGGGTTGTTTGCCGACGTAGATCTTCTCGCAATCCGGCGGGGTAAGGTTCAGCAATTCACTATTGGCCAGGTTATCATACAATACAACTTTGGCCTGCTGCAAAATTTTATATCCCTTAACCGTAATCAGTTCCGGGTCGCCCGGGCCGGCGCCTAAAACATATAATTCGGGCTGCTGAAGGATATCTGTCATAATTATATCGACTTACTAAAAAATCAATGATTTATATGACCAAAGTAACAACAATCAAGGCTTAATAAACCAAATACGTCCAATAAAATTATAAGGCAAGGGTAAAAAATATAGCCTACGCTATATCTTGGGTTAGTTTTTCAAGTCGCCCAAGGTTTGCAATAGAAATACTTTTACCCGATAGCACCAAAAGTCCTTCGTGTATCAATTCATTTATTACCCTGAAAACAGTTTCGTAAGTGGCGCCGGAGTATGATGCCAGGTCCTGGCGGCTCAGTTCAATATTTATAAAACCATCCCTGGTTAACCCAAACTGGTCTTTTAACATAATTAAAGCCTCGGCAACGCGCCCTTTTACCGGCATATGGGCCAGGTTGCGCATTTTCCGTTCAGATACACGCAGATCATGGGCAAAAAACATTAAAAGATTAAAGGTGAATTCGGCGTTTACTTTTAACGTCGCCTCAAAAAATTCCATATCAACATAGCTAACAATGCCGGCCTGCACCGCGGTTGCCGATATGGCATAGGTACCATTACCTCCTAACGCTCTATGTCCGAATATTTCGCCCTCTTTGGCAAACCTTAATATAAGCTCTTTATCGGCCCCCCAACGTTTATGGACCTTTATAATGCCGGTATTTACAAAGAAAATACCGTTTACAGGGTCACCCTCTTTAAAAATAACCTCACCTTTTTTTACTTTATAGTTTTTTTTGTGCGCTAAAATTGCCGGAATCCACTCTTTAAGGCACCCCGAACACAAAAAACAACCTTTTTCGCTATCAGGTAGGGTTATTTTTTTCATTTTATATTAATAAGATCAGTTAACAATACAATTGTAAGCAATTTAAACCGGGTATGCATCATAATTATTAATACTTTTTACAACTTGAATGAAAAATATTACAATAATTCAATAAATTTATAACTAAAATTACATTTAGTGTAAAAAAAGAATATTCCATTTCTGTAAAATAGCCCAAATTCGTCATTTATTCTTTTTTCGATCAATAAAATAGTCAGCAAGCAGCTATCCCAATCATTATTTCCATAACTGGCCTTATTTTTCAAACAAAGTTATGCCATTGTACGTAATCGGCGTATCCTTACCAAATAAACCTACCTGCGATGCGGGCCATGCCCCTTTTATCTCAGCTACTTGTTTACCGTCAAGAAACATGATGACTTTATCGTTTAACTTAACTACACGCAAATTATAGTCAGACGTTTTTTCCTCAGTAACATACAGCTTATAAACATGTACAGAATTATCGGCTGTCGAGCTTACCAACCTTATTGCATCCGCAGTTATTTTAGCAAATTCAATTTTATTTACAGCCTCGTCTTCGCGCGACACTACTTTGAAATCAAGCTTTAACCACTCGCTGTTGTGCAGGTAAAACACGTTTAAATTATCAAACGTATTAGTGGCGAACTCATTTTTATCATAAACAGATTTTACTACCTCTAATGACGACAATACGGTATTTTTCTTTAACGGATAATACTTGTTTAATCCATCGCCATATTTAGGGTCCGGGTATTTAACCATCTTTCGTTTAAGCGGGAACGTTGTATTTACAGCCTCTTTACCGTTTATTTTTCCGGAGACAATAAGGCTGCCCTTCTCAAAATCCAATCCTGCCTGCAAGTAATTATCCTTGTCTGTAAAAACCGGGTAAATGCCTGCCGTTCCTTTATCGGGCGAGGTATTTAAGCTTTTATAGATCTGGGTGCCAAATTCATATTGGTTTAACAAGTCACCCTTAAAGACTGAAAAGCTACTTTTACTTTCAGCCAAAGAGATCCCTTTATCAGAAACGATCCACTTGCCGGCCTCACTATTGCCCGGTTTCCAGCCGGTGATTATAGAATTGTATTCATCCCATCCCGGGGTATAAATAGCGCCATCAAATGAAGCACTGCTTTTTTCAGTAAACAGTCCCGGGATACCTTGCGCCACGAAAGCTGAGTTTATTTTATTGTTGCCCGGCGCCGGGTTGTCATCAATCTCCACATCAAACCGTTTATCATTTTTATATACCGACAGGCTATGATAAACATCAAAATTAAACTCTTTAGACAGCTTGTTTTTCTTAACAGATTCCTTCCCGTCCTTCATTAATCTTGAATACCAGTTTCCCTCTTTTGGGTTAAACCCAATTTCCAGAAAGTTTGCAGCGCTGGCATAATAGGCTATAATGCCAGAGTTGCCTTTTTTATGTGAGTCGTTTTTTACACCGATCTTAAACAAGTAATTACCTGTTTTATGGCTTTTTATCAGGGCACTGGTTTTATTTACCTCATCTGATTGTTTTAGCTCGCCGTTTTTAATCTGCCAGTTACCGGCCCTGATGTCCCATTTAGCTTTAAGATCTGCCTTATCAGCCGATTCAAAAATGTCGCCAAATATAGGGGCCGATGGGTTTGGGTGATAGCCCGGTGTATTGCTTCCTGTCGGGCCATCTACAGTTAATTCATGGTCGTTAAAAACAACCCGGTTCACAAACTGGCCACGCCTTCCGCCGTTTTTAATTCCGAAATATATCAGCCACCACTCAAAACCGTTAGGCCCTTTCAAGATATTAGGCTGACCGGGATTAAACAAAATATCATCGCCCGGTTTGGTCAACGGATCTACCAGGTCAATATCTAAATTGACAGATCGCCGTCCTCTTTTGCTATGCAGGGCAATTACATTATTGCCGGCTTTTAACTTTTGTATTACCTCTTTAGTCAAATTAATGGTAGCGTAGTTAGTCGCGGTGTTGCTATACACTTGCTGGCCATCAATATATACTTCGGTTGGGCCGCCGTGGTTAACCAACAGTTGCAGGTAGTCTGATGGCGGTGTCTTCATAGTAAATTGTTTCCGTACCCAAATATCGTCGCTGTTCCAAATGGTTTGTCTTCTAAGGACGGTACTTCCTTTTGTTATCTCGTTGGCAAATCCTTTTTCGCCGCTTTGCCAGCCGGTATCTGCAAAGCCGGGTTCCATCCATTTATCGGCTGGTTTATCGAAGGTGTATTTCCAGTTAGTAAAATTTTCAAGCGACGAGGTAAAGAAATATCTTAGCTCATCCGGGTTATCCGTTAAGTTTTGCTGCACAACGGGCTGCCCGTATTTAGCCCCACTGTTAAAACCAAGCGGATCATCGGCTTCGGCTACCCCCAAGGCATAGTTGCCATATTGATTAGCGGAGTGATTAGCATTATACATCATGTAATACCTCGACCGGTATTTCATCACCCAGGGGCCTTCGTTAACATTATTGTCATACCGTTCCCAGGTTTCGGGTAACGAGTTAAACAAATATTTAGGTTGTCCTTTAAACGTCCACGGATCAGCCATTGGTTGCCCCCATATGGTATTGCCGTCGGTAAATTTCGCGGTGTAGAAATAAAATGTGCTATCAGTATTTATAAACAGATTGGCGTCTATCCGGCTATCAAACCAGGTTTTTTTAACCGGCTCTACATACGGGCCGAGTATATTTTCGGCAACGGCGTGGCCCACATGCACTGTCATGTTTTTTGCCCCCCAAAAATTTACCGACCAATAAAAATGGAACTTCCCGTTCCAATAGTGGATATCGGCAGCATGGATCTGGTTGTCGCCGAACGGCTTGCCCTTTGTCCAGTCGTTATCCATCGAGAAAACATGCACCGGCCCGGTCCATTTTACCAGGTCGTCTGACACATAAAAACCACCGTTGGTAGCTACGCCGGCCAGGTAATACTTTCCGTTAAAATTTATGGCGCCGGCATCGGCAATGCCTTCCAGCACAGGGTTGCTCTGCGCATACGCGCCGCCATTTAATAGCCCTGAAAATAAAATAAGAGTGATTAGAAACGCGTTTTTTAAAGCTTTCATTTTTTAATTTATATAAATAAATGGCAAAAAATGCGTTGAAGCCCTGTAGGGTTTGGCTCGTACTAATCTTTTACCGCATCAACTATTAAAGAGGTGTAGCCTAATTTTCCGCCCTGGTTTCTTGGGTCATACCTGCGCGAGCGGTGGATCAGGCCTCCGTCGAGTGTCCAGTCAGTATAATTAAATTTGCCGTCCCCATCCCAATATTCCAATAGCTCCACCCTAAAGCCTGCTTTCTCCAGGCGGGATTTCATCACGTCGTAGGTGTATAATATTTTATGATCGTCGGCACCAATACCGGTACCGCCAATACGCACCCATTCAATATATTCTTTGTCGGGGTTATTGCCGTCGGGTACTGCTATACGCAGGCGGCCGCCTTTTGCCAGCCAGTCATAACAGTTTTGGTTTGACAGGCGGGTTTCCTCGTCCGGGATATGCTCCCAAACGTGCTCGGCTAAAATATTGGTTAAGCGTTCATCACCAAAAAGGCGTTGCCAGTCTGATGCTTTGCTTGCATCCAACGCGTCATATTCAGATAAGATCCACTCTTTCCCCAGTTTAATTTTTGATGAGCCAATGGTAAGTTTCCTTTTTTTAAGAACATTAAAATTGAACTTAATATCCAACGTTCCTATCATCCTCATTAAAATATGCTTTATCATATTGGGTACTACTTTAGCTGTTGCGGTTTTGCAGTTTCAATAATAGGCATTTTTATTACCCTTTTGAAACAGAAAAACCACTTTTCATCACCGGCCTATCTGACAATAAAGGCACTATTTATTGAAAGTTAAAAAACATTGTTAACCATTAGTATATTTGTTACGCAACTCATATTAATTCACTGTCCCTGAATGTTTAAACAAGCCGCTGTAAATAGTTTTTTTATTGCCGTATGGCTCTTAATAAGTTTATCGGCATGCAATAACTCCGGCAATCAATTAATCAAGAAGCAATCAGGCGGCAGCAATACAGCCGAGATCAACAAGCTGATAGCTGCCGGCAAGCGCGTAGAAAGCGCCAGTAACGACTCTTCACAAATAATTGCCGCAAGGCTTTATGAGATAAATAAGGCATCGGGCGATAAACGGGCCCTGGTTTATGCCGAGCTGTTTGAAACCAAATATTACTGGCAGGGTGCCGATCATAAAAAGGCAATGACCCTGGCTATTAAATGCCTGGCCGATGCTGAAAAATATAATATAAGGCCCGCTCTCTCGCACATCTATGGCACCATTGCCAACCTGCATAAAGAAACTACAAACTACGCCATGGCTTTTAAGGCCGCCGAAAGTGGCTTAAGTGCTGCAGTTGCTAATAAGGACTCATCAGAGATCATTGCACTGCTGGGCTTAAAAGCGATGTTTACCCGTGCAGTAAGCCTGGGTGGAGGGCAGCCGGGCCCGGATAAAAGCATTGATCTAAACCTGGCGGCATTGAAAATTGCCGAATCAAGCCCAAAGTATGAGCGCCTGCGGATCCGTTTTTATGACAACATTTGCCAGTATTATAAAGACCAGCGCGATTTTGCCAAAGCTTACTATTATGGCAATAAGGGTGTTAAACTGGCTACCAAATACAACCAGCAACGATCATTAACATATGCTTACTCCTGGCTGGGCCAGGCTAATTATTTTGAGGGGAAACAAGCCCAAGGCATTGCGCTGCTGGATTCGGCGCTGAAGATCGCTACCCGGTTAAAAGAACCTTATCGCGTAATGGAGATCCATGGGCATATTTATGATTGTTATATCTCTACCAATAACTATAAAGATGCATTAGCCCACTACACCCGGATGCGGAGTATGCGCGACTCGCTTAAAGTATTGGATAATGTAAAACAGATAAGCGAGCTGCAGGTAAAATATGAAACCGCAAAAAAGGATAAAGAAATAAGCCTGCTTAATGATAAAGCCGAAATAGAGACGCTGCAACGGAACGCTATTATTTTGATGCTGATTTTACTGGTGACCATAGCCGTGTTGTTTTATATCAAAGAGAAAAAACGCAAGGACCTTTTAATATCAGAAAAGCTGTTACTTGATGAGGAGCTGAAAAATGCAGGGCTTGAATTACTTTACTTCACCGAAAACCTTAAACAAAAAAATGAAGTAATTGAAGAATTTAAGGCCGAAATAGAACATCTTCAACTGCAGCACATTAGCGCGGCAGACAGGGAAAACCTGGACAATTTGATAAAAGCACACATCATGACTGATGAAAACTGGGATAGCTTTAAAAAACTATTTGCAAAAGTACATACCGGATTTTTTGATGCGATAAAACAAAAGTTCCCAAATATTACAACTACTGATACACGGATACTGTCGTTAATTAAACTGCAGCTTAGTAATAATGAAATGGCAAATATGCTGGGCATTACAGTTGAAGGGGTAAAAAAATCAAAACAACGCCTCCGTAAAAAAATAGACCTTAATAAAGACGAAAGTATTGAAACCATTGTTGCTGCTATATAGCAACGGGTTTAACCCGGCCATGTCCACCCTAAAACCGCTTCAAATACACTAAAAATTTATTCACTGTCCGGCCAAGCCTTTCTATAAATTTATTTATTTGTCCATTATTTGTCCACAGTTAAAATAGTGCAAACTTTACTTTATACGTTAGTTTTACATAATAGTTAAAGTAACTCTTTGGTATTAGCCGTAGCCTTTCGTGTCCTTCTAAAGTCCGTCACTCTTAACCTGATACAACTAATGTTAAAACTGAACATTTTTATCGTTGAAGATTCGCCAATAATGGCGGCCGCGCTTAAACACCTTGTGGTTAGGCTTGGCCATAATGTGGTTGGCGTATCTGAATCATATGAAGATGCAATAGTTCAGTTAGAGCTTAGTAATGTTGATATGGTTATTACTGATATTATGCTTAGTGGGCAAAAGAACGGCATTGACCTGGGCGCTTATATTAAAAAGCACTTAAATATCCCGGTTATATACCAATCATCAATTACCGATACTACCATCGTATGCGACGCAATGCGTACAGAGCCAATTGCTTATTTAGTAAAACCCGTTGGCCGTGTTGAATTATCAACAGCCTTATTAAGCGTAGAGGCCGCTTAACTCCAAAATTGCTTATTACTTAATACCCCGGCCTGCTTTAATAGTTGCCGTTAACATTTCAACGCTCATATCTATGCCATTAACAATATGGGTAGCCTGTTCATAAAACCTTTCGCGCTCGGCTAACTTTTCGGCAATAAAAGCCACCAGTTCATCACCGTGTAAACCGGCAATTAAGGGGCGGGTAGCTTTACCTTTATCTAACCGGACGGCCAATGCTTTAGGCGATAGTTTGATATATAACGTTTGCCCATTTGCACCCATCCATTCCATATTATCGAAAAAACAGGGCAGCCCACCACCTGTTGATACTACGACGTTTTCGGGATATACCGTATCTTTTAATATAGATGATTCTAATAGCCGGAACGCGTCCTGTCCATGCTGTAAAAAATATTCGGCTATGGTCATGCCTGCCTTTTCTTCCAACATATGGTCAAGGTCCATAAACTCATAGCCCAGGTGGCTGGCAAGCTTGCGGCTCCAGGTGGTTTTGCCGCATCCCATAAATCCCACAAAAAATATCTTCATTGTAACTTTACTCTTGGGTCAATCCAAACATAAACAACATCAACCAAAATATTTATCACCACAAAAATAAAAGCAATAAATAAAATAGAACCCATTACTACCGGGAAGTCAGACATCTCCAATGCACTAACTGTAGTTTTACCCAGCCCATTATACCCAAATACATACTCTACAAAAAACGATCCTGCCAGCAACGAAGCAAACCAGGTAGCAATAGCGGTAATAACCGGGTTAAGCGCGTTTTTTAAAGCATGGCGATAAATGATTACATTGTTACTTAGTCCCTTTGCTTTAGCGGTGCGGATATAATCCTGGCCCAATACATCTAACATGGCGTTGCGGGTAAGCTGTACAATTATAGCCAGCGGCCTAAAACCCAGGGTAACCATGGGTAGTATTAAATTCTTCCAGGTAATAACCTCGCCTTTAAACGGATCATAACTATATAAGCTGCCCGACATATTTAACCCGGTATATTTACTCAATACAAAACCAAACAACCAGGCTATGATAATCCCCGCGAAAAACGACGGGGCCGAAATCCCTAAAGTTGAAAAAGCCAGCGCCGACCGGTCGATCCAGGTATCTTTATGTACCGCGCTTATTATCCCTAAAAACACGCCTATCAAAATGGCAAACAGCATAGCTGTTGTAGCCAGGATCAGGGTATTGGGTACCACCTCTAAAAGCAATGACACCACATCTTTACTGGTTTGATATGATCTGCGCAGGTAAGGCCACTTTAGCGCCACCACCTTATATTTTGATACAGCAAACAACTTTACATAATGATAGCGTTGCTGCTCGGCAGGCGTATTTAAATGGATGCCTATGGCCGACAGGTCATTCATGTAATAGGCAAACTGCACCGGCAGGGGCTTATCCAACCCAAACTCTTTGCGCACGGTTTGTAATGATTGCACATCGGCGCGTTGGCCCTGGGTCATGCGGGCCGGGTCCACCGGTAAGATATTAAACAGGAAAAACACCACCACCACAATGCCCAGCATTACTGCCGAGCCATAAAAAAATTTACGGATAAGGTAGCTGATCATTTATTGCTTCAAAAAGTATTCTTTGGTCAAATGCTCATAATCCGGCATGGCATGGAAATGCCATTTGTTAACTATGGTGCCGTTTTTTAGCAAAATTATACCCGGGTTGGCGCGTACCATTGATTTTAAAGGCACCCCGTCAGCATAAAATATCTCACTGATCAGACGATGCCTTTTTGCAAATACCGTAGCATCTGCAGCCGAGTTTGAAGTAAGCAGAATGGTACGTGTGTTAAAATTTTGTGTAAGGTTTACAGCCAGCGCGTTTAAGCGGTTAATAGCGCTGGTATCCGTCTTTTTCAAATCATAAGCTACAATTACCAGGCTATAAAAAGGATTGCTTAACAACTCTTTGGTATAATCGTTACGTTGTGCATCCTGGATAGAAAGATCCGCGATTTTAGGTGTAAACCCTTTTTTAACCAACCTGCTTTCGGGATCGCCTATAACCTGCCAGTTGGTATCTTTCCATATGCCCGACTTGATATATTCCTTATCGGTCATGGTTTTGGCTTCGCCGGATTTTTTGTTCTTTAAGTTATAGGTCAGCTCAAACTCGTCGGGCATGGCGCCGGGCGGGGTTTTCATTTCGTCGGGGATATTGGCTCCAATTTTATACGGCAAAAAATCCACTACCGGCGAAAAACTATAGGTAAAACAACCAAAGCCTACTGCTAACACCATAGATACCATTAATAAGCGCTCGCCCGTTTCTTCGCTAGATACCGGCGATATTTTTTCTTTGTTTTTAAATAACACAACAATCAGCAGCAGCAACGCCAGGTCCTTGCTGAATGATTGCCACGGCGTTAACGGTATGGCGTCGCCAAAGCAGCCGCAGGTTTGCACCACTTTAAAAAACGCCGAGTAAAATGTTAAAAACGAAAAGAAGATGATGATTAGCAACAACCCCCAGGCAACCAGCTTTTTGTATACCCCAATTAACAGCGCGAAACCCAATATCATTTCCATAGCGCAAAGCAATATGGCAAAACATAAGGCTACACTATTTAAAAATGTAATGTGGAAAACCTCGAAATACTCCTGGAGTTTATAGGAAAACCCCAGCGGATCATTAGCTTTTATAAGGCCCGAGAAGATAAATAATAAGCCTACGCTAATTCTGCAGAACCATATTAAGCCGTTTTTCATTTTACGTCCAGTTTAATCAATGCAAATACCGAGTAATTTAAAATATCCTGATAGTTGGCTTTTATCCCTTCTGATGCCAGGGTAAGGCCTTTATTGTCTTCAATTTGTTTTACACGCAGCAGCTTCATCAATATCAGATCGGTTAACGAGCTAATACGCATATCGCGCCACGCCTCGCCATAATCATGGTTCTTGGCAAACATCAGGTCCTTTGTTTCTTTAACCTTTTCGTCAAACAAACGCCCCACATGGTCGGTTGCTAACTCAACCGGGGTTTCCGCATCGCACTCCAGCTGCATCATAGCTATAACACAATAGTTTACTATGCCAATATACTCGCCGGTAATATCCTCGCCAACTTTTGATACTTTTTTCTCTTCGAGCGTACGGATACGTTGCGCTTTGATAAAGATCTGGTCGGTGATGGATTCTAAACGCAATATGCGCCAGGCGGTACCATAATCATGGGTCTTCTTCATGAAAAGGGCTTTGCAAACATTAATTACTGCTTCGTACTCTGATGATGTATTGTTCAAGACGTGTATTATAGCGGAATATTTTTACTAACAAACAGTGTGGTTGCAGGGCCAATTCCATCCCATTATTGCGCCTGATTAGGGGGCCACACTTTATAAACATTAACGATTATGATTTTTGTTAAAGTCGGATTACCTTTATCAGATCATATCGATGGCTAAAGATACATTTTTTCATAAAAAACTGACGCTAAACACTGGCGGTAAACTGATTGATTTATCCACACCAAAAGTAATGGGCATAATTAACCTTACGCCCGATTCTTTTTATGCCGATAGCCGCCAGCCCGCCGTAGCCGATGCGCTGCAACAAGCCGAAAAAATGCTGGCCGATGGCGCCACTTTTCTTGATCTTGGGGCCTACTCCTCGCGCCCCGGTGCCGATGATATTTCGGTACAGGAAGAAACCGGCAGGTTGCTACCTGTTGTTGAAGCCATCGTTACCCGTTTCCCGGATGCTATCATATCGATAGATACTTTTCGGGCTTCGGTTGCCGAAGCTGCCATAAAAGCAGGGGCGCATATTATTAATGATATTTCGGGCGGGCAGTTGGATGCTGATATGTTTGCTACTGTTGCGCGGCTGCAGGTTCCTTATATCCTGATGCACATGAAAGGCGACCCAAAAACCATGAACAGCCTTGCCCAATACAATGATGTTTTTAACGAGGTGCTTGATTATTTTGTTGAGAAATATCAACAGTTAAAAACCTTAGGGGTTAATGATGTGATACTTGACCCGGGGTTTGGTTTCGCCAAAAAACCGGAGCATGGCTACGCGCTGTTAAACCGATTAGAAGAGTTCGACCGGCTGGGCCTGCCCCTATTGGTAGGCGTATCCCGCAAAAAAATGATCTATAGCTTATTGGGCGGCACCGCTGCCGATGCTTTAAACGGCACCACCGTATTAAATACCATCGCCCTAACCAAAGGCGCCAATATTTTAAGGGTGCATGATGTAAAAGAAGCGATACAAGCCATAAAGCTGACAGGTTATTTGCATAACAATATATAACTTAGCAAAATGCCCGCAGGGCTAACCCTAATATAACCTGTTTTATTCCATGAAAAAAGTTAGCCTTTTAACAAGCGTGTTTTGTACATGCATAGCCATTGCCGGCCTGTTAGCCTGGAAAGAAAAGCCAGCACCGGTAAAGCAACGGGCGGCCAATCGCCCCAACATCATTATTATATTAACTGATGATATGGGATTTAGCGATGTAGGCTGCTTCGGCGGTAATTTTGTACCTACGCCCAATATCGACCGCATTGCAAAAAACGGCCGCAAATTTACCCAATATTATAGCGCGGCACCCATTTGTTCGCCATCAAGGGCTGGAATGTTAACCGGCATGAACCCGGCAAGGTGGAACTTCTCTACTTTCCTGGATAATAAGAAACACAATAAAAATGCCGAGCAGGCCGATTTCCTTGACCCGGCAGCCCCATCCATTGCCCGCATCTTTAAAAATGCAGGCTATGCTACGGGCCACTTTGGTAAATGGCACATGGGCGGCGGCCGCGATGTAACAAACGCGCCGGGCTTTGAGCAATATGGCATAGATGAGCATAACAGCACCTATGAAAGCCCGGACCCCGATCCGCTATTGACGGCTACAAACTGGATCTGGTCGGACAAGGACAGCATCAAACGCTGGGACCGCACCAAATACTTTGTGGATAAAACCCTTGCCTTTATGCAAAAACATAAGGGGCAGCCCTGCTTCATAAACCTTTGGCCCGATGATGTGCACACCCCATGGGTGCCGCGCAAGGAAACCGAATACACCGGCAAATACCCTATGAACCCCGAGGAAGAAGCTGCTTTTAAAGGTGTGCTGAAAGAGTACGATGTACAAATAGGCCGCCTGCTTGATGGCCTAAAAGCTATGGGTGCCGATAAAAACACCATCGTGATCTTTACCAGCGATAACGGCCCGCTGCCAAGTTTCAGAGGGAGCCGGGCGATGGGCTTGCGCGGATCAAAACTATCTTTATACGAAGGCGGCACCCGCATGCCATTTATCATCCAATGGCCCGGGCATGTGCCTGCGGCAACCATTGATGAAAGCTCTGAACTAAGTTCACTCGACCTGATGCCCACCCTCACCAAATTTGCCGGTATTACGTTACCGGCAGGTTATAAAGGCGATGGCATGGACCGGGGACCGGTACTTTTAGGCAAACCATCACTTCGCGGCAAGGACCTGTTTTGGGAATATGGCCGTAATAACATCGCTTTTAACTATCCGCGTCCTACCGACAAAAGCCCTAACCTGGCGGTACGTTCAGGAGAGTGGAAATTGTTAATGAACAGCGACGGTACGGATATCCAATTGTACAATATCCTAAAAGATAAAAAAGAATCGACCAACGTTGCCGCCAACGAGCCGCAAAAAGTTGCCGACCTAAAAGATAAATTAATGATGTGGTGGAAAACCATTCCGCATTTAAAATAAGAGGTGTTATGACGATATTTAATAAAAAAAATGGGGTAAAAGCGGTGCTTATCTGGGTAATACTGGTAAGTTCTGGCGCATTATTGGCGCTAAAACCATCGCTATCAATAAAACCTGCAAAACAAAAAGACCGCCGCCCCAACATCGTATTTATAATGGCTGATGATTTGACCATGACCGATATCGGTCCTTTCGGTAGCACGCAGGTACATACACCAAATATGGACAGGCTTGCCCGCGAGGGTGTTTGTTTGGATGGTATGTTTAACATGGTGCCGGTTTGTTCGCCAACCCGGCAGTCGCTTTTAACAGGTATCGGACCAGTGCGCAGCGGTGCTTATCCTAACCATACGATGATCTATAAAGGTATTAAAACGCTGCCTTACTACTTAAAACAGTTAGGTTATAACGCGGCCATAATTGGCAAAAGACATTATGCGCCCGATGAGTCGTATCCATTTGACTTTTTAGGCGGACGAGAACATGACGATGGTTCGGGTATAGATGTCGACTTAAGTAAAGCCGAAGATTGGGTGAAGACACATACCGATAAACCCTTCTACTTAATGTTTACCAGTAACCAGCCGCACGAGCCTTATACCCGCGGCAATCAATCGGCTTATGATCCTGATAAAGTAAAACTCGGCCCAAACATGGTTGATACCAAGCTTACCCGTCGCCGAATGGCAAAATACTTTGCAGAAATAACTTATCTGGATAGTCTTATAGGCGTTACTTTAGATATTGTTAAGCGCACCGGCCAGGAGGATAATACTATAATCATGTTCGTTACCGAGCAGGGCAACTCGTTCCCATTCTCTAAATGGACGTTGTATGACCAGGGCCTGCATTCAGGCTTTATTGCTAAATGGCCGGGTAAAATTAAGCCGGGAACCCGTAACCCTGCCATGCTGGAATATATCGATATCACCCCAACGCTGATAGACATTATAGGCGGTGACCCTACCAAAATAAACACCGGATCAAAAGACGGCAATGGCAAAACGGGCTTTGATGGCGTCAGCTTTAAGAAAGTATTGCTGGGACAAGAAACCCATGTGCGCGACTATGTTTTTGCCGAACACACTACCCGTGGCATTATACAGGGCAGCGATAATTACCCGAGCCGTTCTGCGCGTAATAAGCAGTTTTTGTACATTCATAACTTAAACTTTAAAGCGACCTTTAAGAATACGGTAGTAAACATGCCGTTTTTTAAGGAGTGGAAACAAACGGATCCTGCCCGCTCTGCCTTTTACCAAGTGCGCCCGGAGTTTGAGCTGTATGATGTGGTTAATGATCCATTCAACCTGAAAAACCTGGCTGACGATCCTAAATACACATCTGTAAAAACAGACTTGCAGGCCAAGTTAACCACCTTTATGAAACAGCAAAACGACAAGGGTATAGAAACAGAAATGCAGGCTTTAACCCGCCAGCCCAAAAACGGCGCCGACGATTAATGCATAAGTAATTAGTAAATAAATAATAAATTAGGCGCTTCATAACCTATTGCCATGAAATATAATAAACTGTACCTGTTGCTGCCGGTTGTTGGCGCGTCTGTAGCGTTACTGGCCTGGACGGTAAAGCCAAAGGCACCTCCCGCTCCAAAGCGGCCAAACATTATCGTTATACTGGCCGATGATATGGGCTTTAGCGATGCGGGCTGTTATGGGGGCGAGATCAATACGCCCAGCATTAATTACCTGGCGCAAAACGGTATAAGGTTTACTACTTTTTATAATGCTTCGCGATGCTGCCCAACAAGGGCTTCATTGCTTACCGGTTTGTATAATCACCAGGCGGGTATAGGTAAAATGAGTGACGAAGAAGATGCACCTGGCTACCTGGGCCACCTTACAGATAATGCCGTAACCCTTGCCGAGGTTTTAAAAACGGCCGGCTACCATACTGCCATGTCGGGCAAGTGGCATGTGTCAAACACGCCTGGACAGCCTGATGCGCAGGAGCAGTTGGCCTGGTTAAATCATCATAAAGAATACCCGGAGTTTTCACCCATCAGCCAGTATCCAACCAGCCGTGGGTTTGAAAAATATTTTGGAACGATTTGGGGAGTGGTTGATTTTTTTGATCCGTTCAGTTTAGTGAGCGGCACCAAGCCTATCACCAGCGTACCAAAAAACTATTATCATACCGATGCTATAAATGATACCGCGGTAGCTTATATTAACGGCTACTCTAAATCAAAACAACCCTTCTTTTTATACGTAGCCGAGAACGCCCCGCACTGGCCGCTGCATGCCAAGCCGGAAGATATAGCCAAATATAAAGACACCTACAAAGGTGGCTGGGATGCTATCCGCGAAGCGCGATATCAAAAAATGATAAAGCTGGGGCTCATCGATCCTAAAACAACCAAACTATCGCAACGTTGGAATGATAACCTGAAATGGGAGAACAACCATGATAAAGATTACGACGCTCAATTGATGGCCGTACACGCAGCCATGATAGATTGTATGGACCAGGGCATAGGCCGCATTATTGCTGCCTTACGTAAAAATGGCCAGCTGGATAATACACTGATCGTATTCTTATCAGACAACGGTGCCAGTGCCGAAAGCGCACCAGGGTACGGCCCTGGCTTTGACCGCCCGAGCGAAACCCGCGACGGCCGCAAGATCAGTTACTCATTAAAGAAGGATAATGTACCGGGGTCAGAGTTAGTGTACTCATCAATAGGACAGCGTTGGGCCAATGTGGCTAATACGCCGTATCGCTTATGGAAAGCCGAGTCATACGAAGGCGGGGCGCATACGCCGATGATCGCATTTTGGCCAAAAGGTATAACTGCGCCCAAAGGCAGTTTCAGCAAACAAGTCGGCCACGTGATGGATTTCATGACTACTTTCAATGAGCTGGCAGGTGCTGTTTACCCTGCAACTTACAAAGGCAACGCTATCCCGGCAACACCGGGGATTAGCCTGGTTCCGTCATTTGAGGGAAAGGCCGCTGTCGGTCACCAGGAATTGTTTAACGAGCATTTCCAGGCGCGTTATGCCCGATCCGGCGATTGGAAAATCGTGTCAACAAATGACCATGTTTGGCACCTGTTTAACCTTGCCGAAGACCGCACAGAAACAACCGACTTAAAAGACCAATATCCCGATAAGGTAAAAGAATTAGATGGCTTATGGCAAACCTGGGCCACCACACATATGGTATTGCCTAAACCGGGTCAACGTAAAAAGTAATTAGCGACAATGATATTTAACAGAGGGGCAGGATTTAGGTGTGCTATAGTCGGTTTATTGGCTATCGCGACATCGTGTAAACAAAAGACCGCGCCGGTGGTGAAAAAGCCGGTTCCGGTAGCGGCCAAAGGTAAATCGGCAGTATGCTGCGAGTCTAATATCCCGGCGCGTTTCCCGGGGCTGGCCGGTTCTGGCAATGGCAAGACTTTGGACGACCACTTGCATAAAGGCATGGTTTGGATAAAGGCCGGCACATTTGGCATGGGCGGCGATAACAAGCAAGCCGGGCCGGATGAATACCCTAAGCACAAGGTATCTGTAGATGGTTTCTGGATGGATGCCACCGAAGTTACAAATGCCCAGTTTGTAGCGTTTGTAAAGGCCACCCATTACGTTACTACCGCCGAGAAAAAACCCGACTGGGAAGAAATGAAAAAGCAAGTTCCGCCGGGGACACCGAAGCCGGATGAAAGCCTGTTGGTTGCGGCCTCATTGATATTTAGCCAGCCAAATCATCCCGTTAATTTAAACGATTACAGCCAATGGTGGAGCTGGGCAAAAGGCGCAGACTGGAGGCATCCGCACGGCTCCCAAAGCAATATCAAAGGCAAGGAGAACTACCCGGTGGTACACATCTCCTGGTTTGATGCGGTAGCCTATTGTAAATGGGCCGGCAAGCGCCTACCTACCGAAGCTGAATGGGAATGGGCAGCACGCGGCGGTTTAAATAACGAGATCTACCCATGGGGCAATGAACCCGTTGATGCCGGCGCGCCAAAAGCCAATACCTGGCAGGGTGATTTCCCCAGCAAAAACACGCTGAAGGATAAGTTCTTCCTTGCTGCACCCGTTAAATCATTTAAGCCTAATGGCTATGGCCTTTATGATATGGCCGGTAATGTTTGGGAGTGGTGCGCTGACTATTATAAGAACGACTACTACGCTTCCATCAACAGATCGGGCGGGGTGAGCAACCCGCAGGGGCCGGCCGATAGTTACGACCCTGATGAGCCTTACGCCAAAAAGCGCGTTATCCGTGGCGGCTCATTTTTATGTAACGATAGCTATTGCTCTGGCTACCGTGTTGCCCGCCGGATGAAAAGCACCGAAGACAGCGGCATGGAACACCTCGGTTTCAGGTGTGTGCAGGATAAATAAATTTACTATCAGGAATTCTGGAAATCATCAAAATCATCAAACACAAACTCGCCGTCATCTTCCTGTAGGCGGCCTGCATCAAATGCTACACCCTCTAAATTGAATATCATTTTAGAAATAACTTCTGCCTGGTCTTCTATTTCCTTCTCAATATTTTCAACGTCATCGTTTTGCAGGGCAACTACAATTTTCTCCTTTAAAACGTTTAAATTTTCTCTTATAATTTCCTTAACATCGGTTTGTTCCATGATAGCTACTATTTAAGTCCGAAGGTACGATTTTAGTATAGCGCTTTATAATCGATACCCACCCACTTCCAGCCGCTCGCCCCAGGTAAGGATTAGGCTTTTGGCGGGGTCCAATCCTTTTATTTTATTATAGGTGTATTGGTAGCTCCATCGCCATTTATCAACGGCATGGCCCAGTTCCATTACGTGGTCGTAAATGGTTACATCGGGCTTTACGCGGGCGACTGATTGTCCGGTATTTATAGCATTTTCTATATGCAGTATAAACAGGTTGATATGACGGGTAGGGTTTAGTTCTTCTAACGTCCGCGAATCGCCAATATGGTAAATTGTATAGTTATTTGCCGATGGGCCGCAGTTAATTTGGGCCACTATTACCGGTACGTCGGCTTGCTTATTCATGGTAAAACGCACGTTTACTCCACCAAAGTTAAACTCGCGGGTGGTGTCAATCAGGGTGCCTTTTTTGTAGAACGGGGTGTAAACCTTTTTGCCGGCCGCCACCATCGCATCTAAAAAAATGGTGTTGTTATGGTCGCCATGAATGTGCGACACCACGGCAAAGTCCAACATATCAACCAACTGCTCGCTACCGCGCTGGTTAAGATCAAGCGCGAAACAGGCATCCTTGGTTTTTACAATGTAGCCCATATTGTATAGTTTCCATATCACGGCACCATGCGTAACTTTGGTTGATACGATATCGGCGACTGACTGCTCCACTGCTTTATTCAGATAATATAATACCGGGTATGACTTCTCCATGGCCGCAGCCAGCAGCGGATCCGTTTTCCAATACCGGTGATAATCGCCCCAGGTTTTATCGCTTAGCTCAAAGCCGTACGTGTCAAATGCTTTAGTTTTGGCCCAACGCGTAGTAAAGTTAGCGCCGTCCGCAGCGGGTGGATTTTGACGGAACCACGTGAACAGCGAATCCATTTCCCGGAAACTTATATCGTCCGCCTTTTTAACTGTTTGCGCCGTCAACCCAAATGGCAGAGCGTAAAGCAGTATAGTTAGCAATAAGGTTAATCTTAACAGGCGGGCATTTTTCATGGACGGATTTTAATTTATAAACTTAGCTATCTCCGCTTAAATTTACTGTTAGATTTTTGTTCAAAAAAAGAAATAATACCACCATTTGAACTTCAATACCGCCTGATGAATTACGACCATATGCTCAATGGCATAATCAAAAGTTTTGCTAAGATTTTCAATAAGACCATTTTAGCTACCATCAATAACTCAAATTGGAAATAAACGTACAATTAAAGGACTGAAGCCAACAATAAAACAATATCTTTATAATTAAAGTTTGTTATAAGACCCTATAAACGATCATTACATAAATGCACTTTAAAAAAAGATTTTTACTGCTTTTCCTGATGATAAGCTTGCGCAGCGTGGCGCAGGAAACCATTATACAAGATCTTGCTGCCGATACTTATATCAATAAGCTGGTTGATACCGCTATGAAAAACTATCCCCGGTTACGCACTTATCAATATCGTATCGAGGGTGCTAAAGCCAATGTCTCAAAAACTAAAGCTTCATGGCTTGATGCGTTGACAGTTTCATATGTATATCAACCCGGCACAACCACTATCGATCCTGTAAACCCAACAACAAGTTATTTTAAAGGCTTGCAGGCAGGCGTATTCTTAAACGTGGGTACTTTAATAGCAAAACCGGCGCAGATACGACAGGCAAAACTGGAAACTGCTGTTATAAGCAGTGAGCTTGACGAATATCGTGTAACTTTAACAACCGAGGTTAAAAAACGATACTACTTGTACCTGCAGCGGGTTGCCGAACTTAAATTGCAGATAAGGGCCACAACAGAAACCGGAAACTCATTAAAAGACTTTAAATTTAAGTTTGAAAAGGGCGAGGAGACTTTTGACTCTTATAATAAAGTACAAATACAGTACAGCGAACATCAGCAAACAAAGATACAGGCCGAGGCTAATGTTTTTATCGCGAAAGCAGACCTGGAAGAATTGCTTGGGACCAAGTTAGAAAATGTGAAGTAAATGGAAATTGGCAATTTTCTTAAGGTAATTAAAAAACATAAGTTCACACTTGTGCTGGTACCGATATTTGCGGTTATCATAGCCTATTTTTTGGTTCGCAACCAGCCCGATGTTTATTCATCCCAGGCGAAATTGGCCACAGGGATAGTTGATCAGACGCAGAGTATATTAAGCGAGGTCGCTGATCTGCAGGAGTCGAAAATAAACCAGCAGTTTAGCAATCTCATAGAGATGATCAAATCCAAAAGGATGCTTGATCAGCTTAGCTATAAATTGATCATACATGATCTTACCAGCAACAAGCCTTATCGTAAGCCCAGCGTATTGTTCACCCAGTTAAACGCAAGCGCAAGGCAACACGCGTTAGAAACCTATACCAATCTTTATAATAAAAGGCAGGCGCTGTCTTTGTTTAACCCTGATCAAAATGGGTTGCACAAGCTGCTTGAGTCGATGAAATATGATGACCAATCGATACTGAGATCCTTATTGGTATATCGTGTGCAGAGCAGCGATTATATTAACGTTCAGTTTGATTCTGAGGGGTCAGAGCTTTCCGCAGTAGTGGTAAATACTTTGTGTGCAGAGTTTATAAATTATTATAGTTTATTAGTTAAGGAGAACCAGCGCAAGGCTGTAGACTTTTTAGGTAACTTATTAAAGGTTAAGGAAGATACTTTAAACGCAAAAATGGCGGCGTTAAAGCAATACAAAATAAAAAATCATGTATTGAACCTTAACGAGAAGGCAAAAAGCTTATACGGGCAAATGGCCGATTTTGAAACCCGGCGCGAAGAGGCAGAGCGAAACGCGCATGCCACGGAGTCGGCTATCAACAGTATTGATAAAAAATTTGACCCTGCAGACCGCCAGTATGTAGAAAGTAATAAAGTAGCAGCGGCCCAAAAAATGTTGAGTACCCGTACACAACTACAAGCCGCAACAGATGCATACGTGCAAAACAATTTTGATGCCCGCTATAAACGGAGGGTGGACTCACTTAACAACGTTATCACTGAGCAATTAGGCGATCTATCAGACCGGTATATCCTTAGCCCGTTATCCACAAAAAAAGATCTGGTCGATCAAAAATTGCAGTTACAACTGCAAAATCAATTATCCAAAAACAGTAGCGGGGCTATTAACAAAGAGATTGATCGTTTAAATTCAAAATTTGACGCGCTTGTACCGCATGAGGCCGCAACACAGGCATTAGAGAGCGCCATAGACATTGCCAGCAAGGAATATTTGGAGATACTGCAAAAGTACAACCAGGCCAGCATGGAGTCCAGTTTTTCCACCCAATTAAGGATAATAGAAATAGCCGAGCCGGGTACTGCACAGCCTTCAAAAAAGATGTTATTGGTTATCATCAGCGGCGTGGTGAGTTTTGTTTTTTGCATTGCGGTGTTATTCATCCTGTTCTTTTTTGATTATAGCGTAAAAAACGCCTATGAACTGGCAGATCAAACCGAAACACCCGTATTGGGATATATTAATCTGCTAAGAAATAAAGAAATTGACCTTAAAGCGCTCTGGTACGATCATAGAACAACGGACGAGACCCGCAACCTGCGTAACCTCGTGCAATCACTGCGTTTTGAAATAGAGACCGAAATGGGCGATAGCCAGGTATTGCTCATTAACAGCATTGAAAAAGACGCGGGAAAAAGCTTTATTGCTATTAACCTGGCATATGCCTTCGCATCAGTCAACAAAAAGGTATTAGTTATTGATGGTAACTTTAGCGACCCTGGTATCTCGGGGTTCACAAAAACGCAATTTTACCTGGAAGACCTGTTGCCCCACGTACTCGATAAATCATTTATGGCTAATGACACGCCGATAAGGGTGATAGGTAACAAAGGCGGCGACTACTCGCTGCTTGAAATAGGTGGCAAACAGATAGTGACCGAAAAGATAGCAGCCTTAAAGACCATGTTTGACGTGATCATAATAGAAGCTTCTGCGCTGGATACGCTTAACCTATCGAAAGAGTGGGTGCAGTTTTCGGATAAAATAATAACCGTATTCGAGGCAGGGCATAATATCACCGAAAAATATAAACGGCACATCCAATATCTTAAAAAGCAAAATGGTCAGTTTATTGGCTGGATAATCAATCTTGTACGGCCAGAAACAGGCGAAGACAATTAATAACTTAAGTAGTGGTTATGACAGTGCTATCCACCATTTGGATCATATTTCAACTAATTATCGGGTACAATTTAGTGTTGCCATTGGTAATTTATTTAATCGCTGTTATCCGGCCCGAGAGCAACACCAGGATAAGCCCAACGGTCGCAGATTACGCTATCCTAGTTACCGCATATGAGCAGGCAACTCATATCCCGGCGGTAGTAAGTTCTATCCTTAGCCTTAACTATCAAAATTACCTGATTTATATCGTTGCCGATAAATGCGGCGATGCCGAATTGAATTTTACAGACGAGCGCGTTATCGTACTGCGCCCGGAAACCACGCTGGCAAGCAATACCCGGTCTCATTTTTACGCTATTAAAAACTTTGCCCGTGCGCATGACCGATTGACCATCATTGACAGTGACAACTTGCTTGATCCCGAATATCTGAACGAGTTAAACCTGATGTTTGACCAGGGGTATATAGCGGTACAGGGCTTGCGCGATGCAAAGAACCTGGATACCACCTACGCTTGTTTAGATGCGGCGCGCGATATCTATTATCATTTTTATGACGGTAAAATATTGTTCAAGGCCGGTTCGTCCGCTACGCTGGCGGGATCTGGCATGGCCTTTATTACTAACCTGTATGTAGAATGCCTTGGCCAGCGCGATATAGTAGGTGCCGGCTTTGATAAAGTATTGCAGGCAGAGATCGTAAGCCGCAATGTACGTATCGCATTCGCAGAAAAAGCGATCGTGTATGACGAGAAGACCAGCAATACCGATCAATTGGTCAATCAGCGTTCACGATGGATAAACACCTGGTTCAAATATTTTTCGCTGGGCTTTTCACTTATCGCCAAAGGCATTACTAATTTTAGCTGGAACCAGCTGTTATTTGGCCTGGTATTATTGAGGCCGCCTTTGTTTATTTTTTTATTATTGTCGGCAAGCTGTTTGTTCGTTGACATTTTCGTAAGCCCCGAAACAGCGCTATTTTGGGTTGCCGGCTTTGTTTTATTTATTGGCGGATTTTGCTTTGCATTGCTCAGCTCACATACAGATAAGCGCATCTATCGTTCGCTGATCAATATCCCTAAGTTCATGTTTTTCCAGGTATTGTCTTTATTAAAGGCGCGCAAGGCAAATGAGCGGTCGGTAGCTACCAAACATCATTATATACAACCCGATGAGAAGCTATGAGGATAGATCCCGCCGACGAAGTTGTTAAAAAGAAAGAACTGGATGAACAAAATAAACTTAAAATCCAAAGCGTAACCCGCATTGTTGCTTTAGTGGTGGCGTTTATTAGTACGTTTTTTTTCATCATTAAAATATTATTTTTATAGTGACCGACCCAATCCCATCATCAGGAAATATCATGAGCCTATCAAAAAAAGGCAAGGGTTTTTGGTGGAATTTTAAAAAGCGTTTCCTGATCGAAAAGCTGTACAGCCCCATAGGCCTAACGCTGCTGGCCTTACTGGCCGGTGTTATAGCCGTTGGTGTAGCCAAATTTGGGGTTATATTCGGCGCGCTTGTTTTAGGTATAACGGTAGTGCTCCCATCAATTTATTGCATAGTAGCATTCCCCCGATTTGGTATAATTGTACTAATTATAGTGGCATACTTGCTGTTTTATTTTGGCAGGCTGGGTATTGAAGGACCGATGGGGGTAGTAGCCGATGGCATTCAGGCGCTGCTTATACTTGGCACATTATGGAGGCTACGGCGCCATAATGATTGGGAAATATTGAAAGGACCAGTCAGCACCATTATACTCATCTGGATTGGCTATAACATATTACAACTTGGCAACCCAAGCGCGGTATCAAGATTAGCCTGGCTTTACACTATCCGTTCTGTGGCTATTGTAATGTTTAGTTATTTTGTATTTGTATACCACATCCGTTCAATTAAATATGTAAGACTGATATTTAAGATCTGGCTTGCCCTTAGTTTATATGCCGCGCTATATGGAATGAAACAGGAATACATAGGCTTTTCGGCCGCCGAGGACGCCTATCTGCACTCGGACCCTGAAATAGCCGGGCTATTGTTTATAGCCGGGCACTGGCGCAAGTTCTCCATATTTTCTGACCCGGTTGCGTTTGCTTATAACATGAGCATGGCAGCCACTTTTTGTATTGCCTTAATAGCCGGCAAATTCCCCGGCTGGAAAAAAACAATACTGGCTATACTCACTGTTATGTTTTTGGTAGCTATGCTGTTTTCGGGTACCAGGGGCGCCTACGTGTTAGTGCCGGCGGCTTTATTCCTGTTCGCAATTTTAAATTACAATAAAAAAGTGCTGATGTTTACCTGTGTTGCAGCAGTTTTTTTCGTGATGCTGATAAACGTACCCACCGGCGATCCAAACCTGCTTCGGTTCCAGACAGCATTTAAACCTAATGATGATCCATCCTACAAACTGCGCAAGTATAACCAAAAACGTATTCAGCCTTATATTTTAACACACCCTATTGGTTTTGGCCTTGGCGCAGTGGGCGGCTGGGGTAAGAGGTTTGGCGACGGCGGCATAGTGTCGCAGTTTCAGCCCGATAGCGGTTATGTCCGCACGGCTGTGGAGCTTGGCCCCATTGGGCTCATCATTTTTTGTATCATGATGTTTATCGTGATGAAAACCGGTATCGATAACTTTTATCGAGTCAAGGACCCTGAAATTAAGACCTATATTTTAGGGATAACCATGGTGATTTTCGCTTATAACATCGCTAACTTTCCGCAAGAGGCACTGGTACAATTTCCATCTAACGTGCTTTTCTCGTTAGACATGGCCATGCTTACCATTTTATATAGGTTGGATAAGCAGAAACAAGAAGAGTTGGCAATCCAAACAACAACGCAAATTTAAATCTATAGGCAATGGCTGTTGAACCGATCATTAAAAACAGGGATATTATAGTAGTTGGCCAGCAACCATGGGATGTTGAGATAGGCAGTAATTGCAAAAATATTGCCCAGGAGTTTAGCAAGCATAACCGGGTGCTGTACGTCAATTCGCCTTTAGACCGCATCAACAGGATAAAGTATAAGAACGAACCAAGGATTAAAAAGCGGATAGATGTAATCAACAAAAAGGCCGATAGCATTGTGCTTATACAGGATAACCTCTGGAATTATTTTCCTGATGAGATGATCGAGTCCATCAATTGGATAAAAAACGATACTGTTTATAATTTCCTTAATAAAATTAATAATAAGCGCTTTGCCCGCTCAATTGCAAAAGCTATCAAGCAATTGGGTTTTGAGAATGTGATACTGTTTAATGATAACGATATCTTCAGGTGCTTTTATTTGAAGGAATTGTTGAAGCCGGCTATCAGTATTTATTACTCGCGCGACTTTTTATTGTCTGTTGATTACTGGAAATTGCATGGCAAAAAACTTGAACCCGAACTGATCAGGAAAAGCGATCTCTGCACGGCTAATTCAACCTACCTGGCTAATTATTGCAGGCAGTACAACCCCAATTCGTTTTACGTAGGCCAGGGTTGCGATCTGGAGGTATTTACCAATAAGCAGGACCTGCCCTTACCGGCAGATGTGGCCAAGTTAAAAAGCCCCGTTATTGGCTATGTAGGAGCGCTGCAAAGTATCCGGCTCAACCTGGATCTGCTGGCTTACGTAGCCCGGCAAAAACCAGAGTGGAGCATAGTGCTGGTAGGCCCTGAAGACGATGAATTTAAGGTAAGCGAGCTGCACCAGATCAATAATATCCATTTTTTGGGGAGCAAAGACCCTGATTCGTTGGCAGCCTATATTAACTCGTTTGATGTTTGCCTGAATCCCCAGGTAGTAAACCAGGTTACCATTGGCAACTACCCACGCAAAATTGATGAATACCTGGCTATGGGTAAACCGGTAGTAGCAACCCGTACCGAAGGCATGAGCGTGTTTGAGCAACACACCTATCTTGGCGAAACACAAGAGGATTACGTAACATTAATCGAAAAAGCCTTAGCCGAAGATTCGGCAGAGGAACGACAGGAACGCATAGCATTTGCCGCTACCCATACTTGGGAGAATAATGTAAAGGAAATTTATAAAGCGATTAACCAGGTGGAAAGCGAGCCTCAAACTAACTCCTAAATATTCCCTTCTTCAATTCATTCACCGCAAAATCGCAGGCCCTGGCGGTAAGCGCCATATAGGTAAGCGATGGATTCTGGCTGGCAGATGAAGTCATACAGCTACCATCCGTAACAAACACATTTTTTACAGCATGTAACTGGTTATTGCCATTCAATACGGATGTTTTAGGGTCGTGCCCCATGCGTGCGGTGCCCATTTCGTGTACAGTGCTGCCCCCTGGCTTGCCGTAATTAAAGGTTTCAATATCAGTAAAGCCGGCTGCTTCCAACATCTCACCGGATGACTTTTTTATATCATCCATCATTTTAGCCTCATTGTCTTTAAACGAGAAATCAACGTTGATGAGCGGCAGGCCCCATTTATCCTTTGCTATTGGGTTCAGGCTGATCTGGTTATCATGATACGGCAGACATTCGCCCCAGCCGGCCATCCAAACCGTCCACGGGCCGGGAGTGGTAATTTGCTTTTTAAAATCCTCGCCGAAGCCGCTGCCCTGCATAGTATCCGGCCACTCCGAACGCTCGCCGTGGCCCTGTATATTAAAACCGCGGGTATAACCCAAGCCTTCATCGGCTTTCAGGTTTCGGTAACGGGGTATAAGGAAGCCGCAGGGCCGTCTGCCTTTATAATAACTGTCCTTAAAATCGTGGTGTTTGCCTGAGGCACCTGCCGATGAATGGTGATCCATCAGGTTATGGCCCAGCTCGCCGCTGTCATTGCCCATCCCGTTAGGAAATCTATGTGATTTGGAGTTTAACAAGATCCCCGCCGTAGCAATAGTTGACGCGTTAAGGAAAATGATTTTTGCATTGTATTCAAAACTTTGGTGGGTTTCGGCATCAATTACCCTAACGCCCTTTGCACGCTGCCTGGCATCATTATACAAAACCTCGGCTACGATAGAGAAAGGCCGCAGCGTTAAATTACCGGTAGCCATAGCTGCCGGAATGGTTGAGCTGTTACTGCTAAAGTAACCGCCAAACGGACAGCCGCGCGAGCATAAATTGCGGTACATGCATGGGCCACGGTTATCCCAACCTCTGCTCAGATTAGCTACCCGGGCTATAGTTAATAAGCGGTCAGGATGGTTTTTTCGGATAGAACCATTAAGGTGATTTTCGATACAATTAAGTTCTAATGCGGGTAGAAACTCGCCGTCAGGCAACTGGTGCAGGCTTTCTTTTTTACCACTAACGCCAATGTAACGTTCAACATAACTGTACCAGGGGGCAATGTCTTTGTAGCGGATGGGCCAGTCGGCCCCTATGCCCTCCTTTAAGTTGGCTTCAAAATCAAGGTCGCTAAAGCGGTAGCATTGCCTGCCCCAGGTTAATGACCGGCCGCCTACCTGGTAGCCACGGTACCAGTTAAAAGGTTTATCCTGTATATATGGATGATCGGTATCATTCACATAAAAATGCGCGTTACCGGCGTTGCTTCCTGTTGATTGGATTGGGCTTTGCGCTTTAAACTGCGGGGTATTGTTAAGTCTGTATTCAAAATCCCACGGGTTAAGGTTGGCAGTTGGATAATCCTTAATATGCTCCACGTTTCGGCCACGCTCAAGCAGTAGTGTTTTTAATCCTTTTTTACAAAGCTCCATCGCCGCCCAGCCCCCGCTAATGCCCGAACCAACAACTATTGCATCAAATGTATTGGTAGCATCGCTCATTGAACTTTGTATTAAACTATTATTTGGTTGCCCAGGCTAACTGGTTCTTTTGTAAAGGGATGCATGCCTGATAGACTCCCGGTATATAATCATAAGCCATGCCCTTTGTCGCCCCTAAAAAGGAGGTGGCATATCCCTCAACTGTTAAATCACGCAGTTGATTAAAGAATGATGCGCCCAAAAACTTTCTTCTCGCCTTGTTTAAAATATTAATAGAATACGTGCCTTTATTTTCAAAATGCTTCAAGATCTCATTACGTTGCGCAACACTACATTTTACAAACGACTGCCGGTACTTTGAATTGGCATAATTCCCAACATCGGCTAACCCGGTCAAAAATATTTTTTGCGCCCTGGCGTCGGTATTTTCAATTACCATCTTAGTAATATAATCTTCAACCTTGCAATCTTTTGCCCCCGGTGTATTGGTGCGGGGGATAATAGTTTCGGCCAGTTCGGCCAGCAGTTGTTTTTTTTGCGGCAACTGGTTAAGCGGCAGTGGTTCGCCGTGTTTGAAAAACTCATACGTAACCCCCGAAACGCCCAGCGTAACCAATGCGAGGATGCTCTGAATGGCGGTTTTTCTTTTCATTGTTTATGAAGGTACTTATTTTCCGCCCGGTTTATGCGGCTTAAACAAAATCAAATCGGCTGTATGCTTTACATTGCGGTAGAAAGCCCTTACCAGGCTGATAAAAAAGTTTGAACTTTGCCTCAAATCGCTACGCGTCATAGTGCTGGGCTCGTCGGCCGAGTTTACCTGGTCAAAAAGGCCTTTAACATCTTCATATATCATTGCTTTCCCTTTATTTTTCAGGAACGATTTCGCCATAGTAAATTCTGTTTTATCCCCCTTTATTCCTTCGGGATATCTGCCGAATTTTTCAAAAAATGTACTGCGCCGCAAATGCGGGTGATCACTGTATACGTGGAACTTACGATAACCGGGGTACCATATTTTAAATATCATTTCAGAAAAGCCTTTCCTGAAAGGTTTCAGGTACGGATATTTAAAGTAGGCGTAAAATCTCACCATATCTATATCCTGGCGCTCATCCATTATATCAAGCGCGTCTTTTAAATGTTCGGCATAACCTGGCTTAGGGTCAAAATCTTCCTGAACGTACAGTGTATACGGGGTTTTAACAGCATCTTGTCCTTTATTGATATTATTACCCAGTCCTGCATTTTTTGGCACG
Organism: Mucilaginibacter sp. UYCu711; assembly: GCF_050433825.1. Taxonomy (NCBI): domain Bacteria; kingdom Pseudomonadati; phylum Bacteroidota; class Sphingobacteriia; order Sphingobacteriales; family Sphingobacteriaceae; genus Mucilaginibacter; species Mucilaginibacter sp. UYCu711. The sequence continues at coordinate 497,914 of NZ_JBNPWM010000002.1, read as the reverse complement.
GTGATCAAACGGAAGCCATATTGTTTTTCTATAGTTTTTAAGTAACCAACCTGTTCGGGTTTACTGCCATCATCCGATACAACGATATCGCCAAAAACTATTTCTTGCGCGGCAAAGCTCTTCAACAAGCGCTCAAGCGACTGGCTGCGGTTATAATGCGTAATAAGTAACGTGATCGATTTAAACTGTTCCATTTAGTAACGTTTAAAGAGTACATCAGCGGTCCACTTTAGCAACTTAAACTGCAGGTAAACTGCTCGTGCGGCAAGGCCAAATATATTTTTGCTCTCGCGCCATCCGGCACGCCCCATGGTGCTTGGCTCGTCAGACGAATTTTTCTGATAAAACATGGTAGTGAAATCATCAAATAAAATGCCCCGGCCTTTTTTCTGAATAAACGAGGCCGCCATGCTAAACTCTGTAAGGTCGCCTTTTATACCCTCTGGGTAGCGGCCAAATTTTTCAAAAAAGCTGCTGCGCCGCAGGTGTGGATGATCACTATACACATAAAACTTAAGATGGTTATGAGCTAATGGAGAAATCTTAAATATCATTTCAGAAAAGCCTTTACCGTATGGTTTTGTGTAAGGATATTTAAAATAAGCATAGAAGCGAGCTATATCCAGTTGCTTATCTTCTTCCATAAATTGAAGCGCATCTTTAAAATGCTCTGCGAATATATCGGTAGGTTCAAAGTCTTCCTGCACGTAAAGGGTATAGGGGGTTTTAACAGCGTCCTGGCCCTTGTTAATGTTATTACCTAGCCCTGCATTTTTTGGCGCTAATACCAGGTTAAAATTAAAGGCTTGCTGTAACTGTTCTAACTGCTTAATGGTTTCGGGGTTGCTGCCATCGTCTGACACAACTATACCACCGAAGGTGACTTTTAGCGCTTTAAATGCGTTTAACAAACGCTCTAACGATCTAACCCGGTTATAATGAGTAACTAATAAGGTAACATTTTTAAAAGCAATTTTTTCCTGTTCCATATCTTAGATAAATATGCCTATAAATAGTTAGCTTACACATTATTTGTTTTATATTGATTGATAATTTTACGTAAAATGTGGCGAAAAGTTGGTGACCTTATAAAAAACAAATACTTTCTGTCGTTGGCGGGCAATGTTATCATGTCTGGGTTGGGGTTGGTTACCATGACACTCATATACCGGTCCCTTACCAGATCCGATGCTGGTACATGGGTATTTTTTCAATCGGTGCTGTTATTGGTTGATACCGTAAGATCAGGGTTCCTGACCACTGCTTTCATTAAATTCTATTCGGGTGCTACTAAAGAGCGTACTGCCGAAGTAGCCGGTTCGGCCTGGTTCCTGGGAATGAGCGTGACTGGCCTGCTGGTGTTGGGGGGCCTGATATCGTACCCATTTTTAAATGATATTAAGGACGATGGCCTGTTATTGTTTTTTAAATGGTCGGGGCTGTATTATGCCTTTTCATTACCCTGGTTTTTGGCAACCTGCGTAATACAGGGCGAGCAGCAGTTCGGCAGGTTATTGAATATCAGGTTAAGCAACCAGGGCAGTTTTATCGTTTTTATTGTTGTGTTATTAGTAAGCGGTAAAATAACGCTGCAGTATGTTCTTTTTGCTTACCTGCTGTCAAACCTGATAACCAGTATATACGCGCTTGCAAAAGGCTGGACCCGTATCACCGACCTGGGACGACGCACTAAAGCCACCATAAAGGAGATATTCGATTTTGGAAAGTACAGTGTAGGTACTTCACTTAGCGCCAACATGTTCAGCACATCAGATACGTTTATCATCAACTTTGTGCTGGGTAAGCCCGCGCTGGCCATTTATAACCTGGGGCAAACGCTGATGCAACTGGTAGAGATACCTTTACGCAGCTTCTCATTAACTGCTATGCCCGAGCTGGCCGCCGCATATAATCAAAACGACCGCGCAGGCGTTATCAATATCATGAAAAAATATGCCGGTATGCTTTCGGTAATGCTGATACCGGCTGCGCTGATAGGCTGCGCGCTGGCCGATCTGCCTATAGCCCTGATAGGCGGCGGTAAATATGCCGGCACCGAAGCGGCCAACGTATTCAGGTTATTTTTAACTTTTGCTATTCTTTTCCCTCCCGACAGATTCTTTGCGCTGACGTTGGATGTGATCCATCAGCCTAAAATTAACTTTTATAAAGTATTAGTTATGCTGGCTGTAAATATTGGCGCTGATTTGGCCGGGGTTTATTTAACGCATAGTGTATACGGTATTGCATTCGCAACTATTATGCCGATACTAACCGGTGCTATTATTGGCTTTTGGGCGCTGAACAGGTATAGCCGGTTTACTTTCGGCAGTATCTTTAAAGTGGGTTATTTAGAAAGTTTGGCACTGCTAAAGACGATTCGCAATAAAGCGAAAATGCAAGGTTAGAACGCGATGTAATTACCAGATCCACCAGCGCTTTTTACCCTGTTGCTTATCTGAGTAATTAAATCGCATTTCGATATGCTTGAAAGTCCAGGCCGATAGGAAATAGATCAATGCGTAGTTCACAATAAACAGGTAGGCGTAAGCCGATGGCGGAAGTTTCAATACACGGATAAATACTACGTTGAACAAACTCAATATCAGTGTGTGGATCATGTAGATGGAATAGGAGTATTTGCCTGTAGCATGCAAAAAGCCCGATTTCTTCATCAGCCCTGATACCCACCCCTTCTCAAAAGCGAACACCAGGATCGTAATAAAAAACACAGCCTCGAATATAAAGCCGTAACTTTTAAAATAATCGCCGTTGCAAACAAGCACGATATTCAATGTAATAAATGTTATCTCCAGAAAACTGAATAGCCCTTTACCCAATATTTGTAACCGGTCCTTACAAGTATTAAAGGTATGAAGGCAGACTACACCGAGCGAAAACCCCATTATACCACGCAAAAAGCCGTAATCAAAAGAGCGGGTTAGTTTAAAGCTGCCGGTAAGTAAATACATTGCAGTACCCGCAAGTATTGCAATAGCAAGATAGATAATAGTTTTTAAAGCGGATAAATTACAACGGTTGATAAATAGCATGGTAAAACCAAACACCACATAAGCTATCATTTCGGCGCTTATAGACCAGCTGGCTATGTTCCAGCTTACATCGTTTATCCCCGGAAACTTAACTGAGTTAACTAAAAAAAGGTTGGTTAAAAAGGTATAGATATTATTGCTTACGTTCTCAACTTTATTAACATGCACATAGCCGGATGCGCTGTGTTTTGACAGCTCGATCAACACAAATAATAGCAATACGATGATGTGAAGCGGATATAGCCGGAAGAATCTTTTCTTAAAAAAACGCTTTAACTCGGCCCCGGTTTTTATATGCTGATAGCTGTAGGCAATAACAAAACCGCTGAGTACGAAAAAAAAATCGACAAACATGTCGCTGTTATAAACAAACTCATTGTTGATGATGGGCGTAGCCGAAAAAGCGCTGAGGTGAAACAATACCACCAGGCTGGAAAATATCCCCCTAAAAATGTCCAGTACTGCAAATCGCTCTTTCATGAGGGTGCTATATTTTGATACTGGTAAATATAATTTAAACGTATACATATCCCTATTTTTATCTATCTATTTTACGCGTTAGGCCGTATACAAGTTGTATATTGTGTAATATATATGAAGCTTGTCCACCTTATTTTGGTCCATAACCAGCCGGCCCAGCTTGAACGCCTTATTAAGCGTTTGGCGCATCCGGATGCCGATGTTTACATCCACCTGGATAAGAAAACACCCATGCAGCAATTTCAACATTTACAACAGCTGCCTAATGTGTTTTTTGTGCAAGCCCGCGTTAAGGTTTACTGGGGATCATACAATATTGTACAGGCAACACTAAATGCTTTCAAAGAAATTTTCCAATCAGGAAAAACCTATCAGTTTGTTAATTTGCTAAGCGGCCAGGATTACCCGCTTACATCCGCAGTAAATATTCATCACTATTTAAGCGTCAACCAGGGCACGGCATTTATGAATTACCTGCTGTTTGACCCGGACTGGACCGAGGCGCTGGCACGCATACAAGAATATCACTTTAATAATCTGCAGATGAAGGGACGCTATACATTGCAAAAGCTGGTAAATACAATAATGCCCAGGCGTACGCTACCAAATGCACTGATATCCGTAGGTCGTTCACAATGGTTTACCATCCCTGCCGACCAGGTAAGATACATACTGGATTATTGGGAAAACAACCCACGATTGCGACGTTTTATTAAGCTGACATGGGCGCCTGATGAATTTATATTTCAGACCATTTTATATAACTCCAAATATAAAAACAAAATGGCAAATGATGATCTTCGGTATATCGATTGGTCGGATGGTGGGGTGAGCCCCAAAACACTGACAATAGCCGATGCCGAAGACTTATTGGCATCAGGGAAATTATTTGCGCGGAAGTTTGATCAGGAGAAGGATAGCGTTATTTTAGATCTACTGGATAATCATGCAGATGGATGGCGTTAATTAGCAACAGCTTCGTCAAAACTGCTGTATAGTTTAAATACCTTATCTAACCGCACCAAGGCAAACAGGTCTGCAATATCTTTACGTACGGCTACCAGTACTATATCCTGTTTCACCGACATTAAATGACGTAACACAGCCACCAATGCACCCAGGAACGAACTGTCTATATATTTCACGTTTTGCATATTAAGGATAATACGTTTTTGATGCGCCTCGAAAATTTGCAGCAGTTCGGCCTTGAATTCATCAGCGTTACTAAGATCGGCTTCCTGCAGATCAAGGCTCAACAACACGTTCCTTTCGTCTTCTTTAAATATACTGATCATATTCATTTTATTAATGAACGGTTAGCTTAATAGGTTATTACTATAATTATCTTGCGGCATGGTTTTTCTTATATAATGGGCGCATAAAAACATAAACGCCGGCAAATACAATTATAAGCGATATCAGGTCCATCAGCGTCACCCCGTTATCGCGGCTGAAATAAAATATAGTGAACATTTCAAAATATGGCGGGGCAGGCATTATGATCATGGCGAAACCGAGTGTGATCATAATAGCGCCTATCGCCATAAATATAAATTTATTGCTGCGCTCTATCTTTAAATATTGGGTTGACGCCTTACTGTTGAATTTATGTGACTCCAACAATACGCTGAACTCGTCGAGCAGCTCCTCTCTCGACGCATCGGCTTTTTCGCCAATAGCCTCGAATGCTTTAAGATCGTCGGCAGTTATTTTATCTTCAAATGCTGAATTAACTTTTGATCGGTATCGTTTAATGCTTTCGCTGTCAAAATCGCTTTCGGCCAATAAAGATATCAGTTCGTCAAGCTTTTTTTCCATAGCGATATGCTTATCGGCTACCGAACGCAGCTTATCTACCTGATCCTTATTATCGTGGTTAATTTCCAATACCCGCCTTATTAAATCAGTTTTTAACCGTTACCCATTCGTTTGCTGTAAAATCGTAGGTCTTAATCACCTTTGCCGGGTTACCGGCCGCTATTGAATAGGGTGGTATGCTTTTAGTTACCACCGCACCAGCCGCCACAACGCTGTGCTTACCAATGGTAACACCTGCTGTTATTACCGAGTTAGCTGCTATCCAGCAATCGTCTTCGACCGTTATTCGCGACACGATGGTTTTTTGTAAACTAATGGGTATGTTAACATCGCGGTATTCATGATTCAAGCCGCTGGCGACAATATTAGGCGCAAAAATTACATGGTTGCCAATAGTTACCGGGCCGATAATTACATTACCCACACCTATCAGGGTGTTATCCCCTATAAAAACATCCCCTACCCCATTGTTTATAGAGCAACGGTCTTCGATGGTCGACCTGCTCCCCAGGTTAAATTTATTAAATGGCAAAACATCCAGGCGCGCGCGCCCAATCTTACTACCCTTACCACGTTTGTGTACAAAAGGATTGATTAATAGCTTTACCCACAGGCGCGGCCTGGCTTCACCGGTTGGTATCAGCATCCAATGGACCAGTTTCTTCAATGCAGGATTGCTATTTATTTTTTCTTTAAGCCCCATTTAGTAAGATTGTTTTCTTTTGGCTTTTTCCCAGATAGCGCTTTGGTTACCACTAAGGTAACGGAAAATACCCCGTATCACCGCATAATTCATCATGCTGAAATAGTAAGGTATAAAAAAAATCTTGACTTTTATTTGCCGGGCCATCATTATCCAGCCTAAAACCGACATACCGTAGAAAGCTATTTGGCCCAAAAATATAACCTGATAAATAAATCCGCTGTCGCCTTTGCATATAATCACTATGTTCAATATCAATACCAATATCATTAAGAACGGCACTACCGTCCATCGCAATACGCGGTGGCTGATATACTGGAATGAAAGCAGCGGCAGCTTGAACGGCAGTAACAAACTTTTTAGCCAGATAATAGATTGCAGGCCGCCCGCAGCTATCCTGATCTTCCGTTTCAATTCTTCCTTTACATCTTCGGACGCTGTTTCTGAAGCGTACGCGTCAGGCTCATATACTATCTTATAGCCTTTTTGGGCAATCAACATCGAGATCATAAAATCATCAATAATGGCATTTGAAGGTACTGGCTGATACAATTCGGTCCGTACCGAAAACAACTCGCCGGCGGCACCCACTACCGAATACAATTCGGAATCCCAGGCCTTTAGCTTTGATTCATATTTCCAGTAAAAGCCTTCGCCTGCGGTAGCATCGGCGGCTTCGGTTGTGGCTACCCGTTTCTCGCCGGCCACTGCGCCCACCCTTGGGTCTGCATAATGGCGGCAGATATTTATCATTGCTTCAGCGTTTAAAAAAGTATTGGCATCGGTAAAAACTATAATATCAGTATCCACTGCGTCCTTGGCCCGGTGAACTGCTGCCATTTTACCCATGCGCGCATCACTATGCAAGTGTTTTATCTGCGGATATTTTGACACAATGTCCGCTGTGGCATCGGTTGACCCATCGGTAACAAAAATAAATTTAAGTTTATTGCCAGGATAGATCAACTCAAGTGTGTTCTGTATCTTTTGTTCAATAAAGGCCTCTTCGTTATAGGCAGCAACTATCAGGGTACAGGTAGGCAGGTTTACCGCCCCGGGCAAAACAGGTTTGCCAGCTATGGCCCTTTTTATTTTGATAAGAACGAACAGCAACAGGCCATAGCCTATAAAGGCGTAGAAAATTATGAACAGGCTTATCCAAAATGTTGCTATCATATTGTTTTTAGGGGATACCCAAGTTTTTTGCTAGTGGTTTTTTCAGTAATATTCCACCATATAGCTTTTAACAGCCATTTGATATAGTCGCGATGCCCGGATTTAATATAGTTCAAAATATTGCGTGGCGCTACTATACCGGTATAATAAATATAAAACAATATTCGTGCTACAGTCGGGGCATTTCGCCTTGTAAAAAGAATACGGTTACGGTTCATGAAAAATTCCTTTAATGCACTGTTCTTACCTACCGAAACGGACTCTTTATGATAAATGAGCGCGCCCGTTATTAGCCATACCTGGTAACCCGCCTTTTTTATATGGTCGCACCAATCCAGTTCTTCATAATACAGGAAAAAGTTTTCGGCCATAGGGCCGGCTTTTTCAATGCACAGTCTTCTTACCATCATAGCGGCGCCATGCGCATAACCGGTTTCGCCGGTCAGGTCATCATACTGGCCCTTGTCAATCTCAAATTGGCCTATGCACCTGTTACGCGCAGTAATATAGTTCATCGGGGTGTAGCCCATATATTGCAGTATATCAGGCTGATCAAAATACCTGATCTTAGGTGATACTATGCCAACGTTTTCATGCTCATCAAGCGCTTTAGTCAATGTTTCTGTCAGCCCCGGCGTAAACTCGGTATCATTATTCACAAAAAAAAGATAATCGCCTTTTGCCTGTGCTATACCTAAGTTATTACCACCGGCAAACCCCAGGTTATCGTCCGACCGGATGAACAGCACACCAGGATATTTTACTTTCCAACCGGGTACGGGGTTGTCTTTACTTCCGTTATCAACAACAATAATTTCAATATCCGGCAAAGTTATGGTTGAAAATATAGACGCTAAAAGCGCTTCAGTCACCGCGGGCTGATTGAAATTGACCGTAATGATGGAAACCCGTTTCATTAAATAATAGCGTTGTATTTATTACTATGTTTTACCCGGCTACGCAAATTACACACTTTCTTTCTGAAACAATGCGGGAATAGTTTTCAGGATCAGTTTAAGATCATTCTTAAGACTATAGGTTTGTGCATAAACGTTGTCCAGCATCAGGCGCTCTTCTTCGCTCATTTCGCCCTTGCCGCGTTTTTCTACCTGCCATAAACCAGTTATACCTGCAGGTGCGGCAAACCTCAAGATGTATTTATCGGTAGTTAATTTTTCTGCCTCATAAAGCGGCAGCGGCCTGTTGCCCACAATGCTCATATCGCCAATGATAACATTCCACAGCTGCGGCAGCTCGTCTATACTGGTGTTGCGGATAAAAGCGCCCACCTTGGTTATACGAGGATCGTTCTTGATCTTGAAGAATGCAGAGCCTGCGCTTGACTTTTTTTTTCCCTGGAATTCCTTTTCGCAAAATTGTAGGTTGTCTGCAAAGATAGGATATTGGCATTTGCCGTAGGTCGTGCAATCAACACATAAACCCCGCTCCACCACGGGTCTGTCCGTTTTGTTGGTATCAGCGTCAATATTATATTGATTCAAATGCTTCAAGTCCTTTATACGCTGGTCGGCATTAACATACATCGACCTGAATTTGTAAAACTTAAATACCCGGTATCCTGTACCTACGCGTAATGAATAATAAAACGCAGGCCCCTTTGATTCAAGCCTTATCAGGATATAAACGATTAGAAACAGTGGTGAAAGCGCCAGTAAGGCGCCGCCTGCAAAAATCAGGTCAAAAATGCGTTTACCAATTTCGATAGTGCGTATAGGCGGAGCGACGGCTTCTAAGTTATTTTTTAGTTGCGTCCAATTCTCAATCAAAAAGATTATCCGCTTTTCAATACGGGCAGCAGATCTAAGCGGCAGCTTAAAAACATCAGTAACTCCGCCTTCAAGTGCCAGCTTACGCAGGTTCACGTTAAGATGGTTTACTATCAGGAAAAAAGGCACCGAAGCAAGATTCTTTTTTTTCAGGGTCTCGATTAGTGTTAATCCCGCAGGCCCCATTATCTCGCTGTTTGATATGATGGCTACAATGGGCAGGTTATCGCTTATCCAGGCTGTAGCCATTTTCATTCCGTTCTCGAAATGAACCACTTTCCTGTCACCCAGATCATAGCCGGCAAATGCAGCAGTAAGCTCATTATCAAATCCTACCAATGCTATTATTGGCGGCTGACCCTTAATGATCGTATCGCTCATAAATTAGATATCAACCTGCCGCTACGTCTTAAAACAACATTAATCCTCGACTTTAACTCGGCGGGATTAAATGGCTTTACAATAAAATCGTCTGCCCCGGCATCCAGGCACGCAACCCGTTTTTCTGAGCTATCCTCACCAGAAAGAATAATGATAGGCACCGAATTAAAAAAGTCGCTCAATTTTGTTTGCTCAATAAGCGCAAGCCCGCTTAGATTTGGTGTGTTCAAGTCGGATATGATCAGGTCCGGCAGGTTGCCGCTTTGCATAAAAGCCAGGGCTTCCATACCATCAGCCTTCATTATGATCTCGTACGTAGCACTTAAAAATTTCTGCAGTATAGCCTGCATGAATTGGTCGTCTTCAACTATAAGGATCTTTATCTGGCTGTTGTTGGAAAAACTCATAATACTTTGAAAATTTAAGACACTACTTGCGCTAACATATTTGTCCCTTGTACGTAGCTTGTAACATTAAGTTAGCGATTTTGTTATTATATATCGTTAGCGATTTTTTAAATAAATATAGGTTAAAAAATTGCTTATTACGCAACACCGATCGGTAAGTTTTTTAATTAATATTGAATAAGCGTTTTAACCGCTTGCCCACCGCTTGCCACAAGCCGCCGTCAATTTGTATCCGTCGGTCGGTAGTCCAGACAATGGCATTCGGCTTACGCACGCGATACATTTTTCCAAACCCTTTTTGAGTTAGTTTTAATGCCAGGAAACCATCCTCATTAGTGCCGGGCGGATGATTAAACCCGTCAACCTTCAAACCTTGCTCGCGCCTGAAGCCCGAGTTAAAACCATACACGTTAACTGCCTCTGTCTTTTTAAAGTTGTTATAAAAGCGCGTAAGATCAGCCAACCCTTCGTAAAAATAATAGGTGACACGCCCGGTGCTGCCAATAGGTATAAATGAGAACCGCCCGTAAGTTATAGCCACGTTCTGGTTATTTATCAAAGGTTTGCTCATTTCTTCTATCCAGTCTTTAGGATAAATGGTATCAGCATCAGCATTTAGAATATATTTCCCTGTTGCATAGCTAAGGCCTTTATTACGCGCATTAGTAATGCCCTGGTTGGTCTCATCTACACAGGTAACACCGCAGGCTTTTACAAGCGCTTCTGTATTGTCTTTTGAATTATTATTTACCACAATTATCTCGACCGGGTTGCTGGTTATATTATTGCAAAGCGATGCTAACGTAGGTACAATATTCTCCTCTTCGTTATAAGCAGGCATAACAACAGATATTAGCGGTGTACCAGTGACTAAGTTGTCATTATAAGCGGCCTTTATTGCATCAAGTGCAGCAATATCATTGCGGTTTATCTGTAAATACTTTTTTATATAAGCCGGAATGAAAATGGGTTTCATAGATAATGAGGTAAGTGCACTGTTGTTTAAACGGGATCTATAGCATAACAGTTACGAATGTAGTGATGTTTTAGATTTCATCTATCTATTAAATTTTAACGCTGGACATTTGGATGAACGCGGCGTTTTGCAAACCTGCGCGTTGGTTTAGATTGAAGTCTTATCAACCAAAAAGGAAGCATACCTTTATAATAACTTTAGTCGCTTTGGCTTTGTAGGATATACACACGAAAGGCATAAAACAAAAAAGCTTCACAATATGTGAAGCTTTTAGCGGAATGGACGGGACAGCAACCTATCCCTTATATCGTTAAAAATCAATGTTTTTACTTTCTAAACGCCTGGTGCTCACCAGATGCTCACCTATTTTTTGCAACTGATTGAATGCAAATGGATTAGATCAAAGTTATGAAAAAATACATTTTAACACAATTAAATTGCTTAGTTTTTTAAATTAAAGCAAGGGCCGGTCTGCGGATTAAGCCCCAAAATACTATTTCCATTTGGCTGTTCAGGACAATAACTCATTTAGGTCTTAGTTTTCATCCAGGCACTTAGCGTTACAAAGTCGATCAGGCTCATTTGATGCTCGAATTTGGACTGGAAAACTTTGGCATCCGGCGAGAAATAGGAACTGGTGATCACCATACCTGCCGTTGCGCGGTCGGCACTCATGCGCCCGACCAGATCACTGACCACACTGACACCAACCGGTCGGTTTGGTGCATAGTGTTTGCATTCGGCATAGATCATAAAGTTGCCGATATCGCTGCGGTTCATGATGATGAGATCTTTACCGCCATCACGGGTTTGCTGCGTTAATTGCACGTGGTACCCCCGTTCTTCGTAAAGCTCCGCGACCAACTCCTCGAACTGTCGCGGCGTTAAATGACGTATGGCTTCCGGTTTCCGTCCGATCCGATCTAAAAGCCGTTGGTTAACAAAACGCAAATCGGTAATAATCTCTGGCATATCCGCCAGGATAATACTGGGACGCTCCAGTTCTTCAATAATAATCTGGTTACGATACCTAAACTCCGGCACCTCGCCCAGGAAATAATGCAATTGCGTCAAAATATCCCCAGGGTTACCATTTCCCGCCCGTATCATACCCCTCAAATTAAAGGTCCGATCGGGAGGCTCATTGGCTTTGACCGAGTACATCTCCACCAATTCATCGACTTCTTTTGCATTCAACCCCCGCAAGCGCATCACCTCCGCGTTCGACTCAAACACCTTTTCATTAATTTGATTTTTGGCCGAAAGGATCACGCGAAAACCCCAATGACGTCCCTCTTTGAGCATGGTCGCCACTTTCTCCCGAATGGGCTTCGATAAAATTTGGTCAAAATCATCAATAATGACCAATTCCGGAAAGCCGTTCATGCCCGGACGTCTTAATCGCGACAACAAAAACGGCGCAAGTAAAGATTCATCCAGTTCTATCTCGTGCCCGCGCAACCAGGTGATCCCCAAATAAGCCACCGGATTCTTATCCCTGAAAGTCTGCAGCAACGCTGTCTTGCCGATACCCGATTCCCCATAAACAACCACATGTCCCCAAAACCGTTGCTGGGACAACTCATGGATCTCCCGCGCCCGCGTACGCTGGATAAGTTCCTTAAACTCTTCACTATTGGTGATATCGATTTTCATTCAGATATAAAGTTATATTTTTATACCATGAAACAGCATTTTCTGCCGCAATCATATCTTCGCGAATTTTGTAATGCAGAAAGTAAACTATTCACGCTAGATATTGACCTGCTCAAATTTAAACGCAAGGTATTCCCCGAACTCAAGACAACGGCCGAAGTTTGCAGAAGCAAAGATTTCTATACGATCAAAGGTGACTTCAAAACGCAGTTTCAGCACCTCAACGGTCTCGACCCATTATTTTTAGAAAAGAAGTTTCAAGAGTATGAACGTGAGTACCCCAAGATCATCGCCAAAATAAAAAGTCGGCAACCTGACCTACCATTGCAGGAGGCAGAGCTGTTCATGTATGCCATTATTGATATCAAGATTCGTAATCCCTATTTTCGAGAAACGGCTGTAGAATCCAAAAAAGAAACAGTCATAGATACTTTATTTGACAGTTACAGGACCGAATTAGCTAAACTAGAACTGACCGATCCGAGGCAAATTATACGAAAAGACGTAATGCTGGAGGAAATGGATAAAATGAAGGAAAAAATAATGACAGATGAAGACTTTGGACGCAAAACCCATTTGTCCTCCCTTGTATCGCGTCAAATGGAAACCAAAAACGTTCAACATAAAATATCCCAGCACCTGTTGCAATTCGAATGGCGCGTGCTGTACAGCCATAATGATTTTTTTACCACTGACAACCCTGGCGTAAGTATTGACCCCACTAACCGGCCACAAAACACAAAGTTCACGGATGAGTTTTTCTTTTTCATGCCGCTCACGCCACACCTGTGCCTGGTCATTTCATCAAAAACACCAGACAAAGCCTATAGGGTTGATGCCGCTAACAAACAAATTTATTATGCTGATGCCCCGAAACAAATGATCCATAAGATCAACGAACTACACGGCTTTCACGTCACCAAATACATCTTCTCCAACAACCAGCGGCTCATCGATATCATTGCCCAAAAAATCAATTTAACTGCGGGCCTTTAACGCTGATATCGAAAAAAAAGGTTTTTTTCGTCCATGAAAGAGAATTTGATAAACCCTTGTTCTGCAGCAGTTAATCCAAAATGTAAAGAATCAGATTCGTCTATCGTGTACCAAACCTCATCAATGTTATGAGTAGCTACCGAGGGTATTACATTTACCGTATTACACGGTGCTACCAAGTTCAAGGTTAATGAATTTTCCGTCCGACAGGCAGCAATGAATCTCAATAGATCTGAATAGGGTAAACGATTCCAGTCCGTAGCTGTCATTTTCGCACTAATGCAATCCGCGCCGCCGTGTGCAAGTATCGTAATCAACAATGATTCATGATCAGTATTAAAGCCAGCAAAAAACTCTTGGATCTGATCAATATCATTACTTGCGATATATTGGCCAATGGCGTAGTCTTTGGCAAGTTTCTGTTCGATACCCTGATAATTTATCGTAGCTCTATCAGCATCCCCTAAAAACAGCAACACTATTTTTTGCATTTTAAAAACGTTTAACTTCCGATAAATCATTTACGCTGCCCTGCTGATAGAAGTCTGAATACAACGCCAGCCTTACCAATTTTGCTTTGTTTTTCCAGCGCACCTCAACGTTTAATTCTAATGCCAGGATTACCGAAGTGGCCAATACATCCGGTTTTTCATTGGGGAAAAGTGGTTTGAGCTGTGGTTGTTCATTAAGATCGACTACCGCTGCGTAAAGTTCGACAGCCTGACTAACACGAGTTAAATCAAATCGGTCAATTTCTGCTTCTTCCGGCTGGTGAAAGACAAATGAGGGCAAATCAGCCTTTTTGATAACAATAAATGAACTGCGCATAGCAGAATGGTCGACGTGGTCGACCTTAAGGATCGGAATCCCTTTGTATGTATTTTCGGTCAATCGATCAATACCGTGCTGGCGCAGGACATCTTCTATTGAAATGCCGAAATTAAGCAATACATGCAGGCGGGGATTTAAATGGAGCCTATCGATAGCCTCAAAAAATTGCGGCGCACGAAACAAGTATGTTTGGACTGCTTTGCTGCGAAATAGCCCGGTTAACTCGCGTGTAAAGCCACTGGTTATTTCACCGGCAAAAAAGGAATCATAATTCATGTAAGTGACTCCCTGATCCCTGGAAAATGCAGCTTTCTGATAAAGCATGTAGCCGCCTTTAATACGACTTGATTCAAATTGCGCTGTGATCAATTGCTCATTTAAAATATTGTGATAGCTTTCAATCCGCCCCTCGATAATCCTAGCTGATGTTTCGCGGAAGGTAGTCTTCTTATCTGCTTCAGCCCGTTGCTCCACTTCGGCGGCAGCGTAGGCAGCCTCGGTTTGCTCGATCAATTCGTTGATTATTGCAGCGGGTGTTGGCTTGTTATGCAAAGCTGCCCAGTTTTCGTCAATCACCTCATAACCGAGTGTGTCGAGCAATTTCTTGTTTTTCTGAATTTCTTCAAGTAATTTTTTAAAGTATGGGAGTTGCTGTATCCAAATCGTTCTTTCTTCTTGGGTACGTGGGCCCTGTGGCTGCGATACCGGTTCATAACCATACCATTGCGAAACCAGAAAGTATTGCCTTATAAAAAGCAGCGCAGTATATTTCGCAATAAATTGGCGGCTAAGGAATTCGCCTTGAATACCATCCTGACCGGGAAATTGGTATCGTCCGATATAAAATAGGCCATCATTCGTCCAAAACCGAAAAAATAAGTTTAAAACCATATTCATCGTCAAGGGCATTAGTTCATAACGAACCGGAATGCTTGTTGTATGGTTAAATAAACGCTTTAATAATTCGTAACGCTTTTCGAACAGCAACATGCCACCGAGCGCTACATGGAACTCAAAGAACTGTTGGCGTTCACGCTCACGCTGGTCAACTGCTTGTTGGTTTAAGATCAGCCTCGGGTTTTCGTGGTCGTGATCCCAGGGCAGCGGTGCCAACGCGGTCGTCACTAACTGATGCGAATTCTGCCAGAATTCTTCGACAAAATCCTCACGGTCCAACCTGAGCATTAAGGTAAGATTGTTCCAAAGCCACGCATAGGTAAGTTCGTCGATCATACTGTGCTCCCGGCTACCTATAAGCCAGCGGCCACTGGCAGCTGCAAAACCCACGTTCCGAACCTTCCAGTAATCCGATTTGCTGCTCCTATAAATCGTATCATAGACCATTTCATAATAAGCTACGGGATACTTGACGGGTTCTTCTCCAGTCTCCGTCCGCCAATTAATAAACAGTTGTCCAAAATGCGCACGCAACGTTGCGACTAGCTCTGCATCCTGGATGTCAATCCCAAAAAAGAGCAGTACTGTCAGCGCCTTGAAGATCAGCCTATCTTCGTTGTCGCTCTGGCGGCGAAGCCAGGCCGCCAGAGCTGGCGGTACGTAAAACTGAAATACACGGCGGGTAAACAAGAAAAAAGAAATCAGCAGCAAGCCGGTTACTATCGACAGCAGGATCTCAACCCAGTCATGAAAAAAGAATTGTGGCTTATCTACGGGAAAGGGCTTCCAATTAACGATCCAGATAATCTGCACGGCAGCTACCGCAATTGCAGCGATCATTAGCGACTGGAAAGCACGAAACTCTATGCACCGGCGAAAAAGTTGTACTATAGTAACACTTTTGTACTTTTCATCGAGCCGGGTAACTACACCTAACGATATCGGGTATGCCAGGCCAAGAATGGCTATGATAAAATAAATACTAGTGTCGTTGATAGGCATCGGTTTATCTCGATAATAATCGAAGGTACGCATTTTTGATTGCGATTATTCGGTAAGGGTGGCGATATTGCTGCTGATATTATGGAAGGAAATTTTACGGCATGGTATGTAAATGAGCTGGAGTTTCGGCAAACCGTGGCTTCTCGGCAAAAGTATGAGGCAGGCTATCCGCCCTATATGACAATCCGTGTTTATAAACAGTTCAACGAACAAACGTTTGAAGGTGTGATCTGCATGGCCAATGATTTTCACCGGGAAAAATGTATCAACAAGAAAACTGTCCGAACAAATGGGATTTACCAAGATTATGAAACCCGGAAACCGGGATATTTTACATTTAACGGCCTGGATTTTTTTAAGATCACCAGCACGTCTCAAGCCAGTGGCGACGAAGGGTTGATCTTTTTTACATTCCGGTTCATTAATCTAGCCGCTTATACCGAAAAAGATACCGCCTTTATGGTCATGCCGTTTGCATATCCCAGCCTAAATGCTTTTTACCGCAAGCACGTTAAGGACTATCTGCAATCCAGTACACTGGGCATTTCCGTCCTTCGCGCCGACGACTTTACCGGCACGGACATCATCGCCGATACCATCCTGGAGCAAATTCAAAAAGCCGAATTTATTATTTGCGATATCACCAACTGCAACAAAAACGTATTCTTCGAGATCGGCTATGCCAAAGGCATCGGTAAAGACATCATCTTCCTGTTGGAACAAAACAAACCCGCAGACTTTTTCGATGTCAACCACATACGAAGAATTGAATATAGCTACGAACGCCCGCAAGAATTTGAAAAACTACTGGATGCTACTTTAATGAGTGTGAGAAATTCGAGAGGGATTTAGCCTTCCTCAAACAGCTTCTGATTGGTCCTTCCCATCACCTCTTCGATGTGGGTAAAGTCGCCATATTTCGTAAATGTGTTCATGAACCGGGTAAATTCAAGATTATTAGTATCGACGTCTGCGATTTTAAGATCAAAATTAAAAAACTCCATCAGCCGGTAGATGCTGAAATAAGGTTGCCCATTCGGCCAATTAACCTGCAAATGAGCGTTCCCCCGGTCTGCGTTTAGGTCAATATAGACCACTATGACATACCGTTCGGTAATATCGCTGTTGTAATAAGGAATACGTACCGTGAGCCATTGGCTTAAGAAAGGTTTTTCAGCACTGAGATCATCCAGCGCACGTCGAAGGTTTTTTAATTTGATGCCCGGCGTATCCGCTTGCAGGTTCTTTTTTGGATAGAGGGAATGAACAATTTTGGTTCCACGGTAAAGAATTAAGATAAAGTCTTTCATTTCGCCATTTGAAGCGCAAAAACGAGCCGAATGTCCGGTATATTTCACGAACAGTTCGCCATCCGCGTGTTCTTTGGTATCGATCTGTCCACTCCGATAAAGATCGTCCGCAACTGGCACCCAATCAAATATCGGCAAACCAGAGGACTGGAAACGGCTCGGATTACCCAGAGCGCCTTCGCCGAAATAAAAATCGTTGGAATAATAAGCATGCCTGTTAATGATATGCGCCCAGCCCGTATCCCGGTTACCGTGGATGTGGATCAGGCCAATCGGCGAAACGCGTAAAACGCCGTACCAGTCTTTCTTCATGGACGCCAATATACCCATTTGCCATATTGGGTCAGCGGCACTGTTTTCCACCCATTTGATCAGTTCCGGCGTCAGGTAGTTTTTCATGGTTACCAGCTAATTTCTCCTTTTTTGGATATTTGTTGGGTAACCCGGTAATCCTTGAAACGTGCCAGCGAAATGTATTCCGGGTGCTGTCCCTGCACAGCTGCCTGATTATAACCGGTTTCGGTAATTTCAAACTGAATTACTTTTTCGAGTTGAAAGTCGCGGTCTATAACAGCAGGTTTTACAGCAAAGTTAAAAGTCTTAAAACCGTTGCCGACGCTAGGGTATAAAATGCAATCATAATTGAACGCTGGGTTTGGATCAGCGATCTTAAAAATATGTTCTGAAAATAATGCCGACAGCATGTACTCCAGCTTATGGCTGACCGGTTTTGCATATTCCCGCGATAATAATTTAATGTAATAATGAAAGAATTTCAAGAGCGCAGGATGGTAGGATTGCTCCATTTCGCGCACATTTTTGTTCGCTTCTTTAACTTCAGGATTGGCTTCAATCGTTGCTTCATCATGCACGATTGGATAACCGATGAAATCCCGTTGAACTTCAGGTCGCCAAACACCAATGCTTACCAATTTCCCGACTTCGGGACGTATTTCCTTTAGGGCCGCGTCGACAGTCTGAGCCGCATAGAAAACAGTGGTTTCAGCGGTATTCGCCCGGTTATATACATTTTTGTCCTTTACAATTTTTAACGGCGGATAACTTAAAAAGCCGGAATGCGTTATCGGTTCATTCCTGCCGGTCACTTCTTCGTTGACGACCAACCTGTAAAGTCGGGTAATATTGACGTCATCGCTTAACAGTGTTAAACTGCGAAAGGCGTAAAGAATATAATTTTCAAAATCCTTGACTTCCTGAACCCTGAATGAACCATAATCCAGCAAGGTTAATTTATTATCAAGTTCATTATAAAATTCGCTTAAACCCTCAAAGGTTTTTAATTCTTCGCTTGATACTTGCTGCCCCATGTGCAATTTGTGCGAGATCAGCTGTTCTTCGGTGTGATGTATGTTTTCTTTAAATTGTTTTGCTTCAGGAATAGGCGGCAAATCCCTGAATTGATTCAGGTTCATTCTTCCTGCAGCTTTAAATTCCTTTACAGGTTCCTCCCAGATATCTACGGTTGCTTGTAAGGTGGGTAATACTTCACTTACCTGCGGTTTGGCGATCTTATGGTGTAAAAGGGTTGTTTGGCGGGTGCGCTCATGAAACAGTTGCGCATAAGCGAAAGCGGCCGTATCGACCAACGGGAAAAGATCTGCGGCACAAACCGGGTCTTGGGTTTCCTTTATTTTGAAAGTTGAGACGGTGTCCGATAAAAATACTACCCCATTAAACGAATTAGTGTAGGTATTTTTTATAGCCACATGAAACAACAAACCTGATTCAAAAGTTGGGCGGGACAAATTAAATCCGTACAAAAATTCAGGCGTATTTTGTCCCAGGAACTTTTCATCTTTTTCATGCAACCATTGCCGCACTTGAACTGGATATGACAAATTTTCATCCACAATTAAAGGTAGCTATAAATGCCTATATTTAACCAAACCTTATCCAAATGGCTATTTATGGAATTGGCGCTTATTATAACCGTGATGTCAGCTCAGACTTCAAAAATCACGGCGTTATCGGAACCGGTTGGGATATTACCGAAGCTCCCGACCTGCATGAATATTTTCGCATCCTGGAACCAGGGGACATCGTGTACCTCAAATCTGCCGCGTTCGGCGCACAGGTAACGGTGAAAGGTGTTGGTTTGGTCGAAGGCCCGCAACTCATCAGCGGAACCTACGGCTCTACCCGAATTGAAATTGGCCGCCGTGTTCAATGGCTCAACAAATCTATCTTTAAATTAAACAAAGTCCGGGGAAAGAATAATGTACGGTCGAATACTTTATATAGGGAAACGCATCCGGACCATATTACTACCATCATGCGACTTGTAGAACAAGGGCTTAATCGTTTATAAATGAATATCTGTCAAACCTTTAAAGACTTGGCTCATAAAACCTGGGCAATGCTTGCCACTTCGCGGGCTGTGGTTTATCCGATGCAGGAGGAAACATTCACTGATCTTCACCTGCTTCACTTTAAACAGCATCACCCGGAAATTAAGATAGTCAATTTTACCAAATGGCAGGAAGGGCAAAACGGTGCGGATTGGGAATGGTGGCTCAAAATACCTGATGGACGCTGGATCGGCTATCGGGTGCAGGCCAAAGTGCTCGACGTCTGGACCGAGTCATTCGAGCAATTATATTATCGCAAGGATAAGTCATCGATTTCTCAATGTGATAAGCTGATCGCCGAAGCAAAAGCCGACAAAAGCAATCCTTGTATTCCGCTTTACGTTCTTTACCTGCATAGTGAAGATTACCCGAAGTACTTAACCAATGATTACGGTTGTTCACTCATAAGTGCATATTCGGTCAGATCAGCAAAAGGTGTAAAAACAACCGCTTTGGCAGACTGGAAAGATGATCTAATTCCTTGGCACGAACTCATTTGCCCCAAATTGGGCGCTGGCCGCTCCTGGGTTGGGTCGATGCGCCGCTTTCTGGACAAAGCTGTAGCTCCGCCTAAAGAGAAATCCGTGGGTAGTTTTATCACAGACCAGCCGCCAGTCTATGTTTATCAGGGTTTGAATAGCGATTATGGATTGATACAATCGGATAACAATTCCCACAACATAGCAGGTGCTGTTATTTTTGACCTTTCTAATTATTGATAATGGCTTTCCAGACACTCAGTAGCTACCAGGAAGAACAACATCCTTGGCCACCATACGTTCCAAAAGGGGCGACCAAACTATTATTAGGCACGTTTCCGACTGTTGCCGAAAACCATCGTTTCGAGTTTTTTTACCCATCGCCAAAAAATCGTTTCTGGCCAGTCATGTCAGCGTTAGCGGAGTGTCCGTTAACCCATTTTGCAGGTCAAGAGGCAGTTCGGGAGCGCCGGGAAATATTACAAGAGTTACGGTTGGCAGTTACGGATATTGGCCTTCGCGTGCTTCGCCAAAACGAAAGCGCACTTGATCATAACCTCTTTCCGCTTGAATTCTTTGATGTTTTTGCGTTGATCGAAGCCAATCCTTCAATAGATACCATCATTTTAACAAGCAGCGGTAAAGGCAACAGTGTGCTGACTTGGTTTTCCGCTTATTGTGAGCTAAACACGATAACCTTTAAACACCTTGATGAAAATATTCCGTGGGAAACAAATATACGAGTCAACAAACGCGATTTAAAAATAGTTGTCGCCTATTCGACATCCAGTATCTACCGCAGATTGGATATCCCTAAATTAATTGAACATTATCGGCCAATCCTAACACAATGATTACTTACGGACAACAATTGGAGACTTTGCTGGAAAAAGTCATGACAGCCGAACAAGTTGCGCAGTTTTTTGACTATGAGATTAGCGTCGCTGAAACCCAATTGATCAGCGACACCGCCAAGGAAGTGCTGGCACTGGCTCCTTCGCAGGGCTTTAATTGTGCCGCCATGAGTGCGGCCTGGGGTGCAATGGTCATGGCCCATTCCAGCATACCAACACAAATCGTATGTGGACACCTGGACTGGCGCAGCCGGCGTATTTTTAACTATATAAAGCCTATCCCAACACCTGAAGAATCTATGAAGGAATTGGAGCTTTGGGACGGGCACTGTTGGGTAGCATTCGGGGGGCTCATCGGTGATGCGTCATTAAGTCGAACGGTAAGGTATGGCAAAGTCCCCGGATCATTCAAAGCACATATATTAACGCTACTGGGGCCCAATGCCGGGCCGTTCTGTGCGACTGCGGAACAAATGCAAAGTGCCGACCTAACCTATATTCCTTGCGCTTTGTTGAATGATCCGCAAATTGATGGCCTGTTAGCTGGCTTTTTGCCGCAGCGATAAACAAAGTTTCAACTGCGCAAATAGGCTGCGCGGCAATATCTTTAATTTGTCTGAAATTTATAATTTGAATGATGGCCACCGAAGAAGATTTACAACATGAACAGGATTTCGATGAACTTATCCTCGCGTTTATTACCATCGGCAATAAATTGCAAGGTACTGAGAATGTCCTTCAAACCAAGAATTTAATGTATGCGGAAGGTTTGGGGCGGAAAATTCTGCAGCACACATTATCAGTAAAATATTTAGCTGGAGGTTTTGCGCTAACGGCGAAAGGCAATAGTTATGAACCGCAAGTCGATTTTTCGTCCGTATGTATTTTGTCCCGCGCGGCTTTGGAAACCTATTTAACCTTCAATCACGTGTATGTGCAGCCGGACAACCCAGCCGAACACCAGTTTCGCTTCGACAGCTGGGACTATGCAGGTTATGTTGAAAGGCAGCGATTTAGCACCAGAACTCCGGAGACCCTGGCCAAGCAACAACAAGAAGCTGTTCTGAGCCAGGTTCTTAAAACAGAGATTGAACAAAGCCCGGTTTATCAAACCTTGAATCGAGCCGAACAACGCGAGCTGAGTAAAGGCAATTGGCGCGGTCAGCAAAGTTGGTCCTCATTGGCGATAAATGCAGGCTTCAGCAAATCATTTTTCGACGATCAATACAAGTTTTTATGCGGACACGCGCATTCGAGTCGCCTAAGTGTCATCCAAATACAGCAAGTAACCGATCTGAAAGGGCAAAAAGAAATGGCAATGGCCTCCGCAGCTACTTTAATGTGCGTGCTGGCTAAATATATGTATGATTATATCCGCCTTATCCCGGAACTAAACGCACTTGTCGATAAAAAGTCAAGAGAGTATTACCTGTTGGACGTCTGGCGCCGTGTCGGAAATAAACTTTAATCTCAAGAACATGCTGAGCGACAGAAATTATGCCGAACTACTTGCCCTTGACCCTAGGACCCATTCTGATCTTGAAAAGGTCGGTTATATTGGTGACCTTTTTGACTACTCCTACGAGAATAATGATACCAAAGGCACGGAGAAAGGGCTAAGTTTATCGGAAACGGTAAAGATCAAGGAACTACCGCCTATAGAACAGGCTAAACTCCATTATTATTTGGCAAATGGCTGGTCGCAAATGCGTTATTTCAATCGTTTTGAACAGTCGGACAGCTGGGATTATGACCAGGTAGAATTGACCGGGGAAATCTTTCATTTAAGGAGCTGTTTGCGTAATGGAGCTTTTGATGAATTGCAAAAAGAATTACGCTGCCAGGCTTATACCAACATGGGCAATCACTTTTCGCATGTCGGGCGTTTTGTCGAAGCCCAGCAAATGTGGCGCAACGCGCTGGAGATCATTCCTCATTTTGGAATGGCGCTGGGCAATATGGGTCAAGGCTATTTCTACTACGGACGCGCGCTATACGACAATGGTCATCACAATATTTTTATTTTTCAAACTTACCAATATCTAATTCGTGCAATCCAACTTAAAAAGCAATTGCACCCTGGTGCTTACGATGCTTGGAAAAAACTCAGCGATCAGATTGCGGAACGTTACCCAGCTACCTATTTAACGCACGACCATGATTTTAATAGGTTTGATTTGGGCAAAGATCCAAAGCTTCGATCTTACCGCCGGTGGTGCTTAGACCAATATTTATACATCAATCCACTCAATGACATCGGCCCGGTCACTACGGCTTGCCATGATATTTTGCATTTGCCTTCGATGACCGTAGCTGCCGGTGATCCACCGAAGTACCATACCTTGTTCAACCAAATCAAGCAGGAATATGCGACCGCCCGATTTCTATTTTATGAAGGGACACAACCCCATAAGCCGCATTTTTCGGATATGGATGTTAACCTGGTCGATACACTGGAATATGCCGAATATTCTTTTCACATGGAAAAGGTGAAGATCACTTACCGTCTGATTTATTCTCTGTTTGACAAAATCGCCTATTTACTTAATGATTATTTGCAGATCGGGTTAAATCGCAAAAAAATCAGCTTCAGAAGTTTATGGCATGAAGATGTTAAAGGTAAAAAAACACTGCGTCAACGTTTTCAAAACAATACAAATATCGCCCTGCGAGGTTTGTACTGGCTGAGCAAGGACCTTTACAATGCGGAAGACGAAGAAGCCCATTCCATCGTATTGGAACCCGATGCGCAGGAGTTAGCCGAAATCCGCAATCATATTGAGCACAAATCTTTCAAAGTCGTCCAATATGGAAATTGGGGTGGCGACGATCCCGACGGCTACACTTACGCAATTGACCGGGGTAAATTCGAACTCAAAACGCTCAAACTGATCAGCTTAATGCGTTCCGCTATTATTTACACGTCTTTAGCCATTCACCACGAAGAAAAGCAAAATCCAAAAGGGCCGGCATTACCAATGCCTTTTCCCGAGTATTTATTTACAGACAAAGTTTAATATGTGTATTTACCTGACAGGCCAAACCAACCTGCATTATAAAAAACAAGAACACATTATACCTGCCGGGCTTGGTGGCATGATGAAATTGGCCAACGGTGTTGTTTCCGATGAGTTTAACTATGCTATGTCCGGACTGGAAAAACAATATATGAGTGATTCCATTTTTGCAGGCTTTGCGCGTGTTACCGAGGGCCCTGGTAGAAGCGGCAGCTTATCAGACCAAAATCAAACTCGTTCAAATATACACGTACTGGTAAACAATACCGATGCTAAAGACGTCACTTTAGGGTACATCCAAAAGGGCGTTCCAATTAACCTACCGCAGTTTCGGTATGATATCCATACCAAAGCCATTCAGGTACAGCTCAAGAATGAACCTGGGATTCAAGAAAAAATTGACGAACTCATCGCCATCTGCAAATCCATCGCCACCATTAACACCACATTGATCACCTCTGACCTTATACCGGAAAATACCTTTTTATTTGGCTATAAAACAGAGAAAAAATATAACCGTGCATTTTTTGCAAGCAACCCAAAAGCGACCTTCAATTTTTCTAATGCGTTGCTCGAAGAGTTCGGCGAGAAACTGGTACTGGACCCGAACTCAGGTATCAAAAGCAGCAACCATGTGATATCTAACCGGACCAATTCGCTACAACCTGATTTTTACCGCATACCCGCTAAAATCGCTTTTAATTATTTAGCGCATCTTTATGGTGCTGATTACGTTCGTAATACCACCTTTGATGCTATACGATCATGGATCGCAGATGGTGGCGATAATCAATTTGTCAAGTTAACGCAGGAAAAAGACACAGCTATCCAAAATATCGTCGGGCTATTACCATCCTCGGCGCATGCAGTGTTCATCAGCGAAGGCGATGGACACATCTTCGGCCATGTGGTGATTTACGGTCACTGGATCAACCTCATCGTTCTGACCCGGAATGCGCCGGCAACCCATCGCAACCCTACACTAAAAGGCCTAATCTGTGATTGGAAAAACAGGAAAGAAATTGATTTAGACACGTTCTTAAATTCTCTAATATGAACGATATCCCCGGAATGCTCACCATCGCCAAGCTCAAAAAGCAATCTGCCGAAGATCTGCAGATCATTCTCAAGCAAGAGATTTATTATAAGTACGCCGGTTTCAATACCACTACCCAATTCATCCTGCCTAACCAAACCCTTCGGTTTTCCCGCCCGGCTGTTTTCAATGATCCGTTTGATTCAAACGAAGATTTATTAGACATTCACATTGACCCGGCATCGGTCAGAGACTTTGCCAAAAAAGACCTGGACAAATTCCCAAAGCAAATACAGGACAAACTCGTTGAACTGGCAACACATCCAGGCACTTACCGCGCAGCACTTCAAAAAGAAAAGGAACACTTTAAGATCTGTTGCTTTTCCACCAAACCTGATGATATCCTGATGTGGTCGCATTACGCTGATAAGCACACCGGCATTTGCCTCGGTTTTAAGTTCCCGGTCATGGGCAAAGAGTTTAGTATGTACCCGGTCCGCTATATTGACCAAATCCGAAAACTGCAAGGCATGGCCGATACCACGCTAATCTTTAATTATTGGCTTACCCGCAAACCACTCTGCTGGGCCTACGAATCAGAAATGCGTGCTGTATCACGCACCGGCATAGACGATATCAGCTATGCAAAAGAACAATTGAAAGAAGTTATTTTTGGTTGCCGGGTTACGGAACAACAAATCGCCGGTATCATTCAGCAAATGAAAGAACTCGGATTTGACAATATCGTCTTTAAGAAAATGGCCATTGATGCAGCCACATTTCTGCTTAAAGCTCAACCGCTGTATTAACTATGGAATTAATCAAACAAACCGTTTTTAGAAAGATCATTGACCCCGACGGCACTTTTCAAATGCTCATCCCGCCGACCTGGCGGTATTGGGTAATGGAAAACCGCGTGCATAGCTTCGAGGATAACGAAAGCCACGATGACGATTGTTTTCAGTTATCGGTAATGGCTGTGACCGAAGCCGAACGCACGAACTTAGCCGAGAATTTAAGTTATTTACCACCCACACAAGTCGGCGATTTTGATTGCCGGGCACACAAAGATTCAAAAAGTAATGGGTTAATAACCAAAGCATGGTCTACGGTTTACGGTTACTATCATGTCTACTTTTCCTTTACCTATAAGCCACATTACAAAAAAGAATATCGCCAGATTGAACTGGAAAACAAGCTAAAAGTTGTCTTTACAGTTTTTTCATCTTTCGATATGTTACCGGAAGAACATCGCGACCAAATCGTAACATCCCACCGCTTCCAGGTATTCCTGCAAGGCATGGGTGCCACCAATCTATTAGTAAAAAAAGCCGTCGAAAATAAAGCCTTCTTTGAAGCAACCTGCCTGTTCGGCAACCAAATCGATTCCTTATTGCGCATCGGCATCGTCCTCAAAAAACAACTACTCAACAACAATGACCTTATCGAACGGGAATGGATCTACCAGGGGCCTTCGGACAAAAAGAAATCTGAAAAAGATGTCTACAAAACAGCGCTTTCCTTAGGTATCATCACCGACGATCTTTATAAAGAATTGTCTGAACTCTATGAAGATCGCAACCGGGTAATCCATCGCTTCATCATCAGTGAGATAACTTTGGCTGAAGTCGAGCAGATCGCCTACGATTACTATTTTTTAAGGGAAGATATTAAAATAATCGTGGACAATCTGGAAACCGAACAGGTTAATAACAACATCGGCATGACCACGTCCGACGAAAACGACCCGGGTAACCGATCTCCGAACCTAACCAACATATTAGGTAAGATCGGAACCGTAAGATATTTTGAAGAAGCTTGAGTGAATCATTATTTATATTATCACATCTGAATAAATAATTAAAAAGATTTTCTCCTATAGCTCGGCCATGCATTCACCAGTCCAATTAGTTTAGTAGATTTCATATGCGGATAATGCAGTTCTACATGATTTTTAAAAGACTTAATCGTTTCAATATTATCCCATTCCATCGCAGTAAGACATTGCAATGGCCAACGTTTATAGTGCATTACAAAGCTATATAATTGTAGATATGGCGGTGCCTTTTCAAAGGCCTGCTCAATGAGTTCATTGTATAGAGATTTCTTAAGTGTTTTTTTGAATTCCATAACTAGATCATAGGTGACGAGATGCAATGTACCCCACTTTATTAATTCAGCCATATGTGGCATTTCTTTATCATCGAAAAACGAATATAGGTATGTAATAAAGTCGAATTCTGTAGCATCGCAAAGGTCAGTACTAAAATGGGCGTAAAGCTTTTTAAACGCCTCTAATGAGAATCCATCCTTAAGCTTATCTATTACAAAACGGATAACTTCATTTTCCTTTTCAATTATTTGCTCTAAATCAGGCCCTTTGATGCTGCCATCCTGCAGTTGCATAGCATACCTCGGCTTAGAGAATAATTCAAAAAAATAGCTTTTGAAAAAAATAGACTTACGCTCATAAGTTACCTGTACATACAGCGGATGAGTAAGCTGCCCATAAAAATCCACCTGCTTTAGCCGGTCATTTAGGTAGGTCTTGAAACTTATTTTCATTTTATATTAAAAATATTTTCTAATAGGATTCTGCCGTTTTTGAACAGGTTCAATGTTGATAATAACACTGTAATAAATCAAATCTCATCAAAAGCCGCTAAATCTAATTATGTCAATTGCTGATTTAATAATTCAAAGATAATAATTTGTTTTGACATATTTTAAATTATCAAAACATTGCCTTACATTTGTTTTGATATCAAACCAACTGAGGTGCAATTAGCGAGGTTAGATCCACAATTACTGCACAGACGGATAATAATTATGAAATATTAACAATTAATTTATTAGTAATGACAGCAATTGAGTTGATTACAAAAGAGGATCTGAAGGCGTTTAAGATAGAATTACTGGAAGATATAAGGGCTATTGTTCAGCCGGGAAAAGGACAACAAAAACAATGGTTAAAAAGCAATGAGGTAAGAAAGCTATTAAACATTTCACCGGGGACACTCCAAAATCTTCGTGTTAATGGCACCCTTTGTTATACTAAAATCGGCGGCATGATGTATTACAAGTTGGAGGACATTTATAAAATTCTGGAAGGAGGTCGCCATTGAAGTCGATTATTAAAGATAAGGAGTTAGAGGTTTATTTAGAACGTGTCAAACTTATGGCTGGTAATAAACATTTGTACGCTAGTCATATTAGTCTTTTTACAGCTGTATTTGTCAGTTGGCAACGAAATGGATTTAATAGCCCTTTTTCAATCAGCCGCAGGCGGCTAATGTCATATACCCGAATTTCGTCATTTGCTACTTATCACAAATGTATAAAGGAGTTAGTTACTTACGGATATATACGTTATGAGCCTTCGTATCATCCAATAGAGGGAAGTTTGATGTATTGGCCGGAGAGCATACCGTAGTGTAATGGTTGATCTTAATAACACTATACGCAACTATCGTAGTAACAGTATAACCAAACATTAGTAGAACTGACTATCGAAGTAACAGTGTAACAGAATAACAACGCGAGATGGATCGGGTGAAAAAATGGCAGCAAAGCTCTGGTTTTACAATCCACATATGCAGCTATCTGCATATACCAATATATTATCCGGTTGTTTAAAGCAAGCCATGTTTCGGGCCTCCCGAAACGCTTGCCGGGACACCCGGACCCGTTATACTTCACTTCGTTCAGCATAAAAATTTATGGGAAGGCCAGAGTTATCAAAGGAGGAAAAAAGGTCAGAAAGGATCACTTTAAAGCTGACTAAAGAAGAAAAGAAAAAGCTGGATAAAGCCGCAGTAATTTGCGGTTTACCTCCCGTGGTACTTATAAGGGAAAAACTTTTTAAGGGAAAGTTTCCAGAGGCAAGAATACCCAAAGTTGATTTGGACACTTATGTGGAATTAAAAAAAATCGGGGTAAATATTAATCAACAAACTAAGCAGTTGAATGCGGGTAAATTGCCTATCGGACTACTTGCGCTTTTAAATAAACTAAAAGCGCAGGAGGAGAAAATTATTAGGGGATTGTTTTATGATAGCAAGTCAGAAAATAGGTAAAAGTTTTGTAGGAGCACTGAACTATAATATAAAAAAACTTTATCATCCTGACCAAAAGAAGAGAGCAGAATTGTTGGACAGCAGTTTCGCATCCCCTGATTCGAGGATGATACAGCAGGAGCTTAGATTAATCAGAAGCTTAAAGCCCAACCTTAGCCGTTATGTTTACCATACCAGCCTTAACTTTTCTATTGAAGACCAACTGGACAACAATAAATTGTTGTTAATCGCCCATGATTATCTACAGGAAAGCGGATATACTAATAATCAGTATATGATCTTCCGCCATCATGATGCACCTCATCCACATATACACTTACTGGTAAATCGAATTTCATTTGACGGAACAGTGGTTTCAGACAGCAACAATTTCAAACGAAGTGAAGACATTATTAGGAAGCTGGAACGAAAGTATAATTTGAAGGCAGTTCAATCAAGTAAAGAGACTTCTTTAAAAGCAGCTAAAATCGGAGAAATTGAACAGAGCTTAAGAACAGGTAAACCTTCAGATAAACTGCTCCTTCAAAACAAACTAATCAACATCATTGATCAGGGGAGTATTTCAATTGAAGAGCTAATAAAACGAGGCGAGCGGCAAGGAATTCATTTTCTTTTCAACCAGGCGACGACTGGGAAGATATCGGGCATTACCTATTTTCATAATGGCTTTAAAATAAAAGGACAAGCTTTAGGCAACAGATTTAAATGGGCAGAACTGATTAAACAAATCAACTATGAGCAAATTAGAGATGGCAAAGCAATTAGCGAAGCAAACAGCAGAACAAGAACAAACTATGGAGATCAATCATGGTCAAGCGGAGAGGTCAAACCAAACCAATATGGAGGAAAAAGAGGTGATGAACTTTATACAAGCGGTCCAACTGATCCTAACTTTGACGAAGGAAATTCAAGAGGGGCAGATAAGATTGGAGAAGAAGGTGGATCAAAACCACAAAGAGATTTTGAAGCAGGTGAGGATGTTTATATTCTTCATGATGATTCCCCTATTGATCGCGATAACGGCCATTATGATTCTTACGGCTTTGAAATAAGCGATGATATAGATGATGAGGCAATATATGGGAGAAGCCGAAACAGGAAAAGTCAAGGCAGAGGAGGTATCAGTCGTTAATATTATTAGGCAGTGAAACCACCTTATTCACCACTACCGCAAAGGTAGCCCAAGCCGGAGTAAAAAGTCAAGGGTATACAAGCGAGCCGTGTAGCAAGCTTTCAGCGGCTGGCTCGCCCTTGACATTTTATCCGGCTTTGCTTTTAGTTGCTTACATGATGATTAAGGTAGTATCGTTCGTAGCTGTCAAAAAAGAAAACTTAACTCGGCTAATTATTGAGGATAAACAGATGTTTGCCGAATGGATAATATTTATAACAACAAATCTACCGCCTTTCTTTTCAAACAGGCCCTTGACAAAAAACTTACATCTGATATTAGTAAACAGCATAAAGACAGCCTACGATATGTTTACAACCATTTCATGGCTTTTCTGGGAGAAGATGGTCGTGAGACTTCAATCAAAAAATTAAAAACAGCTCAAATTGAAGAATTCCTTCAGCGATACAATTCATCTGCTACGCACTACATGAATAAAAGGCGCGATTTAAGCGTGCTTTTTAATACCGCCACTAAGTTAATAGACAAAAATCTGATGACAGTTAGAAAGACAGAGGTACGGAAAATAAAAGCTACGCTTCATTTAGCTTATGAAAAAGAGCAGTTGCAGTCTGTACTTGATTTCCTGAAGGGTAACCACACCAATCTATATCGCTGTTGCCTGATGACCTACGGTTGCTTATTACGGCCACACGAGGAGATAAGATTACTTACAAAAAAGCATTTTAAAGCCGGTAACACAGAGATTCACTTAGCGGGCAATGAAAATAAGGGCGGCAGGGTAAGAGTCGCTTTTGTTCCTGATTATGTAAGAGAAGAACTTGACCCGGTGCTCGCCCAATTAAAAAGAGACGACAATATCTTCAGCTTAACTAAAGAACCCTTCAACTACACCTATTTCGCTAAACAATGGTCACGTGAGAAAAAGATAATGCTAAGCCACGGACTAATCTATCCGAAACAAACTTTGTATTCCTTTAGGCATACCGCAGCAATCAATGTTTTCCGACGAACAAAGGATGTGTACATGGTTCAGAAAATGATGGCACATTCTTCAGTAGTTGTAACACTTAAATACTTGCGAAGCCTCGGTGAATTTAATACAGATGAATTAAGAGCAGCAGCACCAGTACTATGATCAGGTTTACAAGAGAAGAGATATACGAGATGGTTTGGGAGTTGCCAATGACTGAGATCGCCAAGAAGTATATTATATCGGATGTTGGCTTTCGTAAATTGTGCATCCGTCTGAATATCCCTATTCCGAAAAGTGGAGACTGGGCTAAAGTAAAAGCAGGTTATGAACTCAGGAAGCCTAAATTATCAACATCATGGAAAGGAAAAGCGTTCGCTGAATTGGACGAACGCCCACCAGATCAACAGGTCAAGAAAGTTTCCGAGTTGGATCGGCTTGTTAAGCAAGTGACGTTAGAGAAACTTCCTTTTAAGGTTCCTGAACGCCTAACAAAACCAGATATTTTAACTATCGCCGCAAAAGAAAGCCTGTCTAAACTTACCGATGTTAATCATCCCGGAATGGCTGTAACAGCAAAAGGCCAATTGGATATACGTGTAGCCTCATCAAATGCTGGTCGGGCCCTTCGCTTTATGGATACGCTGATTAAATGTATACGTGCCAAGGGCTATCTTTATGAAGTGGATAATGACGCCAATTATGTGATTATTCGTAATATAAAACTTCGCGTCAATTTTAGAGAGCAGACAAATAAATTCAGGGTGCATAATAAACCGTATCAAGATTTTGAATGGCGCCCGAACGGTAACCTTTCATTTCGGCTTGATGGCAGGTTAAGAGCAGAATGGAAAGATTTAAAAATTCAGTTACTTGAAGATCAACTACCTAAGATATTAGCAAAGCTGGAATTGGCCGCTAAGCAAGAGGAAGAGTATTTAGAAAAAGCACGGCTATGGCAGGAAAACTGGGAGAGACAAAGGAGAATACAAGCAGAACGAGAAATACGTCAGCGGCAGGAGCAAAAAGGATTTCAGGAACTAATGGTCAAAGCTAAGCGGTGGAAACAGGCTCAGCTTCTTCGTGAGTATCTTGCTGCTATACCAAATCCTGACGGTGAATGGATTTCCTGGGCAAATCATATAGCAGATTGGCTTGATCCAATTACTAATGCTTATGATGAATGGCTAACGGAGAAAGATCAGGAGGCTATTTAAATCAGGTTGAACCAACTGGAATTAATTTTATTAGGTAATAAAACGCTACTTTGGACAAGGGTGAAGTTTTAGGAATGTACTATTGCTCAATATATAATAGTTGATTGTTAACTATTTAAGAGATATATTTATAATCCAAACCTTTAAGCTTATCCCTGATGACATTTGCTGAACTTATGACCTATGAAGACGTTCTTAAACGTGTGAAAAGGAAAAAACATTTACTTTTCGGAAATGGATTTAGCATGTCATATGACAAAGATATCTTCTCCTATAATGCCTTGAGTAATTTTATTGAAAAGACAGGCGACCCTCTAATTATACAACTGTTCGAAAAATTAAACACGAAGAATTTCGAAGTTATTATGCAACAGTTAGATAATTTTTGCGAAATAGCTGACATATTTAGTCAAGACAAAACTATAGTCGAAAAAATAAAAGTTGTAAGCGAACAGCTTAAAAACAGTCTTATTGATGCAGTGAAAGAACTTCACCCTGAACACGTGTTTAAAATGCCTGAAGCACAAAGTTTGTCATGTGATAGGTTTCTGCAAGAATATCTTGGTAATGATGGATATGTTTTTTCTACAAATTACGATTTATTGCCTTATTGGGTGTTAATGAGGAATCATGCAAAAAATGCCATTGATGGATTTGGTAGGGATTTACTGACAGATATTGAGAGTGGTACTTATGTTCCCAAAGAAGATTTAGAATATTCTGAATTACGCTGGGGTAAACACAAAGACGAACAAAATATTTATTATTTGCATGGCACCTTACCAATTTTTGACGATGGTATTCTCATTATCAAAGAGGAGTATGATACAGAACATTATCTTTTAGAAAATGTAAAAAACAAAATTGACAATAAGGAGTATCCTATTTTTGTAACTGCTGGGAATGGAAAAGAGAAGTTGTCTCATATTATGCATAATAAGTATTTAACTTTTTGTTATGATCAGTTGTCAAATATAGAAGGCTCACTAATAACATTTGGTTTCAATTTTGGTGATTACGATACACATATTATTGATGCAATTAACATCGCAACCAAACATGGAATGAAGATAAAGGAGAAACTTTGGAGTGTTTATATTGGTGTGTTTTCAGACGAAGACTTAAAACATATATTGGAAATTGAAAAAAAATTTAAATGCAAAGTTACTCCTTACAATGCCAGAACCGCAAATATCTGGAATAGCTAAACTTCGCTCTGTCCAAGTGCCGTATTATTACCTTTTATTATATAGCTGTATATCTGATTATACAGATACACAGCTATATAGTTACTACATAATATTCTCCGCAAATTTGCGGAGAATAAAACAGTCATTCTCCGCATTACTTAAAATTGACAAAATCTACTATCTCCTAGGACCACCTCTGTCAGGTCCTATATCTTCAGAATTTTCATCGTCTTGATTAAATCCTGGATTTTGCGGTTCCCTATCATGTTTTGCTATGGCATTGTTAATGCTTGTACTTACATGATGCCATCTTAGGCTTTTATCTTTAAGAATCACAGGAACATTAAAATCAATATCCTTATGGTAAAGAAGCGAGTTACGGGCTTGAATTTGATTCACATTAGGATATTTACTAGAATAAAATTCCAGGATGTCTTTATACTCAAATTCTTGCAGTAGGTAATGAATATCTATAAAGTCTTTTATTCGCTGCCCGCTATGAACTATCGCGTTTATTTTCATGGCAGCAATATCTTCTAAAGACATCATCCGAATACCTTGAATGGTTTCGATTTGTTTAACTGCGGGGTATTTATGACTAATCAGGTCAAAATCTACCTTAGCAATACTCCCGCTAACGTAGTTGTTTCTTTGTCCTCTGATTAACGCGTGATATTGTTTTTCCAAATGATCCGCTAATTTTACGGCGTCAAAATCTCCAATATTAAAGAGGTCTATATCAATGGATTCTCTGTGGCCTAGCTTCAGTGCTAAAGCAGTTCCGCCAACAAGATAAAAAGAATTGAACTGCTGATCTCGCATCAGCTTTTGAATTAGATCCAGTGTCCCTGGTTTAACTGTTTCTTCGTGTAACATTTGAGCTCAGTTTTGCTCAATTGAAAATATTCACAAACAGCTTCTACAGTCATATCGGTTAAATAGTTGATTTCTTCCTTTAAAGCATGGACTAAATTATCTCTGCCATAAAATCGGATCATTTCCGCCCATTCTGAATGGTTGCCTTTATTAAGCACCCGCTCTATAATAGTCAGCCTTGATCGCCTCCAATCAATTTTATCAAACTCAAAATCCCAGAATAACACGGGCGACAGATTGGGCCTGCTGATTTTTTGTATCAGCGGTTGCCGTTCTATTTTAACCTCCTCGTTTTCAAATGGGACCTTTTTTTTAGAAAGATAATTATTAAGGGTATGATAATTAAAATCCGGGTAGCTATCACAAAAACCTTTCAGACTTGAAAATACATCAATGTCAATGCCTGCAAAACGTTTCCATTGCACCAACACTACTCGTTTATTGATTTCTTTTATCATACCCAAATCTAACAATAACTGGATAAAATGCCTAATATTTGTGAATATTTGTCAATTGACGGTTAGTAATTAGTTAATTGATGACAACTTGATTTTAAGAGCAGCCATATCGGCACTGATCTTATGGTCCATTACCTTGGCATAGATCTGCGTAGTCTTGATGCTAGTGTGCCCCATCATCTTCGCCACGCTCTCGATAGGAACGCCGTTATTAAGCGTTACAGTGGTCGCAAACGTATGCCGGGCAATATGGAAAGTCAATAATTTGGAAATGCCGCACAAGTCGGCTATTTCCTTTAAATAGGCGTTCATCTTTTGGTTGCTCATTACCGGCAGCAATAGATCATCGGCAATGCATTGTGGATTGTCTTCGTACCTCTCAATAACCTTTAATGCGGCAGGTAAAATAGGAATTCGGGATAAAGTATCCGTTTTTTGGCGGTTGGTATAGATCCAGAGATCGCCGTCAATCCCCTTAACCATTTCAGAACGTTTAAGCTTTTTAACATCTACATAGGCAAGCCCGGTATAACAGCTAAACAAAAAAATGTCCCTAACCAATTTTAGTCTGTCTATGGGAAATTGCTTTTCGGCAATCGCTGTCAATTCTTCTTTAGTAAGCACTACCCGATGAACTTTCTTTGTTTTGGGTTTATAATTCAGATAGGGGTTAACGGTAAGCCAGCCGTTTCCTAAACAGATACGGACAATCTTGCCTAAGTTTTTGATATACTTGATCGCAGAGTTGTTCGCACACTTGCGCACACTCCGCAGATAGTATTCAAAGTCATTCAGGAATTCAAAATTGATTTTTGTGATAGGTATATCAGATACATTGTGCTGCCATTGCATAAAATCTTTAGTATGCATTAAAGCTGTTTCATAACGCTGAAATGTACTCTTCTCAAATTCTTGACCCACCAGGCTGCGCATTTTTTGATTGTGGTCTTCAAAAACAGTAATCAAGGTTCGTGCCTTTTCTGTTTTACCAATAAAACGATTTTTAAGGCTTTCGGCAGTAATCATTTCATCGTTGGCAGTCATCCAGCGATGGAACTCCTGGGCTTTGGCTTGTAAAGTGTCGAGATAAGCGTTTAGGTTGCGAACGTCCTCTTTGGTGCCGATAGCACGTCCTGACTGCGTATTCCAGCGGGTAGGGTCGCAAGTTTTACCCGTTGAGGCTTCAGCCCTTTGGCCGTCAACTGTAAACCGCAGATAAATAGCTACAGGGCCAGTCTTGTAGGTAGAGCGCTTCTTTAAATAAAAAAGCAAATTGATGTTAGTTCTCATTACAAATGAATTAAATAGTGAAACAAAATTGATTATTCCATCACTTGCAATCAAGATGTTCACTCGCTGAACATCTTCTAAATCAGTTACTTATCGTGTTTTTGGTGAGCATCTTTTTAGCTTTAATATGCTCACCGAATTGCTCACCTTTTTTATGCTAAAATATGCATATTTTGGTGTTTTCAGCCAAATAAAAAAGCCTGTAAATCGATGATTTACAGGCTTTTAGGCAATTTTGACATTGTTTTCAGCGGAATGGACGGGACCCGAACCATTTCGATATAACGCTAAACAACAGGTATTTATAAAATCTAAAAACTGTTAGTCACCGATTAAGACACCGGATAACTTGAGGTAATTTGAGTTGTTTTAAAGAACTTTCGTTAATTCAAATATACGAAAATGACTTGAATTGCCAGTAATAAATTTAAACTTACGTTATAAGTCGATGATCTTTAATAAGGATAACTATAAATCACAAATGCAGGATGATATACATAAATATGCAAATCTGTAATTACATGAATTTGTAATTACATAATTATAGATCAGTGGATATATTGCTGTTGATATAATATCTCTTGCACCAATCTTTGGAGCTTCAAGTTAAGTTTAATCATTTTCTCTAATTCTGGAACCTCCAGGGATTTAAGTATGCAGATGCAAAGCAGCAATTGCGCAATTTTATAATCTAAATGAATTTGCTGACCAAGATTGATTTCTTTATTTAATCCGTGTGAAAGCTTATTCCTTAAATCTTTAGCTGAGTCTGGAAAGTCAACCCAGCGAATTGGATGGAAGGCCTGATGTATCGTAGTTGAATATTGACCTGCAATAAAACGCAGCTTTTCCTCTAAGGTCGCATATTGTGGTGTCTTAAATTTATCGTTTACCCATTTTTTTAATTCTGGATTGCTTTTCAAAAGGCCCAACACAACTTTCTTTTTTGC
Source organism: Mucilaginibacter sp. UYCu711 (assembly GCF_050433825.1). Taxonomy (NCBI): domain Bacteria; kingdom Pseudomonadati; phylum Bacteroidota; class Sphingobacteriia; order Sphingobacteriales; family Sphingobacteriaceae; genus Mucilaginibacter; species Mucilaginibacter sp. UYCu711. The sequence goes on along the minus strand of NZ_JBNPWM010000002.1, from coordinate 460,524 downwards.
TTCAAAATCCAGCCTATCCTGTTTTGTTTTCGGGGTTTCAAATACCTCACGATAATAGTCCTCCAAGCCCTGAATTAAATTCAAAAATCGGTTATTGAACATCGTGATGCTTAAGATGGCATCTTTGCTTTTTTGAAACCAATTGTTTGAATCCAGGTAATATTCATAAATATTGTAAAAATCAACGTTGCTAAACCACTTGACAATTACTATATCAAGTGCTTCCCTCGACATTTTCCATTTACTAATCAGAATATGGTTTTGATGAGAACTACCTCGACTAATATCCTTGTTTTTGTGCAGCGAAAAGTTGCCAATAGAAAATCTGGTATAATCTCTTGGCGATATCAAATCTATTTTATTTGAGATTTGATCATGCGCTATTTGAACTTCATGAATTTTATGCGCTGAAGGTTCGCCATAAGAAAACTCTACAAGTTTTCGAAATGTTGCGGCATCTTTTAATAGCCGCGAAAACGTAACAGGCTTGGTATATTCGAAAAACAAATATGAATTGGCCTCAATGGTATAGCTAACCGTAAATTCTAACACGTTGCGGGTGATTATAGAATAAAAGATCAATTTCAATTCGTCATTAATTTGTAGTTCCTGAATGGTCGGTTTATCAATTAATTCAAAATTGAATTCGGATGCCATTAGCGATGCATGCTCCCACCCATTATAGAAGCTGTCCAAATAAGGAAAACTAAATTTCCCGGATTTGATTAGAAAATCTTCCTTCTCTAATAAATGGGCACCATAGATGATGTATTTAACATGGTATTTAGTCAGGTAGAGATCCTGTCCAATCATAGATGTCCCAGCCCAATTACTATCATACAATGTAATTTTCCCCATAGGAGATGAATCACCAAATATGTATTGCAAATAATGCGGTACCTGATCACTTGCAATTTTAATGACTGAACCATCAAGATATTCTTTAGTGTATAGTAATAAGGTGGCCTTTCCGGCTTCTCCATCTATTTCTAATTCTCCGGGATACTGTTTGCAATTGGTTATACTCCAACTACCAAATAACTTGCTATTGCCCATTTAACTTAATTGTCTAATAATTTTGAGATGGCACCTATTCCCGCGCTATCGTAAATATATCCCTAATAAAGTGGCAAAGCAATAGCCTTTGTACGCAACCTATTTGCGTAAGAACAAGAAAAGTGTTATCCGAGTCGGAGAATATCGGAGTAATTCGGCAAGCCTTTCCCTCACCTTTGCTATGTAATTCTCAAAATACAGGATTACATAAATGTGTATTTACAGCAATTTAGATTTATGTAGTATGGCAAAGATCATCACAATAGCTCACCAAAAAGGTGGCGTAGGAAAAAGCACGATGGCACTCAATCTGGCATTGTGCTTCCAAGATCAATTAAGGGTGGCCTTAGTTGATTCAGATTTACAGGGAAGTCTATATCATGTAAAGGATGACTTTCCCGGATTAGCAATTTTATCTGCTGAGCAGATCAGCGATATTCCCAATTTGGATTATGAACTGGTAATTGTGGATACCCCACCTTACTTATCAAACAAATTAACGGAGTTGTTCCAGTTTTCAGATTTTGTATTGGTTCCGACGAAGGCCGGTTTTTTTGATGTCATGGCGGTGCGGTCAACGCTCGCCTTGATCAAATTTTCGCAGGCAAAAAATCCACAGTTAAAAGCAGGCATTGTATTGAACATGATCAAACCACGGTCTGCTATTACCAAAGATATAAAGGAGCTGTTGCAGAGCCTTGGAACTCCGCTTTTAAAAACGATGGTTCATGACCGTGTAAGTATCACACGGTCTTCTATGACCTCCGGCATACTCCAGTCAGCGGATGTAAAAGCCAAAGAAGAGATCACTTCCCTTGCCGAAGAGATCGTTGACTATATCAGTGCATAAATACATAATTACAGTTTTATGCATTTACAAGTTTCTGCATTTATGTAATTGTGTAAATACAGTTTATTGCAAATATGTAATTACATCATAGTCACTTAGTCATGGAAGAATATAAAAACAAGCTGGGAAACCTGGCCACCAAATTAAAGTCGGATGCGCCAAAAACGCCTATTCAGGAAGTGCATCCGGTAAAACTGCGGGAGGTGGAAAAGGAAGAAGAGGCCCAGCTAAATACATGGATACCGAAAGGCTTGTTAAAGCGCATGAAGTCCTATGGCATTGATCAAGATTTATCCTTAAAGGAGATCAACATACTCGCCCTTAACTTCTTTCTCGATGCAAAAGCACCGCAGGTTGAAACCTGAAAGCCATTGTTATATGGGTATTAGAACAAGATCGTAATTATTTAATAATGGAGGATTTGACAAGGGTTGAAGACCTGTCGGAGGACTTAAACTGCTGTCTTTTTGCAGTTAGCAAGATGTACGTTTGTACCACAAACGGATCTTGCCCTTCCCTCCGAAGTCGGTTCGGGGCCATAGTCAAACCCTCCGAAGTCGGTTTGATTAAATTAATATAATATGGAAGCAGAAAACGAAAACCGTTCAAAATGGATAAAGGTTCGTTTAAAACCAAGCGAAGAAATCTTGCTAAATAAACGCTTTAAAAAATCCACTTTTCAAAATGTAAGTGAGTTTGGAAGGGCGATGATATTGGGTAAACCGGTTACGATCATCCACCGCGACAAATCAATGGATGAAGTTTTGGAGGAACTGATCTTACTCCGGCGGGAATTAAACATTATCGGCAATAACTTGAACCAGGCGGTTAGGAATATCAACAGTGCTCATGGGTTTCCCGATACCCGGTTATGGATGAACCTCCTAACCATTATCAATGGAAAGCTGGAGCCTTCGATAACTCAAATCAAGGAGCGAATGAACAAATATGCTGATCTATGGTCGCAAAAATTAAAAGTGGAAAAAGCCTGATAGGGGCTTTGAACTATAACGAAAACAAAGTTAAGGCCGGAAAAGCAACGCTGATCGCGGCGAGCGGCTATATGAAAAACCACGAAGCGCTATCGTTTTTTGATAAGCTTTTTAGACTAACCGATCTGGCCGAAAGAAATATAAGGACTAAAACAAACACTGTACACCTTTCCCTAAATTTCGATGTAAGTGAGCATATGAATAAAGACCGGCTGGTGGCGATAGCTGATGATTATATGAAACGGATCGGGTTTGAGTTTCAGCCTTCCTTGGTCTACCAACACGTTGATGCGGGGCATCCGCATATTCATATTGTCACCACAAATATCCAGGCTGACGGTAAGAGGATCAGCCTCAACAATATCGGCAAATTAGTATCCGAGCCCGCCCGTAAAGCCATCGAAATTGATTTTGGATTGGTAAGGGCAAGTGACAAGAAGAAAGAAGAGATACAAAAACTGGATATCAAACCATTTGAATATGGGGCTGCAGACACTAAAAGGGGAATAACTAATATTGTTAACGAGGTCACCAAATCCTATAAGTTCACCAGCTTACCGGAATTGAACGCTATCCTGAACTTATACAACGTATCGGCAGATAAGGGTACAAAAGAATCGGTCATGTTCAATAAAGGCGGGTTACGCTATTGGGCTCTCGACAAAAATGGCAATAAGATCGGGGTACCTATTAAGGCCAGCAGCATTTACACAAAGCCGATCTTGAAATTATTGGAAGATAGGTTCTCCTTAAATGACTTTTTAAGGAAGCCATTTAAGGAGAACCTAAAGGCTCGGATTGATAAAGTCAGGTCGCAGGCAATTTCACTGGAGCAATTTAAAAATAATTTGAATAAGAATAATGTAACGGTTATCGTAAGACAAAATAGTGAGGGCAGAATTTATGGTCTAAGCTACATCGACCAGGTAAATAAGGCCATTTTCAATGGCAGCGACCTTGGTAAGAATTATAGTGCTGCTTCTATTATTGAATCATTGCAATATAAACCAACCGGTAATGTAGCAACGTCTGCGGATAACATAGCTAAAAAAGCTACAAGTGCATCGCCAAACCAGGATCAACCATTTATAAAACAGCGGGCGAATGGATTATTAGATGAATTGCTGAATCCGCTCGACCCAAACGACACTTTGCCAAACCAATTCGGCCCGAAGAAAAAAAGGAAAAAACGCAGAAAATTAAATCTCTAAAATTAAACTTATGCAAACCGGAGAAAACGAACAGGCATTAAGAAAGATCATCGACTTTACCAGGTTTTTAGGAATCCTTATCTTGATCTTACACTTCTATTTTAGCTGCTATGGCGCGTTCAGTGAAATGCACCTCAGCTATCCTATCGTGAATAGGATACTGGTAAATATTTACAAGTTCTCCATTTTCAAAAGTATGTTGATCGCCAAATCGGTCGCCATCATATTCCTGATCGTTTCCCTGATCGGGACTAAAGGAAAAAAAGATGAGAAGATTAATTTATCGACCGGTGTGACCTATTCGCTATTGGGACTCGTGCTGTATTATACAAGTGGCATTTTATTTAAACTACAGGTTTCTTATCTTTTAATAGCAAGCTTGTACATTTCGGTAACGACTACCGGTTTTTTGTTTTTCTTAACTGGGGTAAGTATGATGTACCGCATCATCAATGTCAACCTGAACAAGGATATATTCAATGATGAAAATGAAACCTTTCCGCAGGAGGAACGCAAACTGGAAAACGAATATTCCATTAATCTCCCCGCGAAATACTATTTGAAAAGAAAGGAACGGAATAGCTGGATCAATATCATCAATCCCTTTCGCGGTTCATTGGTCATGGGTACTCCCGGAGCCGGTAAGTCTTATTTTGTTATTCGGCACATCATTACCCAGCATATTAAAAAAGGGTTCACCATGTTCCTTTACGATTTTAAATATGATGACCTGAGCCGGATCGCTTATAACACTTTATTAAATAATAGCACGGTTTATAAAGTCAAGCCGAAATTCTATGTAATTAATTTTGAAGACCTCAACAGGTCGCATCGCTGTAACCCTCTCGACCCGGCCAGTATGTGGGATATCACGGATGCGATGGAGTCGTCAAGGACATTCATGCTGGGTTTGAACAGGGAATGGATCAAAAAGCAAGGTGACTTTTTTGTTGAATCACCGATAAACTTTGTAACCGCCTTGATCTGGTTCCTTAAAAAATATGAAGGAGGTATCTTTTGCACCTTACCCCACGCGATAGAACTGGCGCAAGTCGAATATAAGTTCTTGTTTGCGTTATTGAGAACAGAACCTGAAATAGAAGTATTGATCAACCCCTTTATTTCCGCTTGGCAAAATGAGGCCTACGACCAACTGGAGGGCCAGATCGCCAGCGCTAAGATCAGTATGGCCCGGCTGGTATCTCCATCACTCTATTATGTGCTTTCGGGTAATGACTTTTCATTAGACCTCAATAATCCGCTTGATCCGAAGATCATCTGTATGGGAAACAACCCTTTAAAGCAGCAGGTCTATGGCGCGGTATTAAGCCTCTACATTTCCCGCACTATTAAATTGGTCAATCAGAAAAACAAGCTAAAATGCAACCTGATCTTTGATGAGTTCCCTACGATATACTTTAATAATATTGACAGTTTGATCGCGACCGCGCGCTCCAATAAAGTAGCCACTACTTTAGCGGTACAGGATTATAGCCAGTTGAAAAAGGATTATGGCCGGGAGCAGGCGGAGGTGATCATGAATATTGTGGGTAATATTTTATCGGGGCAGGTTACCGGAGATACAGCCAAGCAGTTAAGCGAGCGGTTCGGTAAGATCATGCAGGAGCGTCAGAGCATCACCATCAATAGCCAGGACACGTCGATAAGCAAATCAACACAATTAGAGTTTGCAGTACCAGCATCCAAGATCGCAACCTTGTCATCAGGAGAGTTTGTAGGTTTGGTTGCCGATGATCCGGATAATAAAATTGATCTGAAAGTATTTCATAACGAAATTATCAACGACCACCAGGCGATAAAAGATGAGGAGGGCGCTTATAAAGAATTGCCGGTAGTCCGGCAGATCGACAGCGATATGATCATGGCCAATTATCTTAATATCAAAAAGGATATCGATTCGATCATCCAAAAAGAACTTACGCCGAAAGAAACGGCAGGCGAATAAATTACAACCATGGGGAGTAAAGGGTTGTATATTATTTTATCAGGAACTCTATAAAATCGAACATGGTTTATTAGCGCATAGAATATATTAGGGAGTCCTGTCATTTATTTAAAATTAATGCCCCTTTTTATTGCTACCCTTTTGCTACTGTTTTGAGGTTCTTATAAGCGGTTACTTTGATTTATAAATTAATCATTAACCGCTTGCTCCCCGGAGCAAGAAAAAAAGAAAGGAGTTGAGTGGCAAACAGGAAATTTCAATTTGGCGGGTTACGCGCCCTCCGGTAACTGTAGTTACCTTTTATTCAGATGACAACACCTCTATGTTCTATGGAAAATGTAATGAGTAAGAAAGTAGTATTTCAGAATAGTGGGATTTTAAAAGAATCGTTAGTCATTGCCTTGCGTTTTACCTGTATGGCTTTGTTTATTTACACCGCATACGCCAAAATAATTGACCACGAACGTTTTTTAAATGGTCTTTTAAGAGTGCACATCATCAATGGACTTGCCGTGTACGTTTCTTATATGGTGCCAATATTCGAGATCATTATTGCTTTGTTAATTCTTATCCCTCAAACGGCAAGACTTGGGCTATATGCTTTTGTTGGTCTGATGGCCATATTCACAGGCTACATAGTCAGCGTCTTGATTTGGGAACAGAAGCTTCCATGTCATTGTGGAGGTGCCATCGAAAAACTAAGCTGGAGCCAGCACATCTGGTTTAATCTCGCATATATTTTAGCTGCCTTATTTGCGCTCTGGCTGATAAAAACAAAAAAATATATCTTAAAAAATTAAAGAAATGAGAAACTTCAAACAAATAGCTTTTGGCCTAATGATAGGTGCTTTAGCAATCGGATTCAGTGCGTTTACTAACGCAAAAAATGTGAACAAGGCAAAATTTGCAACCGTGTATTACGGATTAAACCATGCAGGTACAACTTACACCAGGGAGGTAGCTGACCCGTCAGACGATTGTACCGCACAATCTAACCTAAAAGATTGCACAATTAGCTATCCATCCGACCAGGGTGCAAGCTTTTCCGCAAGCAGTATACCCGCAGGTTCAACATCAGTAAGCGGCCCAGGTTGGGTTAACCCATAATATATATTTAATGGAACGGTGTGTTAAGCACCGTTCCATTTTTATAGATTTTTTTCGATCAAGGTAATAAAATTCTTTCTGCTGGAATCCGTCAATGGTTTTTCAGGGTTTGCTGAAATAACTTTCCCATCTTTTCCTATAATAAGCAAATTTGGATAAGAGGTATATTGATAATATTTCAATAAAGGATGTTGCTCCCCAAGTCCCCCGGTCCAAGCGTAAATAGATTTCTTTAATCCATAATGGCCCGTTCTGACGCCTTTGATGAAATCTTCAAAACTATGGGCTACTCCATCAAAACTAACAAATATGATATCGTTTTTACCACTGAAATACTCTTCTATAGGGCGCATTGCATTGGAAAGTTCGACACAATGCACACACCCATTGTAGTAAGTGTCTAAGACTACGATCTTGCCCTTTAGATCATTCAACCGGAGCCTTTTGGTACTCGATGTTTCCAGATCAAAATTAAAAGCCCTTGCACCTATTCCTTTTGCTGTTTTGACTCTTTCGATAATCGCCCGGTTATCGCTATCCCTAACTAGGCCAATGGCTTCGTCAAACGATTGTATGGCTTCAGGGCTACGCTTTAACATTTGAAGAAAGCAATAAGGCAACACTTCATCCCTGATTGCGCCCTCGTACTCAGTTTTTAAATTATTGTAAACCAAATTAAATGGTGGGCGATATTGCCGGCTTCTTATCGATGCGACTATTCCATTCAAATAAAAAAGGTAATGGGTATAAACGAATGCGTTTTTAATCAGAAAGGGATCGGATGGCTGTAAACCATTTTGTTGTGTAATTTGATAATTGATCTCTTGTTTTACGTAAGCACTGTAGGCGGTATCTGATAGGTATTCAAACTTATAGATATTTGAAACATAATCCCAGTTTACTGCACTTGTTAGATTTAAACGGATTATATCCTTAATGGAATCGTGATCAATATTTTTATCCCTATTTAGGCTATCAAGTGCGATAGCTAAAATTTTATTGGTCCGTTTTTTATAACTGACCATCATGTTTTGCCATTTATCTTCCTTCGTCCAATTTTTTTGGTCAATAAGGAGCAGCCTCCACGCCCAATGCTGGTAATTTAATTTATCAGCACCTTTTCCGGTAAACCGCACTTTTTGAGGGCTTTCAACTTCCATTCCAATTTCATCCCCTCTTTGTATTATAAAATAGCCGTCGTTTATAGAATTTAAACTGCCTTTCTGTAAGCTGAAATAACCAACCGGGCCTTTCAATTCAATGGTCACTGAAAATGAACCATTTTTAATATTTAATGGTATTATTTGGGCATTGGATGGGTCTTCCTGGTTGTAATGATCATAGTAAGTGATGAAGGGCTGGTCATCGTGAAAGTATGTCTCAATATAAGACTTGGAAATATGCCCGCTTATTTTTACACTCTCTGCAAAGCACACGTTTGGAATGGCACAATATAAAAGGCTGCAAAGGGCCAACATTTGATATATTTTTTTTTTCATGGTCTTGGTAATAATTATCTGTTATTTTGTTCAATGCCGCTAAGCGCAATCTCATCGGAGGGTATCGGGAAGGTATATAAGGGCGAATTCGGAGACAAGGTGTAGGTAACACCGTTTAGGATTCGCTGTAAAATAATGTTTGCCCCGTCTCTATTCAGTCTTTTAATATCTGACCATCTTAAAGCGCGCCAAACAAGTTCTTTACGCCGCTCCAATAACACCATTGAGAGTGCAGCGGCAGGTGTGGATGCAACAAGCGGCGTAAATGATGAGGCTGAGAGCCGGTTCACCAACAGCTTATTTAACGCGTTAACGGCGGTTTGCGGATCGTTTAGCCTGGCTGCACACTCTGCACTTACCAACAAAACTTCGTCCACTGCAAGTCCTGTAAAAGCATAAAATCCACCGCCAACGTAACCCCGCTTTACATTAAAATTACCGAATGTATTTTTCGCGAAAAAGATGGAAGAGCGTAAATCGCCATTTGAATAGAGTGCAAGGAGATTGGGGTCAACACCGATCGTAGAGATTGAAGTACCATAGCCTGTTGTCAAAGTATAAGCAATTTCCTGGCTGGAATAAAAAATTGTCTCATCCGAACTGTAAGAAAATGGGGTAGCCGAGGTTTTACTGATTTTGTTATAATCTATGAGTTTATTATAGATCGCTAAACTTGAATTTGCTGCCTTTCCGGCTTCTACATAATTGCCCATATACAAGTAAACTCTTGCCAGCATGGCAAAGGCCGCACACTTTGATGGTCGGTTTCTATTCAGCGTTGAAAAGTCTTCGCGTAATAGAACAGTGGCTTGTTGTAAGTCGGCAATGATCAGATCAAACGTTTGCTTTAAATTGGATCTTTGCAATGTCACATCAATACCGGATGATGTTCTTAAAGGTAAGCCAAGGTCCGTTGACGCGGAAGTTTGGTTATACACGGAGCAAAAGCCCTTCGCGAGATCATAAAACGCATAGCATCGGAAGAACAAAGCCTCGCCTTTGATATTATTATAATCAGCCTGGTTTGAGTTTGTTTGATCAATTTGTTTAATTCCGTCCAATACACTGTTAGCATAGAACACGCCTTTATATGGTTGATTCCAATCAAGTATATTGATCTCACCCCCATATAAGTCTTTCGCCCATAAATAAGCCCCTTTATAAGTTTGTTGGTCCAAAGCGTCAAAACTGGCTTTATCCTTGATAAAATACTCGTCAGATGACATTTGGGATAAGGCCCCGGTAGTGTTAAGGGATCTGAAATTATCTAAAAGCAGTTGATAATCATTTAGTGACATTGGATTAACGATGCTTGAATTAGGCTTGGCATCTAAAAAGCTTTTTTTACAGGACGGCAATATGATTGCAACACAGAGTAAAATTCTTATGGCATTTTTCATAATGTTTAATTAAAAGTTTGTTGAAAGGCCTATTGAAAGACTTTTAGGGTTAACATAGCTGGAATAAACAAAATCGGGGTCAGTTGTCTGCTTGGTAGCTTTCCAAAGTATTCCAACGTTGGTCAAATAGGCATAGATTTGGAGATTTCTAAAAATCGGATTTCCTGCTAATGACCGGAAATGATAAGCCAGGCGAACATCCTGAAGTCGAATATTATCTGCTTTCTCGACAAGAACACTTGCCCCCTGGAAAAACCCATCTTGGGCATTATTCGCCGGGTACGATAATGCCGGGATATTGGTACGTGACTCGTCTCCCGGATTCTGCCATCTTTTGTCATAATCGGCAGCCAGGAAGCCATAGCTTCCGAAGCTGTTACTTCCGGAAAAAACGTTAGGCCTGCGGAAGTAATAATCGAACTTATAGGTTATATTAAAGGAAAGATCAAACTCCTGATATGAAAAGGTATTTCTGAATGATCCATAAAAAAGCGGGGTTGCTGACCCGTTGTACACCAGATTGGAAAGATCGGTGGAATTCTGAATTGCTGCATAATCTTCACTGATTACCCCATTTAACATTCCCTGTGGCCTGCCCTGATTGTCAAGGCCCTTATAAGAGTAGCTGAATATCGCATTGTAAGGGTACCCTTCTACCGGATTGACATAGTTGCCGTTAATTATCTGAGCATTATTACCCTGCTTTACTTTATAATTGGTAATGATATCCTTACTATAGCTGAACAACAAACTGCTGTTCCATTTCATTTTAGAATCACTTACACTATTTTTATTTAAAATTAAATCGATCCCTGAAGTCTTGGTATCAGCAGAATTCCCTTTAAACTGTACAATTCCTGTTTGCGGTGCAATAGGGCTATTCCCAATCAGGTCAATTCCGTTTTTTATATAATAGTCGATGCTACCGGAAAACAAATTCTTCTTACTCACAAAGTCGAGTCCGAAATTGACATTTCGATCTTTTTCCCATCTCAAGGAGGGGTTAGGTGGATTAATGATCGCATTGTAAGCGTTATTCCAATAATTGGTCCCTGAGTTTTGAGCGGTAAGATACGCGGACGTTGTCTTGTCGACATTTCCGTTATAGCCATATGTTGCCCGTAATTTCAAGACAGGGATGAGATCGAAATGATAGAATTTCTCTTTACTTAAATTCCACAGGAACCCTGTTGACCATAATGGTACTCCTTTTTGATTTGACTTTACACCGAAGATATTTGACTCGTCACGCCTTGCGCTGGCTGACACTGTATATAATCCGTTATAGGTATATGAGCCATTAAAGAATGCTGACCGAATACGGTCAACGGAATAATTCTGTTGAGCACCATAAGGGATTCTATTTGACCCAAAGCCATAGTATTGTGGGAAATAGGTTAAAAAGTCAACAGGTACCGAGGAATCATCGGAAGTGTTAAACCCATAAAGAGTATTTGAAACTGACGTTGCTTGATAATCTTTTGTTTCGACCCCGGCCAGTGCATTTAATTCATGTCGTTTTCCGATTTTTTTTACATAGTTAATCTGACCTCTTACATAATTTGAGGTGTAGCTGTTATTACCTATGTTTTCTATTGCACCAAGAGGGACGGGCCTTGTTACTGTACCTGTTGACAGATCTATATGACTGAAGGAATTAATAAGATTCCTGGTATAATAAGAATCGCCATCATGTAGTAGCGTATTTTGATTTAGGCCTTTTTCATACTGATAGTTTATTAGGAAGTCCAAGCCTTTTACAATTTTATATTTCAAATTGGCATTTAACTTATAGTCAGTTAATGTCGTTGAATTATTGCTGGTGTTCTCGTCCAGCGGCCTGTATTTCCAATCCAGTAGCTTTCCCGTTCCGGTGGTATCCGTATATTGTTTTCTTAGCCCCCCGGTTTGTACTATAGAGAGATGATTCCCGTTTGCGTCCACGAGTTGTTCATATGGGTAAAGTGGATTAGTATAGGCATCGTGGTTTGTATTTGTTTTGCTTGTAGTAAGCATTATAGCTGCGGACAATTGCAGCCGGTTGTCAAGCAATTGATAAGTACTGTTTGCATTTAACGTAAACCTGTCATAGCTATTTGCTACGATATTAGTTAGATTCTTGTCGTAACCTGCCGAAAGGTAATAGCTATGCGTATCACTGGCACCATCAATGCTAATGGCATATTGTTGATTAACAGCCCTACGGTAAATGTATCTTTCGACATCTTTTCTAATATCGTAGGTCTTCAATTTATTCACAGAACTTGCGGAGTCCAATGCGGATATCTGTCCGTTTCGCTTTTGAAGAAATATCGCTAAAGCAGGAGAGATTGCACTGTATCCATCACTTATTGTGTTGTCGTAATATCCCCGACGGAACAGATACTGTTCCATATCTATAAAGTCAGACGAACTTATTTGAGGCTGATAGCCTAAATCAACCTTGCCTGTAACCGTCGTATTCGCATTAAAACTTATATGTGGCGTTTTTGATCGCTTACCTTTCTTGGTTGTAATTACAATTACGCCATTGCCTGCCCTAACGCCCCATATACTTGCCGCCGCTGCATCTTTTAAAATCGAAATGCTTTCGATGTCGTTCGGGTTTATATTATTCAGGTCGCCTTCATAGGGGAAATTATCGAGCACAATTAATGGGTCAGGATTTGAAAAAATAGTACTCCGGCCTCTGATACTGATAGCTGGATTATTTCCGTTACCAAGACTTTTATTAAATAGCAGACCACTGGCAACGCCATCCAACCTGTCGAGTATATTTGTACTAACTCTTCGTGTTACTAATGTACTGTCTATATGAACGAAACTTCCTGTCGCTCTTTCCTTTGGGATTGTCTGGTAGCCTGTTGAAACAATTGTAACTGCGTTTAATTTGGAAGCCGAAGTATGCAACATAATCCGTTGAAACGGTTGATCCGCTTTGACTTTAAAGGAAGCTGCATCGAAACCGATAAATGAAACTTCTATTTCGTCTCCATCTTCTGCATTGATTGTAAACACGCCTTGAGAATCGGTTACAGTAGCCTTAGCTGTACCTTTGATTTTTATTGTTGCACCAGGCAATACAGCGCCTGTGGTATCGGTTACCTTACCTGTTATGATAACAGGGTTACTTAAAGTCCCCTTAATTTTATTTAAGGGTGTCCCTTCCTTTTTCGACACCACCACCATTTTTTCCTGTATCACAAAACTTAAAGGCTGTTCGGTAAATATTCTATCCAAAGCGGATTTTAATTCTTCATTTTGGATATTGATCGTAACCAACCGGGCCTTCTTTAAATTCTCGGTTGATACCAGGAAATCGTAACCGGTCTGGTCGCTGATCTTTTCAAAGATTTTATTCAATGGGGTGTTCTTTTCGGTCAGGCTGATCTTTTGAGCAAAAGTGCTGGCACTCACCTGGAGAATTGCGGTAATTAAAATGATCGTCGTCAGCTTCATAACCAACAGGATATTAGGAGCGCAGCCAAGCGGCTGCACCAATTTTTTTGAGTAAAAATTGTACATTTGTTTGAGCATGGTTTATGCGTTGCGCCTATTCATTTTCCAAGATGCGAGGGGCGCTTCGCTGTTCATTAATAATTTAATTATTGTTAATTGGTCCGAGCTTAAAGCCAGGTCGCCGAGTTTCGGTTCCCTGGCTTTGTAATTAACTAACTGATCTTGTTTTTACTTCAATACGGTGACCCTCCTTCCTTCCACTTTAAAATGAACTGTTTGGGTTGCTTCCAGGGCTTTTAATACCTGGCTGATGTTCTTGAAGCGGGATATTTTCCCGTTCAGGCCATCTTTAGAAACATCGGGGACATATTGAACGTCGATGTTATACCAACGGGAAAGCTTTCGCATAATGCTTTGGATGCTTTCATCATTAAAGCGGAAATAGCCATTTTTCCAGGCCAGGGCTTCTTCTATATCCGCTTCTTTTACATGAAGGGCATCCTTTTCTAATACAGCCTGCTGACCCGGTATTAGGAATTTGGTATCGCCTGTACGGGTTGATACCTTTACGCGACCTTCGGCTAACGTTGTTTTAACAGCAGGTTCGTCCGGATACGAATTAATATTGAAATGGGTGCCCAAAACCGTTACACTCTGCTGATCCGTTTTTACGATAAAGGGATGCAACTTGTCTTTTGCCACTTCAAAATAAGCCTCGCCGCTTAATTGAACGGTCCTTTCTTTTTGGTCTTTAAAGGTGGATGGGTAAGTAAGAACGGATGCTGAATTGAGCCATACTTTACTGCCGTCAGGTAAGGTTAGCTGCCATTGTCCTCCCTTGGGTGTTGAAATATTGTTGGTCTGAGTTTCAGTTGCTCCGGTTGGTTCGGCAGTGGGTTGGTAAGTGATCTGTCCGCTGCCCGTTTTGATGATCTGTATGCCTGATTGATTGGCAAGTTTGCCATTAACCGCATTGGTTAAATTGATCTTCTTCCCGTTGGAAAGCGTAAGTGTAGCCGTATTGGTACCCGGAGCGATATCAGGTTTATAGGCCGTGTTTTTAGGAGGCTGGTACTGAAAGGAAAGCCGGAGTGTAACCGTCAGGATAATTCCGATAAGGATCGCTGCCGCTGCCAGTCTTACGCCGATCTTCCTGAATAAAGTATGGTTTCCCGGAAGCTCCCTGAGGATATTATTGCCTATCGCTTTGATCCGCTTAGTCGTGATATCCAGATCATGCTCATTGAATTGCAGGTACCAAGCCTCTAACAAAGCCTTTTCTTCTTCGGTGCATTTGCCTTCGTGGTACTTTTTAAAGAGGTTTTTTAATTCTTGTTTTCTCATAGCTTCGCTGGGAAATGCTGTAAAACACTATGACGGGACAGCTTGGGTAAAAAGGAACTCTAAATAAAAATTTATTTATTTCAGAAAAGTGATTGTTTGGGTAGTTTTCTGCACTAGCTCATTCTGACTAATGTTTAAATTCGCGAAAATGGATTATTGAGCAAATCTGCCGTCTGCTTTCTAACCCGTCTGGTTTGTTTTCGGTTAGATATATAATTTTAGAGGTTTTAAACTAATCAACGCTTAAATGGAAATTAATGATTCACTTGTCCCGGTTGTTATTAAAGAGATAGAGCAGTTGGCCGATGAATACCGCGCGAATCAGGGAATGATCCTTACTGAAGATGATCTAAAATGTCAGCTGTTCGCGCGTTTGAAACCACTTTTTCCGGCTAATCTTCCAACGATTAACAAAGATGTATTCGGTTCTGCTATACATACTGAAGTCAAATTTTATGATGAGAATCAGGAGCTTACTCTGATTCCTGATATTACAATACTTGATACCCGGCACTTAAGTATTTTTCACGGCGTAGAATTTGGTGTTGAAACCACTCAAAGTTCCGGTTATGGCAAACTGCCTCGAAAGGAATATGAAGCCGGGGGAAATATGCTAATTATTGAACTCAAGTTTTGCCGTAATAGGAATGGCATTACTGACGGCGACCATTTACGTTTCCAGTCGGACATCAGTAAGATTTTTAAATTACAAAATATTGTTCGTCAGCGTAGCAACAGTCATAATAAGCTATACGGACTCTTTGTTCTTTTTAATAAGACAGATATTGGCGGCAAAAAATTCAAACAACAAAAAAAAGATGAGGAATTTACACCGGACTTTAATATCATATATCAAAGTGGAAATGTTGATTTTTCCGAGCGTCAAGTTAGGGATAGCGATAAAGGATATCAACTTGAAAGACATTCATGGTGTTGACAACTGAGGTTGTTTACTTTGAAAATGCCTACGGGCCTGGGCTGCTCGCTGTGTATCCTATAGAAGTATGCCAGTATAATTCATATTTATCATTATTCTTTGATCATGGGTCTGCAACATCAAATAGGATCCTCAATGTATCATAAACCGCAGTATATCGCCCGTTATGCAAGAGGGTTTCGCCTGGCGCGATATAAAAGGGGTTACCCAGATCTACGATCTCACGATGATCATTATCCAGTGCATGACGCACAAAGACCAGGTGATAGCTTAATTTTTTATCACGGGCGAAATCAACTTCCTGTTTTGAAATAAAAAATGCGTTGTCTCCGCCGGTGGTACCCTTGACCTCAATGTATTGGGGATCACCATCATCGCTATTGTAGGTCATGTCGTAGCGTTTGTCGTCTCTTCCTTCCCGATTAATTCCTGCGGTAGCGGCATTAGCAGATATCCAGTCCAAATCATGCGCTTTTTTAGCGAGCAACATTTGGTAAACCATGTATTCGGCGACCAAGCCTGTCATGGCATTGTTTTGCTGGCTGAGGTCAGCGTCAAAACGTTTTCCGTTTCCACCACCGCCTTTGTTGGTATTATTGGGTGCTGCTGGTGCCTGTCCACCAGGCACAGGCACAGAAACCGTGCCAGCAGTACCGATCGTTGCGCCCGCCAGGTTTTGATACCTAGATAAATCAACGCCTCCGGGATCCCGGGTGGATTGGCCGCCACCTTGGTGCCGTAAATTCTGGAGCCACAGGATGTAGCGGTTAGCAATCTCTTGAATATGGCCGAAATAAAGCAGGCTGCGTTCTTTATTAAATAGCAGGTAACGGTTCAGCTCCGTCAGATCAGCTTTGCGGCCGTTCAAAAGCGTAGTTAGCGTTTTGAAATTTTGGTTGTAAACGCCCGCAATAAAGCCCGCGGCGTTTTTATTTTTAATAAACGCGAATTTTAATTTGGGAAAAAGTCTAATTACATATTGCTTTAACAAACGTTGAATATCGGCCTGGAGACCATCCGTTCCGTTATAAACGGCCCGGTCATAATCCAGCAGCAGCTGCGCAAATCGTTCCTGGTCTTTTTCCGCACCCTTTTGCAGATAATGGAAAAGATCGTACTCATAGGTGGCCTTCAGCGATTGGCGATAAGCGTCAAAACGTTGCTGATGATACAGGAAAAATGAAACAGGCAGCATGCTGCGCTGGCGAAAGGTCTCAAAACTGACCTTTAATGATTTGATTAGTTTGGCTAAAAGCGGGATATTGCTGCCCGCGCTGAGGTTGCTGATATCAGCTGCGGCATCAAATTCAAGGATATCTGCTTCATCGATGTGGAGGCGTCCGGCGAGTTGAGAAAGTTCTTGTTCCGGTGCCGACCAATCCATAGGGCTAATGCCGGGCCGGATCCTGCAAACAGCATCCCAGAACGACT
Source organism: Mucilaginibacter sp. UYCu711 (assembly GCF_050433825.1). NCBI lineage: Bacteria > Pseudomonadati > Bacteroidota > Sphingobacteriia > Sphingobacteriales > Sphingobacteriaceae > Mucilaginibacter > Mucilaginibacter sp. UYCu711. The sequence continues at coordinate 443,272 of NZ_JBNPWM010000002.1, read as the reverse complement.
GCCTTTCATTAAGGACCAAGTCCTGCAATAGTTCGGAAATTTCTTCAATGCGGTAAGCATCTACATGGTTTCGTTTGAGATAGCCTTTGCCATCAGGCGAAAGGAAAAAATCCTGTAAACTATTTTCATAGGCCTGGAAATCTTTGTCCTGAAGTTCGTTGACAATGCTGCAAACCAGCCCGGCAAAAAACTGATATTCCATCCCGGCTAAAGGCTCAGTGACGAGTATTGTCAACGCTTTTTTGGCATTAGTGACTTTATAATGCGGGTTGTAGCTGTCCAGAAGCTGGGCCTGGTGGTAGAATTCAACTGTAAGCGACCGGCATTTACTAACCTGCAGTGCAGAAAGTTGTTTGGCGGTGCTGTTATTAACCAACATGGTCTCGGACTTCACTTCCAATAAAGCCAAGCATTCAGGAAGGCTCCTGACATAGACGGTTAAAGGAATTTCTTGCTCAACTTCATAGGGCTGCAGTTGCTCTTCGATTTGCTCACGGTAGTTGACGCCAATCCTGCGGGCCATCTGGCCGAAGCGCGTTTTGTCCATGAGGGTGAACTGTGGTTGTATAACCTGCTGCACAGCCACAGGATAGGCTTCAAAAGCAATACGGTTCTCGACAAAGTAAACTTGGCTTCCTTTTGCCCAACCGAAGCTTTCTTCGTAATCATTGCGGCATAGAAAAATACTGGATTTGAATTTGGTGATCTCTGTATCCCGCTCCGGAGCGCCGGAGGCATACAGATCGAAAAGCTTGTTCAGGATCACATGGTACGCCTTCCTGAAGAGCTCGGGCATCCGGCCGACATCCGGGTAAAGCCGGTTGACCATGGCAAGCATCCGCCGGAAACTGAGGAAATCAGGTTGATCCAAATGATGTGCTCGGGTGTCGCGGACAAAGCGATCGTGGCGGTAATAATCCAGCTGCAGCACGCGGAAATAATTGCGCAGCTGGGTGATGCGTTGCCCTTTGTCACCTGGACCGGCGAAGAGTACATCGCGAAGCTGACCTGGCCCTTGCTCTGTGACAAGCCAGACTTGGGTCACAATGTATTCAAAAAAACTGCTGGATTTGAAGATCAGTTCAAGTGGATATGGCAGAGGGCCTGACCGCTGCGATTGGTAGCGGATACGTAAACCATCGGTTTCTTCGGTGATACGCCGGTAACCCTCCCAGTTTTCTATTATGGACTGCGAGAACCAGGCATTAGGCGCTGCAGGTTGATCTATGAGCCAGTCGCCACTGATATCGTAAAACGGTGTTGTTTTATAGATAGCGGCATGAGTTTCTTCATAGGGTTGTTCTCCGGGATATACCTTTCTGCTGCCTTCGCGGAAATACATGGCAGGTATTTGCCATACGCCAAGCTTGGCCAGGCCACTGGCAAGATTATCTGCAGACAGGTAATCGTTTTGAAGCGCCCGCATATTGACAAACCGCCCATTAGGATAAGTCGTTCGAGTGTCAGTTGTGTCCAAGTAAACTGGATTGGTCAATGCAGATATCCATTCTGTTCTGCCGGCGGAGATGACTGGAACACGGATGTTTCGGCGGATAAGACCCGTAAGTGAACTGCCTGAAGAAAGAAGGGCCACCACTATGTCGCGGTATGGGGGCTTGCTAAGTTCATAAAGCTCGAGGAGCCGGCGCACCAAGGCATCCCTGCCAAATTCGGTAAAACCCAGTCTATCTTGTATTTCCCTGGAGTAACTGTTTCTGACTTTCGGGTGTGCAATATGAATATGGCGCAAGATGGTCTTGCTCAGGTGGATGCCTTCGCTACGTTCCATACCGTTAAAGACATAATCGCTTCCTTTAAATAAACGGAATTCCTCGTCGATTAAAACATTGTACTCGCGGAGGTTAATATCCCTGCGGAGCGCGACGTAGCTATAGAGATCAACGAAATATTCCACATTTTTTAATCGGGCTTGTCGCGCGCATTCCGCTTCAATATACTGAAGAATATGCTGAGGTTCCAACACGTCTACATCAAACTCATCAATCAACCAATCGGAAACGTGGTCATCTTCGATGTACACCAGTGTCTTGTTGTTCAGCTTGTTGCCAGGAAATAGTTTCCGGTCTGCATCTGCTGCAATCATAACCTGATCGGCGCGGAGTGATTTCCGGCTTTCATGGTCGTAAATGAAGGCTTGCGGCATCAACTGCGATACCAATTCATCATAAAGCAGATCGAGTATAGGCTCGTCGGGGTTCCGGGTGAAAGCCAAAAAATTAAGAACATTGCCCGCATGGTCTTTTTTAAAAGCCCTAAACCAATCTCCGCCAAGATAACGGCCAATCTCTTTGGCGATGAATTCGTTCAGCGGGCCGGGCCTCAGTGCGGTGCGCTGGGGATCAACGACAAAATGGCTGTGTATAATGAACGGGAATCCAGAAGTGATTCGTAGCGGGAAATAAAGATACAATTTGCAATCTGGTATTTGCATCAGGTGATTTTTCTCATCACTACGGAGCGCAACGGAGATATCTACATAAGGGTCTTTGCCATATACTGCTTCTTCTTTTGCCGACAGTTGGGAAAGGATATCAGCGGATATGCGCGCTTTATTACCTGGTTTGAAAACTTTGTAAGCGTAGGCCTTCCCGTTAAGCGCTACTTCTATCTTATGCGCCGGTTTTGGGGTAATATCGAAAACAATATTTTTTCCGGGAGAAATAAAGGTGATCTTTTTGATGCTGCCAAGTAGTAAGACAGTACTGCGTAATATCTTTTTGCTGAATGCTTCTTCAATAGCAGCGGCAGTGACGCCTCTTTTTAACGGAAGATCAACGCGGGTAACCATCCCGGCGTCGCGTTCAGCAACACTGAGTCTTTCGGCGTCGTAATGCGGCAGGAAAAACAAAGGCAAGTCTTCCGCAGACTTAAAGCGTTCGGACAATAGCGCATATGAACGTTGCCGGTCAAATACGATGGTGCCATAAGCGGTGACAATTCTGGGCTGGTTGGTGACATCTTGTACACTTTTAAATCCGATGCCTTTAAATCCTATGAATTCACCGCTTTCTTTGGAACTGGCACCAATAAGCGTTACGCCCCGGATGCCTTCCTCATTAAACGGCATGCCGTTATTTGTGATACTAAGGCATTTATCAGTGAGGTTGATTAATATTTCGCCCTGGACATTCGCTGCCTTTGCGGCATCCCGGGCATTTTGGATCAGTTCGAAAAGATACCGGTCCGTGTAGGCCTCCTGAAGATAATGTTCTGAATGAGCTTGGTTTTCAAGGCCGTCGTCGGAATCGCTATGGCGCTTCAGCCAAAGCTGGTTAATGATCTCTGCGAGATCAACGGTTTCTAAAATTCCAGATCCTGCAATTATACTTTCTTCAATCACGACAAGAGGTTATAGAGGCTCAAGATAAGTAAAAAATCATACATTGATGTCGCGGTCAAGCGCCTCTTGCGGCGTTTTCCGTCGCCCTGTTAAAATAAAAACAGCAATAACGAACTAAGCCGTGTGCGCAGCAACCGTAAGGCATTGTTAAGTTGCTTTGATACATTGTTTTCTGTCGTGTCCAGCCCTTGTGCGATCTCTTTGTGGGATAGCTGTTGCTTCCTGCTCATTTCAAGGATCAGCTTCATTTTTGGTGGCAATTTTTCGATCTGCTTGTCAATATAGACTTGAAATTGAGCTTCCCGTACCCGGCTATCTGTAGAAACGACTGGTTTTGCCGAAAAAAATTCCTGCAGGGACTCCAGGTGTTTTTGCTTTACCTGCTCATGGGCGAACAGGTCAAATATATTGTTTCTTACGGCCGTAAATAGATAACCTGCGAGGTTTGACTGTGGTAAATTGAAATCCCTTTTAAACCAAAGGTTGGCGAATACATCCTGAACAATATCCTTTGCTTGTTCTTCGTCACGGAGTTTTTTATAAGCATTTACGTAGGTTAGGTAAAAGTAACGATGGTAAATTTCATTGTAGGCGGAGTGGTCAGACTCTTTTAAGAGGTTGATAAGTTCACTATCCGAAATCTTTTTGTAATCAAGCATCGACCCACAATTTCGTTAAAATGATGAGCCGATGGATAGCAGGATAACCGAAAGAAATAGGGCACGGTAACTTGCAATCCTTTACCGCCTGGCTCTTAGTAAGCCTACCACACCTTACGGTACGGCTCCAAGTAAAGACATAAGCAAGCACCGTACCCTATCACTTGTATAGGGAACAGATGCTGTACTTACCTCGCTTGGAATTTACTAAGATTTGGCGGCGAAGCTCGTTATAGCAGTGCTCTATTATTATTTTTTGAGTACTGCAAATGTAATAATCTTCATGTATTATACAGGCTGATCACGTTCTATCCGATTGCAATAACCTTATACATCAATAACAAACCTAAACATTTACACATAATATTCCAAATTTGGAATAATAAAAGACGGGTTTTTGAACTCATTTTGTTTCATGCCCAAACAGTATATAGATGTAGAATCATTACAAAAAATTCGCGCTACGCTATGGGCTATTTCTCAAGACACCGGCATTACGTTAGAAGATATTCAAGACAGAACCGATTTCAGTTATAGCCAAGTATATAGAATAGTAAGGGGAAAGAATAATGTATCAGTAAGCCACATTATTGCGGTATGTCAAGCCTTGGAAATTCAGCCGTCGGTTGTATTTAATTTTGAGGTAGCTATTCCTAAACATTCCCCGTTAAGAAAAGAGCTAAAGGCGAAAAGCAAAACATAATTATTCGGGCGCAAATTATCAAGCATTAAAATAAAGATGACTGGTCGGTTTCAGTTAGTGGTGAATCCGTTCCAAACAAAGGCAATTTGCCACCCCAATCATAATACGCGTCGCGCTCTTTTCCCTCTGGCTGCTCTTTGCCGCCACGAATAGAAAACACCGGGTGAGAAGTGATCTCATCTGATGGAATACTGTAATTGAAAATTTCGGTCATGTCGTCATCGCTCAGATCATCCAAAACCCAGGCATGTTCCATTTCGGGCGTAACGAATAATGGCATCCGGTGTTTGTTTTCACCATCATTGTGTATCCAGGCCATCTTTTCATTCGCCCCACGGGTGATCATAGTAAAAGAAGCAAAGGAAAATATTTCGCCCGTTGACTGGTCCACTTCCTGGCTGACCTGATAAAGCGCCGGCACATAAAATCCATGACGACCGGCAATACTGATATGGTAAGGTATTTTATTTTTAAAGCCTTTGACTTTTTGATGTTCATAAATTCCTGTAACAGGAATCAGGCAACGATTTTTTCGTAATCTATACCAATAGGATTTCTTGTCATCAATAATTCGTTCCGACCTCGCGTTGACCATATTTCGTCGTTGTATCTCCCGCTGCTTGGGATCGTCAATGTATGTAGGGACAACGCCCCAACTCATATTGGCCAGTACCAAAGCATTGCGGTTAACCACAATAGGGTGCGTTGGCAGTATTTCGCAGGTTACATGAACCATCTTTTCCGGGTAATGTGCCAAGCTTGGAGCCAGTTTGATTCCCTGAAAGTCGTTGGTCACAATTTGAATTTCTGAATGAAAGCTGATATCTCTGCACATAAGCTATTTGATCATATCGTAAAAAAAGGCCGTATGGCTTTGCTCACCCGAGGTGATCTCCGCTTTTAAACGACCGTGCTCAACAAATATACGTACATCATAGTGATCTTCCTTTTTCATGCTGATATAATGGATATATGCAGAAACGTTTTTCACATAAGCTTTTTGTAGCCGTTTTTCATGACGGACATCTATCGTTTTATTGAAGAACATCGTAACGCCGGATTCGTTTTTTAAAAGCGTAACAACCGTTTGGTACTGGTTTAGGTCCAGCAGGTTTTGTGCTTTACCCTCGTTAGGCCTTAATTCCTGTTCATGCCAGCGCGCTTCCTGCTCATCCGCGTAAGCAGATAATAAAAAGGTCTTTTGAAGGGGCTGGCCCGGCCATTGAAAACGCTGAATAACGACATAAGGTTTACCTGCACCCATCAATTTCTTCAGGGTGTCTTCCTTAATGCGCAGAAATGGATTATAATACAAGCTATCAGTCATTTAGCCCGGCTCTAAAATTATTTTCAAATATAAACAAAATGCTAATATTTTTAGTATTAGTTTTGTTATCCGTTTTCTGAACGAATAAAAGCAAAATACGACAATGATTAAACACTGATCTTTTTAATAACAAATCCGAGGCATAATGAGCGCAGACCGCCAGATCATCCACATGGACCAGGACGCATTTTTTGTATCCGTTGAAGTCCGTAAAAATCCACAATTAACAGGCAAACCGGTCATCATCGGCAGTCTGTCGGATCGTGGTGTGGTGGCTTCGTGCAGTTATGAAGCACGAAAGTTTGGTGTTTATTCCGCTATGCCCGCCCGAATGGCGCGGATGCTATGTCCTCATGCCATCTGGGTAAGGGGAAACATGGACGAGTATTCCAAAGCTTCCCATGAGATCACCGAAATTTTGAAGGAAAATGTGCCGCTCATCGAAAAAGCCAGCATCGATGAACATTATATCGACATGACCGGAATGGACAAGCATTTTGGCACCCTGCTTTATGCTAAAGAGTTACGGGCTAAAGTCATGCGGGAAACATCTCTGCCTATCTCGTTTGGGCTTTCCGTCAATAAAACGGTTTCCAAAATGGCTACTAACGAATGTAAACCTAACGGCGAACTGAATATTGAAAAGGCGGTTGTACAACCCTTTTTAAATCCTTTATCCATCCGCAAAATTCCCGGTATAGGCGACAAAACCTTTGTCAAGCTGAGCGACATGGGCATTAAGCGGATCTATGAACTTTCGCAGGTGCATCCTGAATACATGAATAGCATATTGGGGAAGAACGGTATCTGGTTGCTACAAAAAGCGAAAGGCATCGATGATTCGCCGATCATTCCCTACCGGGAACAAAAGTCCATCGGCAGGCAAACTACTTTCAATAACGATAGTATCGACCTCATCTCTATCAATTATTTGCTGACCTCTATGGTCATGGAGCTTGCTTTCGAATTGCGTCAGAAAAAAAAGCAAACCGCCTGTGTTACCGTAACCGTTCGTTATTCTACGCACGAAGATGTAACTAAGCAAGCCAGCATTTCCTACACCGCGCTGGACGGCCCGTTGATCAAAAAGGTAAAAGACCTTTTCAAACTTGCCTATCAAAAAAGGCTATTGATCCGCTTAGTAGGCGTTCGCTTATCTAACCTCGTCAACGGTTTTGAGCAGATCGACCTTTATTCAGAATCTGAAGAACAGTATAGCTTATGCCAGGCCATGGATAAGATTCGCCGTCGCTTTGGCCCTGATTCCATCAAACTGGCTTCCGGTATCAATCTCAATCTTTAAGTATCATGTACCTGAATGTTCACTCCCAATATAGCCTCCGTTATGGCACTATGTCGATCCCGGCATTGGTGGAGGAAGCTATTGCCTGCGGTGTAACTCAAATGGTACTGACCGATATTAACAACTCCACTGGAATCATGGAGTTCATGCGCGAGTGCGATGAAAAAGGTGTTAAGCCCATCGCCGGGATGGAATTCAGGCGGGATAAGCGCCTGCTCTACTTTGGCATCGCCCGCAATAAAGAAGGCATGAAGGAATTGAATGATTTCCTGACGGAGCATAATCTGGAAAAAAAGCCCTTACCTGATCTCGCGCCGGCATTTGTAAATGCTTTTATCGTTTATCCTTACGGGCATGACGAGCCGCTGAAAGAAAACGAATACCTTGGCATCCGTTATAGCCAGCTTAATAGCTTATTTAACAAGGACCTTAGCGCAATCAAAGAAAAACTGCTGGCTTTGCAGCCGGTCTTTGTCGCTGATAAAATTGAATACCGCTTACATGAATACCTGCGGGGGATTGATCTGAACGTGGTACTGACAGAAGTTGCCGCTGAAGATAAATGCGCATCGACTGATAAATTCCTGGCACCCGGCCAACTGGAAGCAAAGTTTTCCAGATACGGATTTATATTGGACAACACACGTAACCTGATGAACCGCTGCATAATGGATTATCCCAAAGGAAGGATTAATTTAAACCGTAGAACGTTTACTGGCAACAAGAAAAATGACCGCGAACTTTTGGAAAAACTGGCGGTTAGCGGTATGGAGTATCGTTATGGTAAATCCAATAAGGAAGCCCAAAAACGAGTAAAACATGAATTGAAAGTCATTTATGAACTTGACTTTTGCGCTTATTTCCTGATTACCTGGGATATCATCCGCTACTCCAGTTCGCAGGGTTATTACCATGTGGGCCGGGGTTCGGGCGCGAACAGCATTGTCGCCTATTGTTTGAAAATAACGGATGTTGACCCAATTGAATTGGACCTGTATTTTGAAAGGTTCCTGAACGCGCAGCGCACTTCACCGCCCGATTTCGATATTGATTATTCCTGGGATGAACGCGAAGATGTGCAGGATTATATTTTTAAGCGTTACGGTAGTCAGCATACCGCCTTGCTGGGTACGATGTCCACATTTAAGGACCGCAGCATTATCCGGGAGATCGGTAAGGTCATGGGCTTGCCTAAGTCCGAGATCGACGGCTTCACTGACCAGACGCGGGCAGCGGTTAATCAAAACAACGATACATTCAGAAAGATCGTGGCCATTCATGAACGCATGGCCAATATGCCGAACCAGCGCTCTATCCATGCCGGTGGCGTACTGATCACCGAAGAACCGATCACTTATTATACGGCGCTTGACCTGCCGCCGAAGGGAATGGCAACGGTACAATGGGATATGTATGAAGCCGAAAAGATCGGTTTTGATAAATATGATATTCTAAGTCAACGGGGTATTGGCCATATTAAGATGGCGGTAAAGTTGGTGGAAGAAAACCAGCAACGCAAAATCGATATCCATCAGGTCAAAAACTTCATGAAAGACCCGGCAGTCAATGCCAATTTAAAAATTGGGAATACCAAAGGTTGCTTTTATATCGAATCACCGGCGATGATCCAGCTAAACCGCAAACTGGGTTGCGATAGTTACCTCATACTGGTCGCCGCCAGTTCCATCATCCGGCCCGGCGTGGCCAGTTCGGGAATGATGGGAACTTATATCAAATATCATCATGAGCCGGATACGGTGAAATACCTTCACCCGGTCATGGAAGAAATATTAAAGGAAACCTACGGCGTCATGGTTTACCAAGAAGATGTGATCAAGGTTTGTATCCATTTTGCCGGGATGGATGGGACAGATGCCGATATCTTAAGGCGGGGAATGAGCGGTAAATACCGGTCTAAAAAAGAATTTGAAAGGTTGGTGGAAAGATTTCATCAGGAGGCTATTGCTTTGGGCCGTCCGGAGGATGCGGTCAAGGAAGTATGGCGACAGGTATCTTCATTTGCGGGTTACAGTTTTTCCAAAGCGCATTCTGCCAGCTTCGCCGTGGAAAGCTACCAAAGCCTTTACCTGAAAACCTATTTCCCACGGGAATTTATGGTGGCGGTATTAAACAATTACGGGGGATTTTATGACCGGGCGCTATATGTGCAGGAGTTGCAGCGATCAGGGGGGATCGTACATCTGCCCTGTGTAAATAACAGCGAAAGCATTGTCAATATTATTGGTGTAGATGTTTACCTCGGCTTTGTAGGTATCCACGGTTTGAATGAAAGATTCATTGAACTGATCCCTGAAGAACGCAGGCAGAACGGGCTTTACCAAAGCCTGGAGGATTTTGTGAAAAGAACAGGGATGGGTCTGGAGCACTCGATTACCCTTATCCGGGTAGGTGCACTTCGGTTTACCGGGAAAAGTAAAAAGGAATTATTGTGGGCCATACATCTTTTGCTGGGAGCCAAAGCTAAACCCAATAATGTTGCGGAACTATTTTGCCTGGAGGCAAAAAACTATTCCCTGCCAGTATTGGTCAATACCCAATTGGAAAATGCTTACCATGAATTGGAATTACTCGGCTTTCCCCTTAGTATGACCATGTTCGACTTGTTGCAGACCGATTATCGCGGCGAAATTGGTGCCAATGACTTGATCAACCATGTGGGACAGGTCGTAAAAATGGTCGGACAGTATATATGTGAGAAAACAGTGCACACCAAAAACAATCAGAGAATGTGGTTCGGCAATTTTCTGGACGTCGAAGGCAATACTTTTGATACCGTACATTTTCCAAACAGAACACCGGCTTATCCTTTTCGGGGAACGGGCTGTTATTTAATTCTCGGTAAGGTAGTCGCAGAGTTTGGGTTTGCCAGTTTGGAAGTACTGAAATTTGCAAAGTTGCCTATCTTACCTAATCCTGTAATTTCTTAACCACAATATTATGGATAGAATAAATTTAAAATGTTTAATCGCTGGTCGGGAGGCGGGGTTACAGTTAGATAAAAAAGCGATGCCAGGCGAGACGGGGCCATGTTTTATGATTACCGAAGGAGGATGCTTTAAAGGTTATATATCATGTCAAAAAAATAGCACATGTAAGCATTTAGGTACGTCCTACTATACCGAACTTGACCTCAATACAATAAACGCGGAACTAAAAACTCACGGCCATATTTGATCCTTTTTAACGACGAAAACAGTGGGGGCTTCAATAATATTGAAAGTGGAAAGAATCCAGCGAAGTATAATCTTAATCATAGGGCATTGAAGGGCATTGTATTTATGCCGACAGTCGGGTGTATCGCGGCTATTCTTACAAAATGAGAGAGATGCTATCCTCTGACAATTATCTTGATTATACCTCACTTCGAAATGAGTTAATGAACTCAACATGTGAGCGTTAACTGTTTCTCAAATTAAAAAAACATGAATCGCAGAATGAATTTCGGATGTTTTGGATCGTAGATCAGCCGGTAGATTCAAACTTATTTATCAAGTGCCTGGACGCAATTCGTTTTTGCGAGCGAATTGATTTTTAATTAGACTAGGGAGCTAGCCCTGTTTTCTTATTAAATTTCTTTTTTAACTATATTGCATAATGGCGAACACCTTTAAAAAGTCATTAATTACTTTACTGCATTCGCATATCACCAACAAAAACCGCTTGCTGGTCCATTGGAAGTGCGTGCATTGCCGAAAGGAACATGAGGCCAATCTTTTCCAGGACGCAGCCTCGCTTGAAACAGATGTCCTTACCGGAACTTGGAAAGCAGACATCGGCTTATTTAATGACCTTAATCAACTTATCGCAGCCATTCACATCTCCAAAAACAAAAGGCCGATTACCGAAGTTGCTGCGTTTTACCAAACACAAAATATCATCTACCTACAATTGATGCCCGGCGACGATTCCGCTGCTAGTATGCAACACCCGTTTTTTGTCAACGCCTGCCTCATTCCTAAATGCGAAACATGTAATAGCTTCCAGTGCGAAAAAAACTTGTTCATTATTGATTCATCTTGCTGGAAATGTGCAAAGCCGATGAAAGTGGCCGTTATTGACTGCGGCAGCCAGTGCTTCGGACCCGACAAATTCAGCGACGATGAACTAACTCTCGCCCGCGAAAAAGGCACCTTTATTCAAACTAACTACAGCAGTGTTGTGCGTGACAGCTACCTGTCCAACACCTGCACAAGCTGTCAAAAATTGACGGGAAACCATTACCTCCATGAACATCTTGAGGATGCCAAATTTGGCGATTCAAAATTTGAGCGCATACCGCTGGGGTATTTTTGTGATGCCTGTAATCAAAATAAGGTGAATAACGTTGAAGCATAATATGAAATATTGGCACAGTTTACTTCAAACCTGGCGGTCACAAGGGCACGATGGGTTAACGATCCCGTTTATCATAGGCAGCCAAAAATACCTGCCGCCATCGGCGACCCGGCAAGGAATTACAGAACTCGTGAACGAAATTGCGGAGAGCCGTGATTGCGAGGTTTACCTGAATTATTGCTTGACGATAAATGATTTGATCTTCGGTATCCGGAGCGGCAAGAAATTGGATTTGCCTGTAAAAAATGTCCGCTGTAAGGGTGACGTCTCCAGTTTGTATTTGTCCATCTTTTTTAAGGAGGTTGAACCTAATATGGAAAGTTTGATCTCCTTACTCGAAGAAAGATGCCAGCATCATATAGCTGATGAAAATTATTCGATCAACGATAATGAACGCGGAGATTTCACCGGCGAGGAAATCGCATTTATTAAAGCCTGCTTCGTTTAGTCATCCAAATCTTGTAGTGTGGGTCCGAAGTAGTTGCGGAACCAGTCGTTAACCGGATTTTGCGCGGTTTCGTTTAGGTCGGCGAAAGGTTCACTATAATTACCTTCGGTTACAAAGCCGTGGATAATGGCTTTGTATATACCGTTAAGGGTATCGTTACTGATATCAGTAATTGATCTGGTAAAAACCAGTGGTGATGGATTTAGGATGGGAAAACTGCCAGAATTGATCAGGTGCAAGTGCGAATTCTGCGGGATGAGGCAGACCTTATTAGTGGAACTCAATTCAAAATCCAATTGTGCCTGGATTTTTTTATACCCGTAAAGTTGTTTGCAGAAGAGGACAAGTGTAGTTAGGGCGAGCACTTCGGTGATCAGTGGTGTTAACTTGAGCTCTTCCAAGCTATAACTGGCAGTTTCAAATACAATTTGGTTCGGTGTAATTCGCAAAGCACCTTCTTTAAAGTAATCAGCAGTGCTGCTGTAAAGCTTATCGTAAAAATCAATTTGATGCGCCGTAGAAGGTTTGCGATAATTAGGATCGAACAGGTAAAGATTATCTCTTTTATTACCTTCCGCGTAAAACTTTTCAAGCCCTTTATACAGGTCAGCTGGCGAAAAGGAAAGCCCGAGGAACCGCAATTTGATCACGGTATGCTGGTAGTAAGGCATTTTTGATTGTGCGAGGCCCGCATCAATATTAATGAGCGAAGGAATTTTGTTGGGAGCCGCTGCTTGATCCTCCCTGAGCTGCCCGACCGTGTAAGGCAGTTCTGCGTCTAATAAATGGTAAATTTCCGTGAGTTGCGCTAAATCTAGGTCCTCAATTACTTTTAACAGATCATCGAAATCAAGCACATCTTGTTTCCAGTCAAAGGTGAAAAATGGAGTTGTTTGTACATTGACGGCATAGGTCTTTTGTTTGTCGCCAAGCACGAATAACCGAACGTGCGGAAACTTGCCGTAGTGCGCATAATGCAGCACTTTTTCGAGCATGTCGTTTACTTTCGCGCTGGTTTTCTCTGAACTGATTTGGTAAGCCAAACCCATTGCGTCGTCGCCCAGATCCAGCCCTTGAAAATTCGTGACCTTGCAATTCAGATTAATCAACTGAAGCCCATAAACCCGGTTAAGCATGTGCTTCATCAAGTTTTCGCACCGTTTATGAATATCCGTCAGCCCCCGCTTTCCCGCCTGGCTAATCTCGACACGTAGGATAGCGATGTCCCGACTGATATCGGCAAAAAGGCGCTGGCTATTGGTCATGGGTTTATTAAGTAAGCGAAATTAAAAAATTTGTTGGAAAAGCGACGGTTTAGAATATGTTCAATACTGATTCCTAGTAGGTTGGGCAGAGCCCAAAGGGCCATAATCATTTTTTAATCTTTTATACCCTTACTTTTCAATATTTTTAACGAAATTATTCCGAAACCTATTTGAATGGCAATAAAGAAATCTGAATTATATAGTTCGCTTTGGGCAAGTTGTGATGAGCTGCGCGGTGGCATGGATGCTTCTCAATATAAAGACTACGTCTTAACTTTACTGTTTGTAAAGTATATTTCCGACAAATACAAAGACCAGCCCTTTGGTGCGATAACTGTCCCGGAAGGTGCCAGCTTTGACGATATGGTCGCCCTTGTTGGTAAACCGCAGATCGGCGATTCTATCAATAAAAAGATTCTTAACCCGATTAAGGAAGCCAATAAGCTTAATGAGTTTCCTGACTTTGCCGATGAGAACAAATTGGGTAAAGGTAAGGACCTGATCGAAACGGTTAGTAACCTGGTTCTTATCTTTAATGATCCAAAACTAAACTTTTCAGGTAACAACGCCGAGGGCGATGATATCTTAGGGGACGCCTACGAATTCCTGATGCGGCATTTCGCTACCGAATCAGGCAAATCCAAGGGGCAGTTCTACACCCCGGCCGAGGTTAGCCGGGTGCTGGCTAAGGTGATCGGCATCAACCAGCGCAATTCTACAACCCAAACAATGGCCTATGATCCAACGTGCGGATCGGGCTCGCTGCTGTTAAAAGTGATGCTGGAGGCAGGCAAAAATATCGACCTCTACGGCCAAGAAAAAGAGTCGGCGACTGCCAACTTAGCCCGCATGAATATGATATTGCATGGTGCCGAAACAGCAACAATTGTCGCCGATAATACACTTAGCAAACCTGCTTATAAACAAGAAGACGGCAAATTAAAAAAATTCGATTACATCGTCGCAAATCCGCCTTTTTCCCTAGTTAACTGGGGTAATGGAGTGTCAACGGACAATGATGAATTCGGTCGGTTCGAATATGGTGTACCACCAGAAAAGAATGGCGATTTTGCTTTCCTTTTACACATTTTGAGCTCCTTAAAATCAACGGGAAAGGCGGCGGTAGTATTGCCACACGGTGTTTTATTTCGTGGTAATGCTGAAGGAGAAATACGTAAAAACCTAATTAAAAAGGGCTATATAAAAGGAATAATTGGATTGCCGCCCAATCTGTTTTATGGGACAGGAATTCCCGCCTGCATAATTATTTTAGATAAGGAAAATGCTGCGTCACGTAAAGCAGTTTTTATGATCGATGCAAGCCGGGAATTTAAAAAAGATGGGAATAAAAACCGCCTTCGCGAGCAAGATATTCGGAAAATCACGGATGTGTTCGAAACAATGGAACCTCTGCCCAAATACAGTCGTATTGTGCCGCTCAGTGAAATTGCGGAACCTAAAAACGACTATAACTTAAATATTCCCCGGTATATTGAAGTACAAGATGACGAAGATTTGCAGGATATAATGGCTCACTTGCACGGAGGAATTCCTATTTCTGAAATAGACAGCTTGCATCGATATTGGAAAGTTTATCCTAATTTAAGAAGTGACCTGTTTAGTCAAATCCGGCCAGGCTATCTACAGCTCAACATCCCTTCCGAGCTGATAAAAAATAACATTTTCGAGCATCGCGAATTCATTGCTTTTAATAAAACGCTTCAGATCGAATTTAACGAATGGTCCAATAAGCAAACAAACCTGTGGAAAAATCTGAAACCAGGCTTTCATCCCAAAGAGACGCTACAGATAATGTGCGACGATTTGCTGGCAACATTTGCTAATAACAAACTGTTGGACGCGTATGACATTTACGAAGAACTTATGATTTATTGGGCAGCAGCAATGCAAGATGACATGTATAGCATTTCGCTTGATGATTGGCGAGCTGGTAATGATTGGGAGCGATTAATTATAAAAGGCAAAAAAGGCAAAGACGGAAAAGTAGGCAAAGAAAAAGTAATTGACGGGCTTGAGGGAATAGTCGGGCGGATGATTAGCCCCAATTTATTGATTGAGGTTTATCTTGGGGAGCAGTGGGATACGGTTAAGAATTTCGAGGCAGAAATTGAGACCCTAAAGGCACAGCTACAGTCCTCTGAGCTTGAAAATGACTTAGAGAACACGGTTTTTATAGAACTGGATAAGGTGAATTTGACCACAGTAAAAAATTTGCTAAAGCAACGAAAAAAAGAAAAAGCGCCGAAGGAAGAAATCAATGTTATTGAAAACTTCATCAATGTCAATGAAGCAATTAAGAATATTGAAAATTTGATCAAGTTTGCTAAGCTAACGATAGAAAAATCAGTGATTGATTTATATCCCAAGTTAAGCGAAGAGGAAATCAAAGAAGTGGTGATTAATAGAAAGTGGAATGCAAGCTTACAATCTTCATTGAATCAACTGCAATCTACAATCAGTCGCAACTTGGCTCAGCGAATAATTGACATTGCTGACAATTATTGTGTACCGCTTCCCGATTTGGAAGATGCAGCAAACGTGCTTGAAAAGAAAGTAAAAATGCACCTCGAAAGCATGGGTTTCGAGACAACTACAAAAAACTCCTTATGACAATAAACAATGCTATTGCTGGCGAAAGTAAAAAAAGTACAGAGCTTGGATTATTACCGGAGAACTGGTATGTCAGTAAGATTAAGGAGATCTCGCAAATCAAAACTGGCGGAAAGAATACCCAGGATAAAAAAGAAAATGGAATTTATCCGTTTTTCGTCAGGTCGCAAAATATTGAACGAATTGATTCTTATTCCTATGACGGTGAAGCCATTCTTACCGCCGGAGACGGTGTAGGCGTAGGAAAAGTCTTCCACTATATAAATGGTAAATTTGATTGTCACCAAAGGGTCTATAGGTTATCCCATTTTGAAAATGAAATAGATGGTTTTTTTCTTTTTAAATATTTTCAAAATAACTTCTATCAACGCATAATGCAAATGACCGCAAAATCATCAGTTGATAGTGTTCGTATGGATATGATTTCCGAAATGGCAATTCCCATTCCGCCCAAAAATGAACAGAAGGCAATCGCAAAAATACTTTACGATACCGATTGCTGGATTGAAAGTTTAGAAGCATTAATAGATAAGAAGCGTCGTGTAAAAAACGGTGTAATGCAAAGATTGCTTACTCCAAAGAAGCATTGGAAAACAATCACTTTCGACGAGGCTTTTAGATTTCTAAGTACCGCTTCCTATTCAAGAGCTCAATTGTCGATGGATGAATCAATTGGATACGTTCATTACGGTGATATTCATACCAAATGGACCTTCCATCTTGATCTGCCAAAGTCTGTCTTTCCTACAATTTCGTTAGATAAAGTAAAATCTTGCCAATTTCTGAAAAATGGAGACCTCGTGATGGCAGATGCTTCTGAAGATTACAATGGGATAGGCAAAAGCGTTGAAGTTAAAAACTTAACTAAAGAAAAGATTATTGCTGGTTTGCACACGTTTTTGTTGCGTGACGAAGTAGGGTATTTCGCGCCCGGTTTCAAAGGTTTTATTCCTCACAGCTCGTTCGTTAAAAGACAATTCGACGCACTAGCGACTGGATTGAAAGTTTTTAGCCTTTCGAAGTCTTCACTAAAAATTGTTGAGATCCCCCTACCACCTATAAACGAACAAGTAAACATCGCAGAGATTTTATCAGAAATGGAAGAAGAAATTGATGCTTTAGAAAATCAATTATTTAAGGCTCGTCGAGTTTCGCAAGGAATGACAGGGCAATTACTTAAAGGAAAAATACGTGTAGGTATTAATTCTTTAACGATTAATAATGAATAAAATTAATTGAGGTAGATTTACAATAACTTGTACTTTAATCATGAACGCAATCAATCCAATAGAACGTATTACCCAGGAGCGCGTTATCGCTTTGTTCACGCAGCAATTGGGTTATGTGTATTATGGAAATTGGGAGGAGCGGGAGAAAAACTGCAACGTTGAAGGCAAGTATCTCAAAGCGTTTTTAAAAAAACAGGGTTACACGGATGCGTTGTTGCAGAAAGCCATCGACGAAGTTACTTTGCTTGCGACAACTTCATCGGGGAATATTTATGACCGGAACAAAGCATTTTATTCATTAATAAGGTATGGAGTTAAGGTTAGGCCCGAATTAGGAGAACAATTTGAAACAGTTTACCCGATCGATTGGGTGAATTGGAAAAACAATGATTTCGGTATCGCTGAAGAGGTAACATTAAACGGCAATTTGACCCGTCGCCCTGACCTGGTGTTATATATTAATGGTATAGCCATCGGCGTTATTGAATTGAAGCGGGGAACCGTTGATATTGCGGAAAGTATCAGGCAAAACATCAGTAACTCCAGGGAAACTTTTAATGAATTGTTCTATACCAGTATCCAGTTCATTTTCGCCGGTAATAATACCCAGGGCTTACGTTACGGAACGATTGAAACCGGCGAAAAATATTACCTCGCCTGGAAAGAGGATGAGCTGGACAATAGTGGTTATAAACTGGATAAGTACCTCAAAAAAATATGCAACAAAGAGCGGTTTATCGACCTGCTTTATAACGGAGTTATTTTTGACGCAGGCGTAAAAAAGCTACCCCGTGCGCACCAATATCACGGCCTAAAAGAAGCACAGCAATTTGTGCGCCGGCGCGAAGGCGGAATTATTTGGCATACCCAAGGCAGTGGTAAGAGCCTGATGATGGTTTTGCTGGGCAAGTGGATATTGGAAAACATAGATAATTCCCGCATAGTCATCCTGACGGACCGCACTGAACTGGATGAACAGATCGAACGGGTATTTAATGATGCCGGTGAAAAAGATATTGCCCGAACGCAATCCGGGCGGGAGCTGATCGAGTACCTGACGGCGACCAAACCGCGTTTGATTTGCTCGCTGATCCATAAATTTGGGAATAAGGGTGAGGCGGATTATGATTCATTTATTAAGGAACTGAAGGAAAACCCATTGCAGACCCAAGGGGATATATTTGTATTTGTAGATGAGTGTCACCGCACCCAAAGCGGCAAACTTAACGAAACGATGAAAGCGATTTTGGGAAATGCAGTGTTTATTGGGTTTACCGGAACGCCACTGCTGAAAGAGGATAAGCAAAAATCAGTTGAAGTTTTTGGCCGGTATATTCATACCTATAAATTCAACGAAGCCGTGGCGGATGGTGTTGTGAAAGATCTTATGTATGAAGGTCGCGATATCGTGCAAAAACTATCCTCGCAAAACCGCGTGGATGAGTGGTTTGATGCTAAAACGCGAGGTTTGAATGACTTCCAGAAAAACGAACTAAAAAAGAAATGGGGAACTATGCAGCGCGTGCTGAGTAGTAAATCCCGCATGGAAAAGATCGTCCAGGATATCATATTCGATTTTAATACCAAGCCGAGGCTTTCATCGCAGATGGGCAATGCGATCCTCGTAGCCTCCAGTATTTATGAGGCATGTAAATATTATACGTTATTCGAAGAAACGGAATTGAAAGGCAAAGCGGGACTAATCACTTCCTATAACCCGCAGACCGGTGACATTACAACAGAAGACACCGGCGCCAATACAGAAACTGATAAAGAATTTATTTACAGTACTTACCAGAAATTATTAAAAGACGTTACTGTCAGGGCGAATAAAACCAAAACCGAGAGTTACGAGCTGGACGCAAAGGAAAAGTTCCGCAAAGAACCGGCCCGCATGAAACTATTGATCGTCGTGTCTAAGTTGCTGACTGGCTTTGACGCGCCGCCATGCTCCTACATTTACATTGATAAAAAAATGCAGGACCATACTTTGTTCCAGGCGATTTGCCGCGTGAACCGGCTCGATACCGAGGACAAGGAATTTGGCTACATCGTCGATTATATGGAACTGTTTGGGAACGTAGCGGATTCGATCAATCTATATACTTCCGAATTGGATAGCGAAGGGTTCACCAAAGAAGAGGTTGAAGTCGTTCTAAAGGACCGCCTGAAAATGATGCGCGAACAATTAGATGTCGCGCTGGAAACTTTAGAAGCACTTTGCGAACCGGTAGAAAATCCCAGAAAGGACCTGCAGTTTATCCATTATTTTTGCGGTAATACGGAGATCGAAAGTGATCTTAAAGCGAATGAACATAAACGGGTCGCATTATACAAAGCTATAGTCGCCTATATCCGGTCCTACACCAATCTTAAACCCGAAATGGAAGTAGCTGGGTACAACGGAAAAGAAATCAAACGCTTCGACGAGCGACTGGAGTTTTACTTGCACCTACGTGAAACCATACGTATTGCCAGCGGCGAAACGCTGGACTTGAAAGCTTACGAAGCGGATATGCGTTTCCTGATCGACCATTATATCCAGGCCGAAGACGCACAAAAAGTTTCGCCGTTTGATGATATCTCGTTATTGGAGTTGATCGCGGCTGAT
This sequence comes from Mucilaginibacter sp. UYCu711, assembly GCF_050433825.1. NCBI lineage: Bacteria > Pseudomonadati > Bacteroidota > Sphingobacteriia > Sphingobacteriales > Sphingobacteriaceae > Mucilaginibacter > Mucilaginibacter sp. UYCu711. The sequence goes on along the minus strand of NZ_JBNPWM010000002.1, from coordinate 423,379 downwards.
CTCGATCACGCATTGGCATCATTGCCGGAATCCATTCGCGGTAGCGAGGAAGCCGTGGCGGAAGCCATTGAAAATAACGTTCGCTCCAAGCTGATCCAGGAACATTTGCTGGACCCGAAATACTTTGAACGCATGAGTGCCTTACTGATGGAATTGATCGAAGAGCGTAAAAGAGGCATCATCAAGTACCAGGAGTATTTGAAAAAGATGGTTGAATTTGTTAAGACCGTGAACACCGGCCGTACCAACGATCTGCCACCATCGTTGAATACGCGGGGTAAACAAGCGATCTTTAACATTTTGGATAACGAGCCGCTAGCACTTGCTTGTGATTCAGCTATACTGCACTATAAACAAGATGGCTTTCGGGATAACCTGGCCAAAAGAAATTTATTAAAAAAGGCGATCTACGATGTCGTTAAGGATAAGGAGAAAGTGGTGGAAATTTACCAGATTGTAGATGCTAATAAGGAAGATTACAGATAATGGAATTGATCAGGGTTGGGAATGTTGATATAGAGGTCAGTTTTAAAGAGATCCGTAATGTGCATTTGAGTGTTCACCCTCCTGATGGCAAAGTGACTGTCTCCGCTCCACAGCATATTGCACTCGATAAGATCCGTGTGTATGCGGCAACCAAATTGCCCTGGATCAAAAAAGAACAGAAAAAGATCACTGCTCAGGAAAGAGAACCCCAAAAAGAGTATATCACTCAGGAAAGCCATTTCTTTTTAGGTGAGCGGTACTTGTTAAAAGTCGACGGTGCCAGGCATATTAAAGTAAGGCTTAAACATTCAAAAATTGAATTATTAGCTCCAGAAAGCGCTACTGCTCCCGAGAAACGTAAGATATTATACAGCTGGTACCGTAGGGAATTACGTAAACAGCTTGACCGGTATGTCGATCAATACTGCAAATTTATGCACCTCACCAAACCGGCTTATGGCATTCGTCAAATGAAAACGAAATGGGGCAGCTGCGTTACCGGTAACCAACATTTATGGTTCAATATTGAATTGGCAAAAAAGCCATTAGATTGTATCGAATATATTGTTGTACATGAACTCGTACACTTAATTGAACGCCATCATAACAAGAATTTCATTCTGCTTATGGACCGTTACCTGCCTGGCTGGCGTGTCCAGAAAAAAATATTGAACGAACTGCCTATATGAAAAGCACTGTTCAATAAGTATTTAGTTACATTTGGTTAACCTTTTAGCCGAATTATGAGAAAATCCAATGGTCAGCTGCAATTGTCAGCGACCGACCTTTCCAATTATATCGCTTGTCATCATTTAAGTTTCCTGGAGTTATCTGCTCTCGAAGGTTTGCTGGAAAGGCCGGAGTATCGTGATCCCTTACTGGCAATTTTACAGGAACGGGGCCAGGCTTTCGAGGCGGACTATTTAGCGCAATTAAAAGCCGATGGCTTTCAGGTGGAAGACGAGTTTGAAAGCGGCAATGATTCCGGGTTCGCGCGGACGACGCGCTCCATGTTGCAGGGGCAAGATTATATTTACCAGGCCACGCTGGATGACGGAACTTGGAATGGCCGTGCAGATTTTCTAAAAAAAGTGGACCGCCCAAGTAAATTGGGTAACTGGTCTTACGAGGTGATGGATTCTAAATTGGCCAAGGAAACACGCGCAGAGACTATTTTGCAGCTTTGTTTGTATTCGCAGCTGATCGGTAAGATTCAGGGCGTAATGCCGGAATTCATGTATGTGATCACACCGGACGAAGAAGCTCCTTTGCAGACCTACCGAGTGGATGACTTCATGGCTTATCACCGGTTGGTCCAAAAGCAATTGCTGCAAATGATCGCGACGGGGACAACATCAAAGGAAACCTATCCTCATCCAACGCCACATTGTAATATTTGTAACTGGTGGCACCATTGCGATAGTCACCGGAGAGCCGATGACCATCTTTCCCTGGTGGCCGGCCTGTCTAACGGACAGCGAACGGAACTGGCGCGCCAAAATATTTTAACATTAGCTGGCTTAGGCGAGCAGGCCTTGCCGGCTGGTTTCAAACCATCAAGAGGGTCAGCTGCTACCTTTTTAAGGCTTCGCGAGCAAGCAAGGGTGCAGTTGGAGGCAAGGAATACAAAGGCACCTGTTTACGAACTATTGGATATTGAGGAAGGTATTGGATTGTCCCGGCTTCCATTGCCATCTCCGGGAGATTTGTTTTTTGATTTGGAGAGCGATCCCTTTGCCGGCAAAGGTGGTATGGAATATCTCTTCGGCTGGCAGTTGGCCAGTGAAAGTGAACAGGATTATCATGCGATATGGGCATTAGACGCCCAGGCTGAAAAGGAAGCTTTTGAAACTTTCATTGGGACCGTAGGCACTTTGCTGGAGGGCTTCCCGGATATGCATATTTATCATTATTCGCCTTATGAACCGGTCGCCTTGAAGCGCTTGATGGGGAAATATAATTGTTGTGAAAAAGAATTGGATGAGCTGCTGCGGGGTGGCGTCTTTATTGATTTGCATAGCGTGACCAAACAAGCATTGCGCGCAGGAATTGAGGCTTATTCACTAAAAGAATTGGAGGTGTTTCATGCTTTCGAGCGTCAGATGGAATTGCGGCAGGCTTCTTTGAATCTGAGAAATATGGAACGCTTCCTGGAAAGGAACCAAACGGATGACATTCCAGAAGAGGTTTTTGCAGCAGTTGCCCAATATAACCTGGAGGATTGCCTGTCAACCCGGCGGCTTAGGGGTTGGCTGGAAGACCTTCGGTCAGGCTTTATAACTAATGGCACTGATATTTCAAGGCCTGAACCGCGGTCGGGTGAAGCCAGTGAAGCCTTGAGCGAACATCAGTTAATGATCCTCGAACTTTACAGGCAGTTGATGAATGGCATCTCCCTTAACCGGGAAGAGCGCGATCCATTGCAACAAGGCTTATGGCTATTGGCGAATATGCTGGACTGGCATCGAAGAGAAAACAAATCTAAATGGTGGGAATATTTCCGGCTTTGCGAGATGCCAGATCATGAAATGCTCGACGAAAAAGTGGCGTTGGCCGGTTTAGAATTTACCGGGACAAGGGAAACTGTCAAAAGGAGTTTTGTTGACGAATACCGGATGCCCTTACAGGACAGTGACCTTGCACCGGGCGATAGTCTGAAGACAGGCGATGGCGAGAGTTTCGGAGAGGTGGTAGCTATCGACCTGGAATTAGGGTTGGTGTCGATCAAAAAGGGCCCCAAGATTGAAGCCATACATCCTTACGCGGTTTTCAATTTCGATTTTATTACCGATGAAAATAAGCCACCGGCCATTATTCGGCTGGCAAACTGGGTACTGGCTAACGGGATCGATCATCCCGGCCCTGAATATCGCGCCGCCCGTGATCTTTTATTAGGCCTACCCCCACGGACAAGTACGGTATTTCCCGAAACAGCTAACGCTCAAGAAAAAGCCATTGTATGGGCCAATCATTTGTCCCACGGTGTTTTGGCAATACAAGGACCTCCAGGTGCAGGAAAAAGCCATACGGCTGCGCTCATGATACTCGAATTGATCGCTGCGGGCAAACAAGTTGGTATCACTGCGCTGAGCCACAAAGTAATCCGCGGCTTATTGGATAAAGTGTTGGAAATGGCGGAGCAAAAAGGTATCACGTTGAACTGTATTCAGAAAGTAAGCGCACCCGGCGAGTTTACGAAGGTGGGCTTAACCGAAACAAAAGACAATGGCGCAGTGGTCGCCGCTTTGCGATCCGGAACTGCCCAAATAGCTGCCGGTACATCCTGGCTTTGGTCACGAGAGGATATGGAAGCAACCGTTGATGTACTGGTTATTGATGAAGCAGGGCAATTTTCACTGGTCGATACCTTGGCGATTGCAGAATCGGCAGATAGCTTGGTCTTGCTGGGTGACCCCCAGCAACTCAAGCAACCGCTACAAGGCAGCCATCCGGAAGGAACTGAAGTTTCCGCGCTCGAACATATCCTGCAGGGACATCAAACGATTCCGGCGGACAAAGGTGTATTCCTTGACGAAACTTGGCGACTACACCCTTCGATCTGCGCTTTTGTTTCCGAATTATTTTATGATAGTCGGCTGAATTCAAGACCAGGTCTGGAACAACAAATGCTAACAGGTCATCCTAAATTCTCAGGTTCGGGCCTATGGTTTGTTCCCGTTACCCATGACGGCAACCAAAGTAACTCGCCCGAAGAAGCGGCCACGGTCGGAGCGATTGTGAATGAGCTGCTACAAGGCCAGGTCATGTTTAATGATAACCAGGGTAAAATCCGCCAATTAACCAATGCGGATATCAAAGTGATCGCACCCTATAATGCACAAGTCGATGCGATAAATAAAACGCTAAATGGAATAGCTGTAGGAACAGTTGATAAATTTCAGGGCCAGGAAGCCCCGGTCGTAATTTTCTCGATGGCAACCTCAAATCCTGAAGACGCTCCGAGGGGAATGGATTTCCTTTACAGTGCTAACCGGCTGAATGTGGCAGTTTCCCGAGCAAAGGCGGTCTTTATCTTGGTGGCCAGCCCAAAATTATTTGAACCCGATTGCCGGAACCCTGAACAAATGAAATTGGCCAACGCATTTTGCCGTTACCTCGAAATGGCACATTAGTATTTGATTCCGGGGATTTTCATAAAACAACTTAAGGGTTTTGGATAACTGCGGGCATCCCGACTACTGGCAAAGAAATAGACCTCTCTGCGGGCGCGCGTGATGGCAACATAAAAAACACTGAGTTCTTCTAAAAAGCTCCGTTCATTTGTTGCACTAACCACGAGTTGGCAATTTGCCCTAAAAGCGCATTGGCCACGCGCACAAAGCCCACCGTTGTAATTAGGAAAAGAGTCCTGTTCCATATCCGGAATAATAACGTATTCCCATTCCAGCCCTTTCGCTGCATGTACAGTTGTAAGCACAACAGATGCTTGTACAAATTCAAGGTATTGCTTCAAACCATTGTTTTCAAACATATCTCTTGCAAGATCAATTCTTTCTTCATTATTCACCTGGACATAGTCCACAAAAAACTTTTGCCAAAAAACCTCCAGAAGACTTAAAAGTGAATCAAATAAATCATCGTTCTCTTCTTTATATACAGCTTTAACCCTGTCCGTGAGTTGCGTGGCGAAACGTTTGGTAATCCGTTGGCCCGTCCTCAGTAAATCTAAAAATACCAACAGACACTCTTTATGAAATCTTAGATATCGGGCATCATCATCCGTAAATAAGCCATTGAAAAAAGGAATCTGATTGTGTACGAGATTCTCCATAAGCCTATTAACGTTCGGTCCGCGTTGCTTGAATAAAACTGCGACTTTTGCGGCATTATCCTGCTGAACCAAAGTTATTGCTTGATTAATTACAGCGATTGTTTCCGTGTCATGGTCAGGCAGAACAGTCAAATTTACGATCGCATCTTTATCGATTATCGGCGCTCGGGGTGCTTCCGCGTTTCTTCTGATATTTTGGTCCAATTGCAACATTTGAGGATTTGAAGCAAAGCGGTAATTTTTAACCAAAAACTTCTTATCCAACTGAAGGTCAGCTTGCGCTTTGTTCATCAAATCCGGTACCGCACCGATAAATCCATAAATCCTTTGTAAAGGATCACCCATTAATATGGCCTTTCGGTCGAGCGTAATGAGGCGCTTACAGAGTACGTAACATAAGTAATTAGTATCCTGAAACTCATCAATCAGGACGCAGGTATAGAATTTATGGTAAAATTGAAGGATGTTAGGCTGTGTATCAAAAAGTTTAATGGTTAAGGCAATGATGCCACTGTAAGTTATCAATCCTAACGGTAAGACTTTGGCGATCAAAATGGAGCAATACCTATCAAAATTTGCTCTGGAAATTGTTACCGCACTTTTAATACCCGCTGCAAAATCTTCCATGAATTTAGCATCCTCATAGGTAAGGCCGTTTACCGCAGTCATTGTCGCGGTGGCAGCACTATCATCAAATGGTTTGATGGTATCTATTGCTGCAAGGCTTGTATGTAACAAGCGGCCGTACTTTCTCAAAATTGACCTTGAAAATCCATGGTAATTCGATACTTGAATTTTGTCAGTAACAATAAAATGTAAACCGGTTTCCTTTAATAGTATGGGTATTTGAAGCGCAACGTCCTTTTTAATTTTGTAAGCCGCATTTACGCTGAAAGTTAGCGCCAGCAATTTTTTGGGATTTGGGATTTGTCCGGTTGCGATCATATAGGCGATTTTGCTCACCATGGTGTTTGTCTTGCCATACCCGGCAGGTGCTTCAACAATTAATCTTGAAACCGGATCAAAAATAACGTCCAGTTGATGCGCGTCGCCGGAATGCTTCGCTTCGATCCGCTCTTTGATCATTTGAACAATCTGCGTGTTCATATCGCTTTGGATTTAGCAAGTGCGATTAAGTTTTTATAAACTGTCGGGATTTCTGGTTCGCCCAAATGCTGCCCTATGAGAAGACCCAGCGGAAATCCCTTATTAATCGTAAACCAAGTGGCATAGTAACACTTGAACACAATATTATCACCTGCAGCTATGTCGGCTAATTTAAGTGGGGCCGTGAACGGTGTAGCTGTTATCTTATAAGTGCCAATGGCCTTTTTATTCAACGCGCCAACTTCCATGATGCGTTCAGCACCTTCTGAATCACGGCCAGCCAAAATAGCTCTCAGGATGTTTTCCTTTCCCTGATCAATTAAGGTAATTAGTTCGTCTTCAAAATTGCGTTTATCGGTCCAAAAAAGATCAGGGACCGTACTCACGCCCGTTTTATCGTCGCGGTCGTTGATCCCAACAGAAGGTATCGCAAATTTCGCCGCTATGTCCATGAGTTGTTTAACCGCGTCGCCGCCGGCCTGGATGACACAAATACCAAACTCATCCAAGTCAACGGACAATTTGCTGGCAAATCCCGGAAAGGATGAAATTTCTGATGCCCCTTCGACAAATATCGCGCAACGGGAGAAAAAAGCTTCCTTGATGAACGGAAAATGAATCAACAAATGTTTTGACAATTGCGCGTCTAGCGTTATGTTACTACCTGAAACGATACGTGTTTTACCGTCATCGTTATAAAAACGAACAATTTGCTTGAAATTATTAAGAATAATGTTCGGGGAATGGGTAACGACGATCACCTGCCCGGTAAATTGATCAACATCAAAAAGCTCTTTCACTAACTCGCTGAATCCTTCATTTTTATTATCGACTAAGGCACAAAGGTATTTGATCAATGACCTTTGCATATACGGATGTAAATGGATCTCCGGTTCGTCCAGACCTAATACCAGGGAGATAGTCCGCTTACCTGTAGCGTCGTCCACGAAAATGCCCTTCTCGCCTCTGAACTCTTTGATGGCATACAGCTTTTCCAAAATGGAAAGCGTGATCAAAATGAGGAATTGGACACCATAGCCTGTCTTACTTAAACTGTCTCCTTTGTCATCGTTAAATACAATGATTTTTGAAAGTAAATCTTCTTTGTTATCGTCTGCATGTGCGCTAATATTAAAGTCTTTGAAGGCTTTGATTTTTGATACTTTCTTGTTGATGTCGACCAAGAGTTTGCTGACCTTGGCTACGTCGAGGAATTCGGCATCGGTAATACCTTCATCCGTCAAATGCTGCGCAATCATATTTCTCAGAAATTTTCCTATTCCCTTACCGCTTGTAAAATTGATTTCTGACGCGGGGTTTCTTAATGAACTGTAGTAGATAAAATTTAGGTTGCGAAGCTGTGCGGGCGCAATGAACGTCGATGTTTCGGTGTGGTAAAAACTAATGGAGTCTTCTGGGCTTTCCTGAACGGCCGATATATTGATAAGAGAATAGTCCGCTGCGTCAAACAAATCCTGGAAATGCCCGATTTCAGCTTCGGCTAAAGACAATTGAAACGCGATTTCTATGGGTTTGGTAATGTCGAAGAAGTCATCGAATTGGAAGGCTCTGGAGGTAAATAAAATATTTAACAAAGTGAGCAGATTCGTTTTACCCAAGTTATTCTCCCCAACCAAGAAATTGCATTCACTATCGAATTTTAATGAAATCTGGTCGAGGTTGCGATAATTGTTGACTACAGTGGAGAGAATCTTCATAACGCGGTTTAGGCTAAAATTAATTATGATTTTGGTTACTTAAATATTGATGCAATATACTCCTAAATGACCGCTTAAAAAAAGCTAAAGATCTGGGAGTACTCAGTTTGTACTATAGAGCAGCATGATACCTTAGCATAATGCTATTTATGTCAGATATTCCGCTCAATTTTGTAGGATGCCAAGTGCAGAGAAGTAAGACTTTGGCAGTATTTGTGATAGAACCTATACAAAAGAATCGGCCAATTCTTTTGATTTTAAAAATTCTTGCAAGGTCTTTGAATTGTAAACACCCAAAGCCACTTATCAGTTTTTTGCCCAAAATCGGTTATTGCTTTGCTTTTGCTCAAGTGTAGCAAACCTTCGCGTTTGATCTTCGAGGCGGACTGCGACCGAACCAAACCGCTATCTTTTAATTGGCGCTTCATGTTTTCCATATTTGTGGCTCTTTGCGCGGCGTACTGATTTATATTGACGTACTTTAACAATTCAAATATTATAAGTTATTTAAGGCGGCTTTCCCAAATTCATCTTTCATAAATGCGATTCCCCCAGGCCTTTTAATTTTTCAATGAGTACAGTATTGGCTCCTGATGCATAAAATACATTGTCTTCTCTGGCATGATCTGCTTTCAGAAAATTTAACCAAAACGTTTTTGCGTACAGGTATCTTTTTGCACTCATCTTAGGGTTATTCCCGGTAAGAAAAAATACATGCCAATCTTTTAAGTCAATATTCTTATGATTATCCAAAATCTGCGCGTTTGGTTGAGTAATTCCAAATCCCTTTTCCAAATTCAACTCCGGAGAACAATTAAGGCCATCAGACATTATAATGATTGTAGGAATGAATTTTGAAGTGTCAACCTTATATAACATGGCCACATCAAAGGCCCCGATAATGTCGGTTCCGTTTCTATACGTGCTTCGTTTTAAGTAGTTTACAATGCAACTATCGAACTTGGCCAATTCATTTTTTAAATAGGAATCAAATCTCGCTTTTTGAAGTATATCTGCTTCCTGCGGCGGATCAGTTTCATCCTTAAATGTAGTCTGATCGGGTACTGTAATGGTGGCCAGCTCTGTACTATTATTTACGGTCCCGGCGTCAATCGGTAATAAAATTATCTTATCCCCTGGTTTTGCAGCTGCAATTGTTTGTCTTAGATTGTTTTTGTATTCGATCTTGGTATTGTAATCAATGCTACCACTTGCATCCGGAAACATCAGGAATAAACGATTTTTGACCGGTTTTGTACAGGAAGATGCTGCAAACAAAAAACCTATCAGCAAAAATAAAGCAGTTGCAGGTAGCGGTGACCTATTGGCGGCCGCTTCCTTGTTCCCCTTCGAAGAATGTTGCGCGATAGCATTTTTGTATTCAACTTCAGAGTCATCTTTAATCCCTTTTATGTCCAGGTTACCTTTGGTAAGATCACTGTCTGAATTAAGAATTGGAAATAAAAATAAATCTTTATCCTTGCTTATTATATCCCTGAATTTTCCATAAACATCTTTATCAACTACAAAACCTGATTTTCTTTTTTCAGTATTAAACTCCACTGATAGCTCATTAAATTCAACGTCAACATCGCGTTTGGCTAAACGTTTTAAATGTAGCACCAGGTCACACGCTTTTTTGATAGCGATTGAAACCCCTTTTTTATAACAGGCAAATTGTTCATTTATTCCCTTTATAAGCTTATGTAATATTTTTAACTCTTTACCATGTTTAAGCATAACCTTATATAAAATGGCATATTTCTGGGCTTCATTCTTTGATATGGCTAATAAAATACCAAAAATGATTGCCAGTGCACAAGCAAATATTGCTGCCCAGCTCGCGGAAGATGCCTTTCTTATAGTACTATTTCTTAAAATATCATCGGATATCAAATTGGGGTTGACGGAAGACTTTAACATTAGATGGCGGATGACGGCCATAACAAGAATGGCACCGAAACCAAAAACTACAAGTACAATTCCTATACGCTGCCGGCTTTTAAAATTTTCAAATTTATCGTCTTCAATAAGTTGCTTTTTATGAAGGTGTTTAGCTTCTATATATTCCAGGATTAGGTTGTATCCTATAGAAATAGCAAACATAATTGCGATGGCAAATACAAATGATGCGGCTAACCGTAATATGGTAGTTAAAGTTTCGCCACCAATGGTTGGTATGAAAAAGGGACTTACTATATAGTATAATCCCACTTCGGCTAACACCATCATGGTCATCCATAGATAGTTCATCCTTACTGCTTTCCTATGACGTGAAATTTCCGAGGCAGATAAGATAGGAAAGTGCATAGGGATTTTTCGGCCGTATTTATCTCCTTCTTCCAAAAAATTATCAAGACGGGTTATCTGCGCTTTTAGGGCATTGTGAGCAGTTTGCAATTTGTGTAAAAACTTATAGTTTAATTTTTCTAAAGAGTTTATACAGGAAGTCTGCAATTGCTCTGATTTAGTGGATACTAATTTGTCATTACGTTTAGCCTCATTCCGTAGCTTGATAGCTGTAATGATATTGAATTTGTAGAAAGTGCTCATATTGAAATAATTTTAGATTAATGGATACAGTTAATTGTTTGCCTTAATTAATTTTAGAGTTATGAGTAGTTAGGAATTTTGTATAATGTTTTTACCAGGTATATTCCTGTTTCAAGTCCCAACTGTTATAAAATGAAAAACTCCATACCTTTTACAGATATGGAGTTGGTAAGCGTTAGCAAAATCGGATTGCCTAATAATCGTCTTTATACACGCCGGCTTGTTTTTTACTTCCTTTACTTTCGTCATATTCCAACACGCCATAACTTGACCACTTTCCCATCATATCGCCATGGAACTTCAATAAGGCTTCCGCCCATTCATTCTTGCTGGTGTAGAGGTGTTGGGAAGATCTTTCGGCATAAAAGATCGCTGCCGTTCCTGGAAATTCTTTTTGCTGGTACTCGGGGATTCTTTGAATTACTTTTTGGACGATTTCCTTAAAGAAAACATCCATATTTCCGATGGTGATTTTGGCATCTTTTTTTATTGACTTCGTGAACATCAGCTGGGTCCTGAAAAATTCCAAATAAGAAATAAATCGCGAAGTGTTGACGGAATGTTTTGTATCGGGTATTGCTCGCTGTAATGCTATAATTTGCTTTTGTAAGCTTTTAATTAATTCGTCTTTACCAACCAGGAATAAATAAAGTTGATGTAAAAATGACTTTAATATCCTAAAATTTGCACTATATCTCCCTTGTCCTCCAGTAAAGAAAATATCAAAGTCTTCGTTTTTCAATAATTCATCTAATACTTCCTGAATATTTAGCCATGTTTCCAAACTATCTGAGATCAGACCAAGCAGGGCTGATTCCTGTTCCTCAGTAACTTCAATATCCCTAATATTCATTTGGTAGATCAGCCATTGTTTTTCTTCGACAGTCATATTCCAGGGATATTCAGCAAGTGAAAGAGCAAGGTTATAGTTAATTTGGTTTTTGGCAGTAGTTTCCTTTTCGTCCCCGGTATATTCATTCCCTTTTATAATCTTCAAAACGTCTTTTAACTGCCAATCTTGATTATATTGACTATACCATATTGCTACCCTTCGACAAATACATTTTTCCAAAAAAATCTTGTAGTATTTCTCGCTAATAAGTGGATCATCATCCATCGAATCTTGTGAATGCTGGACCTTTGCCTTTTTTGCATCAAAGTTTAATGCAGTATATCCTTTCAAGTTAAAAGGGTACTCATTTTTAACGATACCTTCGCAATAGAGCTTTGATCGCAGGTTTACATAATCCTCACCAGTTTGATAGTTAAACGAATTTCTATGATGCCTATAGTAAGGCTCGAAAAACTCCCAGGTGTCAGACGTAATTCTTGGCAGCCGAACTATTGCTTCCATATTTTCGTTACCCATGTCTACCAGGTCATCGCAAAGAATTTCAATAGTTGAGAAATTTTCGAGATAATCTTTTTTCGAGAAAACCTCGACCCTGATGCCATAATGCCTGAAACTCTGCATTAGAAACTTTCGTGGTAGGGATGATAGCGCCGCCAATCTCAAATAACTTGGACGGTCAATGGAGAGCTCCTTTAAAAATTGATAGCCTTGTACCAGTTGATGGATTTTTAAGCCATCCACCTCAACTTCGAGTCGATAATCTGATAGCACCAATACAATCTTGTTTTTAGAAATTAAAAATGATTGGGCTTCTTCAGCCGTTTGGGCACAAAATACCCGAACGTCTCTTTCTTTGAGTTTCTTAACGATAGTGTGTGAATTGGTGATTTCGTCGTCTAACAATAACAATGCCCAATTACCCTTTGCTTTTACAAGAGACCCAGATCGCTCAGAAGGAGCATATGTTTCCATTAATTCAGTGCCAATATTTTCAACAAAGCGAATGGCATCATTGAGGTTCTCTCTCGTTAGGTTCGGGAATCTGATGTTAAATTCATGAAGAACCTGGCCAGATTTTTGGCTGAACAAACTATAGATCTGAATAATCGCATTGTTTATTTTCCCCTTGATAATGTCTTTTTCTTCACCCGATTCTAAGCCCGAGCTCTGAAGCCCGTTCAACGAATGCAGCAGCATTTTAACCATTCCCGGCAGGCTGCAATAATTGTGAACAACATCATACAATTCCAGGTCATTTAGCGGCTTAACCATCGAGAATACTTCCAATAGTTGTTCCTTTGAAAATGGTAGTTGGATAAAACCGTGGCCAATTGAGTTAATTATGCCACGATCTAATTTATTTGCGTAAGCTTGTTTTCTTGAAAAAACAGAAGCAAAGATAATAGGCAGGTTGATATCGGCCCTGCGTAATTTTTTGGCAAGTTCAATACCGTATAGTGCTTGGAGTTTCACCGTTGCCCCGTTCTCCTGACAGCTTAATTCGCAGAGGATCACTATATATGAAAAGTCTGTAATCGATAAGTTTAATAATAAGTCGTCATAAGAATTTACGATCACCGAATGAGCAAACCAGGATGTGAGGGTCTTTGTATATTCATGATTATTCCATAATATAAGTTGATTCATGATTAATTTATTTTGTTGTCAAAGAACATCGTGTAGTTGATTTCATAGTAAATCTCATGCCATCACATAGGAACGAAAAAAATTCTTTGTGTTTCTTTGATATTTTCCTTCTAATTGCTCCAATTAAAGCAGTAAACTGCAAATAATTGACTACTGGTATATTCTTTAAAATTTTAAAGTTGTCGATCAAACATGAGCATATTGTATGTCGTTTTCAAATATTTTTCAACCTCATCTAAATTTAATTTCAAAAACCAATCGTTGTATTGTTGCCTTTTTCTCTGATCCGAACTATTAAAATGGCTTGCATAATTTCGTGCATTATACAACGTTAACTCTTGGGATTCTATTCTATTTAAAACTGCGTTGGCTGAGTATTGTAGCGACTGCCCTCTTTCAGGGTTTTTTACTGTTATCCGTGCTTCGTAGATATTACCCAAATTCTTCACAACATTTTCCAATTGTTTTTTACTTTGGGTTTGTTTATATATCATTAGCGCCTCCTTTATGGCTTTAAACTCTAAAATTATCCGTTGTCGGGTTGTTGTATCCATCGTTGTTAACTGATAATTTGGGGATTGGTAATCAGGATATATCCTTTTATTATACTTAGGATAAACACTGACCTCATTTACAATATTTATTATTCTATTTGATAGCGAATCTAATTGCAGTTGATCAACGATCTCCTTGAGGTATTGTGTATGGGTAAGGCCTTTAATAAATTGTCGCTTGTGGATAAAGGTAAAATGCTCATGTAATTTTTCTACTCTCTTAGTTGTAGAGGAAAATATAAGGACAGGAACTTCCAAAGCAGCATTCTGCATTAACTTAAGCACGTAAAATCCATCCATCTCATTTGGTTGTTTACTTTCAGATTCTTTAGAAAGATGCATGTCTAATAGAACAAAATCATATTGATCTGAAAATAAAGATTCTAATAGCTCCATTGCGTTTTTTGTTGCAATTTGAATATCTTTCATCAAATTTCTCAATTGATCGTCGACATCTTTCCTTCGTTTTGATAACTCCTCTATTTGTTTTTCTGATTTATTAGTAGACGTTTTTGCTATGTTAATCTCTTCCTTAGCGTTGCTTATTTTTGTGATTAAACCGGTGAGTTTCTCTGCCATTTGTTTTGACTGAGCATTAATATTTTCTGTTTTAGAGTACATCAACACTTCCAACAGCCCATTTTCCTTCATTAGGTCTTTTAATAAACTATGGAGTTCGTTGGTTTTAGTTATGACTACATTTTCAAAGGTTGCCAGATTTTTCTTGGCGATTGCACAAGCATTTTGAGCAACCTGTATTTGAGCTGTTAAAGTATTTTTGTTTTCTTTTAGTTCTTGATACTGATCATTTAAGGCAATGCATTTATTGGTAAAATTATTAAAGTCGCTTCTGCATTTAATAATTGATCTTTTCATCTCCTCGATCAATTTTTCTGCGCCGCTGGTAGTTGAGCAAATATCAATAGTCGCATTTGGCATTAGCTTTAACAATGCCGACTTCCATCTATCTCCAAGGTCATCTATCAAAAGAATGTTTATTTTTTCGTTAATTTGGGTTTTATGACCAGGTACCGGTTGAAAAAAATAGCCCTGTCTATAATATAATTTTTTATACCAAACAGGTTGCTGTTTAATTTCTGCCTTCCCCGTTTCTGTTTCTTGTTCGAATTGACTAATCGCTATTTCATTTCTAAACTGGTGTTCACTTATTTCATTGTCGCCTTCTACATTAAAGAGAAATGGGCAGATATTTTCGGTCAGTGGATTCGGTAATTCAATATGTGAACCCTTCATGGGTAATTTAATTCGTTTGATCCCTGGGGAAAAAAGGATGAGATTTTCGATATTCTGTTCTATGTAATGCTCGATGGGCATCCAATGGATAAAAACGATGGGGCAATTGTTGGTATCTCCTTTTAACGGGGTAAGCCGAACATGCTTTATAATTTCGGCCCCTTTGAATTCAATTCGCTTGGACCCGTTTAAAATCAACTCAGAATAAATTAAAATTAAGTTAGGATTTTCGTCTTCTAACCCAAAAAGCAATTGAGAAATTGTAAGACCACTGGTATCCAAAAAATCTACCTCCAGTCCATTAAACCGGGATAGAATTTTGGTATCAGATAACAGTACAATCTTCATAGCCAAATGGTAAGGTTAATGAAAGGTAATAACATATTTTAACATCTAATAGCAGTTTTTGAGCGCTGATTAATATCTCCTAAATTTTTCAACTTTGTTATAATTGAAAACCCCGAATAGTAGTCTTTTATTAGCAAACGATTTGAAACTATTTGGTCTGCAATTAGCACGACTTATATAAGCCCGATCCGTTTAATACAATCAGTTCCAGTGTTACAAAAGGGAAGTCAATATTGAACAGTATTTTAAGTTAAGATACCGATAGTTAGTAAAGGTTAGTAATCGGAAAGGAGGGTATCTCTTAGGATACTGAGCTTATTGGAATGGGTCTGATCGTCCAAAGGTTCATTTTGAAATTTTTCAAATGCATCTGCATAAATTTTGTTAGCTGCTAATTTAGCTGACAGGGTTTGCTTTTGCGCTTCTTTAAGAGTGAGGCAGTTGTGTAGTAATTCCAATTTGAGCTCAAGTAGATCAGAATCTTCCCTATCTGCCTCATTTGTAAAAGTGGCCATGTTGATTATATTTGATTAGTTAGGTTTTTTAAATGGCAAAAAAAATCTTGCTCATTATTATCATTAAACGAATATGAGGCATTTAATACGTGTAAATAATGAAAACCGTCGCGATTATGATGATCGCCCTCATCCCCAACTGGAACATCTGCTTTTCTGTACTCAAAACAATTTGGGAATATTTCTTTAATTAGCTTTTTATGTTTATCGTATTCATCCGCCGATTTGTGGTAATAAATAAAATAGTTATTGGCTTTCCTCAATTTGCTGAGATAGTCCCTTAAAGCATACTCAAAACTATCTAAGTCGTTATCTTTAATAAAGATGATCGCTGGAGATACCTGATTTGCATAACAAACACTAAGGTATGTGAAATCTTCATCAGTAATTTGTTCTCCCGAGAAATAATTTTTTAAATAATTCCTCGTTGTATCATCCGCTTTTGTAAAGACTATAATTGTATTCATGGAGATATCTATTTTAAGGCCCTTGAATCGAAAATTGCGTTGACTAAATGTAGTTTTGATTTTTCTTCTATAATATGTTTGGCGATATTTGAATAGTGTAAGAATCTATAATACGGCTCTATGTTGTCGGGAGTTCCGCGTTCGCTAATTATAATGACCCTATCATTCGCAAAACCGTTGGGAATTATTTTGCTTATGATATTTGATATAGAAAGGCTTGATTTGTCAATGGTTAGTTTTTCAATAATGCCGAGATGAATTACTATGAAATTAAAAAAATCGTCTTTTAATGCTTTTGTAAGATAGTTTTTTATTTTTATTTTGAAATCTTCATTGAAATTTTCAACATTTAGGTTTAGATCTTTTTTATGCGGAACAAAAATATAGGACAATTCTAAAACTTCCCTGGTTGTAAGCTTACTTTGGGGACTACAGCTGTTGTAATTTGAATTTACATCTTTATAATATTTATCTCCAAACCGTTGGATTCTTTCATCAACAACAACAATGTTAGTTTTTGCTGCTTCGTAAAACTGTTTTAGTAGGTAAGGTTTTTTTTGTATTGTAAAATCTCTAATAATCTTACCGGCAGCTACATCACTTTTATAATCCTCGTAAAAAACACTATTTAGGCCTTTTTTTAATGCCAAAACCTTATCTAATCTAAGGCTATGGTCATCAAAAAACAAACTGAAGGATTGGTGATCAATTGTAGAGTTTTCTACGATTTCAAATAAGTTATCAGGTCCCGCCGAATAATTGATCCGGTCGAAATTTAATTCATTGGAAGCATCTTTGAAATTAATTTTATAAATAGAAAACTTTTTCGGGGAAATCCATTTATCATAAAACAGATCTATTAAGGTTTCTATTGACTTGTTAGTGCCTAAATCATCTGAATCACTAATTGTCCGGGGTGTCAGCAATGCTTTATCTTTATCTTCAATATCATCACCCGAATAAAAACCGCATAAAGTATCGAATTCAGTTGGGTTTTTTGAATCAACAATTCCTTGTTTTAGAAAATCGATATTTAGCACGTCACTTTTCGACAATTTTAAAAAAAAAGGCTTTTTTATGAAAAACTTGTATCTAAGTGTTTTGTCAGTCGTAGTAATAGGTTGCACTGTGAAAATCGGAAGATTACCTAATTCGTTTAGGTTTGGATTATCAATACAATGAAGAGGGATATTATTAAGATAACATAACGCTGCTTTAATTTCAATATATCCTAATCCTTCTTTTCTTAATGATTCATTAGACAAAATTGGATCAGCAATTAGTTTTTGGATTCTTCCATAAATATTTTGATTAATTAGGGACCCATCTGAAATTTCAAAACAATAATAATACAGGCTATCAAAGTCAAGTTGTTTTATTGCGATGTTTAATTTGTTATTCTGATATAAAGCGCCAGTCTTTTTTCCGTGTTTAAAATAGTTTCTTATAAGATTCTCGAATATTATATAAAACGCCTGATAACCCAATGAATCATTAGGGATCGCAATAATTATTTTTTTAATTGCATTAGAAACATTAAAGCTATTGAATCGCTTGTTTTCCAATCCCGAAATATATTTTTTTACAATCTCTAATTTTTGAAATGAACTTAAGACATTTCCAAAAGTGGCAGGCGCAAATGCATTTGATATATTAGAAGTCAAATCAGCATTATATAACATTCTTTGACGCAAATAATATTTAAATTCACTTAAATCTTTAAACTTTTCTACTTCTATATCATTTGCCAGTATGTGACTGCCGGTGTTGTGGCTTGTTGTCCGAGCATTGACCTGAGAAACTGCTGCACGAGTTGCCTGACGATTAATTTGACTAAATAAGATTGGAATTAAAGTTTCTTTTGCTTTTGGTTCGATAAGTTTATATTCGGTACGCCAAAACTCTGTTACAGTATTTTCCGGTTTAGTATTAAGCATCGCGGTGCGACGCCAAAACGCAATATGGAGTAGGCCTTCTAAATTTTCAACCTTAACACAATTAAGTAGATAAAAAATTTCGACAGCATCATTAGGAAACTTTTCGGACGAGCTTTTTTTTTCGATCCCAAAAGTTTTGGGTTTATTTGAATCCGGATCAGGTTCATAGAAAATGCCGGTGTGCAATAATGGCAAAAAAGCGATGATATGGTCATCATTTAATGTATCCAGGTTATGCCTAACTAAATACTTGATAGTATTTTCATTACACACAAAATATTGGTAATGTATAAAACGCTTATCTGATTTTGGATTAAAAACATTTTCTAAAATCTTCCTTTCTTCAAGGAAATTGTCGTATTGCTCGTAATAATCTTTATATGGCGCATCCAATAAAAAGTTTTTTGTTCCAAAGGCATTGGTAGAAAATGAAACCAACCCTATTTTAAACTTGTTTTCATTCTTATCTTCCTTTTCATTGAGATCATTAAGAAATTTAATGTAGCGAAGTATCTGACGATTATTCTTATTAAAAAAATTGTATTGTTTGGCTTTGTTGCTCAGTGTAATTTTATAATCAGGTAACTGAAGAAAAAGATCAAACAGTATTTGACCTAATAACTTGCCATATTTTTCATAAGCAGAAATATGTCCCAAATAATTATCTTGATCGGCTCCTGCAGATAAAGTAAGCTTTTTATTATACAAATTAAGTATGGGAGAGGTTTCTAAAAAGTCAATTTTTGAATGAATATCCTTTATTTTCTTTTTAGATTTATTATCACAATCAGAGATTTTTTTCGCAATTGTTTCTTTAATATTATCAATTACATCTTCCCTGAGCAAAGGGTTAAAGGAATAAATAGCAATCTGCTGGATCTTATTTTTAATTAACTGCTTAACTATGGTTTTATCGTCAAAGATTTCTTCGGATTTTGACGTGTACCCATTTGTTTCATACAAATTGTCATTGTCGACAATAAATGCAGAATGGCCTCTATCCATCCACAAAACATTTATGTTGTTTTCTATTAATATTTTAAGGATGATTTTATTATTGGTAGCCCGATCATGGTTTACGTTGTAGAAATAAAAGTACAGGGAACAGTTATCATCAGAAAAAGAAATTTTGGTTGTTTCGCCAGCAGTCAACTCATTAGCGGTCTTAAGTTTAAAGTCACTAATTGGCTTTTCAAAATGTCGCTGTAACTTTTCAGACAAAACTTTTACACACTCAACCGTTGGATAAGGATTGTCATCTATTAAAAGAATATTGTGTACAGCAGTAACATTCATTTCATATTTTACTTTTGTTTAATTCGCTCAAAATATCCTTGATTGTAGTATGAATCACTGTATTTATAGCAATTAATGACATTCCCGTTAGCCAAATTATTACTTAATTCGGCAATTTCAATAACTGTTTGGGATATCTCCTCAAGGTCTAAATAGTTGTAATAATCGCCAAAAGGTTTAGAGTCTTTGTTTTGTTCAGTTTGCAAGGAAGACAAAGCAAGTGAATTAGCTACAATATTCTGATTTGCATATTCATGCGCAATACATTTAATAGTTGCATCTACAGCTGCTTTGGCCGCCGTAAACGGTAACATGTTAGGGAAATTATAAACGGTCGCATTACAACTGAATGTTAATATTTTCCCTCCCCCTTTTTTAACCATCATTGGCAAAACAGATTGCAAAACATTGTAAAGAGTGCCATAATGGCTATCCATCATATCTTTAGCTCGTTTAGTATTGACACTAAGGAACGGGACGTGATCCCAAAAATCACCGGCAGAATGGATCAAGACAAACGGCTCCGCAAAAAACGCATCTATCTGTTTCGAAACAGCATCATTTGGACGGATATCCAATAAATCAATTCCAGGTATGTATTTTATTGTATCACTGCTTAAACCATCTAATTCTTTATTAAATGAACGGGAAATCATTATCATTTTACAACTATCCCCATATTCACGGGCAATTTTTATTGCAAGTGCCTTACCTAATCCTGAAGTTGCTCCCGTTATTAAAAAAGATTTTTGCATTATTTATTCTGCTTTATTTACTGATTAAAAGACCTTGATGGTCATATATGTTATATTGTCCCTTTATGCTTATTTTTATTACCTCATCTAATACGAGACCGCTTACCAACGCAAAAGGCACCAGCCATTCCGTTTCAGAAGAATCGTGTTTTAGTACACCAAATATGGGAGAAAGTGAGGCCACTCTAAATTCCCAACCTTCCGAAGATGTTATTAATATATTATTTTCTTCGATTAGCCAATACTGTGTAGCGTCTTTAAATTTAGCAATTTTAGTATTACCATTTTCGTCTTTTGTGACAGGTAAAATTTTGACATCAGGGAAGCGAAATACATTAGCCGCTTCCAATATTGGAGGAGCTTGCAAAAACTGCTGGATAGAGCCGATTATAGGCTCGGTAATGCAGTCTTTTATTTTGTTAGGTGTCAGATAAACAATGTCATCTGCAATCAATTGCGCTTCGAGTTTATGGTGGGTGATATACAATACAGCCAGGTTTAGCTTTATAGTTATTTCCCGTAATTTATTTAAAAACGATCTTTTAACTTCAGCATCTAAACCATTGCAGGGTTCATCAAGAAGTAAAAAATCTGGTTTTATACTTAACGCCCTCAATAATGAAAGACGTTGTTTTTGACCTCCGCTTAATACTGTCACATTTTTTGTCCGGACTATTACCTCTTCCAGGTCGAGGCTTATAATCAATTCCTTGTATAGTTTTTCATCAAATCGATTCTTATACGCCCCGGCGAATGAGAAATACCGTGCATTGTCTTTCACAGATAAGTGTTCAAACAACACAGGCTCTTGTGGAACATAAGCAATTACAGGATTTGCAGGCTGCATGACTATAGTGCCCGTTTGCGGCTTTTCAATCCCAAGTAATAATTTCAGCAGCGTACTTTTACCGGCACCACTGGGCCCCATAATAGCGGTAACATTGCCACTGCCAGGCGATAGTGTCAATTGCCAACCAAAATTCTCAAATATTTTAATTCTACTATTATATGTAAATGACAACCCGGTTATGTTAATCCCTTTCATTTTATTTCGGTGTTTTTTTGTGCTTTTTCCAGGATACCTCTCCAAAGTAATACAGACAAGAACGCTAACGATACAGAAACTAACAAATAACCGAAAGCCTTTGAATAATCAGCCCCCCGCCCTGTTATTAGCATCTTAAGGCCTGAAGCGAAAGAAGGAATATAGTCGGAAAATAGATTATTTAAGATTGCCTCGTTCCAGATAAAAGAATAGCCTATGATGAACAATAAAAGGTATTCTGCTTTAAAACGTGACAGGAATGAAAGCTTTATTACTTCTTTCGCTTTCAATTTAAAGACCCCAATGTAATTTAGCTCATTGGTAGAAACTCTGAAATGATTAAACAAGGCAAAACTCCCCAAAATAGGTAGCGTAAGAATTACATGACCAATCATCCATACCAAATAAATTATATTTTCGGAACCGTAGCCTATGCTGCTCATCCATTTATATCCGCATAATAAAATTATAATTGGTGGAATAAGCATCAATAAGAATAGGGTTATAAAAAACGGTAGGGAGCGATTATTGAATGTACTTAATTTGTACCGCCAACCTAACCTTGAAGCAATACCAAAAATGATAGCAACAACCGCAGATAAAATTGATGCTAATAGCGTCATTATTAAAGGAAATCCTAATTCAAGAAGATTTTTTCCAAGACTAAACGGAAGGCTGAACATACCCCAAATTACAGGAACTATCACCGATAATGAAAGAATAACAGCAAATATCCTGCTATTTAAGGCCCTACTTCGTGATATAAAGGATTGCTTATGTTTTTTAAACGAATTGTAAACTTTAGCTTTAGCAATTCCTTTGAAGAATATTCCGGCAAATAGAAATAGCAAAATAAATGTAATGGTAGCTATAATAAATACCTCCATACCTGCGGTGAAAACCACATTTTCGGCATATTTAGGGTTGATTAAAAGCGTTGACTGATAATTTCTGGCCAGCCAATTAGTGATCAATTCGGAATTCGTTCCTTGTGATGCTTTGAACAAGTATGATATTTTAGATTCTTCAAACAGTGAAAAAATAAAGCCTAACAACAGTAATAAAATGCTGAGATCACGGGTTTGAGGAATATATATATCCCTAATTTTTTGAAAGAATGAAAAATTAGTTGCCTTGGCATAATCAAACCATTTTATAGGGATACTTTGAAACTGCAACCAAAACACATAAACAAACAGCAAACCGTATTGCCATATTTGTAGTAGCATCAAAAATAAAAGTTTATATACACCTCCCTTTTGAACAATATCTGCGAAGAAAACCGAATCCCCTATAAGTAGCTTGCAAATAAAGGCAATGGAAATATTGCCTAATACGGCCGGTAAAATAAGGACACTTAAGTTTTTGCCCAAACCTGAAAAAAATGGAACAGTTCTAAGTGCAATTGCTCCCCAAAAACCAATGGCGGTAAGTAAAATACTTGAAATAACTGAATAAAAAATTGTCTTTTCAACTGTGTCGGTAAAAAGATTGGTGTTATTAATTAAAAACGCAAAATTGATATGAAAGGCTGTAAGTAGAAATGGCGATATAAGTGATAAAATTACCAATATCATTATACAGATGACGATGCGCCACTTTATTTGCGATCCCATTTTTATTGATAAAACTTAATTCTACCTTTTTCAATCTCGTCCTTTGCCTTTTTTAATCCGTCTTCAACGCTAATTTCGTTATTCCAGATTTTTTGAATATATGTTGTGATAACATTATTTATCAGATCCGCGTCAGGACCGGCTTCCAACATATACTCGGCCCGGTCAAGTGATATTTTTAGTGCTGGCACGTAAGGGATTTTTTGCACCTCCGGCGCGTCATACGCACTTTTCAAAGGAGAACACAGCCCTTGCTGAACCATTTTTATCTGATTATCTTTTTGTAAGAGGTATTGTACATAAATAAAATCCTCTTTTACATGCTTGGATTGCTTATTTACAAAAAATGCTCCCCCCGCTATCATAGATTTATTTCCAGGTGTCGGCGCAAATCCAAATCTTGGATCAATTTTACCATTTCCATTGTTAATTAATCCCCACATATAGTCGCTCCATATAATACCCATTGCGACATTCCCTTTTTT
The DNA here is from genome assembly GCF_050433825.1 of Mucilaginibacter sp. UYCu711. Taxonomy (NCBI): domain Bacteria; kingdom Pseudomonadati; phylum Bacteroidota; class Sphingobacteriia; order Sphingobacteriales; family Sphingobacteriaceae; genus Mucilaginibacter; species Mucilaginibacter sp. UYCu711. The sequence goes on along the minus strand of NZ_JBNPWM010000002.1, from coordinate 399,951 downwards.
TAATATTCTTCTTTCTTCAACTCCATCTACAGTTGTAAAATTGCCCGCGTTAAATGGCTTCAGGGATTTGTAATAATTTGTCGCGGCGACAGCTTGTTCATTGGCAATAAGCACAGACGTAGAAGCGCTACCCTCCCATCCCTGGTCTTTATCTAATACTTTCCCTCCAAATCCTTGTAAAAAACTACACCACTCATAATAAAGCCACCCGCCAGTTGAACCTTGTAAAGCTACTCCATATAAATTTTTATCAGGCTGTGTAAAAAATTCAGCCACTTTTTTAAAAGATTCCAAGTCTTTTGGAACGGCTAATTCTATTCCGTATTTGTTACGAAAGGCCTGTTTCTGTGCTGGGTCATTGAATAATTCCTTATTGTACACTAGCAACATAGTATTGGCTGCAAATGGATATGATATTGGCTGAATTTTTGAACCATCTGGTTTGGATGGATCGGCATAATAATATCCAACTTCCTTCCACACATTCTGAAACAAGTCATTTTCAAAACTGTAGTTTTTTGAATCAGATTGGGATTTCAATTCATTTAGGTTATAAACGTAATTGTTTCTGACGAAAGAAGACAGCGAAAAATTATATTGCAAAACAATATCGTATAGCCCGGTTTTATTAGCAAAGTCTTGATTGGCTTTATTGAAAGCATCTTCAAAAGTATTCGGTTTAAAGTCTAATTTTACAGAGCTTTTCTTTTCATAATCAGATTTTAGGGTCTGCATAGATTGAATTGTAGACGAGTTTTCGCCTATAATGGTGATCTTATTTTCATTATTAGAACACGATGAAATAAAAACCGTTAATAACAAAGCCGCAAGCAATAATTTATTTCTCATAATACCTATATAATAACAACTTTAGTGTCTTTTAAACTATAAAAGGACGTGGTTAGTAATAGTTAGTAAAAAATATATGACCGAGGTTAACCCTTAATCACAACGCTGACTTTAGCACTAAAAAGCCAAAGAGCCTGAAATTAGGCTCTTTGGAATTGATTTATACAGTCATTTTACTTTTTCGCGACTGCTTTTTTCCTGGCAGCTCCTCCTTTTGCTGCTTTCCTTGTCTCTCATTATTGCTTTGTTTTCGCTCAGGCTGTAGTAATTCCTCCCGCTTGATCTTTTTCATTTGGTGGTCGTAAAGATCCACTGTCTTATATTGCGGGCTGGCTGCGATAAAGTATTTCTTCTCTTCGCCGTTGCGTTCTACGGTGATTTGTTGCGTATTGCCCTTTTTTAGGGAACGGTACAGGTTCTCGGTACCTTCCGGGGTGGTGAGATCTTTGATGCCTTTGTCTTTAAGCACATTTTCCAGGTCAAAGCCGTAGTTCTCATTAAAACGTTTGATCTCCTTGTTACCGTTTTGGGTCAGCTTCTTATCGTCCAGTTGAAGCCAGGCATGGTATCCTTCACCTTCTTTGTTGAATAGCTGCTTGTAAACAGCGCGGCCTTCCATCAGGTTAAAGGCTTCTTTGGCGGTGATGCCATTGCCTTTATTGATATAGAAGGTTTGGTTCTGTTCTTTCTCCTTGCCCTTGTCCAACGTAGTGTCAAACTTATTGAAGAAATACATTTCCTGGTTCTCACCGGCTTTGAAATGCAGCGTGTGATCTACCTTCTGTTGGTTAAACTCATGTTTGGCCGCCAGGGTAAATTCCGGGGTTTTCGCTTTGATCTGTTTTTCTAATGCTGAATTAACCTGTTCGCCAAATCCAAGGTTCAACAGGGCTTTCTTTAGAAATTCTAAATTTTGTGTGTTCATGGGATTTTGAAATTTATGGGCGAGGTATTGATAAGCGTAGCTCATTTTGTTTAACTCGTCCGGGTTATTGATCTGTTTTAATGGTATGTCAAGGTGTACGTTGGCCGGAAAGGCCTGGCGTTGCCGGAAAATAAACCGGCCATCGCCGTTGTCGCCGGTGATAAATTTTTCGGCGGGTGTACCGGCGAAGTGTTTACGGGAAAGGCCGCTGGTGGCCCATTTGATGAGCCATTGATATTCGTCGTTCCTGCCGTCGTAACCGGTGGTCAGCTTTTTAAGGTCTTCAAAAACCTGGTTCATTTCCCGCAGCACCGGATTATTTTGGATTTCCTCCTTGCTGATCTCACGGCCAGGGTGTTGCTGCCAGTCAATAGAGGCCATGCGGGCATCCAATTCACGGATATCCACGCCATTATCCTGATAGTGCTCAAAATCTATCTGTGTGATGCGCGGCCATAGTTCATAGCCTTTGAAATGCAGCCGTTGATTTTCGTCTAAATTCAAGGAAATGGTGATGGGCAAACTTTGACCATCTATTTCCTTTTCCAACAGCACCTCTTTACGATAGATCTCTTTTTCAGGTAATGCTGATAACTGTTCTTCCAATCCGTCCGAGTAAAGACCGATTGCTTTCATCTGCGGCACGATAGCCGCGATGTCAATTTCCCTTTGGGTCGGATTGGGGCTTAGGCCCAGGCTGACACGCGTTTCCTGCCGGTTCATGGGCGATCCTGCAATATCAGCGGTAACGTCCGGGCGTTGAAGCCGCCCTTGCAAAAGCTGGATCGCTTCACTTACAGGCACCTTCGGTGAGAAAACCTGGTCGCGAAGTTGCCCCCCCGATGTGAGGATGGCATCGTAGGTATCAAAACTGAATGTACCGGTATAGTCCTTCTCCAGATTGATCTGGAAGCGGGTGTTATCCTTTTCCGTGTAAAGAGAAGCATAGTTGTATTCGGTGTACATGGCCTCCCGCAATTGGTCAACGATAGCCGGTTCATTAAAGCCGATATCCGCCAATTGCGTTTTGAGTTCGTAAAAATTAATGCTGGTGTCCATTTTTGACCCCCTTTCTCATTTTTTGTTCCGGTACCCTCAGCGTCTTGACGCTGGCCACTTGCTGTAGCGCATTCTGGTTCAGTTTCTCCGAGGTGATCGGCCTGTCTTTGGCATCAAAGAATTTAAGGGCCCTGTTTGCCGGGTCGGCCTGGACGGATATGCTTTGATATTGCTGGCCAACTTTCCAATGAGCGGGCGCACGCTGGCCATTTTCCAGATAGCTGATCAACTCAGGCTTGCTCCCCGTGATCTGCGGGATGCCGGCAACCACGGATTTGATATCATAGGCAAAACCGGGGTCGTAATGCTGAATGCCATACTTGGTGAACTCTACCCAACGCTGGCTCTGCTGACCGGAGGCGTCAGTAAAGGTTTGTTTCAGCGGGCGGCCCTCCAATAAACTCCAGGCCTGGTTCGCTTTTATCCCCGGCCAATCCTTCAACCTGAAATCGTGCGCGGTGCCGATAGCGCCTTTATATTTGATGGCCGCATAAAAGCGATCCAACTGAAAATTGCCCTGGTTATCCTTGTCAAAATACAAGGTGAAGGTCAGCCGGTTTTCGGGATCAAGTTGGCAGGCCAAAGGCATAAATACGCTGTTTTGCTCCCGGTCCAGGTGATCTTCGAGACGGCCTGCGACCGAACCGAATCCACTTTCTTTCAATTGGCGCTTCAGGTTTTCCATATTTTCGGCTCTTTGCGTTGCCAGCTGCCGCAGGTACGATGGCCCGTCGTACAAGCGGTCTTTTAAACTGGCAAATAGCCTGGCAATGACATTGGGATAGATCTGCCTCTCCAGTTGTTGTATCCGGTTGGTCAGCAGAACCATAAAGGGGCGTTCATCCAGCCGGGCGGTTTCCTGCAGGCGATGTGCGGCCTGGCGTAAATGCGTCAGTTGCAGGCGGCACAGTACCTGTTCGTCGGCAATTCCAGGCTTGAGCAGCGGCTCCATTTCTTTTTTTCGGTCGTCCCAGCTTTTAAATGCCAGGAGGACCCGGTTGGTAACTGCGTTCATGGTTTACTTATTGATCTTTAGCAATACCGGGTATTGGTCTTGCAACTTTACTTTGATCTTTTTGACCTTCTTGCTGAACAGGCCCTTGGCGGCATTGACACCACCGGCGGCCGCTTGCGCGCCCAAGCTCTGGTCCATTGTCAGGAACTGCATACTTTGAATAGCGTTGTCTGCTCCGGACGATGCAGCCCCGCCCAATTCAGCTTCCGGAGCCGGGATGCCGGGCATCCCGTCAAGGCTGAATACGGTAAGGTTTACGGGGATTATCTGTTTGTCCAGCCGTATATTTTGGATGGTCAATAACAGGCGCTGATTAGTGACCTGGCAAATACCGAAAAGTTCCTGTCCTTTAGGCAGAACCTGGTTTTTCAGGGTAACGGTATCTGTTAGTTTCAGTTTAACGGCCGCGCCGTCCTTAACTTTCTGCTTCCCATCCACGATTGCCGGAATTGCCCTAAAGGCACTCTCACTCGCCTTTTTCTTACTGGTTTGTGCATTGACCATCTCCGGGTTTTGGATAGCCTGGATTTTGGTCAACATATTGCTGAGTTGCTTCATTTCAGGATCTTCACCGCCTGAAGACCGCATCGCTTTCATCATTTTATTCATTCGCTTAACTTCAGGATCAGGTGCTTGACTGGCGTAGGCAGCGGGTTGTGGCTGGTTGATCTGCCGGTTAAGTTGCGCCAGTTTTGCCTCGATCTTTGCCGATTGCTGATCCGCATTATTCGCATAGACGGGCGTAGTTGCTTGCGTGACCTTAGCGGAATCCGTATGCGATACGGCTTTGGGATCAAAGCCCATGGCCTGTATAAAATTCTTACTGACACCATCCTTCGTTTTAGACGTGTCTTTTCCTGCGGACTGGTAGATGTCCATTTTGTCTTTTTGCTTGTTATCCTTGAACTGTGCCGAAGGCAGGGCCATATCAATGCCCCGTTCAAATACAATAGCTGTTGATCTCCCGGCATCTTTGCCGCCGCCCAATGCCCAGAATGCCATGGTCATAAAGGGAAGGATGAGGATAGGTATGGCCAGGTAAAACTTGCGTTTTTTCAGAAACTCCTCGGTATGTACCGTAGTGCTGCTTTGCTGTTGATTTTCCATAATGTTTACTTTTTTTTGGTTAATGGATCTGTTGGTTTTAAATGGGTTGTTGTTGGTGAGCCGTCGGAAGGCAGGCCGATATGTGACGGCTGGAAACTTTGCCGCTGCATGGCGATCCTGCCGAAAGGAACGGCCAGGCAAATGATCAGCCCGCAAATAGCGATGCCACAAAATATCACCAAAAGCCATTGCTGCCTTTTTTTGGAATAGCGGTTGATCCACTGATTCAATGCCGCTGCCAGCCTTCGTTGTCCTTTAATAATCGGATCGGCAATGCGCTCGGCCATGCGGTCGTTTGTTTGGTCTTGCTGTTGGTTATTATTGATCATCGCTATTGATTTTGAATAGTGGTATCCTTGTTAGCCAGGATCTGCCAATGCTGAATGAGGAAGCCGTGCGGGTTATTATCCGTTTGCTGTTGGACATCCCGGACTTCTCCCTGGGTGACCAGTTTCCGGTAAACCGTGCCGCTGGAGCGGACAAGTTTTTCCGTAGCATAGCAGGTAAATACATAGGGGAATTGCTTTCCTTGTAATTCGGTGCTGTCTATTTTGATCTCCTGCGAGATATTGGCCGAGATCAGGTTATTATAATAGCCGGATTCCTGTAGGTTATCATACTGACGTTTGGCGGATTCATCTGCGAGGTACAAGGCTTTGGAAACGTTGGCATGGATCGCCTTATCATCCGGGCTGAGGTCAAAAAAGTACTGGTGAAAGGTTTTGATATGATCCCTTAATTCTACCGGCAGGTTATGATTGCGGTCAGCGGCCACGGCTTCTAAAACCTTTCCATTGTATAAAATATGGATGCGGTTCTGTGCCTGGTTGATGACCTGGTTGCTTTTATAGATACAAAAGCACATGGTGATCACATTGCCGATGATCAGGAAAATACTGAACTGTTTAACGTGCTTGAAAGCGGTGTCGATATTTTTGAGATGGGTAAACATGGTGCTGATTTTTTTAATAGTGAATGATCTTATTTCCCGGACAGTTTTTGTTCCTGGTAGTTGTCCGACTTGCCGCTGTTACCGGCACCGTTATAGCCCTCCATGAAGTTTTTAGGAAGGTTGGCGATGTTGGAAGCGCCTTGCTGCATTCGCGCGCCTGTGGCAGAACCGGCCTGCATGGTCGTATTCGAGGCGTGGCTGACCATGGTATTGACCTTTTGTAATAAGCCGTTACCACCGCCTGCATTGACGATATAATTCGCTACGCTCGGTACGGTGAAATACCCGATGATACCTATTATGAGAAAGATGAGATATGCCGTATCGGTGGAACTAAAAAAGGTGTCACCGGCAGTTTGTACCTGCGAAATATCCAGCTTTAGCATATTCTCCTGTACCTTGCCAATGATGGCCCCGAAGATATTGGCGACCGGTAGCCACAGAAATACATTGATATACTTGGCCAGCCAGGTCGTGAGCGTATGTTGAAATCCGTCGAAAACGGATAAGCCTAAAACGATTGGCCCCAGTATAGCCAGTACGATCAGGTAGAAGGTCCGGATGGTATTGATACATAAGGCAGCCGCCTCATAGCATACTTGCAGGATCTCCGACATCCATTGCTTGATAGTATTACGAAAGTTATAAGAGGCCTTCGCCATGGCAAATTTCATGTCGTTGCCGATACCATCTATGATCCCGGAATTGCCACTGCCATCGGCATCTTCCGGATGGGTGTATTTATACCAGCGATTTTCATCGCCGCTTCCGTTCTCACCAACATACATTTGCCAGGTATCGGTTTTTTTTATGGCATCGTCCTTCGCCTTTAATAATTGAGCGATGGCCGCATCCGAATTTTGCACCATACTGCCGGTTGCGCTTACTGTTGGCTGCATGATGCCATTGATCACCGCGATCACCGTCGGGAATAACAAGATGGCCAGGCCTAAAGCAAAGGGGCGCATTAAAGGGTAAAAATCGATAGGTTCAGCGCTCGCGATCTGCCGCCATACCCTGACCGCGATATACCATAGTGCGCCGAAACCGGCGATGCCCTGCCCGATGCCGATCAACTGGCTGCACATCGGCAGCATATCATTATACACGCCGTTTAATGTGCCCTGAAGGCCCTGAATATCGGTAGCGAGTCCTTCGGCATGAGAAAATAATGGAAAAAATATCCCTGTCACCGCTATGAAAGCGGTTGTTATCACTGTCTTTTTCATAAGCTTGGATTTAGTTGTTTATGCCATAAAGCTGTTTGAGTGTTCGCGTATCTGCCGCATCCTTGCTGCGCTGAAGTGACAGGGAAACGCCCTGGTTATTAAAGGACCGCAGGAACTGAAGTTTGTCCGAACTGGTACCGTACAGGCGGTCGATAGCTTTGATCCTGTCCGCGTCGGACATCCGGAGTTTATTTGCGGTGATTACATTCGTGAGTTCTCCCAAATTATCCAGGCTCTCTGAGACCAGCCGGGAGTAAACATTGCTCATATAGCTGAGTTCCGATACGCTGAAGCTGCCGCTTTGCTGAAAGAGTTTATTATGCCGTTTATATTCGCTGATCAGGCTGGCCTGCATCGAGATGATCTCCGCGATACGCCCGTAATTCCTGACCCCCGGACTAACCGCCATCAGGCCCGTGATATAAATATTATGCAAGTCAAAATTGCCTTTAGATAGGGAGGATATCGTTCCGTATCCCTGCTGGTAGATCTGGTAGCCGGTTTTCATATCCGACAGAATGCTTTTCATCTGGGTCAGTTTTTCGATATCCAGTAATAATTGCTGCATTTCCTGGCCTTGCGCAAAGCAGGATGAAGCTTTAGAAAAGCCTGTGAAAACAAGGCAGCAGGCGATCATGAGTTTTAATTGCTTTTTCATCACTTTCGGTTTAATTGATACCATAAATCTGTTTAGTTACCAAGACCTGGTTTTGTTCCTGCTGTCGCCGGATTGCGTATAGTTTGGCCTGGGCCGCAAAGCCTGATGCGAACCGGTAGTTTTCCATCATCGCCGTATGGATCTTGTTAACGAGCGCGATCCGTTCAGCATCGCTCATCTTTATTTTACCGTCGCTGACTACGATTTGCAGGGTATTGAGTTGCTGGTCGCAGTCTTTCAGTACGGCCGAGCGCACTTGCTCCAGGTAGCTTTTTTCCTCAGCCGTCATACCACTGATCTGGCTGATATCTTTTAAACGTGCCAATATATCCTGCTGCCAGGCCATGATCTCTTGTATCATCGCGTTGTTTTTGACTAACGGACTAGCAGTTTTCATCCGGTTGTAATAGGTGCTGTGCAGACCGTTTTCTGTTTTTAATGTGCCGGAAATAGAACCCAGGCCGTTATTCGCGATCTGGTACCCTTGCTTTAAATAGCCGGAGAACACCTGTAAAGCGGCGATCTGCTGCAAAAGGTATTTCTTTTGAGTTTTCTTTTGTGCGAACCATTCAGCAAAGGTCTGCGCCTGTGCGGTGACGGCCATCCCTGAACTGATCGCGGTGAACAGGGAGAATACCAATAGGTATCTCGCCTTGCGCCGTATCACGGAAGACCGGACTTTTAATGCGTTAATTGATTCCATAAAGCATTTTGGTTGTTTGCGTATCCCCCAGTTCCTTGCTGCGTTGCAGGCTCAGTACCTGGTTTTGAGTATTGAAACGGTGCAGGTCGCTGTAGTTTTCGTCCAGGTGGTCGCCTGCCTTATTGATCAGTTCCAGCCGCTGCTCGTCCGTCATCTGCGTTTTATTGCTGTTCACCACCAATAAGATCTGGTCAAGGTTCTGCACACTTGCCGACAGGATGCCTGAATACACATTTTGCATCTCGGACAACTCCGCAGGACTGAAATGTTTGTCCTGCCTGAGCATACCCCAGGCCCGGTTATATTCGGCGACCAAGGCCACCTGTTTAATGGTCAGGTCCTTGATCCGCTGGTAGTAGGTGATCACAGATTTGATCTTCCATAGTTCATCATAATAACCGCTGTACAATTGCTGTTGCTGCCCTGTCCAGCCCGAGATCTCCGAAAGTCTTAACCGGGACAGTTGGTTCTCCAGCACCTTTTGCGCGTTCTGAAGCCAGATGGTCTGGTTCTGCATCCGCTGTACTTTCAGGTCAATGGCTTTGATCACTTTGGTAACGGTCAGCTTGATGACCTCACCCACCACGAACTGGGCATTTGCCCTTTCGGCATTAAAGGAAACCAGCACGATGGCCAGGCTTACCGGTAGTGTTACTTTTAAAATTTTCATAAAGACCTCCCTTCTGCCGCTCAGTAGCGGCAGTAAATTGAATAAATGATGAATAATTAAACCTTATTTGATCTTCTGGTACGTCGCACCGAAGGACAGTGAGCCTTTGTCGGCATTGACATAGATCTGCCGCCCAAGCTCTGTTTCCTGGAGTACCTGTTTATCCTGATTATAAGTCGCTACCCATTTTTTTGTATCAAATTCCTTTGGTAATACTTTTCCTTCTCTCATCCGGTGGTAACCAGATCGCCTGATAACATGGTAAGTGCCTGCCTCTAAGTTGTAAGCTTCAATGATCAGCGTGTCATTAGCGATGCTGTATACATTTTTAAAAGCGGTTACGTAAACCCCGGAAATTGTACCTGCTGTTTTGTTGCAGGCAACAATTATGAATGTGCAGCCGATCAGTATTAGCATTTTTAGCGTTTTCATATATTTCGATTTTTTTAGTGATTATTTTTCCTGTTGTTCACGGACAAGCGCCGCGATGCCTTTTTCAATGCTGCCGTGGACGGCGGCATATTCCTGCACTTTTACCCGTTCCCTGCCTTCGGTCGTGTAAGCATAATATTCTTCAGGGGCAAGTTCGTTCTTAAACACTTTCATCACCTGCCCGCCCAGATCGATATAAATCTCCCGATTATCCTTGTTGACGGATAATACCTGTTGTTTACCCTTGTCCGACATCCCGAGCGTTTCCTGAAGCTTGTCGAACTTGTTCATGAACTTGCGCATATCCATCAGGATCTTGATATCGGCGTTATTGATGATCGCATCCTTGATGATCGGGGAGCTGATCAGGTCGTCCAGTTCCTGCGTGACCACATTCGGAACGCCGTTAAATTTCCGCATGGTTTTAAAAGCGTATTGAATGAACCCCGCCATACCGGAATTGGCGATGGCTTTCCAGGCCTCGTCAATGGTCAGCACTTTCCTGATCCCTTTCAGTTTGCGCATTTTCGACAGGAACATTTCCATAATGATCAGCGTAACCACCGGGAACAAAATGGGATGGTCCTTGATCGAATCCAGCTCAATGACCACGAACCGCTGGTCCAGCAGGTTCAGGTTCTCCGAGGCATTCAATAGGTAATCAAATTCACCGCCTTTATAGTAAGGCCTTAATACGTACAGGAAATTGTCAATATCAAAGTCCTTGTCTTTTACCCGCTGTTCCTTTAGAATCTGTACATAATGGCTTTGCAGGTAATCATAAAAGGAATCGAAGCCGGGGAATATAGCTTTATTCTTTTCCAGGTGCTCATAATAGCCTTGTAGCGCATTGGAAAGTGCCACGTATTCACTGCGCATAAAACTTTCATTTTCCTGCTTCCATAAGGTGACCAGCAGTGCCTTCAGGCTTTCCTTTTTTTCAGTATCCAGTGTCTGCCCTTCCGGCAGGTAGAAGGGATTGAACCGGATCGGGTTGCTTTCTTCATAGGTAAAGTAATAACCACCAACCAGTTCACAAAGGCCTTTATAGCTGCCGCCAATATCCACCGTGACACAATGTGCGCCCTGGTCATAAAGGGTACGTAAAATATGGTTGACCGTCATGGATTTGCCGCCGCCGGATGTTCCGCAAACCAGCATCCCCATATTCGAGGTAATGCCTTTATTTCGAGGGGCATCGAAAAGGTCAACAAAGACCGGCTTCCCTGTCAGGCGGTCGCAGAAACGGATACCCTCAGCCGCCGGGTCGCTGCGGTAATTACTTTCGAGGTTTAAAAAACAAGTAGCTTGTTCCAAAAAGGTATCGAAGGTGTCATTCACCGGGAAATCGGCAGCATTGCCGGGGATGCCTGCCCACCAGACCTGTGCCGCCCCGTCTGATTCCTGCTTGCTGCTAGCCCCAATCTGCGCCATGGCTGAACCCACAAGGTTCTTGATATCTTGTAAACCTTCGCGCTTATCCGTCCAGGCCAGGACATTAAAGTGCGCTTTGACCGGCAAACGCTGCTGGCTGATGGCCTCATTCAGGAAATCGTTGGTCGCATCCCGGCCTATCGCGTTCTCCCGGCTATAGGCGGAAAGGGATTGTAATCTCAACTTTTTAGCTTCCAGTTGTTTGAGTGTCTTCCCCGTATCCCCGATAAAAAAATATTGGTTATAAATGTGGTTACAGTCCAGTAATAGGTTTAATTGAGCGGCGAAGCCTACCGGGAATTTGGTTTTATCCGTGCTGTATTTATCATAAGTTAACCTGCTCCCGCATAAAGCAGGCAGGTCCTCCGCGTCACCCAGGGTAAAAAGCTGGGCATGTTGGTCGCCGATCTGTATCCTGTCCTTCAGGTGGATATCTTTAAGCATCGGCAGCTCATGCGCGTTTTGTAAAAAGCAGTATTGCTCCAGCAGCCCGCCTTTCTTAGGGGTTCCGGTTAATTCGTCATTGTTCAGTCTTTTGAGTTTGATAAACCCGCTGTCACAAAGGATTCGCTCAAACTGCCCGGCTTTCTCCAAAAATTCTGGTAAGGCCCGCTCGTCAGTCGTTTGTTTGGGCGTAATGCTTTTCCGCATGATTCCCGAAAAGCCGCTGTCGGCCTGTTTTCGGTCTTCCGCCTTTTTGGTCAGCATCAGGTAGCAGGTATGGTCAAGGAATGGCCGACCTTTGAAATGGCGGTCGGCAGCGGTCGTTAAAAAGTTCGCCGGGATACCCTGCGCCCCGGCATAACCATTCCGGATAAAAATATCCTGCTTGTGAACGACGCTGTGTTTCGGTAATACCTTGACCGCCCTGATCCAGGACTGGTGATAGGTTTCATAATCCTCATCTGACAGGGTAAAGATCTCCGGCAGGGATACCTGGTAGGCGACGGTCAGGTCGCCCTGAACAGAAACCATGCAATCATGCTCGACTTTATAGATCGGGAAAATTTGTTCCGCTTTCGTGAATGCTGCCATAACTATTTCTTTAATCGGGTGAATACTTTTCGTGAATTGAATTTCAGGTAGCCCGGCAGGTAGCGCCTCGCGGTCCGTTTCATTAAACCGTACTGCCCGTAGGTATGGCTATACTTAAAGACCTGGTAAAACAAGCCCCCACCTAAAGCCGAGATCACGGCGATACAGACATAAACCGGCATGCCGACGATATACATCACCGCGAATAAGATGAGCAACCCGACAAGGCCCCCGGCCAAATAGCCGATATATTGGGCTTTGAGCCCCTTAAATTCGATAGGCTTATTAATGCCTTTATTGATATGGTAAACCGGCATTACTTGATCCCCCTTCCTTTTTGATGCTTCCGCGTGTTTTGTTGCAGACCGATCATTTGTTCAGCTAATACTTGTTTCCTTTTATGTTTTGGGATATAGGTTTCATCAGGCACGTTATAACGCCTTGCAAGGCCTACCGGGTCCAATTCCATGAGCGGAGGGACCACGACCAGTTCCACATGGTCGGGCCTGTCCGAGATGCTACCTTCCCCCGTATAGATGTTGTTGGTTTGCTTATCGAACAGGATATGGGTCGGTTCATCTTCCCAAAAATGATCCATGGAGATCTGGTTCCAGGGGGCCGCTGTTTCCCTGAACTCATAAATCCGGCCATCTACTGTAAAGAGGGTTCCGGCGATGGTAAATTCCGGTAATTTCCGGGCCATATTTTTTGAATTTCTCATGGTGTCTGTTTTTATAAGTGTTGTCGATAGCCCCGGCTGCGTTTGTTTTGTTCCAGCGGCATTAAGGGCGCTTTGGGTTTTAGGGATGGGTTTTGATTTAAAATAGTTCCTTCTTTCGGATGAAGCGTGATCACTTTCGGCTCAACCGCCGGTTCTGCTGCGGGCTGCTCCTGGAAAAGCCCATGTTGCTTCATCTGGCTTTCATGGATCTTGAGGGCGATCTCTCTTTCCAGTTTGGACAGTTCTGTTTTCAGTTGCGCCAGTTCTGCTTCCTTTTCAAAAGGCTTGGCAGCGATCTGGCCCAATAGGGCAATTTCCTTATCGATCTCATCTACCTCCCGCCCGTATTTATCTTTGAGGTGGTCCACCCGGTCGATAGCGTTCAGGAAATGCCGGGCGCTCAGTTTGGGATTATCGATATTCGCCGCGCCTTTGTTATAAGTGTATTTGATACTGCTCTCCGGGCTTTCCGCATAGAAATTATTGTGATAGCGGTAACGGGTGAGGCCGTTTTCATCCCAGGCTTCCTGCTGCCTGCGGATATACAGATCAAAACCATAGAGGGTGCCTATCTGCTTTTCATCAGCCTTGCCGGATTCAGGTTCCCAGTCTTTGTACAACTTGATCAGGTACCTGCCGATCTCTTCGGCATCTGCCGAAGAAAGATCATACACCCTGATCGGGTTGAGTTTTGCGCCGTCGCCATCATATTTTAATTGCCCGTGATATAGCGTATGGTCTGCCAATAGCTTTTCCGCTGTTCGGCTCTTTTCTGTTTTATCCCGGCTGAGGGATTCCAGGTGGTATTTTGAACGGGACGATTCTTTATAATGGGCTGCCCGGTGGTTTTCAAGCGCATTTACTTTTTTCTCTACTTTGGCCTTTTCCAGCAGCGACGTGTCTCCCGAAAGAATGGCGATATATTCCGAAAAGTTCATGCCGCTTTGCTCATCCATCGCGCCTTCATCTATTGTCCGTAAATGCAGGTTGTTATTTTTCATCTGGCTGATGAACCGCTGCTTATTTTGCAGCAGGTTGAACTTGTAATTATCAAGTGACTTTTCGACCGCGTAAATAAAATTCATCACCTTATTGCCATAGTGTTCTTTGGCCAGCCAGTTACCCTGCCTGCCCAATCGCCCGTCACGCTGCTCCAGTTCAGAAGGTTTCCAGGGGATATCCATATGGTGCATCGCTACACCCCGTTTCTGGACGTTCAGCCCGGTTCCCGCCTTTTCGGTGCTGCCGATCAGGATACGGACATCACCGTTATTCATCCGGCGGAACAGTTCCGGTTTTTGCTTTTCAGACCAGTCGTGAATAAAGGTGACCTCGTGCGGTGGTATATTGAAATCCTGTACCAGCTTGTTCTTTAGGGCATCGTACACGTTGAACTGATCGGGCTTCGGGGTGCCGATATCACTGAAGATGATCTGGGTTCCCCGGAACGGGGTACTCTGTTCGTAGATCTCTGCCACTTTCCTGGCGCATACATTGACCTTATTATCCGGGTGGTCACTATATTCCGGATTGATCAAGCGCATATCCGCCGCCATCTTTTTGGCGTAATTGGTGGCGATCAGCATCCTCGCGAAATCTTCTTCCCGCGTTAGGGGTGCCCGTCCGATCAAAGCACCGTCGCCTGTTTTAGCGAATTGCATCAACTTTTGGATAAAATCCTGCTGATCGGGTGTCGGCGGGATATTGACCAACTGCTCGTTCAGCGCGGGCTTGTCGAGGTTAATATGTTTGGCCGTCTTGTAATCCGTGATCTCGTTATAGAACAAGGCCAGTTCAGGGACTTTGATAAAGTAACGGAAGCGTTCTTTGGCGATGATCTCATTGGTTACCGAAAACTCGAAATCCACCGTCTTACGGGCAAATACTGCCGCCCAGCCATCAAAATTCTCAATGCGCTGCCGCTCCATTTCCCTTGGCCGCAGGTATTTAAAGATGAGGTACATTTCGGTTAGGCTGTTGGAAATAGGCGTGCCGGAAAGGAAGGTGGCGCACAGGTCGCTGTCAAATTGCTTTTGCAAGGTCCTGACCGCGAAGAGCATATTCAAGGCCTTTTGACTACCGGCTATGTTACCCAAGCCCGCCACCCGGCTATGCCTGGTGGAAAAGGTAAGGTTCTTAAATTTATGGGATTCGTCAACAAACAGGTGGTCAACCTGGAGTTCCTGGAAATTGATATCCTTGTCCTGCCTGTGCTCGATCCGGTCAGCAACTTCTTTTAACCGACCATCCAGGTTGCTTTTCCGTACTTCTAAACCTTTGAGTACCTTCTTGCTGATCTTTTGCCCTAAAGTGACCGCCGTAGCCAGGTCACGCTCTACATTGTCGAGTTCCGCCTGGAATATCTCTTGCTGTATCTCTTCGGACTGCGGGATCTTGCCGAACTGGTCATGCGTTAAAATAATGCAGTCCCAATTGTTGTTTTTGATCTCGTGGAAAAGACGGACACGTTTATCCGGTGCAAAATCGTTTTCACCCGGTGCCAATATCCGCGCCTTCGGGTAAGCTAATTTATAAGTGTCCCTGATCTGGTCAACATTTGCTTTCAAAGCCAGTATCATCGGCTTATGGACGATGCCGAGGCGTTTCATTTCCCGGCTGGCGACGATCATCGTCAGGGTTTTACCCAAACCGACCTCGTGATCTACCAGTGCGCCCCGGTTCTGGATTATGCGCCAGGCGGAGTTTTTTTGTGAACTGTACAAGTCAGTAATGCCCAGCGCCTGTTTATCCAGCCCCGGAAAGTTCAAATGGCCGCCATCATACTCCCGAAGGACATAACAATTGAAAGTATCATTGTAGATATTGGTCAACTGGTCCTTATCTTCCTGTGGCAGTTCCTTTAGCCAGTTCAGGAAATGGTTACGAATGCTTTCCACTTTTTGGTGGCCGAGCTGTATGGCTTCATTGTCCGGCAACCGGATGGTTTTTCCATCCCCGACACTGACCGTATAGGTAAAATGTGGCGTGGTATTTTCCAGCGCATGTTCCATCAGCGTATGGCCGAAGACCTTGTTCCCCTGGATCGGGGTAATACTGTATTCCTGGTCGGTTATCGCGTTACCATGGTCATACTTGACCTTGAATGTATCGAGCGAAGCGAAATAAGCCACCTCGGTTTGCGCCTCAAAAAGATGGGTCGCGAAACGGTCATAAAAGGAAGTAGGTATCCATCGTTCACCCAAATTGAAATCCAGCAGGTCGAAAGGTATCTTATCCGGCTGCGCACTTCTGATCGCATCCCGGCTCCGCAATAATTGCTCATTGTCCGGATTCAGTTCAGCGGCACGTTCGGCCTCGGCGAGTTTCTTTACAACGTTACCTGACAGATAATGATCGGCGGTTTCCCATAAAGCAGTAATCGGGTTCAGATAGATCAGTTTCCCGAGATCAGTGATCACCTCGTTGGTGTCTTTTCCTGTGGCTTCCGCTATGAAAGGCAGCGAGACCCGGCCTGTATCATTCAGGCTCAGTGCCAGTGCCTCTGCGACATTATCGCTTTCAAACTTTTCATCTTTGGGGAATAGCGGGGCGTGGAAAATATCCGCCCTGACAATCTGGTTATGCTCTTTTCTTTCCAATGAGGAAAGCATGATAAAGCCAAACGCTTCATCGTTCAGCAGCCTGCCCCGGTTCGCATTTTGGTTCAGTTCTCCAAAATCTTTTACAAATTGCTCATAGGCTCGGTTTAGTTCTGCCCTTAGGCCACTGTCGGCAACCCGCTTATCATTTTCCTTTAAAGACAGTTGCTGGTAAAAATCCCTTACCCGGATATATTGCTCGTAAAAGGCAATATCTTTTTGGGAGCCGAAAGGTTCAAAAACAGCTTGTTCTTTCTCAGGCTGCCCGATAACCCCCACCTCCCCGCGATGACTCACCAGGGTTCCCTTTCGGTAAAACGGCTTTAAAGCCGTAAATGGCCGGACAGCTTCCGGGAGCAGGTGGAATGCAGGTTCGAGCGAACGGTCACCCTCATATTTATAAATGTGGTCAAATCGGCGCAGGTCTTCGGAAAGGCTCTTCAGTTCATTGCTTAAAATACCTGCGTTCATCCAACGGGCGGATACTGGTATTTCTTTTACATTGGAATACAGCTTGTATAGGTACTGCCCGTTCGCTTTACTCCTGGAAGTGACCAGCACAATGCTTTCATGCCCCGGTTGTTCCGCTGTCTGGATCGTACTGACCAGACGTGCAGAGGCCTGCTGTACCGTTGCGAGATCCATATCCGATAGGTAAGCCTGTGCCCGGTTGATCGTTTCGGCAGGAACACTGTCGAACAACCCTAATTGAACGGCGGAAGCGACCGCTTTGCTTTCCGGTACTGGCAATAGGGTGAAAAATGTGCCGGCCTGGGTAATTGCGATCTGTTGCGTGTCAACGATAGCTGCTGTTTGTTTGGCGATCACGCTTTGCGCCTGCTGAAAAGCCACTTTATTGACCCGGCTATCCATGGCATCGGCAAGGGTTTCGGTTAAAGCATTTGCAAGGTCGTTGAAGTCACCGTTATACCTGAGTACCCGCGACGCTTTGCCATACTGGTTGGTGCCTTCCGCTATCTCATCGGCGAAGATCAGGTCGGAATGCCTTTCCACATAAGCGTTCAGGGAATAGCGGCCATTTTCATTGGCCTGTTCGTTCGTGGAAACCAATAGTTGCTCTTCTTCTGATAGATCCGTTTTTCCATCACGCTTTTGAACTATCAGCAAGTGAGTGGGTGCTTCCACGCCCGAGTGTTCTTTCATCAGGTTATCCGGCATCAGGGCTAGCCCGATAAAATCAGCGTGGTCAAAAAGGTATTCCCTTGCCGTTTGATTAGAAGCGCTGTTTAAAAACGCGTCGGTGGTTAGATAAGCCAGTAACCCGCCATCCGCCAGTTTATCAAGCCCCTTGGCAAAGAAATAATTATGTATCCGCCCCGATAAAGCAGCCTCTTTGATGGCTGGGTCGTAAACCCTGAAATTTCCAAAAGGGATGTTACTCGCAATCAGGTCGTACCTGCCGTTATCGTTGGTATCTGATTGTTCCAGCCCGCTGATCTGTACATTGACTGAAATAGGTAAACCTGCACCAATGGCTTTCAAAACCTTGCCCGTTAACAGATCCTTTTCGACAGCGGCCACCAGATTTAATTCCGGGAATACTTTGATGGCTTCAGTGATGAAAATACCGGCACCCGAACTGGGCTCATACAAATACTTTGGTGAAAGGCCCTGTGATTTCAGGGCGAAAAAAATACTTTGCGGTACAAATTCAGGGGTATAATAAGCAGAAAGCACACTGTTTTTAACCGAATCAACCGCTTTTTTATAGGTGGGTTCGTCAAGGTGTTCCCTGAGCAACTTATGAAAGTCCATTAGGCCTTCATATAACCGCATATCTTCAGCGGTCGCTTTCTGCCTCTGCCAATCTTCACGGGAGCCGTCACCATACATGACCTGCTTGATCCCTCCAAAGCCGGCATATTTTTGCAGTACGGCCATTTGTTCCGCATCGGGGCGTTCGCCTTCCTTTCGGGCTAAGGCGATCCGCAGCGCGGCGAGGTTATCGTTTAGTTTTTGACGGATGGAGAAAGCCATAACCTTAAATTTTGGGGTGTCCAGTTCCTTTGCGCGTATTCCTGGATGGTGCCGCTAAGCGCGTAGCGCAGCATCCGGTTGTCTTCGTTAAAGCCCATTTCCTCGAAAACAGGTTCACAGGCTTCCAGCAGGTTGATCAGTTCATAGGTCAGCAAACCGTTGACCCGTAGACTGTCCGCCATCGGCAGAAAATCAGTATCAAGTAATTCCGCGAGGTATTGGTAGCGGGAAGCACCGAGATCAGCGGTCAGTACGGCCATACACAGTTCCGTGATGAGGTACGGCGGGCGGCCTTGATTCAGCAGCCTTTCCGGCAGACCACTGATCGACTCGATCTTGTCCTCCAAATAGCTGCCCGTCGTTCCTGACTGCTGCAAGGCGACCAGCAGGTCGGGCCTGTTCTGCTTTAAAAAAGTATTCAGTTTTATCTTGAGTAATTCCTGCATGGCAATAGATTTTAGACTCCGAAGAATGATTTTAATACCGTAGCGACAACCACCAGGAAGATGCAACTGCCAAACCAACTGGAAGCGACTTTCCCGGTATCATGCTCACCGTCATTCCATTTTTTAAAGACCTTGATCGCCCCGACCAGGCCCACAATGGCTCCAATGGCGTACATTAGGTTAGTGCCTGTATCGAAATAGCTTTTGACCTGAGTGGTAGCCTGGTTGATACCTGCGTTCCCATCCTGCGCCATAGCGGCCTGTAGGGTAAGCATAACGAGTGACAGGAAGGAGGCTATCGCTTTGAGTGCCGCGCTCAGGCGGTATCTGCCGTGTTTTAAAAGGTTCGTTTTCATAACTGTATCGTTTTAATTTTCGTTTGTCCAATAGTTTTCGAGGTCGGTTAGTGTTAGGGAAAAGGGAAATTGCGGAACACCTTCTGAGAGCAGGAAATTATTGATCTGCTGCTGGTAGGCGGTTCCTGTCAATGCCGGGTATTTCTGTATGATCAGTCGGAACAGCATCTCGAAATTTTCCTTGCTCTCGCTGGATTCGTTAATGACCCGGATCAACGTTTTGGCCTCGGAAACCATTTCAGAAAAATCCCCGATCAAACGGCTGTCAGATCCTGCCGGGATAATTACTTTCGTAGCTTGGTCAGATTGCAGTTCGTCCTGTACATCGGCGGGTCCAAAGGAAAGTTCCTCGGCATTAACAAAATCCACATCGTCTGGCTGTGCCTTGCCCATAATATCATAGTCCGGTATTTGGAGATCGCCTTTGCTGGAAGCTTCAAACGCCGGCTGTCTGCCCGTCAATCTGTAAAAAGTTGCCAGGATTTCAACCCGGTAAAAGGTTAAGCCCACATAAGCGTAATAAATTATAACTAGAGAGAGGATACTGACCGTGTAGGTAAACCAGGAAATTTGGTGAAGCATAAGCTGTAAGTTTTGACCGCAGCCCCATTGCTGCCGACAGGACAAAATTCCGTAAAGCCCTGCCCGAAATGCTCCGAGTTTATCCGACTCGGAGCGCAACTATTTTTATTTTTATGAATAAGGAGCGGTTTTTAGGCGCTCCTTAATTGGTGTTCATCGTAATTTTTTCTGTATCCGAAGCAGGAAAGCCTCCTTCATTTCGTCGATATAAACTGTCGGGCTGGATCTGCCGCAAAGCCAGTCGTAGGTATCGTAAAAGTTACCCAGAGAGATATTAAAGGATTTTTCGATGAACTTGACGATGCTTTTCAGGTTCTTTTTTCCAAAAGCCTCTGTCGCGTGCCAGCAATAGATCAGTTCGATCAGGGCGCATTTGGTTTGCTTCCAGTCAAAGTCCCTGAACTCGGAATCGATCTGCATAATGGCATCTTTTTGACTGATCTTCTGAATTGCCTGTTCCAAGTGTTCCTGCATCAGGGCACTCGCTAATACCTGCGCCAATTTATGGTCATGGGTTGTGCTGAACGTGGGGTCGAAATCAATGACACACTGGTCAGGATCGAGGTGAACATCATAATTACCGCGTACAAAATAATATTCATCCAGGTAGGTTGCCTCTGTCCGTACATACTGGTAAAAGGAAAGGTTACTTTCAAAAAAATGGTAAAGGATTTTGATCTCGTTGGCAAAATAATCAGCTACGACCTTTCCGTCGCCGATTGGTTTCCGGATCTCCATATTCAGCAGGGATTGGTAAAAGATCAGCTGCGATTTGAATTTGGGTTTGATATTTTTAAAGAACACGATCTCCTCTGCCGGGGTGCCGGGATCGTTGAGTTTACAGTAGTCTTTAAGCTTGCGCAGATATTTTAAACATACATGGATGGATTTTTCCAGCCTTTTGATCACTTGGTCTTCTTCAAGCATCAGGACATTCAGGTCCTTGTTCAGGTCTGCATACAGCCGGTCACTGAATTTAGTTATCATAGTTTTAGCCTTTAGATAATAGGCCCTGCCACTGGTTAACCGAAACCGGTGTCGTTAACAAAGCCATTGCGTATCAGTTCTCCATAGCTATCCTGTTGATGGTTAAATTCAGGGGAAATAAGTTTTATTGATATAATTGATCATTCTTTGCAAAAAATCCCGTACGACCGCAGCCGTAGCCTGGTCAGCCCCGTAGAAAGCGCGGGCAAAACTTTTGAACGAGATGTGCAGTTGCTTCTTGGTTTCAAAATTCCGGGTAAAGAACCTTAGTATATCAGAGATATTATTCACAGGGAAACATCCTTCGAGGTAGCATAGCCGGACGAAGAAAGCAAATTGCGCCACGGAGAATTTAAGCGGCATCCGTTCATGACCGTTTATTTTTAATGAGGCTTTCAGATCAGTTCCTGGCTGCCCCGGTAGTAATTGTTGGAGCCAGGGAATCAATTGCTCGCTGATCGCGGGAAGTTCAGCCTCAAAGACCAACTCCTGTTTTATAAAAGTGGATCGGAAGGCATCGATCTCATCGCGAATGGCTGTTTCTTTTTTATTTTGAACCATCTTATTGATCCGGGAACTGAAATATTCCTGGTACCATTGGCTGAACTCATAGCTGTTAAAGTTATGATGATACAGTTCATGCGCCAAAGTGATGGTACCGATGTTGGATTGCTCGTTTAAAAGCCGGGGAATCATTGCTGTGATGGCGTCGCAATAGTCCAGTTGCCGGTAACTTATCCCCAACTCATTTGCATCCGCAAACTTGTGGTCAAAAGACAATTTAATGGAGCTGATCAGCGCTTCGTCAATACCGGATTCCTGTAAAGCGACGGCTAGGCGAATTATCAGCCTGTTTATCGTTTCAGCGCGTTCCCGGCATTGCTTATAAGAAACCGGGTAATCATGGTCGAAGTATTTATAAAAACCCTGCCGCAAGAATTGGAGCAGGCTCTCCAGGTTGCTGACGATAGTGAGATACAATTCATGGATCTTATCTTCCATACCCTGGAAGTAAGCAGGTGGCAACTCAATAGTTAACTGGTTGGAAAGTGCCGTAACCCCCGCCTGGTGAAACTGCACATAACGGGCAGCAACAGGCTCTTTGACGGCATGGAATAATTCATGTGCCCATTTTTCCTTCAGGCTGATGCAATGGGTAACGACAGACTTTACCTGCGCTGCGAACTGATGCTCTTTTCCGGTTACCGGCCTATCAATTAAGATATTCCCGATTTGTTTTTCCAGTTGATATAATTCCGACTTGACCAAATCTCAAAAAATAAGTGAAACATATAATGCGTTATTAATGATCGGTTGAGGTAGTTTTTAAATATTATTTAACTTTACGTTAACATTTAGGCTTTTGCGTGCGTATTAGCAGTAGTTATAATTATGGTTACCGTTGCTGTTGTCGGATCTGTTTCCGTTGGCATATTCGTATCGAAAAGTAACCCTCTTGAGTTTCCCCTATTAAAATCACAAACGGTGCTGATCCTTTTGTTGAGCTTTTTTGACCTTAAATTTTTCATGGCTTTGATGTTTTGACCAAAGCTATTTTGGTGTCAATGGCGCGGGAACTTTATTACGCGGAGCGGTAATTGTGATATGCAGATAATGGACGATGACAATTCTATGACAGCTGAATTTAATTGAAATGAAAAGAAGAGTTGTTGTTTTCCGGCACATTTTGGTCTGGCTGATCTATATCGGCTATGAAATGTCGCTCATCCAAATCACGGTGGGCCTGAGCAACTCTGCGCACCGTTACATCGTTTTTTATCTATTAAATATTGGCCTTTTTTATTTCAATGCCCATGTTATCCTTGACTTCGCTTTTTTTAAAACACGGCGGCCATACCTAATATCCTGCGGTTTAATCGCTATCGAGATCGTGGTTTACCTGTTTATTAAACTTGAATTAGATCGCCTTTTCTCCGGTTCGCAAAACCTAAGTTTAGTGCTTAACCTTGCCAATGAAAAACTGTGGCTGACTAATATCTGGCGGGAAATATTCTTTATTGGTTTCAGTATCGCCTATTGGTCCATGCTTTACATGGTGCGGTTCAAAGAGCGCAATCATGTGATGGAACGGGAACAGCTTAAAAGTATCGCGGAAAAACTGGAGCTGGAAAATAAATACATATCCGCGGAAAATGCCTACCTGCAAAACCAGATCAGCCCGCACCTTTTATTTAACTCCCTGAGCTTTATTCATAACGCTGTCCGCCGCCTGTCAGACCGTGCCGGTAAAGGGGTGATGCTATTGTCGGATATTATGCGCTATTCCCTCGTTTCTAGTGAAGACAACCGTACCGTGTTATTAACTCAGGAGGTGGAACAGATCGAGAAGTTGATCGAATTAAGTAAGCTCCGCTCAGAGGAAGAACTGTTCATCAAGTTCCGGAAGAAGGGAAAACTAGCCGAGATCCGCGTTCTACCGCTCATTCTGATCACGCTTTTGGAAAACTTGATCAAGCACGGCGAACTGGCTGAAGCCGCTTATCCGGCGTCTGTCCGGCTGGAACAAAAGGATAATACGCTTGTTTTTATCACTAAGAACAAAAAAAGAACGGGCAGCCCATACCCTAAAGGCGGCCTCGGTCTGAAAAATATTGAAAAACGATTGGTTAATTTTTACCCGGATAAATTCACCTTGGATATCGAGGATAAGGATGATCTTTTTTCAGTCACATTAATCTTACACCTATGAACTTTACCTGCTATATCGTCGATGACGAGGCCGAAGCGATTGCCTTGTTACAGGAATATATCGAACGGACACCCGGCCTGGAACTCATCGGTTCCAGCCAGAACCCTTTGGAAGCGCTTGATGTGCTGACCGGTAAAAACGCACCTGACATTACTTTCCTCGACGTTGATATGCGGCAATTGTCCGGAATGGAACTCGCCGGAATGGTCAACCTTTACACTTCAGTAGTTTTTACGACCGCTTTTCCTGAATATGCCTTGCTGGCATTTGACAAGGAAGCATTTGATTTTTTAACAAAACCCATCGACTACGAGCGGTTTGTTAAATGTATCCAAAAGGCCAAAAGAAAGATAAAAAAAGGCCCTGAGGCGGATACACTTGAAAAACATGGTTTCTTTAATATTAAAAGCGAGATCAAAGGGCGGATGGTGAAGATTAGGTTTGATGAAGTGATGTTCATTGAAGGCGCGGTCAATTATATCCAGATCCATACCACGAATGAAAAGCACATGACTTATGTGACCATGCGGGAAATTGAGCGGCACCTCCCTAAAACTTTATTCGCGCGTATTCATCGCTCTTTTATCGTCAATATCGATTTTGTAAAGGTGATCGAACGCGCACAATTGAAACTGGAAAACGGCGAATCCCTGATCATGGGCGATCATTACAAACAAAAATTCCTGGATTTTATGGATGAACGCCTTGTTAAAACCGACCGCTAAACTGCCAGTTCAGTATTTTTGGCCCTGGCCTGTTCAGCATTCAGGAACTTGTGCAGCAGGTAGTAAACGACCATTTCCTGTTTCCGGGCTTCGTCTGTAAACAGCCGGTTCAGGTGCATATGGATGAGGCTCCGGATAAAATTGCCTTTATCATTTTGATGGCCATCCACCAACAGAACTAAGGCGTTTAATGCCTTGGTGAATTGCTTGCCGGGTTTCAGGAGGCCGGATGAACGGTAAAAATTTTCATCATTCAATAATGACCTTAACTGGGAGGACAACTCCCGGTACTTTTTATCCATCTCCACTTGCAGTTTATTGTCTTCAAATTCCGGAAGGAATTGCCGGTAGCTGATCTTCACGAAGTCCAACTGCGTCACCGGCTCCGGCAGGAAAGTAATGATCATATCCATGACGGTTCGTAAAGCGACCTGGTAGCTCAAAAGCGGCGATCCCTTATCCTGAAGACCAAATAGCTTTAAGGGCAGTTCACTGCTTGCCCAAAAGAGATCTTCCGTAGCAGCCATTCCAGCGGCTTCGTACCGCTCCAATTCCCGGCTGTAAACATCGACCTGGTATTCCCGGATGATATGCTGAGAAATACTGTCCTCCAGTTTGTCCTTAAATGCCATCAGGATAACGCCGGTGTCCTGCGGATCGATCTGCATCCGCAGACGAATGTGCGGGGCATGGTCGTCATAACGGATAAAGAACCATTTTTCGATCCGGCCATGCGGATAGCGGCGGCGAATGAGCGGAAGGATTTTTAACAGCAGGCGCTTTACCCCGATCCTGGACGTATAGATCTTCAAATAAAGCCATTCAGACCCCGGCATGAATTTACGGGGTATGCGCTCCGCCGACGGTACTGTAAAATCCGGCGGAACAATTGCCATCGGTTTAGCCGGCAATAAATAGGCATTGAACTGGCTGGCCATTGCCCGCCCGTTTTGATTTTTGATCAGGGTATTGTCCTTTTCTTCTGTTAGGTACTCTTTGAGGACAACCTCATTTTTTTGCCTGATACAGGCCGACAAGAATATGATATCCGCTTCGGTATCTCTGTAGAAGACCAATTGCTGGTCACCTTCAACCAATGAAAAGACAGGCGGCAGGTCCAGGCTTTGGGCAAAAAACTGGAAGTTGTTAAAAATATCAGGCGCTTCTTTTTGGGTCAATAACCTGATCTGTTTTTCAGTAAGTACCCAGGTAGCGAGGTATAGGATCGTTTCTTTATAGGTTACACGTGGATAGTAGGTCAAACCTGGAAAAAAGGCGCGAAGGTCGAGATCCAATGCGAAACGGCTGTACTGGTAGGAAAGATCAGCCAGGAACCGGAACAGCGGCAATTTGTCGATGGTATGGTTATAAGCCGAGGTCAGCCTGGGAATGACCACTTTGCTGTGTTTTTCGGAATACAGAATAACCTTGTTATTTTCGATCCGGATCTTCAGGTCGGCTAAGGCCAATTGCCTGTCTTCCGGCAAAGTAGAAACGGCCGTGACCGGGATCTCATGCGCCCAAACCGGTTCCCGGCGGTTCACATTATCCGTATGCGGTCCCGCCAGGTGCAGTATTTCCGCGAATAGCAGTTCAGGATTGTCGGCTTGCTGCTGCGCCGCCATTTGCCGGGCAGCTTCGGCGATCTCCGGGTCGGCAATAGTAAACCTGCCCATTAATGCCGGGGCGTTGACACCGCCCGCGCTTTCGAGGTAAAGGTCGTCATTGGCTATTCGGAACAATACGGAAAGTCCGGACGTTGGTAATGATCCTGACGCGTCTTTAAGGCCCTTCAATCCGTCTTCGTGTAACCGAATAATTTTCACCCGCTCTCCCGGAGTATCGTGCCATTGCTCTAACAGGTAACTGTGCGCCGGACTCCAGTTGCCCGTTTGCCCCTTTTTTCTTTTAGCGGCGATGTGCAGGGTTTCCAGCAATTGGTTCTCCTTATCCGGTGCTGGGATCGAATAGCCGATGCCGACCTCTGGGTCGAGCGCGTAGAGCAGGTCCAACGTTTCCCCTTCAAATGACTTTTGAAAAGCCTTTACGAATTGCGCCATATCAGGAACAGTTTCTTCAGGGCAAAGCTGATCCAATGCGAACAGGCCATTCCTGATCTTTTCCTGGTAATCTTTATCCAGCGTGGCAGAATTAATTGTCCGGTGCAGGATAACTTGCAGGTGATTGGAGTGTAATTGGTCCGCTTCCCGCTCCATGAGCTTGTTTAGCTTGCTATTGATCTCCTTAAACCAGGCGGCATTATTTTCCTTTTTTGTCTTTAGTTCTTCCAATACCTGCTTCAAGGCAACGGGCCTGCCGTTATGTCTAAGTGACAAAGGTATGTTGGCCAGCAGTTGTTCGAGGTAATTTGGCCCATTGATATTAGGCCTGAAACGGTGTACAAAAACTTGCTCCTGTATCAAAAACTCAAAATAGTCTTCCCCGATGAGGTCCGAGCAGCGGGCAAGCCGGCAGATCTCCTGTATCATTTCTTCACGGCGCTTGGGAACGGTGCAAAACAGGAATAGGTCTTTCAATACTTTGGAATAATCCGTGGACTGCAACAAATATTTTCGCAAACGTTCCTGCTCATCTATTTCTGTGCTGATAAAGCGAAGCTCTCCTAATAAACGATAGATCGTCGGGTTTGCTTCATAAAGCACTTCGCTTTTCATTTCACCTTGTAGGATATCTTCTGCTAATTTTAGAACGAATCCCTGGTCGGGAAGAATAACGGCATCCTCCGGGCGGATAGCATTTAGGTCAAATCCTGACCGTTCGGCCCAACGAATAAGTGTTACCCCGGCGAATAATCCAAAGGGGATCGGGCGAAAACAATAGCGGTTAATATATTTCTGTAAGGTAAGCCGTTCTTTAACGGATAATGCCGCATGATCGAAGTTTTTTTGTTCCAAACAGCTATAAAACAAGGGACTGGCGAGATAAAGTGCCGCCCTGAAGTAAAGATCGTCAAGATGGTATTGCCCTTCCTGGTGATAAGCATCCCGGCTATTGGCGGGCATCCGGAGTAGTAAATGTTCTGCAAATAAGTAGTCTTTCATCGGCACAATTCTTTAACGTAGCTGCCGATCTGTGTTAAATATGATGCCAATTCCCTATTCTATATAAAATGGGCGATATTATTGCTCCATTAAAGCACATCTTTTTTTAATGGGAACCTTATAGCAAGTTTTTCGTCAATGATCAAAAGCTCAACGGCTCATATATACAAACTGATCGATCATGGGCTCCCCTCCGGGCCGCGCTTTCCGCTGTATCTTTCCCGGAAAGGATGCCGCTGCGATCCCTGAGCCTTTTGATGTAAGCGTTCAGGCACTTGCATTCGCAAAAGCCTGGACATTGAAAACCCGGAATCAGCGCATCATTCCTGCCTCACTGGTTCACCACGCTTCATTTTATTCCGCCGGGTAAAGCTGCGCTCGTTTTTCATTCCTGCCCTGACCGAAAAATAGAATATCCTAACAATCCTTTTCTTAGCTTAACTTTGAAAAGACGCCGATAAAAAAATGAAAGCAAAAGACCTTAAAGTGCTGGATAACCTGCTGACCCGTACCGATGAACTGCCAGAAATATTACATCTGCGTGCAGCACCCGCAGGATATCAGCAAACAACCGAAGATAAAGCGCTATTGCTTGATACATACTCAAAACTGGATGACATATTAAAAGAGCTGGCAGCTTTTATTAATATTAAATTCCCGGGCTGTGAGCGCCATGTCAGGGCATGGAACGAGATTGATTTTGATACGAAGATCGGAGATATGAAAATTATCACAACCGACCGCGAACATACAAAGCGGGAATGGCGAAAAGGCCTGTTTGACCTGAAGAGCCTTATTAAAGTGCTTAAAAATGAAACTATTTTGCTGATAGATGAAGATGAAGTCAGGCTGACAGGGCGTGATCTGACCGAAATTTCCAATAATTACGCCCTGGAGCATTTCACAGAGAAAAAAGTGATCCCAAACCAGGAACTGGTTAACGAAACC
Organism: Mucilaginibacter sp. UYCu711; assembly: GCF_050433825.1. Classification (NCBI taxonomy): domain Bacteria; kingdom Pseudomonadati; phylum Bacteroidota; class Sphingobacteriia; order Sphingobacteriales; family Sphingobacteriaceae; genus Mucilaginibacter; species Mucilaginibacter sp. UYCu711. The sequence goes on along the minus strand of NZ_JBNPWM010000002.1, from coordinate 371,749 downwards.
ATCTCATTTTTTGAGACTGGCCCCGGCAAGGGAACATTTACGCCACTTGCGTTTTTAAATCTTTTTGATCAGCAATACGAGTTCGTCAAACTTAATTTCAATGACCCAGACCTGGTGATGCGGCATTTTGAATCGTTGACGCTATCTAACCGTGAAAAGCATACCTTATTCGGCTTTATACTTAAATGGTTCGGCGGTTACCCGGTAAACAATATGAATGATGAGCTTAACATCACCCTGAAATTAGTGCAAACCACATTCCTGAATTTCCCTGGTGATACCCCGGAAAAACAATATTGTAAAACCGATCAGGCCATGCGGAATAAATTCGAAAAATACGGGATCGCCTTTACAGCAGCAATCAACCATGGACTTGATGTAAATGAATTATTGGCTGCCATGGAACCGGAAGAGCCGTCGGAAAAAGTATTTCACCAGTTCAGCGAGCTGTTTGCCGCTGCCACAGCCAACGGCCTTGTTGGACCTTTTCCGGATCAAAAGCATTTTCTGATTGCCCAAACTACCTGTAATTATGAGTTCAATATTTGGCTACAGACGCATAAAGACTGGGAATACCGCAATGAGGAACAATACCTCACCTTGCTGACCATACCGGTTTTTTCAGCATATCTTAGCTATAACGCCGCCAAAAACAATTTGGCTCTCCCCGTTAATTCGGCCCCTCTTATAGCTGTATCAACCAGCCCTAAGCCAACCATCAAACAGATCGCACTGATCTGCCATTATACGGACCGGGCGGTGACGCGGACGAATGCACAAATGATCGTTAACGAATACCAGCATACCTCAGGCGATGCTTTGTTTAATCAATATTCGCGTTATAGAAGTAAAGCCAACCGTACGGGCGCAGAAAACTCTAATAAGAAAAATAGCAACAAAATTGAACTATTTGAAAGTATCTTACCCTATTTGACTGCGAATGAATCGGTCCTCAAAAAGGCAGAGGCAGACATCATCAGCCTAAAAGCCGCCATCGAAACAGCGAATTTAAATTTGTAACCGATTGTAACCGGTTACTGGATTTCGGTCTTCATCAAATTTGCATTAGTTAAATAATTGATGTATGAAATTGGATATTAATAAATCTAACGGAGGCAGGCAGAGGTTATCCGTGACCGGTATTTTTAAAACGCATAAGACGCGGCAAAATGAGGTTCTTAGATGGGTGAAACTGATCACTCAGGTGGGACTGGTGATCAAATATATGGCAGAGCTTATTAAGTTGTTTTTATAGGATCTTACGCTATAATTTTTGGTCCTGAATAATAACTGTCGGTCTGGATATCGCTATTTTTCCCTGGCAGCGCGGATAATTGATACAGCCATAAAATTCGCCGAATAGACCTGTGCGCCTGATGAGGAATGCTTGGCATTCCGGGCAGGTCTTTGCGACCTCAGCTGAGATAAGATTAGTGGCTGCTTTAAGTTCTGTCAAAAATTTGCTGGGTTGATTGGGATTATAGAGTAAATAATTTTTGTAACGGGCCCGTGTGATCGCCACATAAAATACACGCCGCTCTTCCGCGTTCTCAAAAGCTTCGCCCTCATTCAATAGGTAGCTTAATAAAGGATCGTCGGCAATTTCGGATGGGAATCCCAATATGCCTGAATCAATATCCAGGAGCACAGCATAATCGCAGGTCATGCCTTTTACGCCGTGCGCAGTAAAAAAGTATATCTTTAATTGCGGGTATTGACGGCGTATGGCATTAAGGTCCTCCGGCTGGTTGAACTTGTACCTGCCGATCAAAAAAACCATGGCTTCTGCTTGTAGTGCGGAGATCTGTTCCAGAACCGCTATCAATTGCCGGCATTTAGCCTGCTGTATTTGTGTTCGGCCCCCATTGCCAGGCGCAGTTTCGATAAACTCAAAACTTAATATCCCTTCCGGCGCAGTTTGTTGGGCGGTTAGCTGTTTTTGAATTTGAGAAGGATTTTTCTGTACAAATCCGCTGCTCGCCTGGAGAATATGGTCATGGAACCGATAGGTTTTCAAAATAGTAGATTGACTGGTAAATCCAAAATGCTGTTTAAACTTTGTAATGATGGAAATATCACTGCCGGTAAAGCGGAAGATGGATTGCCAGTCATCGCCAACTACGTAAAGTTTAACAGCAGGATTTTGCTGACGAATGGCCTGTAAAAGCTGATAACGGCCCAGCGACATGTCCTGGAACTCATCGACTAATACGTATTTATAAGGCTTTTTAAACTGGCCGTTTCTGAAATGCTGCGCCGCGTGGTTGATCATGTCATTAAAATCAACTGCCGGAATACTTTTCAGGTGCTGATCATATTGTCGGTAAAGGAGTTTGAAAACGTCCAGAAATACTTTATAACGTTTGTCATCTTTAGCTGGTAGGAGATCATCCGGTGTTTTTCCATTTGATTTCATCAAACCCAAAAATGTATAGACCAGGTTCATACAATCCTGGTACTGTTCTGATTTTTTGATCAGTTCAAGCATTTCTTCCGGGGTGCGTTGCCGAAGGGTGACCCCTTCACTGATCAGCTTATTCTTCAAATTGCTGATCAGGTTGCCTTCCCGGTTTTCAAAGGAGTAAGTTTTGATCAGCCTCGTCTCGTATTTGGCATGTATGCCTTCCTTCCAGGCCATGCCTGCCTGATAATAGTCCCGTGCCGTAGGAAATGGCGGACGGGTATTGAACCAATTCGGCACATTGCCTTCGCGGTCTATTCCAAAATGTTCATGCCAGATCTGATAGTCCTTTAGGTAAAAATCGGGTTGATATACACCATAACTTGCGTTTCTGTCTTCTTCCTTTAGCGGAAAATGGCGTTGATATTCATAGTTTACATTAAACAGGCAAAAGAAATTGCCGATCTCTACTTCTTCCTTGCTGTTGACCTGCACGCCATCGAGGGTGACGTTCTTAAAGCTTTTCTCATAGGTCAGGAAATCATTCTTTGTTTTGAAGTCGAACTCATTTCTCGATGGCCGGTTAAAAAAAGCCAGGTAATTCATTGCTTTCCGTTGAAAGTCAGCGTCCTGAATAAACAATTGGTCAAATTGCTTTTGTATGAATGCTTTAGCGGCATCATCGCTACCATCAAACGCCAGCAATATTTCGTTTTTCGAGCAAGTCCGGCTGACCAGATAGCCAAAACTATTGAACGTACGTACCTCCAGATCTTTAGCTTCAGGGATATGCTGACAGAACCGCGCACAACGATCATACATTTCCTGTACGGCGTTTTTTGTAAAAGAAATAACCAATAACTCTTCCGGCATCGCCAGCTTTTTCTCCAGTAGATAAGCGACTTTCCCCGAAATGGTGGTCGTCTTGCCTGTGCCTGCACCAGCGATAACAAGGTTATTATCTTCATCGCGAATGATCGCCTCGACCTGATCGGCGGATAAAGGGTAGCTTTCCAGGTTTGAAAAGAAACCGGCAAATTTTTCCGCTTCCCTTACCACAAACTCATCATTGTAAGCTGCCCTTATTCCGGCCAGGGAGTCAAAATTATTACAAAAAGCACGAAGGGATGATTCATAATCAGCGGGCAACCCGAGGCGTTCAAATTTCGAATTGATCACCCTTCGCGTTTCACGGTAAGCTTCTAAAAATAACTGCTCATCCCGGTAAGAAAAATAGAGCCCGAAATCGGTAAGCTGCTCAAACTTTAAATTGGCTTGCATTACCTTTTCGGCAATAGCTAATAGTCGTTTTTTGAATGGCTTTCTGCGCCACTCCCGGATCAGGTAGAAGATCCCGATAACAGAAATAACGAGTAGGGCAAACCGCACAGCGGCTATAAATATTTTTCCAAAAGACATAGTTAAGATTAGGTTAGGAAAATCGTTAACAACTTCAAATCTAACAATTAGTGTAATAGATCACCTGTGATCAGGTCATTTTCTTCCCCCCGCGCTCCGATAGATCGTCAGAAAGGCGCAACCATACCCTTCGGGTGCCTCGTCCGGCAACGGTAGCCGGAAGGGCAGTTGACCTTTCTGCCGGTTTAGGTCCTTTCGAATGATTCGCTTTGAGGTTTCTTCTTCATAGCCTTCCCCGGACTGCTCTTAGCTTTTAAATGCGCTTCATTTAGCCTTTGCTTGAGGCAAATTTACCCCTCTTCAGCGGCCAAGGCCAGGCGAGTGCCGCTTAAAAAAATCTCCACACCTCCGCTGCGCTCCGGGTCGTATTTTTTTGCGTCAGCCTTGTTCCGCTCGCCCCCCGCGCAAGTATTCTGCCTCTATCAAAGGCCAAATGAGGGTTTTGCCGAATGGGTCATTGAGGAACAGATTTTTTAACAAATAAATTTTTACGCAAATGGAACTAACAGGAAGATTAACTGCAGACGCTAAGGTGAGCGAGGTTAAGGGAGGAAAAAAAGTAGTGAATTTCAGTATCGCTATCAACGACAGCTACAAACCCAAAGATGGCGAGCGGGTGGAACTGACCACCTATGTGGAATGTGCTTACTGGATGAATGCCAAAGTCGGCGAGTATCTAAAAAAAGGCTTACTGGTGCAACTGTACGGGCGCATGGGTAGCCGTGCATGGGTGAATAAGGACGGCGATGCCAAAAGTTCATTGACCTGCAATATCGCCAACCTCAAATTTTTGAGCGTTTCAGCCAACAGCACCAGCCAAAAACAGGGAACAGACAAAGGCAAATCAGCAGGTGAAGATGACGACCTGCCATTTTAAGAGAGATAACATAATATTCATTTAGAGCGCAATTAAGCGGTCAATTAAAATTTAAAAAACATGGCACATAACATTAACAGGGTAAACGGAAAAGACAGCTTTTTCAGCGTAAACGAAAAAGCATGGCACGGGTTAGGTCAAATTGTTGACCAATACCCCACAAGCGCAGAAGCAATAAAATATGCAGGTTTAGATTACGAGGTCATAAAATCTCCCCTGTTTACCTACCAACGGGATGAAACCATAGGAGATAACGGCGAAATAGTGGAGGGTAGCCAACTGCCCGTACCTCACCATTTCGCAACCGTCCGCACCGACAACCATGCCGTTTTGGGCGTGGTGGGCAAGGACTATGAAATCGTACAGAACACAAACGCCTTTGAATTTTTTGATGCCATCGTGGGTGGCGGGGATGGTATTTTATACGAAACCGCCGGGGCATTAGGGAAAGGCGAACGTATTTTTATCACCGCCAAACTGCCAGGCTATATACGGGTGGGTAAACAGGATATGATAGAACAGTATCTTTTCCTGACCACTTCGCATGATGGGTTCGGCAGTATCACCGCAGCATTTACCCCTATCCGTATCGTATGCAACAATACGCTTAATGCCGCCCTGCGCAACCACAGTAACTCTATTAAGATAAGGCATACTGCTTCGGCTAACGACCGCCTGAAACAGGCACATACGCTGATGGGCATATCGGGCAGTTTAGGGCATGAACTGGAGGGATTGCTCAACCATTGGTCACAGGTAAAAATCACCGACAAGGAAGTAAAAAGGCTCATCGAAATTGCTATGTCGCCTAACAGGGAAGTCCTGAAAAACTTAGCGAACGGCAAAGTAGATGAACTGTCCACCACCTATACCAATATCGTGGATAACGTGTATGAATACGCTTTAGGCAGTCCCACCCAACAAATGGAAACAACCGCCGGAACGGTATTCGGTGCCTATAACGCCATCACGGGCTATTTTCAAAACGTGCGCAAATTCAGCGATGATGAGGCAAAATTCAAATCCATCATGGACGGCACAGCCAAACAAAGAGGGCAGACCGCTTTTAACCTTTGCCTTGATTTTGCCAAAAACGGAGCGGATGCGCTTACCCTGAATTAATCAATGGGGGGAGCAATTCCCCCTTATCTTCTTACTTAAAAATGAATGTCATGCAACCATTAAAAGCATTAAATAATGTACAGAAAGCAAGGTTATTACACGCTTTGCTGATGCACGAGATACCCGCCTTTTTGATTTATACCCAACAGTTATGCACCTATATGCGGGAGAACCCCGATGAAGTGCGCAAGGTTTGGGTGAACCAATTATTCGGGGTGGATTTTTGGTTCGGGTTGGCCGACGAAGCAGACAGGAAAATCAAACGCTACGGTAAACAACTGGAAAAAAGCAGTGCGGTATTCAGCGACCAGCTATTTGACGGCTACGGCGCATTGTACCTCAATCATTGCCTAACCACTTATACCGAACAGGGCAAGCACAACGACCCCAAATTCAAAATAGCAGTCGAATTACTTTTTAACCCTTAATGTTAAAAACATGGAACTCTTAATCATTCAGCATCATCCGAACCTGTCCGCTTACCTGCTTATCGGGGCAGGGTTAATTATCCGCTATATCATCAACAGGCGCAGGTTTAACCGCCGTGGCGTGGCAGGGTTGCAACTTTTTTCATCCTATGAGAAATGGTGGCTGACCACCCGTATTGAGGCACTCTTTTACTTTTTGGGATTACTCGCTATCGTGGCGGGTATCTTCTTATTCATTTTTAAATAATCACGTTATGAAAACGAACTTTTTTGAAAATATCGCTAACCTGAATGCCCCCGGCATTTGGAAGTTAAGCATACATAATGAGGCGAACGGGCATTTTACCGTATCTGCCCTGTATTCACCTAACCAATCCAATGAACCTGCCACCAAAACGATTGCGCCCCTGATATTCAAAGGGACGGCATCCGAAATGGATGAGGGCTTTTTTGAAGCTATCGGGCAACCCGTACAGGCTACCGCAGGTTTATACAGCAATATTGAAGCCTATAACAAGAATTTGGATAACGCCAAAAAGAAGCTATCGCAGGGTAACAAGAGCCAACCCGCTAAAGTGAAATCGAATACGGAAGACGGCGATGATATAGAAGTAGCCGAACCTAAAATATCCGCAGAGGATAAAAAGAAAGCCTACACCGATGCGATACGCAAAGTGGTTGAACTGAACGATGCCTGTAAATACGCAGAAGCATTGGAGGTTTTACCCCCGGTGAGCGATTACCCTGAAAAGGCGGAAGAACTGAACAGGCGGAAAGCCGACCTGACCCGCAAAAAGGAACAAATGGCGCAAGCCCTGCAACTATTTAATCAAGATTAACCATGTTACAGACCACGCAATTAGAAAGGATTTTTATCCATAAAGATAACGGACAGGAAGTCCGCTTATCAGACCCCGGCGAAACATTCAATCCTGATATGGTACTCAACTTTTATTCGGGTACTTACCCCGTGCTGACCAATGCACGGATAGTCGGCCCTGAAATCAAGAACGATGAGATACAGTACCGCTTTGAAAGCACGATGGGTACGAAAGGCTAAACCTAAGACAATGGAAAAGCAATTAATAAAAAGGAAAGTAACTGTTATAGAAAAAAGCAAGCAATGGCAACTGCATCAATTATTCGGAAACCTCGCAGAGCGGTTAGACCGTTTGCCGGACGCAAGGGAAGTACAGCAAAACCCGCTAAGAAGCGCACCGCAGGAACGCATGGTGATGGTTTTCTGAACCATTCTTTTAACCCTGTTTGGGGTGTGGCGTTCAGCGATTGGCGTAAAGCCGAAAGGGAGTTTTTTGTTTCGGTGGGAAACCTTTGCGATTTGTACGGATGGACAAAGCCGGATGTTTCCGGCCTGTCTTTTCCGCAAAACGTTTCGGTTGCTTATAACGGCGTGTCGGGATTATTAGGCTCAAAATCGGATGTTAAATTAAACATCTATCAGGATAAAACACGCCTCTTGTGTTTAGCCACCACGAAAATATTTGATACGGATTACCACCTGTATTATATCCCTGTCCGTCCGCTTTGGAAAATGAGGGAGGTAAAAACAGACAAGTTACCCTATGATATGCTGATGGCGGTTTTTCGCTATCTCTATCAGGTGTCGGGCGTTCCCTTTTATACCGAGCCGGGGACGATTGACAGCAATTACGAAACCATAAAAAACTGGCTGGACGAAGAACAGAATGAGGAAGAAGAACCTTACCGCCAACGGCAGAAAAAGGAACTGAAAATATTGGAACTGGCAGGTAATACCTTATTGCCCGAAATCCAAAAGCCATTTATCTTAAAGCAACTGGAAAAAGATTTGGTAAAGTATCAGCAGTCAGCCGAAGCCGACAAGTTTTTGGTAGACCTGATGGATGAATTTGTTAAACTCATAAAGGACAATCCTAAACAGGCACTCAAAGAAATCATGTATTATGACGAGGAAGAAGATGAAGATAACCAAACCATCTATTGGGAGCAATATATTTCCTTTTACTGGAGCGGTAACGATTGCCTGTCAGAAACCCTGTACCAAATGGTAAACGATGAGTTTCAGGAAATGGGCTATCAGGAAGAACCCGTCAGCAACCAATGGTTCGATACCCCGCAGGAAAAGCCCTGCCATGTGTTTGATTATGAACCCCGGCTATTCGCCCTAATAGACCGTTTAGCCGAAATTTTAAATGATTACTATGATGAAGAACCTCACGAATAATTTTTGCAATACCTATCAGCCCATTAAAGCCCTGTTGATCTGTCAGAAACAGGGCGGGGATGAGGGCAACGAAGAACATAGTATTTACGTGGAAAGCTATGACATCGGCAAGTTTGGCAAGCCCATCAATGCACATCCCTTAACGTTTAAAGAAACCCTGCAACTGAGCAGTTTGTTCCAGGCTTCCGAGGAACTCAAAACAGGCTACCTGCGGAGCAGGGGTATTCTGCCGAACAAGGTGCTGTATGTTAACCCGCAACAATCGGGCTATGCTGTTTGGTACACGCCACCACAGGAAGTACCCTTGTTTTTCGCATCCGCTTTGGGCATCCCATCCGGCAGGGGAAAAGTCCCTGCTATGATATGGAAAGCCGGGAGGGAGGAATTAGCGGTATATGCAGTAAAAGGGAACAAAAAGCCTTGCAGTAAAACCAAGCTGTTCCATGCGCCCTATTTCAATATTTACAAGGAGGGCAGGGTGTGTATGGGTACGGTGCGGGTCAATATTACAGAAGCCGCCCGTTTGGAGGATTTTATGGCGCAATGGGAAAGTTACTTTTGGAACAGCTACTTCAGCCACCTGATAAGTGAGTTCAACCCCGTTACCGAAAATATCGTTCAGCTTTGGCAGGGTCAGGTAACAACGGACAGCCTCTTTCCCGTGCAGTTATTAAAACCGACCAATTTTACATTACAAAACTTACTGACATGAAAACGAAGAAATTGAAAGCGATAAAACCATGTGTACATATCGTTGAAAAGGTATTGCTCAACCCATATAATCCCATCATGGTTAACTTAATTGGTGCGGGGGGTACAGGTAGCCAGTTCCTGACCGCTTTGGGCAGGATGAACCATGCCCTGATTGAACTCGGGCATCCCGGCCTGATGGTGCGGGTATTCGATGATGATATGGTCGAACCCGCCAACCTCGGCAGGCAGTTGTTCCCTACCGCAGATTTAGGGATGTACAAGGCGGTCGCCTTAGTCAACCGTATCAACCTGTTTTTTGGCACGAACTGGAAAGCCATAACGGAACGCTATGATAAGGAAACTATACAGGCTCACCCTGAATTGCGGATGGCTGAATTTACGGTGTCCTGTGTCGATACGGTTTCCGCACGTTTCGAGATTGCCGATTTATTAATGGGTGTCGATAAGAAAATGGCTTATTCCCGTAACCGCCCCCTGTACTGGATGGATTTCGGGAACAGCAAGGACACGGGGCAGGTAATTTTATCTACGCTCACCGCTATCCAACAGCCGGAAAGCAAAAAATTCAGGGTGGTGGAAACCTTGCCATTGGTCACCGCAGAGTTTAAGGAACTGTTGGAAAGCTCGGAAAGTGCCGACAACACACCAAGTTGTTCCTTAGCCGAAGCCCTTACCAAACAGGATTTGTTCATCAATTCTGCTTTGGCGAATTTAGGGGCATCCCTGCTTTGGCAACTGTTCCGGAAGGGGATGCTCTTTAACCGGGGCTTTTTTCTTAACCTCAAAGAGTTTAAAACACAGGCTTTAAAAGTGGCCTGAATACACAAGGAACAAAATGAACAGCCATGACAAAGATTAAGGATTTGGACGGTAAGGAGATAGTGGTAACCGATTTGGCAATGGCTACCTTACAGGCGGATGATTACCGCCATTACAGGGTAAACGACCCATCGCTATACCATTTGCATTTAGTTGAATATTGGGAGGATTTATATCAAAAACTCCTATTATTGGACAAGGATTTAAAACAGAATAACGGCAAATTATGATACGGTACACCACAGGGAATATCATGGATTCAAGTGCGGAAGCATTGGTGAATACCGTCAATACCGTTGGCGTGATGGGTAAAGGTATTGCCCTGCAATTCAAACAGGCATACCCCCATAATTTTGAAGTATATAAGCAAGCCTGTTTGAACGGGCAATTAAAAACAGGGCAGGTTTTAGCGGTGAAGGATAGCGAACTGTTGATGGGTGAACGATTGATCATCAATCTACCGACCAAACAGCATTGGAAGATGCCGTCCCGATACGAATTTGTGGAAAGCGGACTTTTTGCCCTCTTTTACTTTTTGCGGGACAATCCTGTTAAAAGTTTGGCAATGCCCGCCTTAGGTTGCGGGAACGGCGGGTTGGACTGGAACAGGGTAAAACCCTTAATCGAACAACACCTGTCCGGCCTTGAACTATCAATATGGGTTTATGAACCCCAAATAAAATCAAGCTGATTTTTGAAAATTCCCCGGCGGGCGGGCATTCGCCCGCCCCGTTTCGCCCCGTATTTTCGCATCATTGATAGCTTTGGTGAAAATACGGGGCGCTTCACTTAGGAATGACTTTTCAATTTCGTTAGAGGGTGTATAGGTCTAATGTTTCTTCATTGACATTTAGCCAGGAGTTCCCGGTCTTTTTAAAGCCGGATTTGGTCAGCAGATCGCGCATGCCATCGTCTTTGGTCGTGGCGTAAAACCGGGTTCCGGGTTTATGGCCTATTAACTCCTTGATAAGCTCGCGGCTGATCCCCTGCCGCCTGAAATGTTCATGGGTCACCGCGTAGCCGATCTCGAAAAGGTAGTGGACCGCCAGACGGGGGACTTTCGCCTTTAAAAAGATGCCGGTCACATAATTACGTTTTTGCTGCTTGACCGAGGCGATACCCGCGAGTTCTTCACCGGAATAAGCAAAGGCCAGCAAAGCGGCGGATAAGATCCTTTCCACCAGGCCGTCGGCTTGCACCTGACCACCTGATATGACCAGCTCATGGAATTGCTGCACTTGTGCTGGGGAGCATTCGTCAGGTGCTAATACGGAAATTTGGTGATCGCTCATAGCAGGTTTAAATCTGAACCAATTTAGGAATATTAAATAATATGGCAACTCATATTGCGGAGCTTAAGCCAGCGATTTAACTTTGTAAAAAATCAGACCATGAAAATACAGGAGATGTTCGATGCGCTTGGCCTCACCACGGAAACAGTTAACCAGCTGATGGCAGACATCGCACTATATAATTTTCAGAACCCGGAAAAACCGATGGCGGCAATCTCGCTGGATGCCGATATTGACACGGTAATGGTCAGCCACACTCCAATGCTTGGAAGAGCCATTGCAAAAGAAAGAGGCAGGGACTTTCTTGATGATGAAAAGCAATTCCCGTTAACTTTTGATACCAACGCAATGCGATACGGATCATTAGAAATTGCGAAATATTACAATGCAGAGCATTTATTTAAGTAAGTTTACGTTATATAACTGATGGATCTCTTCCATCTTTTGTGATAAGGTTTAGGTTGAAAGGTCCTGGCAGCGAGTGCTCGGGACTTTTCTGTTTAATGCTTATCGTGATAATCACTCAATGCGGATTCTTGAAGGTTATTTATGATTAGCTTTAACTTTTATTTGTCTCTATAATGAGTATATCCAAGTTATTCCTGTTTAGTAAAAATACCGATGCTCCGGCAACCGAACAGGGGTTTCATTATCAAAAGTTAAAAACGTTAAAGACATGGCTGGAAAACAGGATCAGTGAAACAGATGAACGGATATACTGTGATAACGAAGAAGATATTTTCCAAAGGAACATAGCAGCCGGCGAATCAAAATTCAGGCAGGTAAAGCTCTATTCCAGTAATTTCTCATTTTCAAGGGAGGAAATTCAAAAAAGCCTGGCCCATTTTTTCATGTTGTTTGTTAAAGGTGATTACTTACAGGATGAAGTGTCTTTTCTGTTTGAAACCAATTCAGATATAGCCCGCGAAACACGGGGAAATGACGGAGATTTATTAAAAGAGTGGCATCAAAATCAGGATGCTATGAGCGATGATTTACTGGCCAGGGTTACAGTTCGGGTTAAAGCTATTATTGATGCTTATATCGCTGAAGTTTACCAGGAGGAGATGAACAGCGATTTAAAAAGCCAGCTTCAGCAGGCTAAACAAATATATGATACCCTGCCTGATGAAGTTTGGACAAAATTTATCAAATCCATTAAATGGCAATTTGATAATATAGTGCCGAAAGAAGCCATACCATTATTGATTGCCGAGATCGAGGCTTTAACCGAAAAGTTACCTATCAAAACCGGCAGGCCATCGACCTGCGTTTCCATATTGCACTGGGAAATCGCAAAGAAAACGGCTGAAACCGATGCTGAAAATAAATATGTTACAAACGATTTATTGGACGTTTTGCTATTAAATGAAGGCACTGACAAGGATAGATGGTATGCCGAAGTGTATCAAAAATGGCTGCCGGTTACTGCTATTGAAGTTTTTAATATCGGCGCGTTTTACGAGGTTATTAACGCGGCAAGGCATTGCCGATGGGAACTCTATGAAAGCCAGCACGCCGATTTATGGCTACGGATTTTAATGTTGTACATAGATCATCCGGATTCATTAATTGTTTGTAAGAGAAAGGCGATTTATGAATACCTGTTTTTATTGCTTTCACCTGATCCTGCTACCGGAAGACCAAAAGGCACTATCGCCGGACAGCAGGAATTGATCCGTTATTATTTTGAAAATGCTGAACATCGCAACAGCCTTTCTGACCTGGAGGAGGATATAACTTTTTTGCAACTTGTTCAAACGCATCAGATGCTTCACGCTGATTTTTTAGAGGAAGGAAAAATACAGGAATGGGCGAAAACGCTGGAAACAACTATAGATAATCAGTTAACCGATGCAAGAAATGTGGACGAAAAATGCCTCGCCTTTGAGTTGAAGGGATATTTTTTATCTACACACAACCCGACATCGCCACTTAAACAAAGGATAGATCTTAGCATCGCTTCTTATCAGCAAATTATTCCGCTGTTAGCTGATGTAAACACCTACAGCATTTCCCGCCTGAGTGACCTGCTTAGTCAAATTTTAAAGATGCTGATTATACATGACGCAGATGAGCAGGCTATTGAAGCCATAGAAAAATTCTTATTTGAAATTGAGGAGGCCGCGACAAAAACCGGGCGACAGCATGATGCTGCTCATAGCCTGGTGGAACGAGGAGCTATCTACCTAAATAAACCCAATGCAAAAAATTTCCTAAAGGGCCTGGAGGCTTTTCACAAAGCCAAAAAGCTTTGGCACCTGGATGAAACCAAAGACGGCTTTATACTTGCACTGCTGAATATCTCTCAAATATATTCAGGCTTGGGAATGAACCTCGCCGCAAAATATTATGGCCTTTGCGCTGTTTGGGCTTCCGTCAACTATGGGGATCACGAGGTATTTAAAAGAGTAAGCGATGGATTTGCTATGGTTTTTTTGGCCGATTTTAAACAGGGGGCATGGATAAGTGCACTTGACGATTATTGGGAATATATCCAGTCGAGGCTTGAATTTAGACCCGAAAATCTTGATTTTGATTCTGATGAGCAATTTAAAAAAACCTCATTGGATCTTTCAGCATTATTAGCGGCCATTCCGGTTCTTCACCCGGATCTTTCTGTATTTATTGAATTTTATAAACAACGCCTGACCTGGGTTTATACTGATTATTTACAGGGTTGGGTAGAGGAGTTTAATGTCAGGTTCCAGGATGAAGAAAACCTGAAAGCATTCTTAGGGTATGCCTTAACAAGCAATCCCCTAAATGATGTTGGCACTAAAAGAACCCTGACCTTTAAAACATTTAGTATTGAATGGAATTTGACCTTTGAAAATACTGCGGTAGGAAATGCCATCGGTGAAGAATTTTGCGCGCTTCTGCAAGTGACCCTGAGTGAGATTGGACTGTTGGGAATTGATCTTCATCTTTTACAAATGCCGGTTCGCCTCGAAATCGAAGTTGGTACAGATTACTCAAAATATTTAGACCAACGGCCCTCTCATGAAGACACCATCTACGACCTGAGTATTCCGCCAATGGATTCTAAAGATCAGAAAGAGATACAGTTTCATTATGGATTTTTAGCTGCCAATGTCAAATTGTTGTTAAAGGATTTGAGCATATTACCCGGTGATCAATTTGATGCAGCCTTTGATAAACTCTATATCGAACAAATGTTAGGGGAAAAGGGTTTGATTATAAATGCCTACCAAAAGGTATATTTTAATTTTCAAAGCGCTGAAAAATTTGACAGTACCCGAAGGGCTAATTTTTCCTTACCTGCAAAAGTCGATTTTGAATTGAATATACGGGATATTCTTCCTTCCTTTAAGGGTTTTAGTGAAAAGTACGACCCTGCATTTTCTAAAAAAAAAATTGAAGAACGGTATGAAAATACTACCAGGCAACTTCAAGTAACCTTGTCAAAATGGTTACAGGAACCTGACTTTAAAAGGGACATTCAAAAATTTCGGGAACAAGGATGGCTTGACTGGCAAATATTGATGGCGTTAAGTAATTATGTGCTTAACAGAAAAGCAAGGATAAACCTGGAAGATTCAGGGTTGAAATCTGAAGACCCTGAAAAAGATTTCAAAAATGAGTTCATCCGGCTAACCGACCTTCCCGAGGAAGATTGTTATATCGAAGTACCGCTGTCTTCAATAACTTCAAAGGATTTTCTGTTTCATTTAACTAAGATGCCTGTGGACACGTTGAAAACTTTTGGATTGGATAACAATACTCGTTTCCCCAATTTCGGTGCGATTCACAGGTATATGAATAAACGGTTTTTATTTAATAAAGATGATAGCCGGGATAATAACCCGCTCAAAGATATTTAGGTATCACGAAATGCCATTGCTACATTGCCCTGTTTTTTCTGCACGTTTCTACATAGCATCAGACATTACTTTTTCGACATATTCCAGCGGGTTATCAAAGTTTAACTTGCGGTTTTTTGATAACTGAAAATTCACCTAAGCAGCATGTGATGATTTGCCAACCTTGATGCGCTTTGCTTTTACTTCTCCGCTTAAAACCTTATTAATATCTTCGTAATTATAGTAAAGAATGCCCCCGATCTTAGTAAACGGTATCGTGCCATTATCCCTTAATGTTTGAAGCGTATTGTCTGATATTTTTAAAAGGTTCTTTACTTGGTAGGTCTTTAACCATTTTTTAGGTTGTTCAAAGGACTGGCCTAATAATCCGCTTATTTGATTGAGCAGGTTTTTTCCAAATTCCTGCAGATCTTCTTTAGTGATAATTTCTGCTGCCATAGCTTTAATTTTAATTTATTTCAGTTGATAAATGTTATTGACTTTGTATAAAGTCAGCAAACTGATACAAAATTGGTTCAAACGAGGTTAAATTTTATCCGAGTTTGTCCGAGTCGGATGCATAGAATTTTAATTATATTCATCTTTCAGGAATAAATCAACCATGGCTGAACACAAATTATTAAACGAACTTTCGGTCGAGAACCTCGATTCTTACGCGGACGCTTGCATTTCCTTATTTGATGCGCTCGAAGAATTGATGAAGAGCGGCTACACCAACCTGGTCATACCGAGCCGTGGCGCTTATCCTTTTTATTCCTTTGCAACCTCCATAGCCAAAATGACAATGCGTCAATTTCTTGATTTTCATCTTTATCATACCGGAATGAAGGTCCTGCTGTTGCCTTTCACCTCAGATTGGGGTGACGCAACTGTCGGACTCAATTCAGCCAAGGCAAGAGGTTTTTGGGTGAAAATATTGGATGACATCTTAAACCGGCGCATTAGCCCCCATACCATTTATTATGAAAGCATAGTTAATAAGCTTGGAGGACGGTTTAAAGTGAATAATATGTGGTCCCTTCCGGAGCGATTTTCTCAGGGGAATAATGCGACCGGCTTTGTGTTTTTAGATACGATCGTGTCCGGGCAGGCAATTTGCGAGATCATAGCTGCATTTAAAGAACAAGGGATAACTAATTATTTTGTTGTTGGTATAGCGGATAACGATGGGGGTGATATAAAATCCGAATACAATCAAATTATACATGCCGAGATCGCTGCGGGCAGAATGAAATTGATACGTGTGAAAAGAATTTTTTCTGAAGATACCTCGCCTTTGCTGAATACAGGGATTTGCAGTATGGTATTCCCATCATTGATCCAAATGGCTTATGAACAGATACCTGACTTCCGGGCAGACGGGCTGGTTGGGGGTGGTTTGTGGTTTATTGATGTGATGAAAAACCTATATGGTCAGCCGATATATGGCGTAAGGGGTATTGCGCTCACCCTCGTTGATTTCACCATAAGGGGCAAGTTAATTGACCCGCTTCCGCATTTTGAAGAATTCGCGGCCCACGAGGTTCAGCACATGGTCGATATTTCAGGTGAGCATGAAATTCTTGATGGCGAAACCACTAAAAGGATCGTATTTAGTGCTATAGCTGATGACAACGGGAATCTCCCTAATGACAGCTTCGATATAACGTCTTCCCATGTGGTGAGGGTCAACCTGGAGGAAGATTATGCGAAACAATTTATAGCAGATGTAAATGATAAAATAGAAGAAGCCCGTAAAATCGGGCTTATTGTGTAAATGGGAAATGAATCACGCACACATTTGTGCGTGATTGTCATGAAAGCGTTTTTAATGGCAAGATTATCTCAAATATTATTGTAAATGAATTGTGCAGGCACTGTCTGCACAATTCATTTATTCATTCTCCTTATCCTTTTGTTTAAGAATTTCATTGTGGATCTCCTGGGATAACTGCTCTGCAGTAGGTAGGTAGAGCTGATATTTGCTTGCAAAAATATTGCTCTTTTCCGGCAAGGTAAATTTAACCACGGTGTCGTTTTTTTCCAGGCAAAGCAAGATTCCAACCGTAGGACTTTCATGTTGTAATTTCTCAATACGATCATAATAATTAACATACATCTGCAATTGGCCGAGATCTCCATGTGTTATTTTGTGGGTCTTTAGTTCGATGATTACAAAACATTGCAATAGCCGGTTATAGAATACCAGGTCGACAAAAAAATCGTCACCATCCAAGTGAATGCGTTTTTGCCTGGCAACAAATGAAAACCCGTTTCCTAACTCCAACATGAACTCCTGAAGATGTGTTATCAAGGCAGATTCAAGGTCTTTCTCAAAGTAAGTTGCTTCTGGTTTTAGACCTAAAAATTCAAGTACCATAGGATCTTTGATAATCTCTCTTGGCTCAACAGGCTGTCTTTCATTTCTCGCAACTGAAAGAACACTTTCTTTATCGGTACTTAAAAGAAGCCGCTCGAACAACTGGCTACCAATTTGTCGATCCAATTGCCTTGCCGTCCAATTGTTTTTAAGGGTCTCTTTGATATAAAATTCTATTTTTTCATCATTGCTTATGTTCAATAAGAACTTATAATGTGACCAACTCAATTGTGCCCACACCGTAGGCACAATTGGAAACTTGCGATAAAACTGCCTAAAATGGTTCAGGTTTCTTGATGAAAATCCCTTTCCAAATTGCGGCTGTAATTGATCGGAGAGATACCCGATTAAGCGTTCACCATACACTGCGCGCTCACTTCCGTGCTGCTCTTCTTCAAAAATTCGTTTCCCTATGTGCCAGTACATAACCACCCGTTCATGGTCTACCGCGCGAATAGCTGATTCTCTCGCTTTATTTATAATCGATTGAATATCGATGATAATTGATTCATTCAAATTCATACTAATTCCTCCTCTGCTAATTCTTCTGTTACCTTTTGTTCCCTTAACCTTGTCTTTAAGGCGTGCATATCCCGGTTAACCTTCTTGTCCTTCATCTTAGCATAGATCTGGGTAGTTGTCAATTTTGTATGGCCGAGCATTTTGCTTACTGTTTCTAATGGAACATCGTTCTCCAGGGTAACGGTCGTGGCAAAGGTGTGACGGGCAATGTGCGTCGTTAAAATTTTGGTAATGGAAGCGAGGTCACCGATCTCTTTCAAATAGGCATTCATCTTCTGGTTACTTTTAACAGGGAACAGCTTGTTCAGTACGGTTCTGCAATCATGGTCATTATATTTCTCAATAAGCACCATGGCTTGGGGGATCAGCGGAACATTGGCGGTCACATACGTTTTTGTCCGCTGTGTTTTGATCCAGGCAACTTGATCTTTTCCGATATGGATATGCTGCGGCGTGAGCTTTTCAATATCGACAAAAGCATAACCCGTATAGCAGCAGAATAAAAAGGTATCCCGAACTTCTTCAAGGCGCTTAATAGTAAATGGATGATTGGCGAGTTGATGGATCTCTTCCCATTCCAGTTCTTCACGATGAACTTTTTTATAAGTACACTTGAACAAATTAAATGGGTTCGTCCTGATCCACCCATGGTTGAACGCCATGTTAACGATCTTCTTAAGATTTTTCATATACCGCATAGCTGTATTGTGTTCAATGCCGTCTTCAGTCTTCAGATACATTTCAAATCCTGTGACGAACGCATAGTCAATTGACTCCAGGTAGATGTCGGGCTTTTTAAACTTGTGCCGTATATAATCAGCTGTTTTTGACCTGACCGTATTGTACTTGGTCAGCGTGGCTTTCACAAAGTCTTTCCCCACCAGTTCTTCGACGCTTTTATTATGCTCATCAAATACTTCCAGCAACATCCGTTGAGGAGCATCCTCGCCAGCATACCGCTGCTTGATTTTCTCCACCGTGATAAAATCATCGGATTGCTTGAGATCATGGAAGGCCGTGTGGATGTCATTGGTAACCGTAATGATTTCCTTGTTGATTTGCTTTACTTCCTGCCCGGCCCCTTTGACTAATCCCGCTTCCGGGTCCCATTTGCCTGGCTCGACTTTGCGACCCATTGAAATTTCCGCTCTTTTCCCCAGGTAAGTGATCCTTGCATAGAGGGGAACATTGCCTTTTGCATCTGTTTTTCTTTTGTCAGCCCAGATGAGAACTGAGAACCTTTGTGTACTTTTCATACTACATTTGATTTTAAATTGTTTAACAGCATTAATTTTGAATTCAAATGAGCCTTTTTGAGGTCATTTATCTGTATTAATTGCTTTAAAATCAACTGTTTACCTTGTTATTCGGTGACTAAATCTAAACTTCTAAATAGGTCACCGATTAAGGCACTTTTCATCGAAAAATAGATCGCGTCCCAAAAGGACTAGAACCCTCGGCCCCATATCAATGAGGTCAATTGAGGTGCTTTGATATCAACCGAAATCCAGGTGTTCCAAGAGTCAGAAATTTGCGTAGTTTTGAGGTGTTTTAAACCCTTATTTTGCTATCCTAACCAATTGAATACCATTTAGTTAACGTTAATTTGAGACTAAATTAGTGAATAGAAACAGGTCGCCGAATAGGTCACCTGGGTGAGTCATAAATCCTGAGTAGTTATGCGTTTTTTTGAGCAAAAAAAAACGCTTAAACCAAATGATTTAAGCGTTTTACTAAGCCTTGCGGCTCTTTTAGCGGAATGGACGGGACTCGAACCCGCGACCCCATGCGTGACAGGCATGTATTCTAACCAGCTGAACTACCACTCCGTTTGGGATTGCAAATATACGCTTCGCTTTTTATTACACAAGATGTTTTTTCAAAAAAATGATAAGATTCAAGTAATCAGTCTATTATCTATTTAAGTTCTCTTTTTGTCCACTTTGCTTATTTTGTCCAATTATGCGAATATTGTGCTTAAAAACCTACAGCGGATGTCTACTATAACAGAATACCGTACATAAAAACTACAATATTGGCCTGTATTTTAATATATTCCCCTGAAAAAACCCGATAGGGATACATCAAAGTAATAACACACTTTACGTAAAGTTTCAATGCGAATGTCAATTTTCCCCGACTCTAAACGGGCTATATTAATATTAGTGTCCGAATAAAATTTCTCCTGCGTTACTTGGTTCTGCCTGCGTAATCGTTTAATTTGAAGCGAAATTTTGCGTTTAAAGGCGTTATCAGAGTTGTCAAGGTATTCAAAATCAGTTAATAGCATAGTATAGCGACGTTATAGGTTAATATCTAAACAAATGAAAATTTAACTTACGTTAGGCTAAAATAGTATAAAATTAGCAAAAGTTTATTTTTAAATTCTGACGAATAAGTCGTTGCTGCTATTGATTTATGGCAATACATTTGTTGTATACAAAATAACAAAGGCCCTACATATACCTATGAAACCTTTATAAAGGAGCCTGCGTATAAATACTGAATTCTCAGACACCCAAGCTGAGGTTTATTTGTTCTTTGTTTTGGGTTTAATCAATAGTTTAAATTAATTAGGGGAAAGGGAGCTTCAAAAGAGCTCTCTTTTTTTTTGTTCGATTTTTTGCTATGCATGCATAATACTTCTATATTTACCGTATAACTTCCATATATGTATTTCGAGTTTACCGAAGAACAATTAATGATACGCCAGGCCGCGCGGGATTTTGCACAAACCGAATTAAAGCCGGGTGTAATAGAGCGCGATGAGCACCAAAAATTTCCAGCCGACCAGGTTAAAATGATGGGCGAGCTGGGTTTTTTAGGCATGATGGTATCGCCACAATATGGGGGCAGCGGTATGGATGCCATATCGTATGTACTGGTAATGGAAGAGCTATCTAAAATAGATGCCTCGGCATCGGTAGTGGTATCGGTTAATAATTCATTGGTATGTTACGGCCTTGAAAAGTATGCTAACGAGGCCCAAAAGCAAAAATATTTGGTTCCTTTAGCTAAAGGCGAAGTAATAGGCGCGTTTTGTTTATCAGAGCCCGAGGCGGGATCAGACGCTACGGCACAGCATACCACCGCTGTTGATATGGGCGACCATTACCTGCTAAACGGTGTAAAAAACTGGATAACCAATGGCAATTCCGCCTCTACCTATTTAGTAATGGCGCAAACCGATGCATCCAAACGCCATAACGGTATTAATGCCCTAATTGTTGAAAAAGGCATGGAGGGGTTTACCATCGGCGCTAAGGAAAATAAAATGGGCATCCGCGGATCAGATACCCATTCGCTGCATTTTACGGATGTTAAAGTGCCTAAAGAAAACCGCATTGGCGAAGAGGGCTTTGGGTTTAAGTTTGCCATGACCACTTTAGAAGGCGGGCGCATTGGTATTGCGGCTCAGGCTCTGGGCATAGCATCCGGCGCTTATGAGCTGGCTTTAAATTATGCTAAAGAACGCAAGGCATTTGGCAAATCAATAGCCGATTTACAAGCCATCCAATTTAAACTGGCAGACATGGCTACCGAAATTGAGGCAGCGCGTTTATTGTGTTTAAAGGCCGCCTGGCTTAAAGACAATGATCAGCCCTACGGTAAAGCAAGCGCCATGGCTAAAGTTTTTGCATCAGAAACAGCTATGAAAACCACTATCGAAGCGGTACAAATACATGGGGGTTACGGCTTTGTAAAAGAATACCATGTTGAGCGCTTAATGCGCGATGCCAAAATAACCCAGATTTATGAGGGCACTTCAGAAATTCAACGCATTGTCATATCCCGCGATGTGTTGAAATAATAGGCTGATTTTAATTATGTTTGATAGTAACAAAAATTATCAACTATGAAGATCCGGTCGGTATTAGCCTTTTTGGCCCTAACCTTTACCTATAATTCGTTTGCGCAAACCACACTTAAATCGGGAATCTGGCGCGGCGTAACTAAAACCGACAAGGGCGTTGAGATTCCGTTTAATTTTGAGGCGATCACCATATCAGGCCGTACCATACTGGCAGTAATGAATGGTGCCGAGCGCATTAAGGTAACCGATATAAAATATAAAGGCGATTCGGTGTTTATCCGCATGCCGCTATTTGATTCAGAATTTAGGGCAAGGCGCGTCAATGGTAACCTGGTTGGTAAATGGACCAAAAACCTGGGCACTAAATATGTAACTATGGCTTTTACAGCTACGGCAAATACGCCGTGGCGGTTTAAAACCCCGCAAAAGCCTGCAGCAAATATTACGGGCCGTTATAGTGTACCTTTGGGTAAAGCGCCAAAGCAGGATATGACTGTTGGCGAGTTTAAGCAGGTTGGCTCAAAGCTTACGGGCACTTTCCTCTCAACAACCGGCGATTACCGTTATTTAGAAGGTGTTGTTACCGGCAATGATGTGTACCTGTCATGCTTTGACGGCGGGCACGATTATTTATTTACCGCTAAAATTGCAGGCAACAGGTTGGTTAACGGTAAATTTTACGCTAACTTAAGCAGTGTTGACGACTGGAGCGGCGTTAAAAACCCCAACGCCAAACTGCCCGATGCTTACTCACTAACATCACTTAAACCGGGTTATAAAAAACTGGCTTTCACGTTTAAAGACGTTAACGGTAAAAGAGTATCATTAAGCGATAGCCGCTATAAAAACAAAGTTGTTATTGTGCAGATCTTAGGCTCGTGGTGCCCTAACTGTATGGACGAAACAGCTTACCTGGTAGACTACTACACAAAATTCCACTCAAAAGGTGTTGAAGTTATTGGTTTGGCTTATGAGCGCACTACTGATC
Organism: Mucilaginibacter sp. UYCu711; assembly: GCF_050433825.1. Lineage (NCBI taxonomy): Bacteria > Pseudomonadati > Bacteroidota > Sphingobacteriia > Sphingobacteriales > Sphingobacteriaceae > Mucilaginibacter > Mucilaginibacter sp. UYCu711. The sequence continues at coordinate 348,925 of NZ_JBNPWM010000002.1, read as the reverse complement.
GGGCTAAATCACAACGCACGGTTAAGCAATTAATAAATCGGTTTAGCATACCTTACCCGGTATTGTTAACCGGTTATACACCAGCGAAAGGCGATCCGGCTAAAAGCCTGCCGATGATGAAGGATGTATTGGGCTTCCCTACCACCATCATCATTGATAAAAAAGGCGATGTGCGTAAAATACATACCGGCTTTAGCGGCCCGGGCACCGGCGAACATTATACCGATTTCATTACCGAGTTTGAACGGCTAACACTCCATATGCTCGGCGAGCGCAGTTAGCCTAAACAAAAAGCCCCCGTAAGCCGGGGGCTTTTTTGCTTTATTTAGCCGCTGTAACTGCTGTCGTTTTCATCATATCCCTCGTACTCTCAGCTAAGCGGATAAACTCGGCGCGGTAACCGTTATCATCATCGCCTTTGGCTTTTTTCGCCATGGTTATTACCTGCTCAATTTTAGAATCCTGTTTAAATTGCGAATCGCGCAGCAGCATACCATATTCCGCTACCGCGGCAGCAAACCTGAAATCAGTTGAAGTATTAGCCTGGCTAAGCGGTTTATCTTTAACCGTTACCAATTCCATTTTACTTTTATCGCCATCTGGCTGTTTGTAGCGGAACTTTATGGTCATTACCTCAGACGAGGTATTGACTTTAACCGCCTCCTCTGTTTTTTGATATTTAAGCGGATCAACACTGCCGGTAAAGCTATCTTTTACTCCTACCGGGATGATCTCATATAAAGCAGTTACCGTATGCCCAACGCCCATATCGCCGCCCAGCTTGGTATCGTTATTAAAATCTTCTTTGGCCATTAAGCGGTCCTCGTAGCCTAACAAGCGATAAGCCTGCACCTTACCGGGGTTAAACTCTACTTGTAGCTTTACATCTTTAGCTACAGTAAACAAGGTGCCGCCAAACTCGGTAACCATTGATTTTGTTGCTTCGGTAATATTATCAATGTAGGCATAGTTACCGTGTCCTTTATCAGCCAGCAACTCCATTTTGCTGTCTTTATAGTTACCCATACCAAAACCAAGTATAGAAAGGCTTACACCCGATCCACGCTCTTCTTCAATCAACTCTTTCATGTCTTTATTAGTTGACGGGCCTACATTAAAATCGCCATCGGTAGCTAATATGATGCGGTTGTTGCCTTTTTTAAGGAAGTTTTTCTTAGCTATATCATAGGCCATCATAATGCCGGCGCCGCCGGCTGTGCTGCCACCTGCCCCAAGCTGATCGATCACATCTTTTATTTTTTGTTTATCACTGGCCGGGGTTGATTCCAGCCTGACACCAACTGAACCTGCATACGTAACTATGGCGACATTGTCTATCGGCCTTAACTGGTCTACCAGCATTTTCATGGATGTTTTAACCAGCGGTAATTTATTAGGCTCGCTCATTGATCCTGATACATCAATTAGAAACACCAGGTTTGACGGGGGCAGTTTATCCAGCTTTACATTTTTTGCCTTTAGCCCTATGCGTACCAGTTGGTGTTGCGGGTTCCAGGGCGCGGCGGCAAGTTCAGTTTGAATTGCCACCGGTTCGCCACTGGTCGGTTCAGGTAGGTTATATTTAAAATAGTTTATCATCTCCTCTATCCGCACCGCATTTTTTGGCGGCAGTTGGCCTGCATTAATAAAGCGGCGCACATTGGCATAGGATGCGGCATCGACATCGACAGCAAAAGTTGAGAGCGGGGTAGATTTAGGGTCGATAAATTGGTTTTCGTTAATATGTCCGTAGCTTTCTGTACCCGGAGTAGCCGAAACTCTTGGTGCGGTATACCCATAAGTGCTTTGAGCAGCTAACCCACGGATATTTACCGTGCCGCGCATTCCTACGGCTCCGAAGTTCTGAGTATTGGCACCGGCAACTTTGCCTTGCAATAACTGCTCTACATTACCAACAGGGTTGTCCTGCACCTCTTTGCCTGTAACTATATATGAACTACCGGTGGTTTCATCGCGGTTGCGCTTTACATAGCCGCGTATTACCACTTCGTTTAACGATTTGCTGTCGGCCACTAAACTTACATTAAGCACAGTTTGATTAGGTTTAAGCTTTATTGATTGCGAGGTATAACCCAGCGAGATAAATACAAGCGTTGCGCCGTTATTAACCACCACAGTATATTTGCCGTCAACATCGCTTTGGGTCAAACCTTTGCCATCTGTTCCTATCGTCGCCCCAACTACAGCCCGGCCATTTGTTCCGTCAACTATTTTACCGGTTACCGTTATTAATTTATTGTGATGGCTTGAAATTACTATACTGGTTTTCACAACCGGTGCCGCAACGCCGGTAAAGCTTACTAAAGCCGCCAGCAGGATAAAATACTTTCTCATAATTATATTTTTTAAGATTTATGGATTTTACAGATAGGATGCATCTTATTGTTGATTTCCATAAATCATAAAAAAAAATTATTTTGTTGCTCTGCATGAACTTCCTAAAAAGCCAACCTTCTGTTATTGACATTACCGACGAGAGGCTGTTGCAGGAGTATAAGCAAACAGGCGATTTAAAAACGCTTGCGACCTTATACGAAAAATATATGCACCTTATTTATGGGGTATGTTTAAAGTACCTGGGCGACGAAGAGCAAAGCAAGGATGCTGTAATGCAGATATTTGAGGAGCTTATAATAAAGGCTGCCCGCCATGATATTAAACAATTTAAGCCCTGGTTGTATACCTTAAGCCGTAATTTTTGCCTGATGCAATTACGGTCGGGTAAAAAGTTGCAAACAGAATCAATGCCCGATTTTATGGAATTTGCCGACGATGCGCATCCTTATGAAGAACGCGAAGGCGATATGCAGTTGCTGGAACGCTGTAAAGAGAAACTGCCGTCGGCACAAAAAGCAAGTATCCAGCTGTTTTATATGGATGAAAAATGTTATAAAGAAATTGTTGACGAAACCGGGTATAGACTTAACGAGGTGAAAAGCTATATCCAGAACGGGAAACGGAATTTAAAAATATGTTTGGAGAAGAACCGTGAGCGCTAAAAGAAACGACATATCGCAAATTAACAAATACCTGCAGGGTAAACTGGATGCTAAAGCTATGCACCAATTGGAGCGCGACGCGCACGACGACCCATTTTTGATGGACGCGTTAGAAGGTTATGAAAAAGCAGGTTTAGATCAGCAAACTAATCTTACCGAACTGGCAGTGCGAATTAAAAAACGGATTGCTGATGAAAAGAAACGCAGTGTATTATTATGGAGAGTTTTGCCAATTGCGGCAAGCGTATTAATTATGCTGGGAGCGGGTTATTGGTTTTTTAAACCCAAAGCCGATAAGAACCAATATGCTAACGTGGTTACGGTTGATAGTGTCCAAAAATCGCCCGTGGTTAAACACCTCAATAATAAGCCCGTACAGAGAGCGTTAGCAAAAGCTGATCATCCTAAAAGCCCAACGGGCACCCGCATAGTTCCTAAAACAGATACCGTTGATACCCGGATGACAATTGTTAATAAAGCTAAGAAATTTGAATATATCCTGAAAAAGATGGAAGCGTTAAAGGTTGACACTAATGGGCTCATTGCCAAAAACGGCCAGTCGGTTGTCGGGATACGGCATAACGGGGAAAATTTTTCCGGGGCAGCCGCAAAAACCGAAATATATGGCGCAAAAAACCAAGTAATAGATACGAATTATACCTATTCTGGCGATCCGGTTGTGAGAGGCTATGTAAAGCGTAACAAAGATTTGACTTTGGGCAGTCCATATATAATTACAGGTAAAGAAGTGCAGGACAACCCGGTTGGTAATGTGGAACAGCTCTTGCAAGGAAAGGTTGGGGGCATTAACGTCAAAAATAATACCGGAGCACCCGGTATGCGCGGCACGGTAAATATTCGCGGGCTCTCTGCTATTGACAGCAGTAAGTGGGCCGAAATGGCAAAGGATGCCTCAAAAAAATATGTAACTGTATCCGGTGAGGTAAAAGGTATATATGGTGAGGCATTAGAAGGCGCAACGATAGGTGCTGCCGGCAAAGGCTTAACACAGGTCGATGCAAACGGCAAATTTACGGTAACTGTACCTGTCGATATCAATACACTTGTCGCAACCAACATAGGTTATAAGACGCAGGTAATTAAAATTGATAAACAAACTAATTTAAATATAAAGTTGATGCCCGACGACAGGTCTCTAAGCGAGGTAGTGATACGCGGTTACGTTAAACGTAACCGGGACGAAACGACAGGTAGCTCATACATCGTAACCGGCAAGGATGCTAAAAAACCAACAGGGGCTGCCGATAATATCGGGCAGGGTAAGGTGCCCGGTAAATTCCTGCCGATTAACCCGGGGCCAGCGGCTAAAGAACCGGCAACCAACAGCAATTGCAATGAAAACCTTACGTTTAAGGACCGGTTTTTTGCCAACATCGCGATTGTAGAAAAACATACTATCGACAAAACCGGACACCATGAAAGCACAATAAGTTACCGGCGGTTTTTAAAAGCGCTTAAATTTATTTCAAAATATGCCCGTGTGTCTATCAATCTTGATAAAAAATCTACTACCGGGTATCCCGATCTGCAATCTTTTCAAACAGAAAAAGCGGAATGGCTTGAATGGTATGAAGCTAATAAGTGCAATAACCTGAAATAAGGTTTACGCCTTCTCTTCCCACACCATACACAAATGCAAAATGGTCTCAACAGCTTTTTGCATGTCCTGTACCGATACCCATTCCTGCTTGCCGTGAAACGCATGCTCGCCGGCGAAGATATTGGGGCATGGCAGGCCCATAAAAGATAAGCGCGAGCCATCCGTACCGCCACGGATGCTGCATAACTTAGCATTCAGCCCGGCGCGTTTAATGGCTTCCATGCCATATTCGACAATTTCCGGGTGTTGGTCAAGCACCACTTTCATATTTCGGTATTGCTCTTTTACCTGTAATTTGTATGATGACCCGGGGAAATCTTCCAGCACCTCATCGGCCAGTTTCCTTAGCTCGTTGGCATACCTTACAAGGTACTCTTCATCAAAAGCGCGGATTATAAAATCGATACTTGCCTGCTCAACATGCCCAGAAATCCCTACGGCGTGTATAAAGCCCTCCATTCCTTCAGTATTTTCGGGCGATAGTTCATAAGGCAACATCGTCACAATTATCGATGCAATTTTTAGCGCGCTTTCCATTTTGCCCTTTGCAAAACCAGGGTGAGTGCTTACACCATTAATTATAAGTTTGGCACCATCAGCACTAAAAGTCTCGTTCTCCATATTGCCAGCGTTTTCTCCATCAATAGTATACGCGGCGTAAGCGCCCAGTTTTTTGATATCAACCTTATCTACACCCCGGCCTATCTCTTCATCCGGCGTAAACAATATTTTTATGGTACCATGTTTAATTTCGGGGTTATTTATCAGCTGGTAACACGCGTCCATTATTTCGGCAACACCGGCCTTGTTATCGGCACCTAATAAAGTGGTGCCGCTTGCGGTTATTATATCATTACCTATTTGGTTTTTTAGGTCAGGATGTTCGCTCATCCGCAATACTTGCGACGGATCATCCGGCAACACCAGGTCCTGGCCCTGGTAATTTTTATGGATAATAGGTTTTACACCCTCTCCGCTACAATCGGGCGAAGTGTCCATATGCGAGCAAAAACAAATTACCGGAACGTTCGGTTTGTCGGTATTTGCAGGTATCGTGGCATATACATAACCAAACTCATCTAAATGGGCATCAGTTACTCCAATGTGTTGCAGTTCTTCGACTAATATCCGCCCCAGGTCCTTTTGCTTTTCTGTTGACGGAGAGGTGGTTGATTCGGGATTTGATTGCGTATCGACACATGCGTAACGAAAAAAATTTTCTGCTACGGTAAAATTATTTAATAACCTAATTTTCATATATTTATGTTGATAATTTTAATTTTTTTTTAAATATTTGTGACAAGTTTAGCCCCCAATATTAACGTGTAAAGATTGATTAAAATTTGATGTCTAAAAAGGTTACTTTATTTTTTATTTTAGCGGCATTAAAGCTATCTGCAAATGCCCAGGATAGCTATAACTTTTCGCATTGGGGCATTGGGTTTTTTGCCAGCTCTAATTTTCCGTATGCTGATTTGAAGCAAGCCAACCAGGGCAAAACGTTCAACGTTACCGGTTATTATAATTTAACACCGTATGTCCCGCTGGGGCTTGAAATTCAGACGGGCGGCGTCTCGGGCGGAAGTATCATTACCGATGAGTCCAAACGGCAATATGATAATCATTACATGGCAGTTATTGTACATGGCGATTTGTCACTCGGTGAGATAATGGACTATGACGGTAATTTCTTCTTAAAATTTGCAAAGGACCTATACTTTGGTACCGGCTTTGGTATGATCAACAATAAAATGGCCTTTATACAACGGACCAACTTGATAGCCAATGGTTACCCGGTTGGTGGTTATACCTTTCCGGGGCAAAATTCAAGTGCTAATTTAATAGTGCCTATACGCTTTGGATATGAGCTTAAAATATATAATACTTACGGCGAACCATTTATGGGCTTGAATATAGGTTATATTCACAACATGACCTGGGGCGAGGGCTTAGATGGCTATACCGATTCTTCAAAAGGGTTTAAAAATAACTCGAACGACCAATATCGCCAGATTGTAGTTGGAATAAAGATCAATTTCGGATCGGCTGTCCCTTACACCAAACAGATCAATTAACGCTTGAACATAGAAGAGCTACGCGATTATTGCCTGGAAAAGCCTGGCGTTACCGAAGGGTTCCCGTTTGATTCGGACACCCTGGTTTTTAAAGTTGCGGGCAAAATGTTCCTACTAACCGGGTTAAAGCAGGGCGACCGTTTTAATGTTAAGTGCGACCCTGAACTTGCTGTTGAATTGCGCGACCGTTACACCGAAGTGCAACCCGGCTATCATATGAATAAAGCCATGTGGAACACTGTTTTCATTAACGGGACATTAACCCATAAGCAACTGTTGGAGATGATAGACCATTCTTACGATCTGATACTTAAAAGCCTGCCTAAAAAAACCCGGGCCGAAATTACCGGCGTTTCTGAATAATACGTACCTTAAAGGTCGAATTAACTGCTAAATACTCACAATGAAAATATTTGCCCTGGCGCTCTCTGCCTGTTTATTTGTTGTTGCCGCACATGCCCAGCTTACCCCTTTTGAATTAAGTAAGGACAAAAACTATACGGCAACCTACGCCCAGGTTATTAGCTATTACACTAAGCTTGCTAAAACCAGCCCGCAAATGAAACTGATAAATTACGGCAGTACAGACATTGGCAAACCGCTAACGCTGGTGGTGCTATCGCGCGACAAGGTTTTTGATCCGGCCACCATCAAAAAGCAAAACAAACGGGTGTTGTTAATTAACAACGGTATCCACCCCGGCGAACCCGAGGGTATTGACGCCAGCATGATGTTTGCCCGCGACTTGATGAAAAAGAATGGCCTGCCTAAAAATGTGGTGATCTGTATTGTGGCGCTTTACAATATTGATGGGAGCTTAAACCGCGGCCTAAGCCGCATCAACCAGAACGGGCCAAGCGCTTATGGCTTCAGGGGGAATTCGCGTAACTTAGACCTTAACCGTGATTTTATTAAGGTTGACAGCCGCAACACCATCGCCTTAGAAACTATTATTAATACCTGGAACCCCGAGATATTTTTAGATAACCACACCAGCGATGGCGCCGATTACCAATATGTAATGACACTGATAGAAACCCAGAAAGACAAACAAAACCGCATACTGGCCGATTATACCTCGAAAACATTATCGCCCGAGTTATATAAACGGATGAAGGCAAGCGGTTTTGAAATGACCCCGTATGTTGAAAGCGAGGATACCACACCGGACAACGGCATTGTGAGCTTTTTAGAAACGCCGCGCTTTGCGACTGGTTATACCGCCCAACATAACATCATCAGCTATATTACCGAAACGCACATGCTAAAGGAGTTTGACAAGCGCGTTTGGGCCACTTATGATTTTATGCAGGCACTGGTTGACATTAACGAGCGCGATGCCAAACTGATAGGCGAAGTAAAAGCTAAAGCGGATGAGGACGTAAAGCAACAAAAAACATTTGCCATGGGTTGGGCCGTTGATTATAAGAATGTAGACAGTTTAAGCTTTAAAGGATATTTTGGCGGCTACAAACCAAGCGAAGTAAGCGGACTAAGTCGCTTGTATTACGACCGCAGCAAACCTTTTACCAAAACCATCAAATATTTTGATAACTACGTAGCTACATTAACGGTAGATAAACCGGTGGCTTATATCATCCCGCAAGCTTGGGGCAAGATAATAGAGCTTTATAAGCTAAACAAGGTGGCTATGCGCCCGTTAGCGCACGATACGACCATAGCTGTACAAATGTTTACATAGCCGACTATAAAACCGGCCAGCGCCCGTATGAGGGCCATTACCTGCACAGCGGCGTAAAACTAACACCAACGGATTTGAAGATCAAGTTTTATGAAGGCGATTACGTGGTGTACACCAACCAGGCGCTTAACCGCTTTATAGTTGAAACTCTGGAGCCACAGGGTGTCGACTCATACTTTGCCTGGAACTTTTTCGATTCGATATTGGGATCAAAAGAAGGGTACTCGCCGTATGTTTTTGAAGATGTCGCAGCCGAGCTGTTAAAGAAAGATCCTGCATTGCGTAAAAAGCTGGATGATGAAAAAGCAAAAGATGCAACCCTGGCGGCCAGCGCCTCGGCGCAGTTAAATTTTGTTTACCGCAACTCGCCGTATTTCGAAAAAACATATCTTCGCTACCCGGTAGCGCGCCTGATGGCCAATACCAAATTGGACCTGAAATGATAGAATACTTAAAATTTGCGCCGGTCGCATCCTTCATATTTGCCCTAACCATTGGCGCATCCTTACTGGCTTTTAATAATGAGGGGCTATCCGGCAAATGGATGCTGCACCCTTATAGCATTTATCGAAAAAAAAATGTGTTTACGTTACTAACAAGCGGCCTCATCCATAAAGATTGGATGCACTTGATCTTTAATATGCTGTCGTATTATTTCTTTGCATTCCAGCTTGAAGGAGCTGTCGGTCATTGGCAGTTTGGGGTGCTATACATAGCCAGTTTAATATTAAGCGACCTGCCATCGGTTGCTAAACACAAAAATGATTATTGGTACCATAGCCTTGGTGCTTCGGGCGCAGTTAGTGCGGTTATATTTAGCTTTATTATGTATGCACCTATGACCAAAATGATGATCATACCCATACCTTTTGAGATCCCGGCAATAATATTTGGCGTGTTGTACCTGGTTTATTGCCATTATGCCTCAAAACATGCGCGGGATAATGTTAACCATGACGCTCACTTTTTTGGTGCTTTATGCGGTGTATTTATTACGGCAATTTTACACCCGGAGGTATTGCCCCAGTTTATCCACCAGCTTAGCGGGGGAGTTGGATTGCTGCTTCATTAACAAAGTTGCCATCGGCATCAAATAAAAAGCTCATGGGCTCTTCGGGGTTTTTGATGATCTCTAACAACAGGAAACCCCAGTTTTTCCAGAAGTTTTCTAATACCTGGCCGTAGGTTTTGTTTACCCAGTTGTCAAACAGCGGCTTGCTGCTTATCCCGCGCAGCGGCATAGCTTCAATATATAGTTCTTCGGCAACGGGTAGCAAATTGTACTCGGGCAGGCGGTTAAACAGGTAATTTGAGTAAAATACCCGCCCGCTAAACTCTTCAAACTGGATGGGGTGTAAGCTATTATCGCCTATCTTATCCAGCGTTTCCTGTTGATACCTGCGGTTGGCCCCATTATCCTGGAAACAAATGATCAACCCAAAATCTTTTATCCGTAAAGCAAAAGTAAGCGTATTAATCTCATCGCGATAGCCAAACTCCTGCTCGTTATTATCAACCTTAAACAAAAAAATGCTGTAAGGCGTAAAATCCTCAAAAAACACCGGCAGGTTAATGCTCTGCAACATTAAATGCAGGTTGCTAAATTTATGGATGATAGCTTTTGATATATTAAACTCCTCGCCCTGCGCATATTGCTGGCGGATGCCGGCCTGGATCTCATTAAAAATAATCCCGTACAATAATTTGCCCGCCCATTGAAAGATCTTCAACTCGTCTAAAGCTTTAACCGCCTCATAGCCGCTATTAAAAGCCGCGGCAATTTCTGCTTCTAAAGGTTCAAGAAAGGTTTCATTAACAGCGGCCGAACAGGGCAGTTTAATATCCTTGTAGGTGGCCATGCTTTCGTCGAGCAGCTTAAACGGCTTTTCTTCCAGGTCATACATGCGCATTAACCATTGCGGAAAAACCTGGATCTTTTCGTCTTCGCTGCTAAGCGTTTGCCCGGTTAAAAAACAAAGCTTATTGCTAAAATTAGCAGTTTCAAATGGTGCGTATGGTTGTACGGGCATGGATATAAATTACGCCGCTAAGATAGCCATCATTTTAAAAAGAAAAATTTAGCTTTGAGATTATGTTTTGCTTATGACCAACCGCCTTCGTGAACTTTCGGATAATGAACTGCAGCTATCGGCAAGCTCGGTGTTTAATTACGCGCATGCCGATAGTGTTACAGACCAAACAAGCACTCCGGCTCTGTTTGAGGACTATAAAGCTATCCATAACGCGTATTTGAACCTATATAAAGAAAGCCGTGATGCGGCAATTAAAACCGAGGCTTTAAAACGATTGATATTTTTAAACTGGTACTATTTGGCCGAGCCTAACCTGTTAACCGGTATCAGCGAGTTGCATGACGATACCATGTTAGAGGCTTATGAACTACTAAATGGCCTGTTACAGGCCGACGAATTGGACGACGAGTTTAAATGGATGCTGGCCTTTTACAGCAAATGGGATTATACTATCTTTCAATTCTCTGAAGACGGGTTGGACGAACTTACCGCCTTTGTAAAAGAAAACCGATGGGTAGTAAGGCAGCCACCGGCAAAAGAATTAATAGAAGGCAAAATGGATAACCGCGGCCAAATGGGGAAATACTTAACGGAACTAAGCGAGACTATACTATGAAGTTAACCAGGCGGCCATTCGAGCTTGAATTAAAGCACCCGTTTACTATTGCAAAGTTTTCGCGCACATCTACTCCAATAATGCTGGTGCAGTTGGCACACGAGGGATATATTGGTTATGGTGAGGCATCAATGGTGCCTTATATGGGCGAGAGGCACGAAAGTGCCGCGGCGTTTTTAAGTAAAGTTGATATTGGTCAGTTTAAATTTCCGTTTGATTTTGAAGCGATCACTAATTACCTGGATAGCTTAGAGCCTGGTAACCCTGCCATTAAAGCGGCAATTGATATCGCCCTGCACGATTTAGAAGGTAAATTATTAAATAAGCCCTGCTGGCAACTGGCGGGCAGCAATCCGGCCCTGATGCCGGTAACCAGCTATACTATCGGTATGGATACGCCCGAGGTATTTCTTAAAAAAGTTAAAGAGGCAGACGGCTTTAAAGTAATAAAAGTAAAGCTGGGTCGTGATACCGATAAAGAGCTGATCAACATTATTCGCTCGGTAACCGAGGTACCTATATATGTAGATGCCAACCAGGGCTGGACAGATCGCCAAAAAAGCCTGGAGATGTGCCATTGGTTGCAGGAACAAGGCGTGGTGTTAATAGAACAACCCATGCTTAAAACCGATACAGAAAGCAATGCGTGGCTTACACAACATAGCCCCATCCCCATTATCGGTGATGAAGCAGTACAGCGCCTGGGCGATGTTGAGAAGGCAGCAGGTATATATCATGGCATCAATGTTAAACTGATGAAATCGGCGGGGATGTATGAGGGCCGGCAAATGATATTGAAAGCAAGGCAGCTTGGCCTGAAAGTATTGATAGGCTGCATGAGCGAAACCAGCTGCGCATCCTTAGCTGCTGCGGCACTGGCCCCTTTGTGCGACTGGGCCGATATCGACGGCCCGTTTTTAACTAAAAATAACCCGTACCGGGATCCGGCTTTTGTTGATGGGAAATATGTGTTAAGTGACGACCCGGGCCTTGGTTTAGTGATAAAATAATTTGAGCGATAAAATTTTAATTATAGCCTAAAAACAGGTTAATTTGTATAAATGTCATTATTTGTAGCCTCTTTAAATTCAGGAAGCAATGGTAACTGCTATTACGTTGGTAATGAGCACGAGGCGGTATTGGTTGATGTGGGCATATCCTGCCGCGAAACCGAGACCCGCATGACCCGCCTGGGGCTTTCCATGCGAAAAATAAAGGCGATCTTTATATCTCATGAGCATTCTGATCATATCCGTGGGGTAACCGTACTTGCAAAAAAGTATAGCATACCGGTTTATATTACCCAGCCAACACTGCTGCATGGCGGCTTAAGGCTGGATGACCTGGTAACAGATTTCATTGCTGAACAACCTATCCGGATTGGACAGTTATTAATTACCGCTTTCTCAAAAATACATGATGCCGCGCATCCGCATAGTTTTACTATTGCCTGCGGCGACATAAAGGTTGGGGTATTTACAGACCTTGGCGCAGTTTGCGAAAACCTGGTACAACACTTCCAGCAATGCCACGCGGCGTTCCTTGAAGCTAATTACGATGAGGAAATGTTAGAAAGCGGTAGCTATCCTTATCATTTAAAACGACGGATCCGCGGCGGTATGGGCCACTTATCCAACAGGCAGGCACTGGCTTTATTCATGGATTATAAGCCCGCCTACATGACCCACTTGTTCCTGTCGCACCTGTCAAAGGACAATAACGACCCAACCCTGGTGCATAATCTGTTTAATACTCATGCCCGTGGTACAGAAATAGTAGTAGCATCCCGCTATCATGAAACTGCAGTATATCATATCAGCGGGACAGCCGTCCGTGCCTATGCCCCTTTGGTTAGCCTGCAAACCAGTTTGTTTTAACGGTAGCAAAGTCGCCCTGTCTCTTTTTTCTCAAAATAATTTACTTTAAGTTAGAATAATTTTTACAAAATGTTTTGTAGATTTATAACTACGGCAGGACTGTTATATAATCCTTTTACTTTATTAACTAAAATAGTAAAAAACCCTTTGCTGGATTCACTCGTATTAACAGTATGAATTTACCCCTACAACCAGATAACAAAGTGCGTATCACGTCTTTATTAGATGAAGCTTATGCTTGTAGGACCAATAATTTAAAACGCAGTACCCAGCTTGCCCAACAGGCCCTTGCGTTAAGCCGCGAACTTGATGACGTTGCATTAATAGCTAAAAGCCTTAGCCACGCTGCCCTTTTTGCCATGATTTTGGGCCAATATGAGCATGCCTTAACTATGTCGGCAGATGCTATACAGCTTTATGAGACATTGGAGGATGATAAAGGTATTGCCGATGCCAAGTATAATATTGCCGGTGTATATTATAAAACCAACAACTACCATTTAGGGCTGGTTAACCTGGTTGATTGCATAAACACTTACCGTAAGTATAACGACTATCACAACCTTGCCCGTTCGCATAAATCGCTTGGTACGGTTTATGAATATTTTGGCGATGAAAAAAATGCCATCCAAACTTATGAAGATTCTATAGTAGCGGCAAAACAAGCAGGCGATCTTAATTTGGAATCAAACGCCTATAACCCCCTTTCAGGCATCTATCTAAAAAAACACGACATGGAAACGGCTATGGACCTGATAGAAAAGGCGATAGCTATGAAGGTCCAAACCGGCGATATCAGAGGGCTGGCATTTAGCTATTACGGCAGGGGCAAAGTATACACTGCTCAAAAAAGATTCGAAAAAGCCGAAGAAGACCTTAAAGCATCTGTAAATATCCATCTGGAAATGGGCGAAACCCTGGGCCTGGGTATGGCCTACCATAAGCTGGCATCATTATATGTGGAGATGGGGCAGTTATCACAAGCCAAAGAAATATTAAAAAAAGGGCTTGACTATAGTACCGAGTACCATTTATCAATGGTGAAGTTTAAATGTTACCATTTATTTTATGAGATCTATAAGCTGGAAAACGACCCGGTTAGCTCGCTTAATTATTTAGAGCTGTACCTTAAAGAGCGCGAGAGTGTAATTAACGCGCAAACTTTAAAAGTTATTGAGAACTATGATCTCATTAACAAAATGGAGGCCCTTAAAAAAGAAGCACAACTGCAGTTGGAAAAAGCCGAGATCATCGAGAAGAAAAACCTTGCCGAGCAGGCCGCCATTGTAAAGCAGGAGTTTCTGTCTACCATGAGTCATGAGATCCGCACCCCATTAAACGCTATTATTACTATTGCCACCTTGTTGGGTGATAAGGTTGACCCGGAAGAGCAGGAGTTGATAAATGCTTTAAGATTTGCATCAAACAGTTTACTACTGCTGATAAACGATATCCTTGATTTTACCAAGCTTGAGGCGGGTAAAACAAATTTAGAAATGCGGCCCGCCAACTTTAAACAACTGCTTGATAACATAAAGAAAACTTATGATAGTCTTGCCCGTGAAAAGGGGATTCAGCTTAACCTGGTTTTAGACGATGCAATTGCCGAGTCGTACGAGATAGATGAGAATAAAATAGCGCAGATACTGGGAAACCTGGTAACCAACGCTATCAAATTCACTTATTTTGGACAGGTAAATATTGTAGTTGAACGGTTAAATTCGGCAGACTTTGAAGATGTACTCCTGTTTAAAGTTAATGACACCGGCGTAGGCATAGCGGCATGCCATTTGCACGATATTTTTGAAAGTTTTTCGCAGCCGCAATCTATCACCACCCGTAAACAAGGCGGCTCGGGCCTTGGGTTGGCCATTGTTAAAAAGTTAGTGAACCTGCATGGCAGCGGTATTGAGGTAAAAAGCACCGAGGGCATTGGATCGACATTTTATTTCGAGCTGAAACTTAAGCGTGCCGATAAACCCACTAAAGTATTCGCAAAATATTCGGACAGCTTACAGGGCCGTACCGTTTTACTGGCCGAGGACAATGTGATCAATGCCATGGTGATAAGCAAACTGCTGTCTAACTGGAAAATAACGGTCGAGCTTGCCAAAAACGGGTTGGAAGCGCTCGAAAAATCAAAGCAAAAAACATTTGATTTTATTTTGATGGACATACATATGCCGGATATGGATGGTTTTGAAGCTACTAAGCTGATAATCTCCGAAACTGATAATCCTAACCGTAAAACGCCAATATATGCACTCACCGCTGACGTAACGGCCGAGTATCAAAACGAACATCATTCTCACTTTAGCGGGTTTTTAAGAAAACCTATCGAGCTGAATAAATTATATGATGCTTTAATGAGTATTATACCTGCTTAGCGGGCGCTTTAGCCGGTGGAGGTCACTTCAGGTTAAATATAAATGAGCCCAAAACAAATTTATATTTAACCAACTTTACAATTTAAGAGGGGTTAAAAAAGGAGAAGTCCGCTAAAACTTCTCCTCTAAAATTAACTGATCTCATTATTCTCATAAAGAACGAATTGGTTTAGTCCGATTGTAACAAGTGTTGCAAAGGTATAAAATTCTATATACTTAGTAGAATAAATTTAAAAATAATTTTTTTTTCGTTTTTCCAAATGTTATTCTGTTATTACATGTTACGGCAAACTTATCGGTTGTATACACAACTCCCGGCTCTATTTGCTAAAAACAAAAAAAGCATACAGCCTGGCCGTTGCCCGCAGTATGCTTTTCACAAAACAATATTTTGAATTGGCTTATTTCATGCCGTCGTGTATAGCATTTATATGTCCTAAATGGCCTTTTATAGTAGGCAATGTTTTATCAGCAAAAGCTTTAAGGTCCGGATCTTTTACATTTTTTGACGCGTCTTCAAACAAGTCTACAGTTGATTTATGGTCTGATACCATTTTATCTACATAAGCTTTATCAAAATCGGCACCTGCTTTTTTAGCAGACAAATCAGCTATCGCTTTTTTTGAATCCTCATTAACCTCAGCTGGTAAGGTAATGTTTTTAGTTGTAGCTATGCCCTTTAGCTCGTCGCCGGCTTTGCTATGGTCCATCACCATCATATTGGCAAACTCTTTCACTTTAGCATTTGTGGCTCTTTCCAAAGCCAGTTTGCTTAGCTCTATTTCGGTCATGCCGCCGTTGGCTGCGTCAACTGCAAATTTAGCGTCATCAGCAACTACCGCAATGCCGGTTTGGCCCGTAGTGGTGGTATCTTTTACCTTGTTTACACTGTCAGCAGCATCGGTGCTGTCTTTTGGGGTGCCGTTACAGGCGAACAATAGCCCGGCTGTAGCGATCATTAAAATTGAACTTAACTTTTTCATAGGTTTACTTTTGTTTCTTTCTAAGTAAACCAAGCGGCAGTTAATAAGTTTCAGGAAATTTAATTATTTATAACATTAACCGGCTGCCCCGCTATAAATGCTTCAAGATTACTTATCACAGTACCCATTAGGCGGGCGCGGGCTTCTTTGGCGGCCCAGGCAATATGCGGGGTTATAATGCAGTTCTTCGCCGTAAAAATTGGGTTATCAGCTGGTGGTGGTTCTTTTGACAGCACATCAGTGCCCGCGCCGGCAATAATATTATTGTTTAACGCGTGGGCCAGGTCGGCGTCATTAATGATGGGGCCGCGCGATGTATTGATCAAAAAGGCCGATGGTTTCATCTTACCCAGATTTTCCGCATTGATCAATCCCTGTGTGTCAGGCGTTAACGGGCAATGGATACTTACCACGTCTGATTGCTGCAGCAATTCATCCAAACTCACCCATTTAAAGTTTTTACGGTGTGATTGATCGGTTTGCCGCCTGCCGGTAGCAATAATATCCATATCAAAGGCTGTTGCTATATCCGCTACTTTTTGGCCAATAGTTCCAAACCCGATAATGCCCAAAGTTTTCCCGGCCAATTCTATCAACGGGTAATCCCAAAAACAAAAATCAACCGACTTAGCCCAGCGGCCAGCCATTACTTCGTCGCTATGTTTTTGTACGTGCAGGCAAAGCTCAAGCAGTAAAGCAAATACAAACTGCGCCACGGCGCCGGTTCCATAGCCGGGTACATTGCTTACCACTATCCCCTTTTGCCTGCATACTTCGGTGTTAACAATGTTGTAACCGGTGGCTAATACGCCAATATATTTAAGATCAAGGAGCTGGTTAAGTATGGCCTCGTCCAACGGGGCTTTGTTGGTTAGTACTATCGCGGCGCCTTCGCACCTTTCAGCCGTTTCGGCGTAGGGGGTTCTGTCGTATATAGTAACGTCGCCTACTTTATTTAGCGCGTCCCAGTCCAGGTCGCCCGGGTTAAGCGTATATCCGTCAAGTACTACTATTTTCATTTTATTGGGGCGATGTTTTATTTAAAAGTCTTGTTTCAAAATTTGGTTTCCGCTGTTTCATAGTATTAAACCCACTTAATTGCAAGTTACTTATCCTTAATTAGACACATCAAATCCTTGTTCACAATTACTGACGTAAAGGTTGTTCCATTTTGTTTCATCCAATTTTTACAAATCGCTTGTTTTCAAAATGTTAGCTTAAAATCTTGTTTCACCTGTTTCATTTATTTCACCTTTTCGTGAAACAAGACATCAGGCCTTTTTGCCGGTTAACTTAAGTGACGCCACAAATATAGCTATAACAACAGCCGTTAATATCAACCAGCTATAGCCCGGCAAGCCGGCATCAGCCACGCTTAAGGTATGCGCAACCGGCGCACTTTTCGGAATTATCCAGGTAAACCAATAGGCCTGCCCTAAAACAAAAAAGCATAAAAACAGCAGGATAAAGAAACTATGCTTTAAAGTAAACCTAAACAAAGCCGATTCTTTACCAACCAACCCACCTGCCGCGGCAGCTACCGCGATAGATTGCGGCGAGATCATTTTACCAACCACCCCGCCCGAGCAATTTGCAGCAACCGTAACCACCGGTGCAACGCCGATTTGGGTTGCTGTTACATATTGCAGTTTGGCAAATAAGGCGGTTGAGGCCGTGTCTGACCCGGTGATGAATACACCCAGCCAGCCCAGCACCGGTGCAAAAAACGGGAACAGCGGACCTGTATTGGCCAACAATAAGGCTATAGTGGTGGTAATACCCGAATCGTTAAGCACATAAGCAAAACTTAAAACCGACATGATGGTAATTATCGGGAACTTGAGCTGTTTCATGGTTTCGCCGAATACGGTTAGTGCTTGCCGGTAGCTCAATCCAATTACCGGTACTGCTACTAAGGCGGATATTAATACTGCTGTACCCGCTGCCGACAGGTAGTTAAATTTAAAGATATGCGCCAGCGGTTTCCCGGATAAATCGACAATAGCGTTGTGTAAACCGGGGAAATTAAATTGCAACTGACTTTTAGCGTTCAGGAATTCTTTAACCGGCGGCAATCCCCAGGTTAGTATAACTACAGTCAGCAATAAAAAGGGCGACCAGGCGGTAATCACCTCGTTAAATGTATAATCTTCCTTTACCAATTTTAACGGCGATTTTTCGTTAGCGAAACGCCAGATGTTTTTGGGCTTCCAGAATTTTAAGAATACAACCAGGCATATTATAGACCCAATACCCGCGACAATATCAGGCAACGCGGGACCCAGGAAGTTAGATGTTACAAATTGCAGCACAGCAAACGATCCACCCGAAACCAATATTGCCGGCAGCACCTCCATCGACTTTTTAAAGCCAGCCATAATCATCACCAGGTAAAGCGGTGTGATCAAGGAGAGGACGGGCAGCGTCCGGCCTATCATTTGCGAGATCTCCATTTCGGGCAATCCGGAAACCTGTGAAGCTACCGCAACCGGGATGCCTACCGAACCAAAAGCTACCGGAACTGTATTCGCCAACAGGCAAAGGCCCGTGGCATACATGGCATCAAACTCCAAACCTACCAGCATAGCTGCTGATATTGCTACCGGCGCGCCAAAACCTGCAGTTCCCTCTAAGAAAGCTCCGAATGAAAATGCGATGAGTATGGCCTGCAAACGCCTGTCGGCGGTGATGGATGCCATAGAATGTTTAATAACCTCGAATTGCCCGGCTTTAACGGTAAGGTTAAACAAAAATACTGCGCTTATTACAATCCAGCATATAGGGAAAAACCCATAAAGCGCCCCATTTGCCACAGATAAAACTGCCAGCTTTACCGGCATTTCATAAACAACAATTGCTAATACTATGGCTACAGCACAAGCCATCAAACTGGCTTTGTACCCTTTGCTTTTCTTGATGATTAGCGCCCAAAAAACAACCAATACGGGCATTATCGCAACCAGTGCAGACAGGGTAAGGTTATGCAGGGGATCAACAGGCTGAATCCAGGTCATAATTAATTGGTGAGTTAAATTTAACAATTATTTTAAATTATCACTTATCAATCAAAAGATTACGAATCATCCTATCAGATAACTCAGAAGTTAAAATGAAGACTGTTACAGGTGTAACATGCGTTACCGGTGGCACACCCGTTTCTGTAACAGTAACACTGTCCCGGGGTGTGCCAACTGTGCCAGGTGTGCCACCTGTGCCTGGCACAGTACAGCAATAAAACTTACGAAGTCTTAGAAACTTCGTAAGTTTAGTGTTGTAGCCCTAATTAGTTTTTATTGACGGATCAGCAGCGGCAGCCTTACCGGGCGCGCTCAGCTCATCCATAGTAAACACTTTTTGGCGAGAAGCCAGCTTAGCGCGCAGGTTCCTCACATCGGCGGGATTAACCTTATCGCCTTTGTTTTGCCATGAACGGCGCACAAAGTTCATCACCTGCGCCAGGTCGTCGTCCGTAAAGTCCTTATTATCGGCAAAGCCCGGCATTTCGCCGCTTATCTCGGGTGCTTTATATACGTGGCCGGCAATTTTAACCGGCCCGCTCAAACCTTTTAATACAATTGAGATCATGGTAACTTTATTACCATTAACTATCTCTGACCTATTTAGCGGCGGCGCTAACGCCGTTACGCCATTACCATCCTCGCCGTGGCAGGTTTTACAAACGGTACCGTAAATAGCTACCCCTCTTGGGTAATATTTTGCCATCAGCTTAGGATCACTGTTTAGCTTGGCGTCTTCAATAGCAACTACCACCCGGTTTATCCGTTTATTAATAGCCAGGCTGGTGTCGGGCAGATAGGTCAGCATTTCTTTCTCGAAGGCTTGCTCACGTCCCTGCAGGTTTGACACAATGGCATCAGCAATAAAAATATTTTTAGGGTGCCTTTTTGCAAGAGCGAATAAGATATTGTCCGCCAATTTTTGGTCGTAAGTTTTTATAGCGTTGGTTACAAACCCAACATATGGCGCTGCTGTGGTATCATTAACCATTTGCGTTAACACCGGTACAAACTGCCTGTAATTTTTTTGGGCGATAACTGCAGGCGATGCCGTTAAAGCCTGCATCCTGATATTCCATTGCGGCGATTGCAACAATGCCAAAACTTCATCAGCCTGCAACTCTCCAAAACCTTCCAGTGTCCACAAAGCATGCGTAACAAACAGCGGGTTAGTTGATTTTAAAGCTTCTTTTAAAGCCGGTATAGCCTGCTGCGGTTTGGCATCAACTAAAATCTGTTGCGCCTTATCACGCACATAACCATTGGGGTTGCCTAACAGCGCAACCAGTTTAAGCGGGTCTTCAGGGAAAGTAACCCGTGTTAACTTTTTACCTGCCGGATAAACTTTATATAGCCTGCCGCATGATAGCGGTTTGATCAGGCTGCGTTTGCCAATCTCATTAGCTAAATAAGGCGTTAAATACGTTTTATGCTGGATGATACCACGGTACATGTCAACAATATACAGCGCGCCGTCGGGCCCGTCATACAAACTTACCGGTCGGAAACGTTCATCAACACTCGCCAAAAACTCCCGGCCGTGATAAGCTTCTACTCCTTTTACCAGGTTACCCTTTTCGGTAAGGATGTCACGCTTAATTAAATTGGCCGATGGCTCGGCAACAAAGGCGTTAAATTCATAGTCAGCCCCAAACAACCCACCACGATAGATCATCGGTCCGCAAGCCGCGGTCATGTTTACCAGGCGCAGGCTATCATCCAGGACACCTTTCATATAGCCCCGGTTAACGCCCGGTGTAGGCCTTATCGGGAACACACGGTTATCAGACACCGTACGCTCATTAAAGCCGGCCATGCCTTTTTGGTTTTTGTTTGTTAAACCAAGGCTGGGCGGGAAGAAATCTCCATATAAATTGGCCGAATTATCATTGGCATACATGCGGCCCTGGTCGTCCTGGGTTATGCCCCACTGGCCCTTTTCGTGCGCGGTTTCTATCAGCCATTTATCGCCTTTTTTACGGTAACGTTTGGCCGAGTTAGCGTTATAGATCCAATTATCCAAACCACGGTAAAGGCCGTTTGGTTGGTGCTCTACATTACCCCCTACCGTATATTTACCATCAATTAGTGTGCGTTTTACGGGTTTGTCGTTAGCCAGGTCATAGTAATACAGGCGGGGTGGCTCGGCAACTAATATGCCGTTCTCTATCAAACAAAAAGCGCGCGGCATTACCAGCGAATCAATAACAACCTTACGCTCATCCATTACGCCGTCGTTATTTTTATCTGTTAGTACAACTACTTTACCCAATGGTTCGTTCTCGCCCTTGCCTGTGGTATCGGGCATATAATCTTCCATCTCCAGCACCCAAATACGGCCTTTTTTATCAAACATCATCGCTACCGGCGTGCTTACCAACGGCTCGGAAGCTATCAGCGATATGGTCATGCCCGGCTCCAGTTTCATTTTACCGATGGACTCGTTAGCCGGTATAACCGGCGACGAATTGATATCAGCCTTTGGCGGATTGTTAGTCAGCGTTGATACCAGTAGTTTATGGGTTGTACATTGGTACAAAACAGCTGCCGCCAGCAAAAACAGAAATATATAGCCGTACTTTTTCATGTGTGTGAATAATTGGTTGGTGCATATGCCAGTAACTGATATATACAAGTCTTATTCAGGCAAATAAACCTTTATTTTTTAATAAACGTCTATCTATTTTGCTTTTGAAACTGAAATATAGCGAAGAAATCGATTTCGTAATAATTATTTTACTTAGTAGCCCGCTGCTGATGTTAAGAATGCTTACTAATCAGGTAATTTAAAATAATTAATAACTTGCCTTTTATATTACATTCGTTTTGTAATAAACTGCCAATATTATAAACCAATTGTAATGAAAAGATTTGCTCTGTTTGCTATTGCATCGATATGCACTGTGCATATATCGGCACAAACAAAAACCCCTGCCGATTATGTCGACCCTTTTATTGGTGGCAGCACCAGTGCGGCAAAGGCCGGTGTTTTGCATGGCCTGGGCAAAACCTTCCCTGGGGCGGCTACGCCTTTTGGCCTGGTACAGGTAAGCCCTAATACCATAACCGGCGGTGATAACGGCCCGGGTTACAGTTACGAAATGGAATATATGGAAGGCTTCGCCTTTACGCAAATGAGCGGCATAGGTTGGTATGGCGACCTGGGTAATTTATTAACCACACCAACAACCGGCCCCTTACATGTAGTTGCGGGCCGGCATAAACAATTGCCGGGCTACCGCTCTAAATATAGCAAGGATGATGAAGTTGCCAAAGCCGGTTATTATGCCGCTACGTTAACCGATTATAAAATACGCGCGGAGGTTACTGCCGCGCCGCATAGCGGGATAATGAAGTTTACCTTCCCACAAAACAAACAATCGCGCATACAACTTGATCTGGCCCGCAGGGTTGGCGGTACATCAACCGAACAATATATACAAGTGGTTGACGACCATACCATCCAGGGCTGGATGAAATGCCCGCCCGAAGGTGGTGGCTGGGGCGATGGCGCAGGCAAGGCAAACTATACCGTTTATTTTTACGCGCAGTTTAGTAAGCCACTAAAAAACTATGGCGTTTGGAGCGCCGATATTCCTAACGGGATGTCGCGCAAGAGCGAAAGCGTTACCAGTTTAAAATACGATTCGCTGATAGCTAAAGCGGTTATCATACCAAACATTAAACAGCAACAAGGCAAGCACCTTGGCTTTTATACCGAGTTTGCCACGGGCGATAAAGAGGTGGTAATGATGAAATCGGGCATCTCGTTTTCAAGCATGGCCGGAGCCAAACTTAATTTAACCACAGAAATACCAGCCTGGGATTTTAATAAAACACGCGCCCAGGCTAAGGCCCTGTGGAACAAAAGCCTGTCGGCCATGAGTGTGGCCGGTGGAACTGAGGACCAAAAGACTGTATTCTATACCGCGCTATATCATACTATGATTGACCCGCGGGCTACCAGCGATGTGGATGGCACCTATATGGGCGCCGATATGAAACCACACCATACCGGCAAGTTTATTAAGCGTTCTGTATTTAGTGGCTGGGATGTTTTCAGGAGCCAGTTCCCGTTACAAACCATTATTAACCCAACTATTGTGAGCGATATGGTAAACTCGCTGGTTGAGATTGCCGACCAAAGCGGCGAGCATTATTTAGAGCGCTGGGAATTGCTAAACGCCTATTCGGGTTGTATGGTGGGTAATCCTGCTATCCCGGTAATTGCAGACGCTTACAGTAAAGGCATCCGCAATTTTGACGCGCAGAAAGCTTATAAATATGCCCGCAATACGGTTGAGAAATTTGGCAACCTGCCCGGCGCGCATGAAATGGATATCTCAAAAACCCTGGAATATGGTTTCGACGAATGGTGCCAATCGCAACTGGCAAAATGGTTGGGCCACCCGGAGGATGTAAAACTATATGCCGACAGGGGCCAAACCTATAAACAGATCTACGACCCGGAGAAAGGCTGGTTCCGCCCTAAAAACGCGGATGGCACCTGGAAGCCCTGGCCAAAGAAAGGCCGCTTACAACAGGATTACGCTACGGTTGAGAGTAACCCGTATCAGCAAGGCTGGTTCGTTCCGCATGATATTGACGGTATGGCAACTTTGATGGGCGGTCGTGAAAAAACCATTGCCGATTTAAATTCCTTCTTCGAAAACACACCCGATAATTTTACCTGGAACGACTATTATAATCAGGCTAACGAGCCGGTGCATCTGGTACCATTTATGTTTAACCGACTGGGCACTCCATGGCTTACCCAAAAGTGGGTGCGTAAAATTTGCGCCAATGCCTACACTACAGGTGTTGAAGGTTTAGTTGGTAATGAGGATGTTGGCCAGATGTCGGCCTGGTATGTACTGGCGGCAAGCGGCCTGCACCAGGCAACACCCGGCGACCCAAGATATGAGATTTTCAGCCCTACGTTTAACAAGGTAGCTATCCGCGCCGGTGCTACGGGTAAGATATTTACTATTATTGCTAAAGGCAACTCGCCGGCTAATGTTTATATCCAGTCGGCTAAGTTAAATGGCAAGCGTTATAACAAATGTTATATCAGTCATAAACAGATCCTGGCGGGAGGCACATTGGAGTTTGTGATGGGAAGTGTGGCGAATAAGAAGTGGGGGATATAGGACACCATTTCTGCTTTGTCTTTTCGAACGAGGTACGCGGAGAAATCTTATACGTGCGACCTATTTGGCGTATAAGATTTCTCACTACGTTTCGAAATGACAAGCTGCTTTATTTGAATTGTTATTAAACCAATTGATATGAACATCTTATACAAATCATTGATTGCTGTTTGTGTGGTCGGTATATCGGTTACTTCATTTGCCAACCCTCCTGCAAAAAAACTAAACTATAAATTCAAAAAAACCATATCGCGCGAGGTGTTGGAGAACTACCTCGACCGCTCTATAACCATGCAAAGCCTGTTAATAGGCCGGGGTAATTTTGATGATAATTTGCGAATGATAAAAAACATTGGCCCCAAGTTGATCGGTCGTGCCGTTTGCCAATGGGGTCAGGAGGCTGACATCCCTACCAATCTCCTAAAAGAAAAAGAAATGGCGGCCAAAGTACACGCCGTAGACCGGGACATTATTTTACAGGCCTGCATATTTGAAATTGTAACCCCGCAGGTGAATCAGCTGGATATCCCCGACTGGGCATTTAAAGCGCTTAATCTGCCGGTTGAGACACGGAAGTTTAGCTATGATGCCATGCTTTATCCCGATGGTAAATTTAAAGGCCAATGGGGCCGCGGCTCGGTACCCGATGTGAGCCAGAATGAAACCAAGCTGTTCTTTTATTTCCTTGGGGCATCCTACCTAAATGCCGGTATTGAGGGCCTGCACTTTGGGCAGGTTGAGCTGATGAATAAGAACGACAAGAACCTGGATCATTATGCACAAATCTTAGCGTTGATCCGTGATTATGCGCATAAACACGCCCGCCGTAAAATGGTGATCTGCGACTCGCATGTACCAAGCGGTGGTTTTGTAAAGGATGGCAAATTATTGATGGATGTACATGCATTTCCACTAAGGATAAAAGAGATCTCTGATAAGCCCGAAGAGGCGGAGTTAAAAGTGGGCCATACCGATGCCTTGTTTCTGCGAAGTAAAGGCGGCATTACCCCAAGCGGTTGGAGTTGCGAACACTTACCTTACATTGTCGAATTTGATAATTACGGCGTAAGCAAACAACCAAGCCAGCCAAAAGCAGCAGGATTAAGTATCTGGGTTTGGGGATATGATGAGATAAGCTGGTACGCGCATCAGCCTGCCGCCTATCGCCAAAACTGGCTGCATTATGCGTATGATTGGGTAAAGAAAACCGATCCTAACGGTCACGTCGAAATGCCGGGCTTCCGCCAAACCACATCTCCATTAGATAAAAAACGGTGGTATTATGCCAATAATAAAAGCGATGCTGTACCTGATGGGCATGGCGATGAAGATACCATCCGTGATATATGGGCGGCAGCCGAAGAAAAATAAACGGGTTAACTTAAAACCGGTTTAAATGTTTTCGAGCCAAAATTACGTAGCCGGATAAGAATACTGAAGATCTCGCGGTTTATCTGCTCTAACGATGGGCGCTTTTTGTGATTAAGCTCAACCTGGGTTATAACTGTATTTAATTCTTTAAGAATATTACCGGCTAACGGCTGGTTTGTATCTAATTGCTCGCCGTCATTTACGCCATATGTTTTACTAATAAAGTAGCTGATGTTATTTAAACGCAGGCCGTATAGTAACCGGTTTTCTGTTTCGCGGGTAATATGGCTTATGGTGAAAAAATAGGTCTGGCTATTAATTTTTGCCTGTATCATGCTGGTCGTATTTAAAGTAAATCGGGGGAAATTCATAAAAGCAAATTTTAAGTGAATAAACAGCAGAGTTGTACAGTAAGTAGTCAATTAGTATGCCAGCTATACAATCACAGGTTGTAGCAGCATTGCAAGCAGCTATTATGTAGGAATTTACGTATCGCGGAATATTAACTCAAAGCTAACTGGTCGCCAATTTTTTGGGCGGTGATAATTAAATTGTTCCGGGTGTTTTTTAATGCCGTAGCCAAATCAACCGGATCGCTATTAATGGACAATAGCTGATCAAAAACCTGATTAAGTGCCTCACTATGCGCTGCCGGCACTTTTCCTGCTACACCTATCACTTTAATACCTTTCTTTTTAGCAGCAGCAGCTACCGCCGCGGGGGCTTTTCCTTGCAAAGTTTGTTCGTCAATACTGCCTTCGCCGGTAATAACTATATCGCAATTTTGTAACATTCGGTTAAAATCGGTAAGCTCTAAAAAGTGGTTTGCGCCGCTTACCAGCTTCGCATTTAAAAAAGCGTATAGTCCGGCAGCTGCCCCACCCGCCGTGCCACTGTGCTTAATAGTAGTCATATCCCGGCCCGTTTGCTGCAAAGTTATCGCCGCAAACCTGGCAAGCATAGCGTCAAGCATAGTTACTGCCGCTGGCGCAGCTCCTTTCTGCGGACCAAATACCGCAGCCGCGCCTTCAGGCCCCAACAGTTTATTATCTACATCGCATAGGACGATTATTTCGCAGCCGGGAATTCGTTTATCTAAGTTACTTGTGTTTATGGCTGCAATATTAATCAGTTCTGCCGCTATTGGTTTTAAGGATTTTCCGTCTCCATCCAAAAATTCAATGCCAAGGGCATGCAAGATCCCCATTCCCCCATCAACCGTAGCCGAGCCTCCCATACCGATTATGATTTTAGTTACTCCTTTATCAAGGGCGGCCTTTATCAGTTCGCCGGTGCCAAAGGTATTGGCCAGCATTGGGTTTAGTTCGGTTGTTTTTAATAAGCGGATACCCGATGCGTCGGCCATTTCAATAACAGCGGTGCGGCCACCGTCAATCAGCCCGAAAGCGGCGGCTATTGGGCGGCCCAGCGCATCATGAGCGGGGGTGTTTATGAATGTTCCGTTTAGATGTTTTATAATCAGGCTTCCTGTCCCATCGCCGCCATCCGCAACCGGGAAGAGTTGGCATTGGCAATCCAGTCTACTTTGCTGCAGGCCCAATGCAATAGCTTCGGCTACGCTTTGCGCGTCGAGGCTGTTTTTAAAAGCATTGGGGGCAATCAAAATATTCATAGCCCCAAATTAACAGTATTTCCCTGACTATTTTTTACCTTTAACCTACCGGTACAAACCTGATGCACATGGGCGCATCAATGTTAATTACGCTGGGGGTTAGCGTTAACCTGCCGGTACGTTTATTAATTTTATATACGGCAACATTGTTTGAGTATTGGTTTGA
Source organism: Mucilaginibacter sp. UYCu711 (assembly GCF_050433825.1). Lineage (NCBI taxonomy): Bacteria > Pseudomonadati > Bacteroidota > Sphingobacteriia > Sphingobacteriales > Sphingobacteriaceae > Mucilaginibacter > Mucilaginibacter sp. UYCu711. The sequence goes on along the minus strand of NZ_JBNPWM010000002.1, from coordinate 321,274 downwards.
TACAAATAAATAGTTGCCTGTTGGGTCGATCACAAAATTGCGGGGCGATCTGCCCATGCTGCTGTAGCGCTTAACAAACGTTAGTAAGCCGGTTGCCTTATTCACCGAGAACTGTATAATTTCGTTAGCCGAGCCACGGTTAGAGGTATACAGGAATCTGCCATCCGGCGATAAATGAATATCTGCCGCCTGTATGTTACCTCTAAAATTATCCACTACCATTGATTTGATCTGTAGCTCAACAGGACGGCTCCGGTTAAACCGGTATACGGTTACGGTACCTGTTAGTTCCTGCAACATGTAAATGAATTTTCCATTTGCCGACATATCAATATGCCGCGGACCATACCCCGGGTTGCCGCTTACAAATGGCACCGGGCCTGGGGTTAGTACCAGAGAACCTGCCGGGTTATACTTGTAAATATTTAATTTATCGGTTCCCAGGTCGGTGTACAGCAGGTACTTTTCATCGGGTGATAAAAACGCGGTGTGCACATGCGGGCCTTCCTGCCTTAGCCGGTTTATGCTGCTGCCAATATCCTGGATCACCTGCGAAGCTGCTCCTAAAGAACCATCGGCATTAATTGGATAAACCGACAATACCCCGCCCAGGTAATTAGCTGCAAACAGGTTTTTTTGTGCTTTATCTACCGATACATACAGCGGGCCGCCATAAGCAGGCTGGTTATTTATAGAGTCCAGCTTACCGGTAGCCGCGTCAAATTTATAGGCATATACCCCGCCGGACCCCGTGGCTTTATCGCTTACCGCGTAAACAAACTTTTTATTGTTCGAGATGCAGAGATAGGTGGGGTCGGCTATGCCGTCAATATGGTTAAGGTAAATGATCTTGCCGGTTTCTGGATCAAACCGGTAAACGTAGATCCCGTCGCTTGCGCCATGGGTGCGGGTGCCCACAACCAGGTCGTAAATTTTACTGCCTGCAGTTTGTGCTTTGCAATACAGGGACAGAAATAACGATAATACAAGTAACAGTTTTTTCATTTATAGCTTACGCCTGTCTTATAACAAAATAAGGCTGGTTATTACGCAGCTCATTAAAACCCGGATATACGGTAACCGCTGCCGGGCCTTCTTCCACCTCAAAATAATAGGCCAACGGGTATTGCGACTGTGTATATGCCGCCGGAATATTTGCAACATACGTATTTCCGGAGGGTTTCATATCAACAGTTTCAAATCGTTCGGCCATATTTACATGGCGATAACATAACCTTACCGCCAAAGGCGCTTTCTCAAGCGCCAGCTCAAGGGTTAACGCACTACCCGGTGTAAATGTTTTAAGCGGTTGATGGGTGCATTTTACAGTTATGCGTTTGGTGATGTGTAAGCAGGTGTTAACTGCCATAACTGCGGCGGGTTGCCGGGTATCATTGGGTTGGGCTCCGTCTAACCTCGCGCTCATGCGCTCAACGTCTTTATCTATGCCGGGCAGCCTGTCCAACCAATGGCCGCGCAGCCAGGGGTTCTCGCCGCCGGTAACATCTTTCATGTAAATACCTTTGGCTTTATTGGCCAGTTTAAACCAATGCTCGCGGGCTGCTTTATATTGTTTTAATGCCTCTGCAAGTGCGGTCCTGTCGCCGGTTTGCTCGAAGATATTGTATAATATGCCCGACCGGAATTTAGCTGCAAAAAATCTGCCCAAGCCCGCTTGCATGGCAACATCAATAACCAATCGTCTATATTCCGGCTTGGTTTTGTTGGATGCTTTGGCTGCCAACAGTAAGTTGCGTTCGGCAGCATCTGCTTCATCATCCAGCCATTGCGCTACTTCAAGCGGGGTATACTTACCGCTGTGCTTGCCGGTCACCAGTTCTTTGGCATAATCATTTTTACTTAAAAAGAATTGCGGATCAGACGGTGTAACCGCACCAAACATATGCGGCGATGGCGTATCGCCAATCTGATCCCTCAACACAGCCACTATCGACATATTGGTATACATCTCCGGCCAGTAAGCATTATTAGCTGCCGACTCGCCATGGGCGGTAAGCACGGTTGGCAGAATCCGCGTTGCATGTGCAAGTGCCTGTTGCGCGCCGTTAGCCCCTGGGCCAAAGTCTTTCCGTAAAAAGCGGTTCCATACGTCGTTGTCGGTATCCGGGTTATATAACGTCCTTCCAAATACCCGTAAACTATATAAATATTTCTCCCAATCCCAGCGCGGCCTCAGTGCCGTATCTTCGTAAGCGCACCTGTCGCCGGCAACACCCGAGCCACGGCGGCCCTTAAACGATAGCGGTTCCATTAAGTCAACACCGTCGCCCCCGCAAAAGCTAAATGCACGCGACTGCGCGGCCCCCATCACCGGATCGCCCCAAAGCAAAAAGCGTTGGGTACCTGTCCAGATCCGATGAATGACCTGGTATTTGCGATCCTCCTTCAGAAAATCGCCGTAGCTATAGCGGGTAAAGCTGCGCGACCCCTCGCTAAGGTTCATCAGTTTGGATGTTTTTTTGTTAGGTTTTGGGATCTCCGGTTCGCGAATCTCCGCCTGCATATAGGGCATGCCAATATGCTCCAGCCAATATTTAGGCGATACTGACACCGGCACACCCGATGCCATGGCATTATTCAGCATTTCGGGGTCGAGGCCCTTGGCATGCAGGTTTATAGGCACTACGCGGCCGCAGGTGGCTACGCCGCTAAATATAGTTTTCCAAAACTCATAACTGCCCTCGGTAACCCCGCTTTCGCCGTGGATGCGCAGGGTAACGCCGCTAATAGCCGGGCATTGTTGCAACAACAACCGGATGGCATCGCGGCAATAAGCTGCATGGGTTTCTTTGGTTAATCCCTCAATAGTATAATTGGCATTAGGCGCTTTTATCCATTCGTAACCATGCATCCAGATGCCTAAACAAAACTCCATTCCGCGCGCTACCGTTTGTTCGCTGATAAATTTCAGCATCTTCAGGTTTTGGTCGCGTTCGGCATCTGGCAATTGCGGCACATGTACATTATAGCCCGGCACTGATAGCAGAAACGGATAAGCAAACAAAAAATAAGCATCGGTAACGCCATTTAAAAAGTCATACCCAAGGCCAAAAGTTAAGTTAAAACGGTTAAAACGCTGGGTGGCCAGCATGGATAAGTATTTGGGCCACATTTCTACATCGTTATACCAGGGCTTATCTTCAATATCACTGCAAAATATGCGGTTTATAGCGCGTACTTTATTTAGCGGCTGTTCAATAACAGGTTTTGAAATATGCATTGCTGTTAAGGGCGTGGCAGAATAGTTAACCCTGTCCGTCAACTCTAACAGCGAATAGGTCAATCCCCGCACATCATAACCTGCGGCTATTATAACCGGCCGAACACCATGCATGGCAGGCACCAGGCCCGTTGCTTCGGCTTTGGCCGGGATAGTGGCTCCGGCTTTTTTTAATAAAATTGTTCCGGCATTGCTTTCGGCCCACACAACAACGACACATAAATTGCCGGTAGCGGCTTTTTCAATACTTGCACAGTACTGTACAGCAATATTTTTGGCTTTAAGCGATGCTTCCAGTTCGCCCACGGCCCATTTGGCAGGGCCCGAGGTGGCCATATCATCGTTAGGATCGATAACCAGCGATACGCCTTGCGCGTTAAAATTGGTGAACCCCACAAGCGGTAAGCCAATTGTGGTTACGCCCATTAATTTTAGGAAATGGCGGCGGTCCAGGTCGTTATCATCGCCTGTAAGGTTTGAAGCAGAGGTCTCTTCGATCATGACAATAAGCAGTTAATAGTGGTATAACAGCAATTTACGTTATCGCAAACTTAAACACAACACGTTAAGCCGTAAACCTTTCTATGTTAGTTAATTGTTACAATTTAAATAGATAGTTGCTTTCTTATGAACGCTTAAACCAAATGTAACTATTGCTCAAACGCTCCCCGATCGCGGCCATGTAATTTGGGGCGCGGTTTGCCACTTATGTCAGTAGGCTGCGGCAATTCGCCAGATGCCGAGTTAAGGCCAGGACTGCCTTTAGCTAAACCAAAATTACTTTTATTAAAATCAGCTTCTATTGCTATAAATTTTGGATCAGCAACAATATCATGTTCCGCTTTAAATAAATTCTGAACAACCGGATACAGGTTATAATCCCAGCTGATGTTAACGTTTTTATTATTATTACTGGTTACTTTACCACCGGGGCGGGGTACTATAATGTTATTTAAGAATACAATGTCTTCGCTATGGTTTGCAAACATTTCTGCGTAGCCAACGTTCGATCCGTTGCTATAAGTAGTATTATTAACAATGTCTACATACTTAGTGCGGAATGTATGTATGCCCGAGCCACCATTATAAGCACTTAAATTATTGGCAATAAGTGCCCGGCCCTTCCACTCCGGCCTTTTTGGTTTTGCGGCAGGAGCGGGTGTTACGCTTTGCGTTTTAACAACAGCATCGGCGTTGGGGTTCGTTGCTCCGTTTTCTTCCTGATCGGTAACATCAAGGATAATACCATTGCCATCACTAAGCTTACCTATCTGCTCCCATGGTACCATTGTTTTATTGTTCCAAACATAATTACGTTGGATAATGACATGATAACCCGGCGCAGCGTCATAGGCCCAGTTTAGCAATGTGGTAATCCCCGACCCGCCATAGCGCATAAACCAGGCATTATTAAAAACCCGGGAATCTTGTATCGTGACATAATCGGTTTCAATAGCACAGATACCGCCGCCGGGGCAGTTATTTACCACACAGTTGCGGATGATATTATGGTGTGGCTTGTCATCAGGCTTGCACGGGCGACCATTTATAAATATACCATTGGTGTTAAAATATGGGTTCGGGGTAGTTTTCTTTGCATCTTCCTGGGCATCCAGCAATACAATAGCATCATTAGCGCCGGTAACAGTAAGGCCGTCTAATATTTGGTATGACGTTGTTATGCTTATTCCTGCCCAGCCAGTAGGTTTTATTTGAGGATGTTGGCCTGGCATAGCTTTCCAGGTTATCCACGCGCCTGGTTTGCCTGGCCTGGTTATAGAAAGCACCGCGCTAACTTTATCATCATTAGTATAAATACCATTGCCCACCCAGACAATATCGCCGGGTTGTACTACGCTTTCTGCTTTTTGCAAATTTCTGAAAGCTCCGGCGGGCGTTGTACCATCATTAACATCGTTACCGGTACCCGAAACATACCAGTTTTTTGCCGAAACAAAAAAATTACCGGTTAGTATTAATAAAAGGATTAAAACAAAGCGCTTCATTTTGATATAGATTATAACTTCACTAATTTAACCAAACCGTTTGCGTAAATGCCCCGTTAACCGCCGCATCCCAAACTTCCAGGCGGATCCATTTCTTACCCTTTAAATTTACCGGTACATGGAAGCTCTTATCGCCAAAAGCCGTAGTATTATTTAGGTTGATACGTTGGTGATAAACGTTTTTGCCATCGCCGGTTATCAGTTCGGCAAAGTTTAGCGGGTAAGTCCATTTAACCGAGAAATCTACCATCGCTTTGGCCGGATCTTTTACTTTTATGGTTGATCCTGCTTCGGCACCATTAACTTTAAACGTTGGTAACAGCACCTCGCCGCTTGTGGCGAAGAAATTACCGCTTTTTAATACATCCAATACGGGCTGCCAGCCATTTTTAAACTCAGGCAGCTTATCCATTTTAAGGTAGTTAACGTTTACATGGGCGTACATTTCGTTTTCCTGGGTGATGGTAAATATGTCTGACTCGGCCAGCACCTTTTTCTTCAGGCCCCAGTTGTTCATATCGTCCATCAGCTCAAAGACCCTGCGGCCCATTCTTTCGGTTGATAGATCGCCGGGAATGTTTTTCCAGGCCGCGCCGTTAAAATGAGCTGATTTATAAAATGCTTCATCTTTATACTTGTCAGGATAACCGGTTGATCCTTTAGTGCGGGCATGGGCGGTCCAGGCCAGGCCGTTCTCTGTTTCCAATAGCTTCAGCATATCATCTTTGTCGCGGATATGATATACGTTGCCGTAACGGGCATCATCAGCCACAAATGGCACACCATCCTTACGCGACATGACCCAGTAAACCGGTTTAGGGAAAAACTCCAGCCAATGGCCGCCAAAAAACTCATTAGGTTCTTCGCCGGGCAGCAGCAGGAAGTTGCCATGCGATTCTTTTTCGCATTCTTTAAACAACGTGTTTAGTTCTTTTAACCGCGATTCGTCCGGTCCTTTTGGATGGCCCGCGCCGTGGAACTCGGCCAGGTGAACGATGTTAACCCCTAAGTTTTTAAATACGCGCACATATTCCGGCTCATCCTCGGCCGGCTTGCCTTTTAATAATACTGTAGTGGTATATTCATTATGGAAATGGCTGGCCATGGTTTTGTAACCCGGCAAAGGCTGGTATTTATCATTGCGGGTAAATTTCTTTACGTCCGATAAAACACCTGCACCATCAGCCACGCTAACCATGCAGAAAAAATTCATCCGTTGCTTAGTTCCCGGAGGGGCGTTGAACCATGGCACAAATCTACGATCGCCATAAAGATCCTGGCGAATGCCTATACCATAGCCCGGTATCAGTTTGCGGTAATTGGTGCCATACCAGGTAAATTTCAGGTTAAAGGCTTCATCCAGCGGGTAAAAATACTGGTGTGGCGCCGGGAAAACCGCGAGGCTCCCATTAGCTGTTTGGCCTATTATCGTGCGATATTTTACCATTACGTTTCTGCTGCTATCGGCCGCATTAAATTCGATATTGTTAAATTTATCGTCTGTTTTTGCCCAGCCGATTTTACTCCAGCTGGGGTTATTGCTTACCAAACCGGCATCATACACAACAGCGGTAGAATCTATCCCTGTTGACATAACCGCAGCCACATTAAACAAAGGGCTACCGTTGTAGAAAGTCATTTCAATATGCCCGCTAAATCTATCGGCCTGAATATTCCCTAAACTTACAATAGTGCGCGAACCGGCTGTTTTTACCGAAGCGTTTTGCTTATCTATCATTTCGGCGTGGTAAGCTTTAAAGGGTTTTGTAGGCACACGGTCGAAAAAGATGTTCCAGCCGTTTTGTGAGATCAGGTCCCGTTTGCCTATGGTGAGGATAAACTCGGGATTAAGGTTACTGGCTACTTCTTTGTAAATGCCTTTACTGGTAGCTTGTATACTTTTAAATAACGGGTTGTTTTTATCAAGATCTAAAACTACACGGCCATGTTGGGCCGCGCCGGTGGGCCAGCTCAGGTCTATTTTTGAGCCGGTAGTTTTTATTACCACACCGCTGGTTTTATTAAAGCCCTTTAGGTTAACCGCCGTTTGGGCCGATGCTATTTTTACATTTAAAATTGTAGCCGATGCTATTAATAAAAAGCTTAGGGCTCTTAGTTTATGGGGAACAGGCATAGTATATTGGTTTAACTTGGTTCATAAAAGTAAAAATTAATTTTAATTAACCCGGTTATACTCCCGCTATTTCAGTCCCAAGAAAATAAATGAAAATAAATTTGCGCAACTGATTAATTGCGCATACATTTGCAATCAATCAGTTGCAAATAAAATGAGAAGAGATATTTACCAGGCAATAGCCGACCCCACGCGCCGCGCGATATTAACCCTGCTGGCTATACAGGCCATGACACCTAACGCCCTTGCCGAGCATTTTAACAGCACGCGTCAGGCGGTATCCAAACATATCCAGATCCTGGCCGAGTGTGAAGCCGTATCGCAAAAGCAAAATGGCCGCGAAATATATTACCATGTAAACGCAAATAAAATGAAAGAAGTAGACAAATGGCTGGATACTTTCCGCAAAATGTGGGAGGACCGCTTTAACCAATTAGATGATCTATTAGCAGACCTTTAAAACAATAATTATGACACACGAAACCAAAATTGAAAAAGACGCAAACAACAGGCAGTTAAATATAACCCGCGAATTTATCGCGCCGGTTGATAAAGTATGGAGAGCCTGGACAGAGGCCGAACAATTAGATAAGTGGTGGGCACCTAAACCATGGCGCGCCATAACTAAAACTATGGACTTTACCGTAGGCGGGTTTTGGCTATACTGTATGGCCGGCCCTACTGGCGAGAAGGCCTGGTGCCGTGTGGATTTTACCGCCATTACACCGGGCCAAAGCTTTGATGCAACCGCCGCCTTTTGCGACGAGGGTGGCAACATTGATAAAAGCTTCCCGCCTATGTATTGGCGTAATGTATTTAGCGCCACTGCTACCGGATCAAAAGTAGATATCCAACTATCATTTGATACCGAAGCGGATATGGCTCAAATAGTGGGTATGGGCTTCAAAGAAGGCTTTACCATGGGCTTGGGCAATTTGGACGAATTGCTTGCCCGTTCATAAAAACGCTATTATCTTTAAATAACAAAAGGCCGCTTAAAAGCGGCCTTTTTTGTTTTACCATATCGGCCTGAAATTTGGCCGGCTAATTAACGGCGAAAACGACCAGGGTATTGAGCTCAATATAATAAGCAGGGCAATGGTATACCAAACGGCCAGGAATTTAAACTTCTGTTGGTCGGTAGGTTTGTTTTTTGCTTTTGCAGATACTGTACTGATAATGCCAATACCTATCAACATCATGGTGACGTGCTCCATCCCAAAAAACCTGATGGCCCGCTCATGCACGGCTGTACTAAAATTATGAAGGAAATAACTTACGATAGGGCTGATAAAATATAAAGTCACGCCCAACAAAAACTGAATGTGCGCCATAGTAGCCGCGATATGGCGCGTTGTATCATCAAACTTTAACCAGGGTTTATTAAACAGCCAGCCCCGGTAAGCGCGAAAAATTGCCAACACCAAACTGCCCAATACCAGCCAGCGGGTTAGTGAATGTAAAGCTAATAAGGTTGAGTACATAGCTAACAGACGATTGTCCCCCCAAAATATTTTAAACTTCTTTAATTAATCTACCGCTACCCATTTTAAACAGGTAACCTGCGCCAATGATATTTTAGTATCGGTAAGGGATAGCTTGCCGGTAGCTTTGTCTATTTTAAAAAAGTCAATGGTATTACCATCCTGGCCTGCACTAATTAAAAAGTTGCCGGTTGGGTCTACGGTAAAGCCGCGGGGCGCTTTGCTTACATCATATTTGTCGATATAAGTCAGCCTGCCATTTTGTTTATTTACAGCGTACAGCACTACCTTATCAGCATCGCCACGTACAGATGCATACAGGAAATTACCATCAGGCGACACATGCAGATCTGCACCACCATTTTTATCATAGCCCTCGGGCATCATGTTAATGGTTTGCACAAAAGCCAGCTTTCCTTTATCATATTTATATACCCTTACATTAGCGCTCAGCTCCTGGATAACATACAAAAACTTTTTATCCGGCGAGAACTCTATGTGGCGCGGCCCGTCAGCAGGCGACATCAGCTCAACGGCCGGATCGGCAGGGGTTAAGGGTTGGGCCCTGGTGTTATCGTAATTGTAGATCAATATTCTGTCGGTCCCTAAATCGGCAACAAAAACCGTCTTGCCGTCGTCCGAGAACTTTGTCATATGCACATGCGGGCCTTTCTGGTTTTTATGCGGCCCGGATCCGGCGTATTGGATAGTCTGCGAAACCGCGCCTATTGATCCATCTTTATTTACAGGCAGCACTGTTACGCTACCGCTGGAATAATAAGATACCAGCACATTCTTACCATCTTTATCAATGCTGATATGCACCGGGTTGTTACCACCGCCGGCTACTTTATTTATCAGCGTTAATTTGCCTGTAGCTTTATCAAACTTAAACGCGCTTACCTCGCCCTCTACACTGGTTTTAACACCAACATTGCAGGCATAAACAAATTTATTATCATTGCTTAGCGCTAAAAAGTCGGGGTTTAAAGACCCTGCAACCTGGCTTAACAAACTTACTTTACCCGTTTCAGAATCAAAGCGGTAAACCGAGATCCCCTTGTCCTGGCCGGCGGGCGTATAACCACCCAGTAACAGGTCATACGTTTTGGCTATTTGTTGTGAAAACCCAAACAGTGGCGATAGCAACGACAATACTATAATCAGCTTTTTCATAATAAGTTAGGCAATTGGTTAATGCAAGATAGCAAATCAACCCAACCCATGCTGTAAATAATCTGATACAGGGAAATCGCTTTTTAAAAATTAAAATCGTTTAAGGAGGCTCCGCTGGAGCCTGCCACTGCGCCTTTCCTTGCTATAAACAGGCTACTCCTCCGGAGTTCTTAAAAAAGGAGTTCCGGAGGAACTACCTGTTTATAGTAAATACCCAAGATCTTTAACGGCTCCAGCGGAGCCCCCTATCTTAAAGCGATTTCCATTATGATACTTACCGCGCTCCGTCATCATTATTAATACCTCTTTTGGTTTTTTTGATGGATTCCTTCAATTTGCCGAAATTATAATTGAGGCTGAAGTTAAATGTTCTGAAATAGTTTTGATTACTAATGGTTTGTGTAAAGTTTGATCCTTTGGTTTCGGTCATGGCATCGCGGTATTTAGTAAATGGATTGCTCATGGATGCTGATAAGGATAATTTATTTTTTATGAGTTGTTTGCTGCCATAAACCGACGGGCTTACAGAACCGTTAGTAGAGCCCTGCAAGCCCGTAGGGTTGCGGCCATTAACAGCAACGGATGCCCCTACGCGCCAGGTATCATTAATATTATAATTGGAGGATGAAAAACTGCTAAAAACCACAAATCTGCGTTTGCTTGTTCCGCCGTCAACCGGGCCCTGTATCTCAAAATACATGGCGTTGGTGTTAATGCTGATGTCCCAGCGTTTAGATATCGGGTAGCTAAAGCTGATAGCGTTGCCTATTCCAAAAACCGACCCGGTGTTTTTATAAGTACTGTAGGTTATGTTGGTAGCCGGATCAAGCGTGGAAACCAACAGGTCAAGGTTTTTACCGAAATCATAAAAAACGCTTAAGTTTAAGCTGGCTTTTTTTGACAGGCTATACCCCAGCCGCAGGTCGCTTACTATTGACCGGCTTAACTCAGGGTTACCAGACGAGTAAAAGTTGGGATTAGAGCGATCAACAAACGGATTTAATTTATTGATACCCGGGCGCTTTAAACGCTGACTAAATCCCAGGTTAAGCCCGCTTGTAACATCCAAAGGGATATTAATGGCGATAGATGGCAGCAAATTCAAATACTGTTGATGCGCTGCCGATGAGGTAGATATAAAATCAGCATCGGTAGTAGTATGCTCTAAACGGATCCCGGCTTTAACCTCTAATTTTTTTGAAGAATACCGCCAGGTATTATAAGCCGCCAATATGTTTTGGGTGCTGCTGTATTGGTTAGATAAGGCAGCAACGCGATCAAAGTTGCCGGTCCCGGCGTTAAACACGTTCGATTGGAAATCGCTTGAGTTATCCCTGAAAATGCTTTTTATTCCGGCTTCGACCGTCCATTTTTTAAACCCCTGCACAAGGTCCACCTGGCCGGTCTGCTCGGATGCGTAGCCAAAGTTTTCCTGGTTATAATCAGGATCCGCATAGTTAATGCGGTTGCTGAAAGCGATATCATTATGATTACTTGCGTTATATTTAAAATATCGATAAGAGAAAGTAAGTAATCTCATTTTATCATTTTTAAACCCTAACTGATAGTTTACCCCTGCATCTATACCTTTTCCCGTATTAGCGCTGGCATTGTCTATATTGTAGGTGATGCTTCCCGCGCTTTGGTTCAATACCGAGCGTTGGTCGCTAAAGCCATTATTGCGGCTGCCATTAATATTAAACTGCGCCGATACCAGGTTATATGGATCTATCTCATAGCTCAGCTCCGTTCCCAGGTACGCGTTTTTACTATCAGAGCGGGTGTTGCCTTGCTGGTTAAGATTTGTGGGGTTAGTACCCGTTGTTGTACGGGTGTTTAATGTCGTGGTAGTTGGATTATCGTTGAGATTGCCGCCACTAAATACCGACAGGCCAAACTTACCGGCCTTTGCTGTAAAAGATGCACCTGCGCCCGGCCCCGTTGGGGTGCGCTCGCTGATGTTTAGGGTGCCGTTATAGCCATCAACCAGTTTTTTATTGGTGATGATGTTGATAATCCCTCCCAGGCCCTCGGCATCATATTTCGCCGGCGGTGTGGTATAAACTTCTATCCGTTGTATGGTTGATGCCGGCATGCTGCGCAATATGCTTTTGGCATCGCGCTCCATCAGGCTTGATGGCTTGCCGTTTATCAGTATCTTATAGCTGGCATTCCCTTTAAGCATAATGTTTTCATTACCGTCTACTGTAACAAAAGGCACTTTGCGCATCATCTCCAGCACGTTGCTAAATTTACTTTGGGGGTCGGCCTGCAGGTCGTAGGTAATACGGTCTACCTCCTGTTTAATTATTGGCTTATCGGCCTTTATGGTAACTTCCTTTAAGTCGTTAACCTTTAGTTTGGCCGTGGTATCTGTTTTGGTTTGGGCCATCAGTGCCGGTCCTGACAAAAGCAGGGCAGTAATTAATAGGGTCTGTAGGTTTTGTGCGATGCGTTTCATGATAAAATATTAGGCAAAGGGCACCCGGCAAGCAGCCTGAGGGCGCCTTTACTTTTGTTAATTAAGTGCTTTGTTAATTACCCGCTTGCAGCAGGTATTGGATTATTTTAATTGTTTGGTTTTTTTCTCCACTATAATGTAGCTGGCTATTAAACTTATCCCGCCAAATAAACATACCATTGCTACCGAGATAAGGTCGCTATAAACACCACAGGCCTGTAATACATATATTATTAAAAAGCCTATGGCCACGCCCGACAGCAGCATGCCGCATTTTAGCGTGATGTTATTAAAGTTGGTGACCGGGAAAGGGTAATCTATGCTCTTTTCTAATATGATCATCCGCTCGCGGTGGCGGGTTATTAAAAACACGTACACCATGCCAAATACAGCGGCAAACAGGGTGATGGATACTATGGCGTCTCTGGTTACTTCTTGCATGATCTTTATTTATTTAAATGTTGTTATTTAATTGCTTACCCCCATATGACAGCAAAACAATACAACCGGATACAAAATAATTAAAATTTCTTTTTTGTAACCAACTCCCGGTTTTTTTAGTCACATGGGTAATGGCGCATACCGATGACCTGTATTATATAGAGAAAACCCAAAGTGGCGATGCCGCCTCATTTGCGTTTTTGGTTAACCGGTATAAGGATATGGTTTACAGTATCGCCATAAAAATTTTGCGCGATGCCGATGAAGCAAATGATATTGCCCAGGATAGTTTTATAAAAGCTTACCGGCAAATTGATAAATTTGAAGGTAAATCAAAGTTTTCTACCTGGTTGTACACCATAACCTACCGCACGGCAGTAACGCGTTTAAATGATAAACGGGTAGAAACCGTTGGTATGGATTTAGAGGTTGATGAGATAGCTGATGATTTGCCCGATCAGTTTGACCAGCTGCAGGCAAAACAGGTAAAACACTATGTTAAACAGGCGATCGATAGGTTACCGCCAATTGATGCTACGCTGGTTACACTATATTATATAAACGACCTGCCCATTAAAGAGATACAAGAGATCACCGGCATGTCAAACCCAAACATCAAGATCAAGCTGTTTAGGGCACGCAAGGTTTTAGAGCATAAATTGAAGTTTTTGCTGGATAACGAAAAGGAGATTAAGAATGAAGGCTGATAAAAAGGATCGCTTTAGAAAAATTATAAAGCTGGCCGCTGACGAAAATCCGGCGGTGGATTTTACCGCATCGGTAATGAAAACCATTGAGGCGGACCTGCAGCGCGAAACAGCCCTGAAAGCTTTGTTACAACAGGAAGAAGCAGTGGGCCCGGCGTTTAATTTTACAGCCAATGTTATGGCCCAAATAGCAGCGGACAAACATGCCGCTGTTTATAAGCCAATAATTACCCGTAAAGCCTGGTATGGCATTGCCGCAATGATGGTTGTGTTCTTTCTGTTGCTATTTGTAGCTAATTCGTCGACGCAAAACACTGCTCATAAAAACCGGATAGTTGATGCTATTAATTATACCCACTCCATACCGCCCATATATTTAATGGCCCTGGTAATAGTTGTAATCCTGTTATTGGCAGATTATTTACTTACACGGCTAAAAGGTAAAACGCAAGCGGTTTAACCCGGTTATTCTACCGGTATCATTTTTAAACAAACCGCCGACTCCATATTAATGGCTGAATTGATCTGCGTTAACTTACCGGTGGCTTTGTTCACCTTAAAAACAATCACCCGGTTCGAGCTGCCGACCAGTACGTAATTACCCGTAGGGTCTATCACAAAGTTACGCGGGTTGTTGCCGGTAGGATAATGGCTCACAGCTGTTAGTTTGCCGGTAGCCTGGTCTATAGCATAAACAAAGATCTCGTTAACGGTGCCCCTGTTGGTGGCGTATAAAAACATCCCGTCGGGCGATACATGGATATCGGCAGCGCCGTTTGTTCCTTTAAAATCATTGGGCATCATGTTTATGGTTTGCAGCTCTTTCAGATCGCCGCCATCATAGCTAAACGCGGTGATGGTAGCCGTAATTTCCTGTATGTTATACATAAACTTACCGTTAGGGGCAAACTCGCTGTGGCGCGGGCCAGAGCCGCCTGCCGTTTGAAAGAAGGGCACATCTGCCGGAGTAAGCGGTGGGTTCTTTGATGCTTTATAGCGGAAGATGTTTATTTTATCGGTACCCAGGTCAGCGGCCAGCAGGTATTTATCATCCGGCGATAATACCGCCGAGTGTACGTGCGGTTGCAATTGCCTGGCAGAATTTGGCCCCGAGCCTGCATTCTGGATGGTTTGTGATGACGCACCTAATGACCCATCTTTATTAACGGGGTATACCTGCAGGCTACCGCCGCCATAATTTGCGATGAATACATTTTTCTGAGCTTTATCAACCGAGATATAAGCCGGCGAACCTATTGAAGGCTGGGTATTTAATAATTCTAATTTACCGGTTGATTTGGTGAATTTAAACGCGCTTACCGTACTTGGGGTGGCGCCATTATTCTCATTAACCGCATATATAAACTGCTGATTAGCACTTACGGCCAAAAACGAAGGGTTTTGTGTTTCAATCTCGCTTAAATAAGCAACCTTGCCGCTTTCCTCATAAAACCGGTAAACGTATATCCCTTTACTTGCCGTTGGCGCATCGCCGGTAAAGGTGCCTATTACCAGGTCAAACACTTTAGGCGCTGCCCCCTTTTTTTGCGCAACAGTAAGTATGGGCGATATCAGCATAACTATTTGCAATAAAATTTTCATGACTTGACGGAACATATTGGTTTATAAGTGCAAGTTAGGAATAATATATAAAAAGAAACGCTCCGGAGTGCGGGGCGTTTCTTAATGTAATATTTAAAGCCCCTCTTTTTTGTCCGAAGGACTCCTGCGGAGGAGAGGGGTTGGGGTGAGGCTTATTTTATCAAATGCTTCAATTGGATAACTTCCTTTTCGTCAAGGAAGCGCCAGCGGCCGCGTGGCAGGTCTTTCTTGGTAAGATTGGCATATACCACCCTATCTAATTTTACCACTTCGTAGCCCAGGTGTTCAAACATACGGCGCACAATACGGTTTTTGCCGCTGTGGATCTGTACACCAACTTCTCTTTTTGTGCCACCCGTTACATATGATACCGAGTCCGGTTTTATCGGGCCGTCTTCCAGTTCTAAGCCAAACAGCAATTTATTCAAATCGCCTTGCGCTAAGCTTTTGCTTAACTCAACATGGTATAATTTAGTAATGTTGCTGCGCGGATGTGAAAGCTTATCGGCCAGGTCACCATCATTGGTCATTAATAACAACCCGGTAGTATTACGGTCCAAACGGCCTATAGGATAGATGCGCTCGCGGCTGGCTTTTTCAACCAATTGCATTACGGTACGGCGTTCCTGCGGGTCGTCGGTAGTGGTAATGTAATCCTTTGGCTTATTTAATAATACGTAAACGTTCTTTTCGCGTTTAAGGGTTTCGCCATTATAACGGATCTCGTCTTTCATGGGGTCAACCTTCAAACCAAGCTCGCTAACTACTATACCATTCACAGACACCACACCTGCCGTAATTAACTCATCGGCCTTACGGCGAGAGCAGATGCCGGCATTAGCTATATAACGGTTCAAACGGATCAATCCGTCGTCCTCAGCTTTTTTGGTTGGTTTTTTTGCACGTAATGTTTTTACAGGTGCATCACGGTCGCGGGTTATTTTATCGTAAGTTGGCTTACGTGTTGGTCTGTCGTCACCTTTAAATTCGCCTCTTACCGGTTTTGAACCGGTAAACTTACGGTCGCCTGTTGGCCTGTCGGTATTGCCGTAACTTGTAGGAGTTCTTTTTGGTTTATCGCCAAAATCTGCGCCTTTTGGTTTACGGTTGAAGGTACCATCGCCACCAAAACTCTTTTTCGGGCGGTCATCGCTACCACCATCACGGGTGCCATAAGGCTTACTGCGTGGTGCAAAATCTTTCTTATCAGCACCAAAGGTTTTTCTTGGGCGCTCACTATCGCCACCCTCTGACGGGCGGCCGGTGTATGGTTTACTACGTGGTGTAAAGCTTTTTTTATCGCCGCCGGCTTCGTTGCCGTAGCTTCTTTTTGGCCTTTCTTCGTCACCACCACCTGTTGGGCGGCCAGAGTAAGGCTTGCGTGGGCCAAAGCTTTTCTTTTCGGCTCCTGATGAAAACGAACTACGCTCGGCAGCAGGGCCGCTCGAGTATCTTTTTTTAGTTCCATCATTACCGGTTTTATCCGCGCCTTTTGAAGACTTTGCACGGGGGGAAGAAGATCGTTTATTATCGCCACCTTTTGAGGGTCCGTTTGATCTGCCATTCCTGTCGTCGCGACTGTTTGTTGGTCTTTTAAATACCATAGTTTTTTTGTTTGCGCTTTCGCAGCGTGAGGGGCAAAAGTACGGTTTTTGGGGCGATTTTTATTGCTTTTTTCATTTTTTTTCATCGGTCTAAAAACTGTGTTTAAACCACTTTAAAGCCCGATTTTTCGCCTGTTTTAAAAAACTCAAAACACTAAGGGGGTCATAAGTGTTTGACAATCTGCTTTATATAACATACCTTTGCACAGCATTTACCAAAATGAATCGTTCTATGAATACAAAAAAAATGATTAACAAACACTTAATTACGTGCTCCGTAATCCTTGTGCTGGCTATCATTTTCAAGCTTAACATTTGCAGCACTTCGGTTGCTAAAACCGGGGCAAAAATAAGCCCCCGCATCTCTGATTATATCGCTTACCATACCGATACCGCAAATGATTACAGCTTCGCAAATGAGGCCCTACCTGTTAACAATGCAGTGTACCGAAAAGTCAATAACTCTATAAAAAGGCACTCCTACAAGCATGTTCAATCACACATCCTGCAACGCAAGGCCGACAAACTATTTCCAATTATCGAGCCAATTTTAAAATTGTACGGTATTCCACTGGATTTTAAATATTTGCCGTTGGTTGAGTCGGGCTTAAACGAAGGCACCTCACCAAAAGGCGCCCGCGGATTATGGCAGTTTATGCCCGGTACCGCGCGTACTTATGGATTAAAAGTTGGACACGGTATCGACGAGCGCCTTAATGTACGCAAAGCAACTATTGCTGCCTGCCGCTACATTAAAGAGTTACACGGCGAGTTTAAAAGCTGGACCTTAGCCGCAGCGGCTTACAATAATGGCTCTATTAAACTAGCCAAAGCCATCCGCGCGCAAAGCGAAGACAATTATTTCAGGATGAAGCTTAACCGCGAAACCGGAAATTATGTTTACAATTTAATTGCCATGAAGGCGATTATTGATAACCCTGAAAAATATGGTTACAATACCTACTATAGCTATTTACAGCCTAAAACTTTACTAACAATCAATAACACATTGTTGTAAAATTTTATTACGGAGCACTAAACGGCCCGACTTGTCCAGATGACAGGTCGGGCTTTTTTATTTATATTTGCGGGAGTTAATTACTGAATTATTGAATAGCTGAATTATTGAATTAAATGATTAAAGGCCAATTCAATAAATCAATAATTCAGTAAGTCTATAATTAAATCCATGAGCGAAAAACATATAGACCTGGGCGAGCAAAGCGAAGTTGAAGTTTACGGCGCACGGGTACATAATTTAAAAAACATTGATGTTTCTTTCCCGCGCAACCAGCTGGTTGTTATTACCGGTTTAAGCGGCAGCGGTAAATCATCTTTAGCATTTGATACTATTTATGCCGAAGGGCAGCGCCGTTATATGGAAACATTTTCGGCCTACTCGCGCCAGTTTATGGGCGGTATGGAGCGGCCCGATGTGGATAAGGTATCGGGGCTGAGCCCGGTTATCGCCATAGAACAAAAAACCACCAGTAAAAATCCCCGGTCGACCGTTGGTACCATTACCGAGATCTATGATTTTATGCGGTTGCTTTTTGCCCGTACAGGCGAAGCCTACAGCTACGTAAGCGGCGAGAAAATGGAGCGCATGAGCGAGGACCAGATCCTGAAAACCATCTTCGAGCGGTTTGACGGGCAGCCGGTAAACATACTTACACCGGTTGTTAAAGCACGTAAGGGCCATTACCGCGAGTTGTTCGAGCAGATACGCAAGCAGGGTTATTTAAAAGTTTGGATTGATGGCGCCATTGCCGATGTGGAGCCAAAAATGCAGCTGGACCGTTATAAAATTCATGATATTGATATTGTTGTTGATCGCCTGGTTGTAAGCGAGGCTGATAGCAAACGTTTATACACTTCTATACAAGCCGCGTTAAAGATCGCCAAAGGCATTATCCGCATAGGCGATAAAGATAATAACGTAGCCTACTTCAGTAAATATTTAATGGACCCGGTTTCGGGGATCTCGTACGACGAGCCGCAGCCAAATACGTTTTCGTTTAACTCGCCCTACGGCGCCTGCGAAAAATGTAACGGCCTGGGTTATATTTTTGAGGTTGATGAGGCTTCAGTTATCCCTAACCCAAAACTAAGCATCCTTGCCGGAGGACTTGCGCCTTTGGGCGAATTCCGCGAAACGTGGATCTTCCAGGTATTAAAGGCCCTGGCCAAAAAGTTTGATTTTTCGTTATCGACACCAATTGAAAAACTGGAGAAAGACAAGCTGGATATCATCCTTAACGGCACCAACGAAATGGTGACGGTTTCTGTCGAGTATAACAAATGGAACGTGCAGAGCTACCAGATCACCTTTGACGGGATTATCCGGATGCTGGAAGAGCAGCAGGAACGCCGCGGCGATGAAGGCATGGACGATATGGAAAACTATCGCGTGCTTAAAACCTGCCCTACCTGTGATGGCGCACGGTTGAAAAAGGAATCATTGCATTTTAAAGTCGATGGTAAAAATATCTTCGAACTGGCCATAATGGATATCAATACCCTGCAGGATTGGTTTGAGGGTTTGGAGGGTCGTTTGAGTGATCGCCAGAACGTCATCGCCAAAGAAATTTTAAAAGAGATCCGTGCCCGTATTGTGTTTTTGATGGATGTGGGCTTAAGCTATTTAACGCTTGATCGCACAGCCAAAACCCTATCCGGTGGTGAGGCGCAACGCATTCGTTTAGCTACGCAGATAGGTTCGCAATTAATGAACGTAATGTACATTTTAGACGAGCCGAGTATAGGCCTGCATCAGCGTGATAACGAGCGCCTGATAAATGCCCTCAAAAACCTGCGCGACCTGGGTAACACTGTATTAGTGGTTGAGCATGATAAGGACATGATACTGGAGGCCGACCATGTTATTGATATGGGCCCGGCAGCCGGTGTACACGGCGGCCAGGTAGTGGCGCAGGGCACTCCTGCCGAGTTAATGCTGCAACATACCCTTACCACATCATACATTAACGGCGAGCGCGAAATTGCGATCCCGAAGAAGCGCCGCGAGGGTAATGGTAAAACATTATCGCTTAAAAAAGCTACCGGCCATAATTTAAAGAAAGTGAGTGTTGAGTTCCCGTTAGGTAAGCTGATAGGCATTACCGGGGTATCCGGCAGTGGTAAATCAAGCTTAATAACAGAGACCTTGTATCCTATATTAAACCATCATTTTTTCAGGGCCAAGAAACACCCGCTGCCTTATGAGAAGATTGAAGGTTTAGAAAACATTGATAAAGTAATAGAGATAGACCAAACCGCCATAGGTCGCACACCACGGTCGAACCCGGCAACGTATACCGGCGTGTTTTCTGATATCCGTAATTTATATGTGGCATTGCCAGAGTCACGCATCCGTGGTTATAAGCCGGGCCGATTCTCGTTTAACGTTAAAGGCGGCCGTTGCGAAACCTGTCAGGGTGCAGGAATGAAGGTTATTGAAATGAACTTCCTGCCCGACGTACAGGTGCCCTGCGAAGAGTGCGGCGGCAGGCGCTATAACCGCGAGACTTTAGAGGTACGCTACAAAGGCAAATCAATAAGCGATGTGCTGGACATGAGCATTGAGGATGCCGTTCCGTTTTTTGAGCATATCCCGTCTATCTACCGTAAAGTAAAAACGCTGCTGGATGTTGGCTTGGGGTATATCCGTTTGGGGCAATCGTCAACCACCCTGTCGGGCGGCGAGGCCCAGCGGGTTAAGCTGGCTACCGAGCTTTCTAAAAAAGATACCGGCAATACCTTCTATATATTGGATGAGCCGACAACAGGCCTGCATTTCGAGGATATTAACGTATTATTAGGTGTGCTATATCAATTGGTTGATAAAGGCAATACCGTATTAGTTATCGAGCATAATCTGGATGTAATTAAGGTGGTTGACCACGTGATAGACCTTGGCCCTGAGGGTGGTTCGGGCGGTGGAAACATTCTTTTCTCTGGTACACCGGAAGGTTTGTGTAAGGTTAAAAATAGCTTTACCGGGCAGTTTTTGAAGAAGGAGATGGGGTTGTAAAATACCTGTACGTAAAGTTGTACATGTAAAAAATCTTATTTACCTTTATTAAAATAAATAGATATTATGCTGGTTACTACTTACACATCTTTCAGGCAACAACTAAAGTCTTACTTAGATAAAGTACGTAATAACCATACGCCACTTTTTGTTACCAGCGCCAATGGCGAGGACGTTGTTGTGATTTCAAAGTCTGATTACGAAAGTATGGAAGAGACTTTTTATTTGCTTAAAAGCCCTGCTAATGCTACCCGCCTGTTAAAAAGCATTGAAGATTATGAAAAAGGATTGGGCCTGGAAAGAAGCCTTATTGAAGAATGAAGATTGTTTTTCTTGACCAGGGGTGGGAGGATTATTTATATTGGCAGAGCACTGATAAAGCATTGCTTAAAAAAATCAATGCATTAATTAAAGAGATAGAACGCACTCCATTTGAAGGTAGTGGCAAACCAGAGCCATTACGTCATAACTTTGCCGGCTATTGGTCTCGCAGAATTAATCTTGAACATCGAATAGTTTACAAGATCGATAATGATACAGTTGTTATTTTTCAATGCAGATATCATTACTAACCTAAAAACTGTAATTTCGCTTTTCGTTTACATTAAACCCTATTCATGAAAAAAACCCTGCGCTGGCGTGTTGCACAATCATTTGAGGCCCGGTGGTGGAAAAAATATTTACACCGTAAAGATGTTAGCACCTACCTTAAATGGAAAAGAGGCTACTGGGACAACACCTTAAATTTAATTAACAAAAACCTTGGCATGCAGGCGGGCCAGGATGTGCTTGATGCTGGTTGCGGCCCTGCAGGTGTTTTTATTGCCCTGCCCGGTTATAAAATTACAGCCTTCGATCCGTTACTTGACACTTACCATCAAACACTTCCACATTTTAAAAAGGAGATGTATCCTGCGGTTAATTTTGTTACCGAAACATTGGAGAACTTTAATAGCAACACCCTATTTGACATGATATTTTGCATGAATGCAATTAATCACGTATCGCAATTGGAGGAAGCTTTTTTAAAACTTTACAATCAAGCTAAGCCGGGTGGCCGCATTATAGTTTCTATAGACGCGCACAACCGTCAGTTTTTTAAATATTTTTTCAGGATGCAGCCCGCGGATATTTTGCACCCACATCAATATGATCTTCCTGAATACGAAGCAATGCTTACTACACTGGGGTGCACCATACTACAAAAAGAGCTTATTAAAAAAGAATTTTTCTTCAACCATTATATACTGGTGGCGCAAAAAAATTAAAACACCAAACAAACAGCGGCATTTTTTGTATTTGTACTTACGCAATTACTGCTTACAGCATTTTTCGTAACATTGCATAAATTTTTGCTGTTGACTACTACTTATAAAAAACTCTTATCCTACCTGCTTAAAGCCACTATACTGGTATTGGCTTTTTTCTTTATATACCACCAATATATAATAAAAGGCAACAACATACGTCAGTTTGAAGAGGCGCTTGACCGCCTAAACCGCACACAGGTAATTGTAGTAATGGTTTCGATCTTTGCGCTTATGCTGTCCAACTGGCTTACAGAATGTTTAAAGTGGCAGCACGTAACACAAAAATTAGTTAAGATCAGCCTGTGGGAAAGTATTGAGGGGGTTTTTTGCGGGCTCACCTGGGCCATATTTACGCCTAACCGCATTGGCGAATATGGCGGCCGTGTAATGTTTTTACCGCCTCGCAAACGCATTCACGGGGTGTTTGTTATGGCAGTAGCCGGCTTTGGTCAAAACGTACTAACAAATGTTTTGGGCGCGTTTGCCTTGATTTGGTTTTGCTTTACTTTTTTGCATTTAAATGGTTGGCTACTGGCATTAATAACCATATTAGGGTTGGCATTTGCCAGCCTGTTCATTATAGCATTTTTTAATATTAAATGGATAGTGCGTTGGTTAAACAACATTTCATTTTTACGTAAATATCACCGCTTTTTTGATATCATGGGCGAGTATGGGTTTAAAGAAATGGTGAACATCATGTATTTTTGTATAACACGCTTCTCTATTTTCTCATTTCAATATTATCTTGTTATTCACCTGCTTATACCAACGATACCTTTCATCGATGTGATATTACTGGTGTTTATAGTGTTTTTTATACAATCAGCATTACCATCGCTTGATCTGTTAGATGTGCCCGTGCGCGCAACGGCGGCGGCTACTGTTTTTGCTTACGTAACAGATCAGCAAATAGCCATAATTGCAGCATTTAGCTCTATTTGGCTCATTAACTTGATTATTCCCGCTATTTTAGGGTCGGTGTTTATATTTAAACTTAAATTCTTTGATCGTAGCGTATAGTATAATTTGTTCAATCTTTACAGCAGGTTACTTATTGCTGGTGCTATACTTTATAAAAGGGTGGACCAACCTTAAGCGACCCCAAATTAACACCGATGGCTACATCACCAAAGTAACCGTAATGGTGGCCGCCCGTAACGAACAGGAACGCATCCATTATACTATAGAGGATATCCTGGCGCAGGATTACCCCAAACACCTTACCGAAATTATTATTGTAGATGACCACTCTACCGACCGTAGCAGCGAGATAATCAGCAGCTATGCCGACCGCGGGGTCAAACTATTACAACTTAATGAAGCACAACCGCTAAACTCCTACAAGAAAAAAGCTATCGCCAAAGCCATCGGTATTTCTACCGGCGATTTAATGGTAGCTACTGATGCCGATTGCCGCATGGGCACAAAATGGCTGTCATCTATAGTTGGGTATTACGAGGCTAATGACGTGGTGATGATCTCATCGCCGGTAAATTTTTTCGAGGAAAAAAGTTTGTTCGAGCGGATGCAAACGCTGGAGTTTTCGTTCCTGATAGGCGTTGGCGCCGCATTTATAGGGCATAATTGGGCATCAACCTGTAACGGGGCCAATTTTGCTTACCGTAAGGATGTATTTTATGAAGTAGGCGGGTTTACCGGCATTGATGAATTAGCATCAGGCGATGACGAGTTGTTATTACAAAAAGTAGCCGAGCGCTTCCCGGGAAAGATCGGCTTTTTAAAGCTGCGCGATGCCATTGTTTATACCCATGCCAAATACAATTTAAAAGAGTTTTTGCAGCAGCGCCGGCGCTGGGCCTCAAAATCAACCAAATACAAGGACAAAAAAATTATAGCCCTTACCATATTTATGTGGCTTTTTAACATGACCATGCTGGTTAACGTGGCACTGGGCCTTTTTAATATTGCTTTCTTTAAGATCTTCCTTTTCCAGTTCGGGTTAAAATATTTGGTAGAGTTGGTATACCTTGCATTTGTCTGTTCGTTTTTTAAGCGCAGACAGCTTTTATTGTTGCTGATAATAGTAGCGCCTGTGCACATCATTTACCTGGCTTACCTGGCCCTAATGGGTACTACACGTAAATATCACTGGAAAGGCCGGATGGTTAAATAATTGTCTGAACCAACATTGTCAATCCACCCAAATTAAACGATATTTAGCAAAACGGAACTATAACTCTTGGCAGAACTAACACCCGCACAACGCACCTGGAAAGCTTTTAAACGCAACAAGTTTGCTGTTGCGGGGCTGCTGTTCATTATATTTTCGGTAATGGTAGCCATATTGGGCTATTTGATCATGCCCGACTCCACCCCGCTTGCCAATAACCAAACCATCCAGCTCAGTATTAAAAAACCCGGCACCCGGTTTATGATGCTGCGCTTAAAAAAGACCGAACCTGTTGATACCGTAAACCTGTTTACCAAAATGCTTTACGGCCAGCCCGATTTTTACCGCGAAATACCCATCACCGGCTATAAACTAACCGGAAATACCATTACTGCAGATGAATATATAGGCGATGAAGATAAGCCCGAAAAAAAGACCTATCAACTACCCGCCAATATAATTGCCCGGGGCCCGTCAGCCTACATCACTTACCGTACATTTTTGCTGGGTAGCGATGTATATGGCCGCGATATGCTGAGCCGTTTGATATTAGGTGCCCGCATTTCGTTATCGGTAGGGTTAATGGCCGTTATCATCAGTTTATTAACAGGCGTTACCATTGGCGCTGTAGCCGGGTATTTTGGCGGCTGGATTGATGCGTCGTTAAGCTGGCTCATGAATATTCTTTGGGCATTACCTTCACTACTGTTGGTTATAGCCATATCCTTTGCCTTGGGTAAAGGTTTATGGCAGATCTTTATCGCCGTTGGTATTTCTATGTGGGTTGAGGTTGCCCGTTTGGTGCGCGGCCAGGTGCTCAGCATTAAACAAACCGAATATATTGAGGCTGCCCGCTCATTGGGTTATAACAATCTCCGCATTATCCGCAGGCATATTTTGCCCAATATAGCCGGGCCCATTTTGGTTATGGCTTCATCAAATTTTGCTGCCGCGATACTGTTAGAAGCAGGGTTAAGTTTCCTTGGATTTGGCGCCCAGCCGCCAATGCCTACCTGGGGCAGCATGATCAAGGAACATTATGGCTATATCATCATGGATTCGGCATATTTATCTATAATACCGGGCCTGGCTATCATGCTGATTGTGTATGCATTTAACCTTGTAACGGTAGGCCTGAGAGACGCTTTTGATATTAAATCGGCAAGCACACGTATTTAAATTATATTTTTTGCATAATTTAGTCACTCCGAGAACCAATATGCAAAATACTGGCCAGTCCTCCGGAGAGGACGAATTAATCAGGTTACTGTTAAAAAGACAGTCCGAGTTAAACTCTTTATTAGAGGTGACCCGTGCTATCAATAAAAATGCCGCTACCCCGGTTTTGATACAGATGCTTGAAGTAATTTTGCAGAACTATCTGCAAGTGGGCACTTTCCGCTTTCTAATTGAGAAGGATGGCACCTATGCCTGTATCTCAAAATACGGCGGCGAGATAGAGACGATAGGCGTGTTAAATAAGGCCTGCGCTACCTTAAGCAAGGTAAGGTCGCCCGAATCGTTAGCCGGCAACACCAACCCTACCCTTAAAAAGTACGATTACTTTATCCCCATATACCATAAAAGCAAGGCGCTGGCTTTTGCGCTGATAGGCAATTTCAACACCTCGGGCGAGATGCTGAACAACGACCTTAACTTTATCCAAACTATGATAAACGTGGTGGTGGTAGCATTGGAGAATAAAAAGCTTTTCCGCGAAAGGCTGCAGTCCGAGCGTTTACAGCGCGAGATGGAGCTGGCCGCCGAGGTACAGAATATGCTGATCCCGCTGCGGATGCACAAAGATGAAAGCGTGGAGATAGGCGCCAAATACCTGCCCCACCAAAACATCGGCGGCGATTATTATGATTTTATCCGCCTTAATGACCATGAATTTTTATGGTGCATTGCCGACGTATCGGGCAAGGGCGTATCGGCAGCCTTGCTCATGGCTAACTTCCAGGCAAGCCTGCATGCCTGGTCGGCGGTGGAGGATGACCTGACCAATATCATCGATCGCCTTAATCAAAAAGTAGTATCAAACACCCAGGGCGAGCGGTTTATCACCCTGTTTATTGCCAAATACAACGAGCAAACCCGCAAGCTTAACTACATAAACGCCGGGCATAACGCCACCATCCTATACTCGGAGGGCGAAGCCATAACCCTTAAACTGGGCACCACCATGATTGGCGCGTTTGAGCAGTTGCCGTTTTTAAACGAGGGCGAGATAGATATCGAACCCGGCAGCTTATTGGTTAACTATACCGATGGCCTGCTTGATTTTGAGCCTAATGGCGATAAGGTTTGGAACGAAGAAGAGTTGATGGATTTTGTATTAGCCAATGGTGAGCTCTCGCCCGATGCTTTTAACCAGTTGCTAATGGACCATTTAAACATCGGCATAAAAGGTAAGCCTATTGATGACATCACGATACTGACGCTGCGGATATTTTAGAGCCTCACCCCTGCCCTCTCCTTTGGAGAGGGTTCTGATTGGGAGGGGTTTCGCTGCGAAGACGAGTAATTGTGTGAGCAGTAAGTTTGCTGTAACATATTTATCAAAAGTGTTGTCTTGTAGTAAATTAAATACAATAATGTCTTACCTGAGAGTAATATCGCTTTTAAGTTTAGTCTTAATTACCACTTCAATAGCCCTTAAGGCGCAGCCCGTAAAACCTGCGGATCATGGTTTAAAGGAATTTACCTTGAAGGATGCCAAACTGGGGTTGATTAGATTTTATGTAGATACCATAAACATTAAAAAGAAACAGCCTTTTTTTATTGAAGTTAACGGAAGTGGCGGTTTACCACTATGTATCTTTATCAAAGGCAAAGGATTTGGCAGTATATACAATACATTAAACGAGCAGCTGAAGGCAGTCATCCAAAAAGATTTCCATTATATTATTTTAGGGAAACCGGGTACCCCATTTTGCGATACGATCAAAACCAACGAGGATGCTAAACATTTCGACGCGCATCAGCTTATTGCCAACTATAAATACTCGGCCGGGTACACCAGGCAGCTTAGCTTAAACTGGCGCGTTGCCGCTACAAAGAAGGTGATAACTTACCTTATTAAACAGGGCTATTGGGACGGAACAAAAATTGCAGCTTATGGCTATTCTGAGGGTGGCCAGGTGGTACCATCTTTAGCGGTAGCCGATAAGCGGATAACACACGTGATAGCCGTGGTTGGTAGTGGTTTAAACCAATTTTATGATGGAATAATGGCTTGGCGCGTAAAAGCAGCAAAAGGCAAAGTTACCCAACAACAAGCTCAGGACAGTATCGATGTTGAGTTAAAAAGGATAAAAGATATTTACGCAAATCCTGGCAGTACCCACCTGCAATATGGCGGTCATACCTATAAAAGATGGGCCAGTTTTGGGCTCAATCCCCCGTTTGAAAAATTGCGGATGCTTAATATTCCAATTTATATGATCGTGGCTACCGCTGATGAAAGCTCGCCTATTTACGGGCTTGATTATGTTCAGCTTGACTTTATCAGGCTTGGAAAGAAAAATTTAACCTACGAACCATGTGTGGGTTGCGATCATTATTTAAATAAGCCC
The DNA here is from genome assembly GCF_050433825.1 of Mucilaginibacter sp. UYCu711. Classification (NCBI taxonomy): domain Bacteria; kingdom Pseudomonadati; phylum Bacteroidota; class Sphingobacteriia; order Sphingobacteriales; family Sphingobacteriaceae; genus Mucilaginibacter; species Mucilaginibacter sp. UYCu711. The sequence continues at coordinate 293,363 of NZ_JBNPWM010000002.1, read as the reverse complement.
GATGCTGATAAAACAAGTCAGCAGGATTACAATAGCAAAATATTGAAATGGCTGAGTAAATAAACGCTTTTGTTGATAACTCCCTAAAAACGCCTCCCTTTAAAATAATAATTTTGTATTACACGTTTAAGGTCAAATGTTATTAGCCAGATACCAGCACGAATTTATTGAAGCAGGCTGCGACGAAGCCGGTCGCGGTTGCCTGGCAGGGCCCGTATTTGCCGCTGCCGTTATTTTGCCACATGATTTTGAACACGAACTGTTAAACGACTCTAAACTTATCCCCGAGCCGTTACGCAACACGCTGCGCACCGAGATCGAACAAAAAGCTATTGCCTATGCCGTTGCGTCATGCGACAGCCTGGAAATAGACGATATCAATATTCTGAACGCCTCGTTCCTGGCTATGCACCGTGCTATCGAAAAACTGCATCTAACCCCGCAGTTTTTAATTATCGACGGTAACCGCTTTAACAAACATCCCACCATACCGCATGCCTGTGTAGTTAAAGGCGACAGCAAGTACTTGAGTATAGCAGCCGCGTCTATCCTTGCCAAAACCTATCGCGACGATTACATGAAGCAGATAGCGGCCGAGCACCCGGAATACGACTGGCATTCCAATAAAGGCTACGGCACATTAAAACATCGCAAGTCTATTTTGCAGCATGGCTATACGCCCTATCATCGCCGCACGTTTAGCGTAAGTTTTGAAACTGATGGTGTGATGATACAGGTGCTGTAATACTTTTCGCGTTGTGGCCCTTACGCTCATGGCTTGCCCCGAAGGGAAACGCCCAAAAGTTAATAAAACACCTTTATCTCTTGCCAAATGACTCAACCCTTACAATTCGGAATAGGTTACACCTTGATACTCTAACCTTAGAATAGTATTTTTGGTAAAAACCGAATTCATTTTGAAGATCCTTATACTAAGCCATCGTGTACCCTTCCCGCAAAATGGCGGATATGCGATAGTGGTAGCCAATACCATTAAAAGCCTGGTTAGTACCGGTCATGATGTTTCGCTGGTGGCGCTTAATGCCAAGCGCCATAATTACCAGAGCAGCCTGCCGGATGAGGAACTGATGGGTAAGATCAATTACCGCGCTTATGATATTGATACCACGGTTACCGTGCTGGGCGTGGCCATGAACCTCTTCAAAAAAACATCTTTTAATGTCGATAGGTATTACGATCCGGAATTTGAAACGTTACTCATCCGCGAGCTGCGTAACAGCGATTATGACATCATCCAGTTCGAGGGGTTGTTTGTATCATTATACCTGCCGGCGGTGCGCAAGCATTCAAAAGCCAAGCTGATCTATAGGGCGCATAATATCGAGAACCAGATCTGGTGGCGGCTGGCCCTTCAAAAGCTGGATCCATTTAAAAAATCATACCTGCGGATGCATGCCCGCCGCATAAAAAACTACGAGCAGCAACAGCTTAATAAGTTTGATGCCATAACCGTATTTTCTGAACATGATAAAGACACGCTGATTGAGTACGGTATTAACGTGCCTATAGCCGTGTTGCCGATAGCCCTGAAGCTGGATCATTACAAACCTGATATTAAGAAAACCGAGTTCCCGAGCCTGTTCTTTTTAGGATCGTTAGACTGGCTGCCGAACCGCGAGGGCATGGAGTGGTTTTTAGATACATTTATAAACGACCTGATCAGCGGCGACCTGCCCGTTAAGCTCTACGTTGCAGGTAACGATATCCCCGAACGCTTTGATGATTATGAGGCATTAGGAAAGGTGTTTATACAGGGCGAGGTTGACGACGCGCTGGAGTTTGTGAACAGCAAATCCATCATGATCGTTCCGCTACTATCCGGCGGTGGTATGCGGGTTAAGATTGTGGAGGGCATGGCCATGCAGAAATGCATTATCTCTACCTCATTGGGTGCCGAGGGTATTAACTTTAAAGACGGCCACGATATCCTGATAGCCAACACCCGCGACGAGTTTTACCAGGCCATGCAACGCTGCATCCGCGACGAAGAATTTTGCATCCAGCTGGGCAAAAACGCCCGCCTGTTAGCCGAGAAGGAGCATGATATCACTTTGGTGACCAAACATTTGGTTAAGTTTTATAAGGCTTGTTGTGAGGGATGATTAAATGAAGGAAATACATTTAAGTGCTCATATCATAATGGCGGCGCCAGAGAACTGGATTTCAGAAACTAACGATCACGGTTTAACCTCATTGTATAATGCGACTGATGGTTTCGGAGCAATACAAATTTCTGTCTACACAATTCCAGATGGGCTATTTATTGATTCTGTTCAAGAATTAAAAAGTCATTTAGATGAAATTTATAAAAGCGTTGATATAGCAACGCCTTATTTTAATATTGTTGATGAAGGTGGGATTTACTGGCGATATTGGTTATTCAACTTCTCGAATGAGGTTGTGTTTATAACATATAACTGTGAGGAACCTGAAAGAGGGAAAGAAGATATCGTTGTGGATTCGATTATAAAATCTATTGAAGCGTCGCATTTCCGTTAGTTCGGATTTACAATCCCGGATTAACAATAAAAGATTAAATCAACAGAGGCGTAGCCTCGCCTCATATTGTAGCACCGGGTTTCAACCCGGTGAAAAATCGAAACAGAATAATCGAAGAGCCGTAGGTTCGGCCCATATATGTATCGTGCCCAAGGCACTCGAAAAGATTGGGGTTGCTCACCACGGGTTGAAACCCGTGGCTACAGTATTGATCGAGCCGATGGCTCTCAAAAATTTTCTTCCATTAGCCGAAAAATCTTGATCCTAACCGAAACCGTCAGCCGAAAAGCTTAGGGTGAAAACAGGTAAAACAAGTTGGGCTGTGCGGCTGCAACGTATGTGTTTGCGTTAGTCCGGATTTACAATCCCGGACTAATTGTTTTCGGATTTGTAATCCGAGTACGGAAGGAGATTGCAAATCCCCGGTAATAGCGGTCCGGGTTTATAATCCCTGACCAACAAAAAATTTAAATCAACAGAGGCGTAGCCTCGCCTCATATTGTAGCACCGGGTTTCAACCCGGTGAAAACTGAAACAGAACAAGTAAAAGAGCCGTAGGTTCGGCCCATATATGTATCGTGCCCACGGCACTCAAAAAGATTGGGGGCTTGCTCACCACGGGTTGAAACCCGTGGCTACAATATTGATCGAGCCGATGGCTCTCAAAACTTTAATAGCGGTCCGGGACTAAAAATCCGGACCAACGGAGGATGATCAATTTTAACAACCACGTTTAATTACCCTTCGCAGATCTCCTTCAACTTCGCCAGCGCCTTTGGCCAATCGTTGTTAAACATCGCTTCCCATTTCGGGTTGATGGTCATTGTCACCACCAGTTCAGTTACACCGGCATTTTCTGTAAACGCGTATTGCTCTATTGATCCTATCCATGTTTTTGCCATATCGCTTTCACGATCTTCGATGCCGCCGGGCAGTAAAACAACCAGGTGCTCAAACACTACCAGCTCATAAGGTCGGTACGTTTTTATCACGCCCCTGGTGCCGGCGCCACCGGCGGCTACAAACCTAATCTCGTTGTTTGGCCCCATCTCGCCAATGTAACGCGAATCGGGCCAGGCAACCGCTGTCCACACTTTATAAGTTTCGGCACCAAGCATGGTGTCCCATACAATTTTAGCCGGGGCCGAAATATTGGCCTTGTATGTCAATTGTTTCATACCCAAATTTAAACAACCTTCCGGAAAAACAAGGCGGCAATTACGGACTAATATAAGGGCCGTACAGGACACGGTATTACCCGACGATTACAAATTACGGCAACCCCCGACAATTAAATGGTGGCGCTATTTTATCACCACATTTTAAGTTAATTTTTTTAACTGTTTTTAACGTGCTGTTAACGCACGATGAGTGTGCATAAAAAGTGGTGAAAAATGAGTGTTTTGTTGTGCTTACACGTATGCAAGCGGTGACTAAAGCAACGTGAACTGTGGACCAAAGTAGCACGAACGTTAACTAAATGTGCATATTAATGCGATAAATGGCGCAATTTGGTGCCAATCAAAATCCTTTCGCAATAGCACGCAACCTGCCTGCATTTTTATTACTTTTGTGCCAAATATAATTTTGTATGAAGAACACAGCCTTAAGCGAAATCCACGTAAAAGCAGGTGCCAAGATGGTGCCCTTTGCCGGTTATAACATGCCCGTACAGTACGCCGGCATCAACGCCGAACACGAAACCGTACGCAAGGGGGTAGGCGTGTTTGACGTAAGCCACATGGGCGAGTTCATGCTGAAAGGTTATAAGGCGCTGGACCTTATCCAACGCGTAACCAGTAACGACGCTTCAAAACTATATGACGGCAAGGTGCAGTACTCATGCCTGCCCAACACAACCGGCGGTATTGTTGATGACCTGTTGGTTTACCGTATTGATGAGCAAACCTATATGCTGGTTGTAAACGCCTCGAACATAGAAAAAGACTGGAACTGGATTAGCCAGTTCAATACCGAAGGCGTGCCGATGAAGGATATATCAGACCGCACCTCGTTATTAGCTGTACAAGGCCCAAAAGCAGCAGAGTCCCTGCAAAGCCTTACTGATATCGACCTGGCATCAATGGAATATTATACCTTTAAAAAGGGAACATTTGCAGGTATTGATAACGTTGTAGTATCTGCAACCGGCTATACCGGCGCAGGCGGCTTTGAGCTATATGTAGATAATGAGCATGCCGAAGCTATCTGGAACGCCGTATTTAAAGCCGGCGAGCCCTTTGGTATTAAACCTATAGGCCTGGGCGCACGCGATACGCTGCGTTTAGAAATGGGGTTCTGCCTGTATGGTAATGATATTGATGATACCACCTCGCCATTAGAAGCCGGTTTAGGCTGGGTAACCAAGTTTAATAAAGAGTTCACCAACTCGGTAGCCTTAGCCGGGCAAAAAGCGGCCGGTGTAAGCCAAAAGCTGGTTGGTTTTGAAATGATAGACCGCGGTATACCACGCCACGACTACGAGATAGTTGATGCCGAAGGCAATAACATAGGCAAAGTAACCTCGGGTACACAATCGCCATCGTTACAAAAAGCTATAGGCATGGGTTATGTAAAAACCCAGTTTGCCAAAGAAGGAACCGAGATCTTTATAAAGATCCGCGATAACAGCATTAAGGCTAAGATAGTTAAGCCACCATTTTATAAATAATAGCCCCCTAACCCCCCAAAAGGGGGTACTTAAAATAAGACGATAGTAATGACTTTACATACCAACACACATTCAGCACCCCCGTTAGGGGGCGGGGGGGGCGAACCTAAATTAGAAGTTTGCCTTACGCCTGCGCTTATCCCGCTGTACAATGTTGAAGAATACGTTGTAGTAGTTATAGATATTTTCAGGGCTACAACCTCCATTTGTTATGGTATTGAAAACGGTGCCGAAGCTATTATCCCGGTATCGCAGGTTGAAGAGTGCAGCGCTTACCGCGAGAAGGGCCTGGACTACCTCTTAGCCGCCGAGCGTAATGGCGAAGTGGTTGACGGCTTTGATTTTGGTAACTCACCATTTTCCTACACTAAAGAAAAAGTTGCGGGTAAAACCATCGTGTTAACTACCACCAATGGTACACACGCCCTGCACCTATCGCGCAGCGCAAAGAAAATAGTTATAGGCGCTTTTATAAACCTGACTGCCATTTGCAACTGGTTAAAGCAACAAAACCAAAATATCTTGTTGGTATGCTCGGGTTGGAAAAACAACTTTAACCTGGAGGACACCCTGTTTGCAGGTGCCGTAGTTGAGCAATTAAAAGGCAGCGGCTTTGTAGTTGACGATCCCGCCATTGCCGCTAATGACCTTTACCAAATAGCCAAAGCCGACCTGGACGCCTATCTTAAAAAAACATCGCACAGTGAGCGCCTGAAAGCATTAGGCATTGAGGCCGATATTGAGTTTTGTTTAAAGGTTGACCTGACTACCGCTATCCCTGTTTTGGATGGGGATAGGCTGGTTAAGTTGCAGTAACTGTTACTTTAGCTTCTCATTATTCCTATGCCGGTCGGCATCGCGGATGCTTTTCTTTTCCAGGTTTTTTTGCAGGGCTTCGGTAAGATTAATACCCGTTTGGTTGGCCAGGCATATCAGCACAAACAAAACATCAGCCATTTCATCGGCAAGGTTAACTTCGGTATCAGATTTTTTGAAGGATTGCTCGCCGTATTGCCGCGCCATAATACGGGCAACTTCGCCAACCTCTTCCATTAATATAGCCGTATTGGTTAGCTCGTTAAAATAACGGATACCGGTTGTTTTTATCCAGTTGTCTACGAGTTTTTGTGCTTCAGCTAACTCCATAATTAGTGGTTTTCTTTGTCTTTAGTGTCCATGATGATGGTAACAGGCCCATCGTTAACCAAACTTATCTTCATATCGGCACCAAATATTCCTGTCGCGGTTTTTTTGCCGGTTAGGCTGTCAAGCGTTTTTATCATTTGCTCATATAGGGGGATAGCGTTATCCGGCCGGGCGGCTTTAATAAATGATGGCCGGTTCCCTTTTTTAGTTTGGGCGAATAGCGTAAACTGCGATATCAGCAAAATACTGCCGTCGACATCAGCCAATGCTTTATTCATTAGGCCGTTTTCATCCCCAAAAACACGCATGCCGTATATTTTCCGGGCCAACCATTGCAGGTCTTCTTCTGTGTCGGCATCCTCAATACCTAACAGTACCAGGAAACCCGGGCCTATTTCGCCGGTTACCTGGCTATCAACCCTACAGCTTGCTTCAGAAACACGTTGTATTACCGCTCTCATTTTATAAAATCAGGCGGCAATATAATAAATATGATGTTATTGAACGGTCACCGCTATGGCAGGTGTGCGCTCGCTTTCATTTTTTATCCTGTCGATAGCCGTTACCAAATACAGGTAAGTTTTATTACGTTGGGCGGTATTATCCACAAAAAACGGTGTAACATCATATTGTACATGCAATATGTGTTCCGGTGTTGATATATCGATCTTTTCCTCTCCTTCAAAACGGTAAATAACATAGCCATATACAGGTTCTTTGTCTTTTGCCGGCAACGGGGCTTCCCACTTTAATTGTACCTGGGTTGAGTTAGGCATTTTAGTAACCACCAAATTACGTGGCGCATTAGGCGCTATCGAATCTAACCATAACATTACCGGCGGTAGTGCTGGATATTTATAATAGTTAAGGCTTAATGAATCTCTAAAACCCAGTTTATTATTTGTTAATGATTGCGAGCTGAAATAAACGCTGCCCTGTACTCTTGGATTGTTACGCAATAATCTTACTTCGTCAGACATTTCGCTTGGCTTGTCAAAGGCGGGTAACTGATGTTCATTTACACGATAGGCAGCATGGCCAATATATAAATGCCGGTTATACGTATTATCGCTCCACCATAGCACCAGTTTATCATACGCCATCAGCCTATCTCCGATAGGTCTGTATAATTGTGGATTAATATAATCAACCCAGCCCTCTTTTATCCACTTGCGCGCATCGGCATACAGTTCGTAATAGGTATCACCGCCGTGCGTATCAGACCCCTCTGGGTTTTGCGATTTATTGGCCCAGATCCCGAACGGACTTACACCAAATTTCATTCGCGGATTATGCTTGTGGATACTATCTGTCAGCATTTTTATCAACTTGTTTACGTTATCTCGTCGCCAATCGCGGATATCGGAAAACCCGCTTCCGTATTGCTGGTAAGCTGCGGCGTCGTTTATCTTTTGGCCGGCAATGGCATACGGATAAAAATAATCATCCATGTGCACGCCGTCTATATCATAATTGTCAACCACGTTCAAAATAACCTGTACAATGTATTCGCGCACTTCGGGCAAGCCGGGGTTAAAGGTTTTAAGCCCACCATAGGTAAAAAACCACTCTGGGTGTTTGTTGGTGATATGCTCAGGGCTTAAACCCGAATATTTATTATCAGTAGTTGCACGGTAAGGGTTAAACCAGGCATGCAGTTCTATGCCGCGTTTATGCGCTTCGGTAATGGCAAATTCCAACGGGTCATAAAACGGATTAGGTACCTGCCCCTGTTTACCCATTAACCATTTAGACCATGGTTCGGTGCCCTTTGCGTAAAACGCGTCGGCAGCCGGGCGCACCTGGAACATTACAGCATTAAGGCCGGTACGCTGGTGCTGATCTAATATGCTCAGCAGCTTTTGTTTTTGCTGCTCGACAGTTGACCGCGGCGAGGGCCAGTCTATATTACCAACCGTTGCTACCCATACCCCCCTGAACTCGCGCTTAGGGTGATCCTTTAGTTTTTGTTTGGCTATCGAGTCGGCTTGAGTTGGATTTTGGGCGTTGGCTTTGGTTAAAATGGCTAACGAAACCAATAAAATAAGATAGCGTAAATACTGCATTAAAGGGCTTGTTTTAAGAACTGCAAAGATATAAACTACTTAATAAGGTGGTTTATTATGGCGAATAATAATTGCGTTTTAATCAATTTGTACATACTTTTAGGAATATTTATAGCCATTTGTAAAAAACATTATCATAAATTTCGCATTATTACGTATAGTTATAGTTAACAATAATAAATGCAGGTACAATCAGTCCTGACAGTAGGCAAATACCCTGCCGCATTTATTATTATTTAAGTATTAAACCAGATAATTTTTATGGAGAACCAAACAACACAAGAGCCTAAAAAAAATTCGAACGTTATTTACTTTTTGGTAGTGGTAATTGTAGCTTTATTAGGCACTGACGTGTATTTATACATGAAGAAAAACAATTCTGACCAAAGAATTGCCGTGCAGAGCGACGAGAAAACAAAATTGCAAGTTGAACTGGATAGCCTTGAAGCGCAGATAGAACAGGTAAGCGCCGGTAAAACAAAAATGTCGGCCGAGCTGCAAGCTAAAAACGACTCGCTCAGAGCAAAAATAAAAGTATTAAGAAGCGACCTTGCCAAAGGCAAATTAACCGCCGAAGAATTAAGCAAAGCACAGGAGGATGTTAAGCAGCTACGCTACTTTGTTACCAAGTACACTGCTGATATTGAGGAGCTGAGAAAAGAAAACGTATCCTTAGTTACCGAAAGGGATACTTTAAAAACTAACTTAACTACAGTTAGCGCTAAAGCAACCGATCTTGAAAAACAAAACCAGGACCTTAATACCAAAGTACAGGTTGCATCAGCCATAAAAGTTGGCGCCGCCAGCGTAGTTGGTTACAAGGTTAAAAAGAATGGCAAGGAAAGCGACGAAACCAAAGCCAAAAACGTTAATAAGCTAAAGATAAACTTTACGGTCGCCAGCAATGCTGTGGCAGCCAAAGGATCGCATGATGTTTTTATCCGTATTATCGACCCGATTGGTAACCTGATAACTACTGACGACAGCGGTACATTTAATGCCGATAATCAGGACCTGCAATACACCTACAAAACATCTATTGATTATAAAGACGATGGTGTTAACTACACTGTCGACTGGATGTACGCGCAACCATTCCAAAAAGGCACTTATACCGTATTATTATATGCCGATGGTTATACCATGGGCAAAACGGGTGTGACGTTTAAATAAAACTGGTCGACAAAATAAAAAAAGAGTCCCGATGTATGTTGGGGCTCTTTTTTGTTTTAAGGTGTATGTACCAGGAACAGGTGGCACACCTGGTACACTTGGTACAGCTGGTACACTTGGTACAGCTGGTACACTATTTACTCTTTACCTTTTTAGGTGCCGACAGGTAGTAATGCCACAATAGTATGGTAGCTACTGTCCTGTAAGGCTGCCATTGGGTGGCTACGTCAATTAACACCTCGCGGGTTGTGCTACTGGGTAATCCTTTAACCCGTTTTAAAGCGTTAACTGCTGCCAGGTCGCCTATGGGGAATATATCCGCGCGCTGCAGCACAAACATCAGGTAAACATCCACCGTCCAGTTACCAATGCCTTTTAGGGCTACCAGTTGTGAGCGAATTTCATCACCGGGCAGATCCTCAAAATGCCGCAGGTTAATTTGTCCGCTTAGTATGGCTTCGGCTAAATATTTAATGTAGGCGGTTTTTTGGCGGCTGCAATAACAGGCCCTAAACTCTTCGTCGGTTAATAACAATACCCGTCCAGGTGTAATTTCCTGTACCCGTTCGCGTAGCTTATTTAAGGCTGATAATGCCGACGCCAGCGAAACCTGTTGCTCTAAAATAATATGAACTAATGTTTCAAAGGTGTTAGGCCGGCTCCATAATGGCGGGTAGTCATGAGTGTTGATGATGGCTCCCAATGCTTCGTCAGCTAATGCCAGCTTATCACAAATAGTATGAAAATTGGAATGGGTAAACTTGTTGATCATATAATTGTTATTTAAAAATACTAAAAAATTTAGGAATTAGCGTTTCCTTTTCAGATTTTTACTACATGAACAATTTGCCGCCATTAGCAGAGCGCATGCGCCCAAAAAACCTCGACGATTACGTTGGCCAGAAACACCTGGTTGGCCCCGGGGCGGTATTGCGTAAGGCTATAGAGAGCGGCTCGTTGCCCTCCATGCTGTTTTGGGGGCCGCCGGGCGTTGGTAAAACCACGCTGGCTTATATCATCTCTCAAACGCTGGACAGGCCCTTCTTTTCGCTGAGCGCCATTAACTCGGGCGTTAAGGATGTGCGCGAGGTTATTGAAACCGCTTCGCGGTTAAAAGAAGAAGGCGACGCCATGCCCGTACTGTTTATTGATGAGATCCATCGGTTCTCGAAATCGCAGCAGGACTCGTTATTAGGGGCCGTTGAGCGGGGCATTGTTACACTGATAGGCGCCACTACCGAAAACCCATCCTTCGAGGTAATATCGGCTTTGCTATCGCGATGCCAGGTTTATATCCTGCAACCGTTAGAAGAAGCTGATTTGGTAAATCTTTTGGAGAAGGCCAAAAAGGAGGATGTCGTTATCAGCAAAAAAACGATCGACATAAAAGAACACGAAGCCTTACTGCGTCTGTCGGGTGGTGATGCGCGTAAGCTTTTGAACATATTTGAACTTCTCGTAAATGCCATATCGGGCAAAAAAATAGAGCTGACCAATAAAATAGTGCTGGAACATGTACAGCAAAACATGGCGCTGTATGATAAAGCCGGCGAACAGCATTACGATATCATATCGGCCTTTATTAAATCCATGCGCGGCAGCGACCCCAACGGCGCGGTTTATTGGCTGGCGCGAATGATAGCCGGTGGCGAGGATCCCTTGTTTATTGCAAGGCGGATGCTGATCCTTTCATCAGAAGATATCGGCAATGCCAACCCTAATGCCTTATTGCTGGCGCAGGCCTGCTTTAACTCGGTTAATGTGATCGGGATGCCCGAGTCGCAGTTGATCCTGTCACAAACCGCCATATACCTTGCTACCTCCGCCAAAAGCAATTCGGCTACTACCGCTATTGGTGCAGCCATGGGCCTGGTAAAACAAACCGGCGACCTGCCCGTACCGCTGCACCTGCGCAATGCCCCGACCAAGCTGATGAAGAATATTGGCTATGGTAAAGACTATAAGTATGCGCACAACTTTGAGGGCAACTTTGTCAACCTTGACTTTTTACCCGATGCCATAAAAGGCACAAAAATTTACGAGCCGGGTAACAACCCACGCGAGCACGAGTCAAAAGAAAAGTTAAAAAAATTATGGGGCGATAAGTACAAGTATTAGCCCGCTTTTTCCTTTTATTTTAAATTATTTAATTATAATTACAGTAATTAAAAACTCATTCGTCATAGCGGGTACCATATGATCTCAACTTTCTTTAGTCACGAATTAAAAGCCTTTTGGCGTACCAAAAACGCGGGTAAAAACGTAGCTGTACGTATCATCATGTCGGTATTAATTTTAATACTGATGTTGTATGTTGTGGCCGCCGGTTTTTTCATGGATATGATCCTGAAAAAAGCATTCCCGCACGATTCACTTATAGTTTCGTTTTGCGGGTTCGTCCTTATTTATTTTATAGGCGAACTGTTTTCCAGGATTCAATTACAGGAGCTGCCCACATTAAGGGTCCAGCCTTATTTACAGCTACCCATTAAACGCAATTCCATTGTTGGGTACCTGGCATTTACATCGCTTTTTTCAGTGTTTAATTTATGGCCCTTCCTGCTTTTCTGGCCGTTCCTTTTTAAGATCATTTTGCACGATGCCGGTGGCATGGCCACATTAAGTTTTATTATAGCCATATTAGGTATTTCCATATTTAACAACTACCTGGCACTATATATCAAACGCAAGGCAAATATAAACGGCTGGGTATTTTTAATTGCCACTACCGTTTTGGTATTAGTAATCGCCGGCGATTTTTTGTGGCATCTATATTCTATCCGGAATCTTTCGTACTTATTTTTTGGCAATGTAATTAAACAGCCGGCTTTAGCACTTATCCCCGTAGCAATGGGTATTTTGATGTATTATTTTAACTTCGTATACCTTAAGCAAAATCTGTACCTCGAGGACCTTATCACCAAAAAAGATAAATATAAAAGCAGTACCGAGTACCCTATACTAAGTTATTTTGGCGCAACCGGAGATTTGGTTGCCAACGAGGTTAAACTGATATTACGCAACAAGCGCCCGCGTTCGGCCCTTGTTATGTCATTACTTTTTTTGCTGTATGGATTAATGTTTTATGCCAATCCGGCCTTTAAAAGCAGCGAAGGCATTAAAATTTTTGCCGGCATGTTTATGACGGGCTTTTTCATTATTAGCTATGGCCAGTTTATGTTTAGCTGGCAGGCATCTCATTTCGATGGGCTAATGGTAAGCAAGGTTAATTTTGCTAATTTTTTAAAAGGCAAGTATTTAATGTTTACCGTTGCCAGTACAGTTGCTTTTTTATTGACCATTCCATATGTATATTTCGGCTGGCGCGTATTATTAATTCATTTAGCACTGTATTTATGGAACCTGGGCATTACCACCAACATCGTATTATACTTTGCTAACCGCAATGCTAAACGTATCGATCTGAGCAAAGGCGCGTCATTTAACTGGGAAGGTGTTGGGGCAACACAGTTATTGATGTCGTTCCTGCTGTTTTTGCCGCCAATGATAGCTTACCTACCCTTTAAACTATTGGGGTATCCAAATCTTGCCCTGCTTTTTACAGCAATGGTTGGTATAGCCGGGATACTTACACGCGGCTACTTCATCAAATTTTTGGAGGCCGATTTTTACAAACGAAAATTTACTATACTTGACGGTTTTAGAAACAAATAATAATGATACAAGTAAAAGATCTGAAGAAAGTTTATAGCGGCGTTATCGTTGTAAATATTCCTGAATTAGAAATCAGGCAGGGCGAGAGTATCGGACTGGTTGGTAATAATGGAGCGGGTAAAACTACCTTGTTCCGCATGATACTGGATCTGATCCGCCCCGAAAGTGGCCAGGTTTTATCAAAAGGCGAACCGGTAGCAGGCAGCGAAAATTGGAAAAATTACACTGCGTCTTATTTAGACGAGGGTTTCCTGATAGACTATCTGACACCCGAAGAATACTTTTACTTCATCGGCGGCCTGCACCAGCAAACCCGCGCGCATGTTGATGATTTTTTAGCCGGCTATTCCGACTTCTTTAACGGCGAGATATTGAAACGCGGCAAATACATCCGCGATCTGTCAAAAGGCAATCAAACCAAAGTAGGCATAGCCTCGTGTTTAATGCAACAACCGGAGATCCTGATGCTGGATGAGCCTTTTGCCAATATCGACCCAACCACACAGTTCAGGTTAAAGAACCTGATCAAAGAGGCTAATCAAAAAGGTGTAACCACCCTGGTATCAAGCCATGACCTTAACCACGTTACTGATGTTTGCGACCGCATTCTGCTAATGGAAAAAGGCAGGATCATCAAAGATATAGCCACCAGTTCATCAACCCTGGCAGAGCTGGAGCAATATTTTGCTATTGGCGAAACTGCTGCAACTGTTAATGTAAAAATTGACGAGGAAGAGAATCATTAAAGACCTCTTTTCATGTACACTATCCGCGAAGCAACCGTTTACGACGTAGAAACCATACGGCAACTGGCCCATGAAATTTGGTGGCCCACCTATTCGCCGATACTTGAAGCCGAACAAATAAACTTTATGCTGGGCGAGATCTATTCGCACGAAAAGCTAACTACTCAAATAGACCAAGGCATTCAAACGTTCCTGCTGTTATCAGAGGATGAAACTCCGGTTGCATTTGCTTCCTATTCACCCCGTGACGACGACCCCGAAATTTATAAGCTGCATAAGATCTATTGCCTGCCGTCAACCCAGGGAAAGGGTTACGGAAAAATATTGCTAAATGAGATTATTGGCAAAGTGGTTGAAGCCGGTAAAACCGTTTTAGAGCTTAATGTAAACCGATATAATAATGCTAAAAGCTTCTACGAAAAAATGGGCTTTAATGTCGTATCCGAAGAAGACATAGCCATCGGCCCATATTGGATGAATGATTATGTTATGCGGAAAGAATTGTAAATATCTGAATTTTTTCTTTTTTATAAAGAAAAAGGTACTTTAGAATAAAATACTTAAACCCAATGCACTTCTTTCTTAGTAAGAAAACCGCCTTAAAATTAAAACTATTAGCTTGGTATCAAATATTAGGCGGAATATGTGGGATTGCTTTAACTATTTGGTTATTGGCTCATACAAATCAAATTACGGGACTGATTCTTTTATTCCTTTTAGTGGCTTTTGGATTGTTTGGGTTTTCTATTTATTGCGGACGGCTTTTACTTTCTGACAAATATTTGTTTGGCTTTAATTTGACTATCGTTAATCAGGCATTACAAATCTTAAGTTTCAAAATGCTTGGTTACGGGTTTATGTATATAGCCGGAAGTATGCTGCTTTGCAAAATATCATTTAACCACGGCTTTAACTTCTCTTTTAATTTTTCTTTGACTTCCACATGGAATATCGCTTTTAATACAGACGATACGCCTTTTGAATTGGGAATTAATTTTGTAGCTGTTTTTATGCTCTATTGGGTTGAGAAATTACAAACTTTGGTTAAAAAAGAAAAAGCCATAGCTAATGAAGAAGAGAATGAAGCCACATTAGCACCTATAGAAGAGGTGGGTGATGCTCCTGCATAAATGTCGTTACAATACTGCCGTTTGCACATCAATAGGCGTACGCTTTACATAGTTTATTCCGGTCCTCATCATATATAAGCCATAGCAGGTTGTCGAAAAAGCCATCCCGATACCCACAAACAAAATAATATGTGCCGGCTCCATGGTTTTATTCAATGTAAAAACAATGCCGCAAATGGCGATGATGGTCGACCACGTAGCTATGTAATAATCAAGCGTACGTTTAAATAGCTTTGCCATTGGATAAAAATGCAAGCCCACCACCAAAGCAATAACAGGTATTACCAGGTCGGGGTGCCCAAGATTGATCACCAGGTTTACGGCTATAAAAATACCCAACCCCTCGCCGCCGAAAATAATACCAAACCACATGCCGTCCTTTTTGCCGCGGGCCTTATCTGCATCACTGCTTAAAACCGGAAAACGTTTGGCTACGGAGAAAAAGTAAACCGAGCTGCCTATAAAGCCAATTACCAGCGTACTAAAAAATGCTATTTCAAAATACTTTGCATCGCTATTCAAGCTGCCACTGGCGATACCCGCCCACACGGTTGTAAAAACAGCCATCAGTAAAAGCCCGGTAGCTACACTTTGTATAGCTACACGGGGTATTTTATGCAGAGGAGTTTCCATTATCTTTAAATTATCTTTCCAGTTTAGCAACTCGCGTAGGCGTATCCTGACCCGAAACAATGGTGCGCGAGCTTAAAGCTATCGCTTTAATAGTTGCCACAATGTTACTCACATCCAGGCTGCTAAACTCATCTTTTACACTATGGTATAATTTATCAGTATCTATCTGGTCGGTTGATATAGAGTGTGCCGGTACACCTAATCTTGCCAGCGTGGCGTTATCGCTGCGGTAAAACAGTTGTTGCTGGGGGTATGGGTCCGGGTAAAATTTAAAGGCTGTGCCTTCCAGGTTCTTTTGTAGTATCGGGCCAAAATCAGACCGTTCAAAACCGGTAATAAAAGCTGAGTTCTCACCAAATTTTGATGCCTTACCAATCATCTCGATATTAAACATGGCAACAGTTTGATCGGCGCTGACATGCTTTGAAAAATACTGCGAGCCATAACCGCCAATTTCTTCAGCGGTGAAAGCCACGAAGATTAATGTACGCTCGTTATTGTTCAGGCGCTTAAAATATTTTGCCAGCGTTATTACTGCGGTTGTGCCGGTAGCATCGTCATCAGCACCGTTGGCTATGCTGTCGCCATCCATTGGTTTAATAATACCCAGGTGATCATAATGACCCGAGAAGATCACATACTCCTTAGCCTTGCTTTTACCCGGCAGCATGCCAGCCACATTAAACAGGGGCATTTCAGCGTTTTGCACGTCGTATTTAACTTTATACGATTTTACATCATCAAAACTACCTAATACAAATACTACGGGAGCTTGTACAGGTGCATCTTTTGCTGTAGTATTGCCACGCATGGCAAATGCACTTAATCGCTTAAAAAAGGTCTCAAACTTAGGGTCGACTATTACCAGCCGGGCTTTATCTCCGCCTAAAAATTTACGGAAATCGTTCTGTAAATCCATGTTAGCCGTTACCTGGGCTATTTCGGCACCCGTGCCCTGCCAGTTAATAGGGGTTGCAGAAAATGTAGCAATATGATCAGCCGGCACGGCTACATCGTTAATAGAAACCGAAGTACTGACCGGCGTGCTTTTAACCATGCTAAAACTTTGGCGGAAGCCTGAAGCGCCCTCTAATGGTGTTAAGCCAATGGTTTTAAACTCGTTCTCAATGAATTTTGCCGCTTTCTCTATACCGGGCGTAAAAGTTGCGCGGCCCTGCATATCATCAGCCGATAAGGTTTTGATAATGCGCTCAACTTCCGGCTGCTGTATCAACCTGTCCACATCCTGCGCGAAACTGTACGTTGATGCTGTTACTAATGCAATTACTGCTATAAATTTTTTCATGGATCTATTATTTAACTTTTGATGATAACCAATTTTTACGGAATGCTGCCTGCTCGGCAGTTAGGGTACTGCCGGCTTTCTCGGCTGTTACTACTTCATAATATGGATTTTCATCCAGGGTAACCGTAGTGGTATGCGCCCCTGTACGGTTTGTATATGCCACGCTGATTTTATCGCCCGGTTTTTTATCGCTTATAACCTGCGCAAACGATGCCGCGTCGGTAATGTCTTTGCCATCGGCTTTCAAAATAACATCGCCCGCATCAATTCCGGCATTATACAACGGTGTTCCCTGTATAGTGCTGGCAGTTATAGGCAACCCTGCGGTACCAACCGTACGCGCCTGGCCTGAGCGCCCGCGGATAGGCGTTGTTGATAAACCCGACCACACCTTGCCGTGCGCTGCTTTACGCACAATAAAACCCGCTTTAGCCAAGAGGTCGGCATAATTATTTTTGTAGATCCCGTAAACGTATTTGGTATAAAACCCGGCAGCAAATTTTGGAGTTGTTAGCTTGCCCAATACGTTCTGCAGATCAGGAACGGTATAAGGTTTCATTACCTTGCCCTGCGCCAGCCAAACAGCGCGCATATAATCATCCAAAGTTAAATTAAACTCGGTGCGCAAACGCAGATCAAGCGCCAATGCAACGGCACCGCCATAATAGTAATAGCTTAAAAAGTTATTGGTATAGTTAGATGGATCTATAGATACACCGGCATCTGTAAATACCGCCTTGCGGCTCATCTCGACAGCCGGATATTTTTTTGCCCCTGCCGAATTTAAGATCGAATTAACCAATCCGCTAACGGTGCGCGTATATTCTTCGGGGGTATGGAACCCTGCGCGAACCAATAACAGCTCGCCATAATATTGGGTAAACCCTTCGGCAAACCACAGCTCGTTGCTCATGTTGGCATGCTCAAAGTTAAATGGCTCCAATGATTTTGGGCGGATCCGCTTAACGTTCCAGCTATGGAAATACTCGTGCGAGAAAGTGCTTAATACATCTATTTCGTTGCCGCCTACTTTTTCAATCGGGTCAACAATGCAGGTCGAGTTTCTATGCTCCATGCCATCGCCCGAGTTGGTTGGATATACATCATCCAAAAAGGTATACTCACCATAATCATAGCTTGGCAACTCGCCAAATACTGCTTTTTCTTCCAGCACCAATTTTTGCACCATCTTACCAAAGTTGTCTACTACAGCCTGGTCGTCGGTTGAGTGGACGGTTACGTTAATGCGTTGTTTTTTACCATCGGTATTAACCACATCCCAGCTGGTTTCTTTAAAGGCAGATAGCTCGGTTGGGCTATCCATCATGTATTGAAAGTTGGGCGCGCTATAAACGTTTGATCCTTCGTGCTTTAATTGGGAGGCTACTTTCCAGCCATATTTATCTAAGTCATTAAACTCAAACCTAACGGCACGGTCATCAATTCCGGCAAGCCACATAAAAGCGGCGGGCATGTTTAAGTGCGCATGGCTGGGGTCAATACTGGCGTAGGTACCGTCTGTCCAGTTTGCAAAAAGGGTATAGCTTATTTTTACTGCGTCGCCATGCTTCTCGACTTCGTATACATCCCCTTCAGTTTGTTTTACGATTAGCGCAGAGCCATCGGGATCAGTCGCTTTAACATTGTACACGTTCTTACCAAACTCGTGCGTGGCATACCTGCCTGCAGACGACCGACTCATACGAAACTTCAAGGTACCGGTAGGTGCCGCAGGAACAGTCAGCTCAATTTCGGCCTCATGATGCACGGCATTTGGGAAAGATACTTTGTAATAAATGGCTTTTGGTGCCTTTTGTGCCGACACAACACCGGTAATAACTACAGCAATTAAGGTAGATAGGAATAGTTTTTTCATCAGTTCAGTTAATTGCGCTCAAATTACGATTAAATATAAATAATAGCAAAGGGAGGGAGGTTAACAATGGCTAATACACATCGTTGTGTGTGCCGATATCTAACAAGACAACGTTTTCCAATTGTGTATCAACAATATCCTTTTCAATAGTAAATATAATTCGGCAGTCATAACCACAGCTGCAGGCAAGATAAGCAACCAGTTTCCCGCTTAATTTATGAGTCCTTAGTGATGGGTCGTAAGCATCGTGCTGTAATTTTATTAAGGTTTTGCTTATAGATTGCTTAAGGGCCGGGTTGTTTTTAGTATACTTTTGATAGGATTTTTCAAAAGTTTTTGACAACACAAGTTTTCTTTCCGAAAGCATTTATAATTAAGGCTTGGTTAGTTGCTCAATTATCTGTTCGGCAGTTGTAGGTGTTATTATACCCTTGTGATATTCTTTTAACGATTGCTTAGCTGCTTTTTCAATTTTGGTTCTACGGGCATCTATTTGCCGTTTTTGTAATATCTCCAGCAGCATCTCTCTTGAATCGAAATCCAATTGCATAATATCCTCTAATGTTGAATTTATAGTAACCATGATTGCTGTTAAACTATACAAATATAATAAATTCAATATAAATTATTCATATGCTATCTAATCGTACCTATGCTCATCCTTATCCCGGTCAGACCGGTTGGCAAGGGTATTCCGCCGTCGCTTTATATCTTCGTCGAGGTGATCTTTGTAAACCGAATCAATAACCGATATATCCCGTTCCTTATCCTTATCAGCATAATAAACATTGGCTTCATGTATTTTAGCCATCGCAACATCGTAGGGGCCTTTTGGCGACATCAGCTTAACAAATACCGGCAGGCACTCAAACAATATAAACAGGTAACCAATGAATGATATTGCCAGATATGTATCCAGGTCGCGGGTGCCGTTTTCGTTATAGGTTAATTGCCCAAGCGCCCAGTTACGGTCGGCAAAGCCGGCTATTTTTGAGAGGCTGTCCAGTTGATGGTCGCTAAACATTTTGGTGGCATTTACGCCCTCGTATTCTTTTCGCTGGCTCAGGTATCCGTCCAGCTTTTCGGCTTTATCGGTCACTGTTTTTAAGCGATCTTCTTTTTGCTGTAAAATGGTTTGCTTTTGTTTGGCGTAAGTGCCATACCCTACAATGCCCGATGTCTGGCTGCTTTTTTCGCCAAACACTTCCTCATTAAGCTGGGTGCGCGAGCGGTTGATATCCCGCTCTAACGAATCTTTTTCTTTTTTAAGCGCCGAGTTATTACCCAGCTCTATCGCATATTTATCATTGTATGTTTTTTGCAGGGTATCTATTTTACTGTGCTGGCCCTTGATATAGGCGGATCTTAATTTCTGGCGGATCTCTTTATCAAAGATCTTCAGCTCCAGCGGGCGTGATATAACTATACCAATCATAATTGCCAACAAAATACGCGGCGATGCCTGTAAGATCTGCTGGTTAGTACTGCCTTCTTTGTTTATGCTGGATACGATGTACCGGTCCATATTAAAAATCGCCGTACCCCATAATAACCCAAACAGGATAGCGAACCCAACCGCGAACGCATCGCCGTTAAATACAAAATACATGGCGTAACCGCCCGATAGTGATGCAAAAAGCGCGGTAAAAAATATAGTCGCGCCTATGCCTACGTACTTATTATGTTCAATAGGATACTTTTTTAAGGTATCAATGTGTGCGCCCGAACAGAACCAAAAAAACCGGGTAACTTTATCCATTTATTATACGCTAATTGTTATAAACATATATGAAACGCACTTAGCCACCGATTGTTACAAAATAAGGACGCAATTATTATACATAACAACTACATTTGATCTGTAAAACAATATTTATAACCATGCAAGAGATAACCGTACAGGAACTTAAAGAAAAATTAGACAGCGGCGAAGACTTCCAACTGATTGACGTGAGGGAGGATTTTGAATATGAAACATCAAACATTGGCGGCTTGCTAATACCCTTGGGCGGCATAGCTATTGAAGCTGATAAAATAAGCAAAGACAAACCTGTTGTAATAATGTGCCGCAGTGGTAAACGCAGCGCGGCAGCTATTATGCAGTTAGAACAATTGGGATATACCAATCTGTCAAACCTGCAAGGTGGTATACTGGCCTGGGCTGCGGAGATTGATCCTGATATATCAGTTTACTAAACAATGAGGAATAAAATTTTTTTGAGCACCCTGTACAACCTATGCATTTTTGGATGTATTATACTGGGGTGGACCGGTTTAACCGATAAGCACTACGAATATGTTATGGCCGCTGTGTTTGGCCTGGTAATATTTGTCGCGCTTAAAATTAAACTGCTTAAAGACGTTCGTAATACGCTTAAACCTTAAACTCACAAAAATATGGTCATTTTAATTCTTGGTGTTATTGTACTGGTAGTAGGTACGGTACTTAAACGCTCGCCCGAACCACAGAACCGGTTTGGTGGCATAGTTACTATAGTAGGCCTGGTTATACTGGCACTGGGCGTATTATCATCGACCTTTAAAATTATTGAGCCGGGTAAAGTAGGCGTACAAGCCCTTTTTGGTAAAGTACAGGACAATTACCTTGAAAGTGGCCTGCATATAATCAACCCACTGGTTGATGTTACTACCTTTAGTATCCAAACAGAAAATTATACCATGAGCGCCCGCAGCGGCGAGGGCCAGGTTGAGGGTGATGATGCCATCCGTGTTTTATCTTCGGATGGATTAGAGGTTACTATCGACCTGTCGGTACTGTACAAAGTAAACCCGGCAAAAGCACCTTTTATCTTACAGAACATTGGTAATGATTACGTAAATAAGATCGTTCGTCCGGTTACCCGTACCGCCGTGCGCGACAACGCGGTTAGCTATGCGGCGGTTGATCTGTATTCGACCAAAAGACAAGAGTTCCAGTTTAAGATGAACAAAACCATCAGCGATAATTTTGCCAAGAACGGACTGGAGGTACAACAGATATTGATACGTAATATTACCTTGCCCGCCACCGTTCGCGCCAGTATAGAATCAAAGATCCAGGCTGAGCAGGAATCGCAAAAAATGCAATTTGTATTAGCCAAGGCCCGCCAGGAGGCCGATGTTAAACGTGTAGAAGCACAAGGTATAGCCGATTACCAAAAAATACTGGCAACCGGCTTATCAGACAAGCAATTGCAATACGAATCTATCCGCGCGCAAAAGGATATTGCCTTATCGCCTAACACCAAGATCATTATTATGGGTGGTAAAGGCGGTAACCCGATTATATTGAGCGATAAGTAAGCTAACGTGTTGATCTAATTTTTCTTAACTTTGAGTTGTTGTGAAAGAATTAAAGGAACATATAGAGCAAATTAAAAAATTATGCCATGCGCATGATGTCAAATCGCTTTTTGCTTTTGGTTCGATAGTTTCAGACAAATTAAAACCAAATAGCGATATAGACCTGATAGTAGATATCGACAGCACAGATCCCATAACTTATACAGATAACTATTTCGATCTGAAATTCCAATTAGAAGAAATTTTAAACCGACCGATTGACCTTTTGGAAGATAAAGCTGTAAAAAACCCCTTTCTAAAACAGCAGATCAATAACACCAAGGTGCTTGTTTATGGAAGATGAGATCAAGAGCTGGTTATCGGACATAAAACAAGCGATAACAGAGATTAATGATTTCCTTCCGGATAAAAAGGATTTCTTCTTATTTCAAAAAGACCTTAAAACTAAGAGGGCTATTGAAAGAAATATGGAGATCATTGGAGAAGCAGCCAATCGCATCCTAAAGCAAGATCCGACGATCAAAATAACCGACATTAAAAAGATAATTGATACCCGTAACCGAATAATCCACGGCTATGATAGTGTGTCTGATGATGTTATCTGGTCGATCGTTGTTAAGTATTTACCAACGCTATTAAAAGAAATCAACGCCCTTTTGAGTTAGTTTGGTTTCACTTTCCCACCCAACCATTGGTTTATAGTTAAAACCCATATATTTACTATAACCTTTTATAAACTCCCTTTTCATGAAAGCATTGCTTTACGCTTGTTTGCTGTTTGTGCCGATAGTAACTTTTGGCCAGGCCCCTGTTGAAAACTACCCGGTCGATCCGGCATCTGTGGTGCAGCCCGGTGTGCCTAAAGGCGAAGTGCTTAAATTTACACTGCAAAATTCTAAGATCTATCCGGGGCAAATGCACGAGTATTGGGTTTATATCCCCGCGCAATATGATGGCACCAAACCGGCCTGTGTTTATATTAATCAGGACGGCATCCAGAATAAAGCTCCCGTTGTTTTTGATAACCTGATAAACAGTAAAGAAATGCCCGTCACCATTGGCGTATTTGTTTCGCCAGGGCGAATAGTGGCGGCTGACCAAAAAACAGCATTAGACCGCTATAACCGCAGCTTTGAATACGACGGCCTGGGCGATGCCTACGCCCGCTTTATTTTACAGGAATTACTACCCGACGTTGAAAAGCAAAAAGCCACCAATAGCCGCGCTATCCACCTGCTAAAAACAGGTAATGACCGCGCCATTGGTGGCAATAGCAGCGGCGCCATAGCGGCATTTACTGCAGCCTGGGAAATGCCGGGCGAGTTTGCACGCGTGTTTTCGGGGATTGGCACTTATGTAGGTTTGCGGGGCGGCGAGCGCTATTCGTCGCTGATACGGAAATATGAGCCAAGGCCCATGCGGGTTTTCTTACAGGATGGCAGTAACGATCAAAATAGCTATCCTGGTGATTGGTTCTTCGCCAACCAGATGATGGAGCGCTCATTACAATTTGCAGGTACTGAAGTACAGCATGCCTGGGGCGAGGGCAATCATAATGGCAAACAGGCTGAAGCTGTGTTCCCTGCCGCGATGCGCTGGTTATGGACGGATTACCCTAAACCCATTACTACCGGCGAAAGCAAAAATGCCATGCTGCATGAACTAACCATCCCGGGCGAAGGCTGGGAGTTAGCGGGCCAGGGGTACGGCTTTACAGAGGGAATTATAGCCAATGCAGCCGGCGAGGTTTATTTCCAGGACATCCCGAATTCAAAAACGTATAAGATCGGGCTTGACGGCAAGATCACTGATTTAAAGATAGACGCTAAAAAAGCCGGCGGTACCGGTTTTGATGATAAAGGTATGCGGTATACCGTCGCGACAGCAACAAATCAAATTTTAAGTTACGACGCTAAAGGCAAAGAAAAAGTAGTTGCCGATGGCTTTGCCGGTAATGATATCGCGGTAGCAAAAAATGGCAACATGTATGTTACCGCGCCCGATGGTATGGAGAAGCCCGGCAAAATATACATGGTGAAACCCAATGGCGAAAAGCAGGTAGTTGATGAAGGCTTAAAATACCCTAACGGGCTTACGCTTACACCCGACCAAACCCAGCTATACGTTGCCGAAATGGGATCGCATTTTGTTTACCTGTTTTCGATAAAAGAAGATGGCGCTTTAGCTAATAAACAGCGATACGACTGGCTATACATGCCCGATACACAAAACGATGCAGGCGCTGACGGCATGAAAGCAGATACCGCCGGCAGGCTTTACGTAGCTACCCGTTTAGGTATCCAGGTAGCCGACCAGGCCGGCCGTGTAAATATTATTTTCCCGCTCCCTTCCGGTCAGCCTGCTAACCTTTGCTTTGGCGGCAGCAATTTTGATATAATGTATGTAGCCTGTAAGGATAAAGTTTACCGCCGCAAGTTTAAAACGCGCGGCATAAATACATTCGAACCGCCTTATAAACCAATAAAGCCGAGGCTGTAATTACTGTATTCTTTGATAATCGTCGCGGGCACGGTTGGGGTCGAAATGCACACCCGGTGTTAGCCAGTAAAGCAGCACCACCCTTGAGTACCTAAAATTAAACGGTGACAATACAACCGATACCCCTAACAGCGCGCCTACATAGATCCATGGATTACGGGTGCCGGTTAGTATGTATAGGCCTACGGCAAGCGTTACCATTTGGGCAATGTTAAAGGCATAGCTTACAAACATGGCTACATAAAAATAGCCCGGCTCAATCTCGAATGTATAGCCGCAATGCGAACACTGCTCGTTCATTTTTTGTGATGAAAAACCGTACATGCTGTTGGCAAACATATCGCCGCGACGGCATTTAGGGCATTTGCAGTGTATGGCGGCTGATAGTTGAGATGGCGTTTCCATTGTCTGGGTGTTTATAGTTGACCTATTCATGGCTATTTGTTGTTTTTCTAAATTCTTCGGGGGTAATGCCAACCTGTTTCTTAAAAAACTTGGTGAAGTAAGAGTTATCAGCAAAGTTTAGTTGACCGGCTATTTCCTGTACGGTTAAATCATTGTTTATTAAAAGGCGTTTTGCTTCTAATGCTATACGGTTACGGATAACCTCGCCTGCAGGCATGCCCAATACATCATTGCATAATGCATTTAAATGATTTGGGGTAATGTAAAGCAGCTCGGCGTATCCTTTCGGCATTTTTATGCTGGTGTAGTTTTTCTCTATCAGTTTTTGAAAGCTGCGCAGCAGGGTGTAATTGTATGATGGTATGGCTTTGTTTACCGTATTCAATCCAAGCCGGGCAATGCTGATGAATAACTGCAACATGATTGACCGCACCATATCCATTTCCAATGGTTTGGGCTCTCCGGTTTCCTGGATCAGCTCTTCAAATAGTTGGATAACCTTTGGTTGAAGCTCTGCAGGAACATCAATAACCGCGTCATTTATTATTCCGGTGAAGAACGGGAACTCCTCCAAATAATTCGCCTTCAATAAAAACGACTGGAAGAACGGTACCGAGAAATTAATAATGTAACCATCAACCTCGCCTTTAAATGCCCAGTTATGTACCTGGCCTGGAATCATAAAATAAACCTGGTTGGGTTTTACGGGTACTTGTTCAAAGTCGATAGTTTGTGAGCCGCCACCCTTTGTAAAATATACCAGGTGATAAAACGAGTGCTTATGCGCCAGGTGCAAATTGCGGTGACTTTTTAAATATGGCGCAAACCGCTCTATCAGTATATCCTCGCGCTTTTGGGTAAGGCTACAAATATCATAAATAGGTATGGCCGTTTTCATACATCAAAGATAAGTGGTAATAACCGGGTTTAATGGTATAGTTTGGGGCTTGTATGGTATTATTTACTGATTGCCTCTTTTACACAAATAAAAACAAATTGGCCGGTAATAATATTGTAGTAGTCCAACACCGCGCAATATGTCAAAACTTTCTATCCGAATAAAAGCATTTAACGCCCCCTTGCTGCCTGATATGGTACAGTTAAAATACGAGGCTATGGCTGATAATGTTTTCCGCTTTTATCGCGGCACCTGTCATTTGTTTTATGAGGATCTTTCTAAAGTGACGACCATTCCGCTTTCGCCTTTGGCCTGGATTTGCGGCGACCTGCACCTGGAAAACTTCGGCAGCTACAAAGGTGATAATAAGCTGGTTTATTTTGATTTGAATGATTTTGACGAAAGCGTGCTGGCACCGGCAAGTTATGAACTGATGCGCTTACTTACCAGCATTTTTATAGCTTTCGATACCTTGAATATAGAACCCGTCAGGGCTATGAAAATGGCACAATTGTTCCTGAAAACTTATTCGGGCACACTGGCCAGGGGCAAAGCCATCAGCATTGAGCCGCGTACAGCCAAAGGCATTGTTTGTAATTTTTTAACTGCGGCACAAAACAGTAGTTACAAGGACGTATTGAAAAAACGTACCGTCAGCAAGAAAAACAAGATCATGCTGTCGTTAGATGAGGAGCGGCAATTTAAAGTTGACAAAAAGTTAAAGCAAGAGCTTAAAGCTCATATAAACGACTGGATAGCCAACAGCAGCGACGGCCCATATAACTATAAAGTTAAAAGCATTGTTTTCAGGCTGGCGGGTACGGGTAGTCTTGGCTTAAAGCGTTACCTGTTCTTGCTTAAAAGTACCATCACAAAAGAGAGGTATTTGTTGGTGGATATGAAGCAAAGCCGGCAATCATCATTACTACCCTACCTAAAAGCACAACAGCTTGACTGGCCGACAGAGGCGGATCGCATTATAACTGTGCAGCAACGGATGCAAGATGTATCGGCGGCATTATTAAGTACTACTGTTTTCAGGGACGAGGCCTACGTGATACAGGAACTGCAACCGGTAAAAGACACTATAAAATTTAAGTTTATTAAAGACCAGTACCGGGATATGTACCAGGTGATAGACGATATGGCGGCGTTAACCGCGTCGGCGCAGTTGCGCAGTGGTGGGATACAGGGCTCGGCAATTATTGATGAGCTGATGGCATTTGGGCAAGACAAAAGCTGGCAGGAACACTTAATTAAGTATGCTAAGAAATATGCCGGCATAGTTAAAGGCTATTACAAGCAGTATATGCATGACTATAAGAGCGGCGCATTTAAAATTGAAGAACACGAGAACTAAAATCCATAACGCCTGTTAGTTAATAAAACAATCCTTATGAAAAATCCATTCGAAAAAGAAAATCATACCAGCCTGATAGCAGGCGTTATCATTGGCACGGCTGCCGCGGGTGTAGCTGCATATTTAATGTTTTCCGGCAAAGGCGCTGTTATCCGCGACGAGATTTGTAACAGTTTCGACCGCATCCGCAACACCCTAATGGGTACTGCCGAAGCAGCGAACGATGACCATGCTCTGGACTACCTGGATACACCCCATAAAACACCCAAAACCGACCGTGAAGCACTCCTTAAACACCAGATATTAACCGACCACGGTGATGCCGATCCATCGGAGGCTTAATAATATTCAAACAAAACGCCGGACTATGTAGCCCGGCGTTTTGTTTTTGTGCCGAATAATTAAGACAATCTTTCCTGTAATTTATTCGACAGGTGATCCACGGCCTGTGCCGCGTAATCTTTTGCTTTGTCCATAAATTCAGGCGACCGTTCGGTCAGGTCATCTAACAACGATGAACCATCTTCTCTTTTCTTTGTAAGCTGATTTATGCCGAAAGCTACAGCTGCTCCCAATATCGCGTATTTTAATAATCCCATGATCTCTTGATTTTATAATAAACAGCAACTATAGTGCCATTGGTTAAATCAGGTTTTAAAAACTATCTTTAGATATTCAACAACCAATGAAAAAGTCTGCCTGTTTATTAGTTCTGCTATTATCCCTTGTAATTGTCAAGGCCCAAGTACCAGATAAAAGCTGGTGGACATTCTCTTATGCCGAAAAACCGACAGGTAGCAGCCTGTTAGATCTTCGCTATCTTAATGAGCACTTTGCCGGCGAGAACGGCTTTATCCGCTTAAGTACCGATTGCAACTCTTTTGTAAATGGCAAGGGTAAAGAGATCCGATTTTGGGCCTGTAATGGTGGTAGTTTAGCCAAAGATTTCGACGATAAAAAGCTGGACAGCCTTGCCCGTTTCCTCGCGAAGATGGGTGTTAACCTAATCCGTTATCATGGGGCTATCAACCCAAAAGGCAAGAACACAAAAATTACGGATGTTGATACTACCGAGGCGCGCAATATATGGCGATGTGTAGCAGCAATGAAGAAGCAGGGCATCTATACGGTTATCTCGCCGTTTTGGCCTGCCAACGGGCACATGGGCGGCTGGATCCCTGCCGAATGGGGTATTGACGGCTATTCGGGTAAGGATGATATGTGGGCGGTGCTGTACTTTAATGATAAACTGAAAGAAGGTTACAAGGCCTGGATAAAGTATTTGTACACTACACCCAACCCATATACAAAGGTTGCGTTAAAGGATGAACCGGCAGTTGCCATCATCCAGGTAGAGAACGAGGATTCGCCGTTTTTCTGGACCATGAGCGCGATAAAACCGGCGCTGGCTAAAATGGTAGGCGTACAGTTTTCAAAGTGGCTCAGGGCCAGGTATGGCCCTTCTGCAGACATTAAAGATACCATGACCCTGGTGCCTATTTATGAGTTTACTATACCACCCCGCGCCAACGTTAAAAACCGGCTGCACGACCAGGTGGAGTTCTACACCGAAAGCCAACGCGCTTTTTATGACGACATGGTACATTACTACCGCGATGTATTAGGCTGCAGGCAACTAATCAACGGTAACAATTGGCGCACAGCATCGCAAAGCCGCTTATTGGATTTGGAGCGGTGGACCAACAGCGGGGCCGGTGTTATTGCAGTAAACAAGTACTTCGACCCGCAGCATAAAGGCGGGCCCAATGTAGGCTGGCGGGTTGATCCGGGAGATTTTTATGGCGCACCATCAGCATTAAAGAACCCTGCCGACTTGCCGACGAACATTAAACACGTAGCCGGCCACCCTATGATGGTTACCGAAAGCGGCTGGAACTTACCAAACAGGTATCAAACCGAGGGCGCGTTGTTGGTTGCAGCATACGGTGGATTATCAGGACTGGATGCTTACTTCTGGTTTACGCCAACGGCGGTAAACTATATGCAGCAGCCGTATTTTACCTTTTTGAACATCAAGGGTCAGCACCCGATGACCCGCTGGAGCACATCAACGCCCGGCGAGATCGGCATGTTCCCGGCTAACGCGTTGATCCAACGGTTGGGCTATGTTAAGCAAGCCAACGCCGTGCAGGAACAGCGCACCATGAAAAGCATGTTGAATCGCGAGATCCCGCCGATATTCGAGGAGCAATCGTTTGATCCTAACCGCGATTTTGTAGTCAGTACGAATAAGGACCAGGGCAAACTATCGCCTTTAATTTTCTTAACCGGCGGGGTAACTACTACTTATGGCAGCAAGGTAGACACCGCCTTTGTTTCGCCAAAACTCGCACAACTGATTAATATTAAAGATGCTAAAGTATCTTCCATTACCGGCGAGCAGGAGCTGGACTACAAGTCGGGTATATTCACGCTTAATACACCTCAAGCCAAAGCCGTTACCGGTTTCTTAAATTTAAAAAAGGTGTTTACGCTGGGCGATGTGACCATTCAGTCGGACAATGAGTATGCAACAATCGAGGTAGTGAGCATGGATGGGCAAAGTACCGGCCGGTCTAAAAAGATCTTAGTGCAGGTTGGCACCATTTTCAGGCCCACCGGCTGGAACGAGGAGGCCACCACCATCACCAGTAATAACAAGCAGCTAACCGGGTTTAAAATAACCAACACGGGTAAAATGCCCTGGCTGGGGATGCCGGCTAATGGCGGCATCAGCCTGAAAAATAAATTGATAAAGAAAGCCACACAATTGGATGTTGCCGGGTATGCCGTTAAGAAGTTGGACTTGTTGGCCGATGGTGCCGGCGTTTCGTTTCAGCTTCCGGTGGATGCTTATTATATTTTATTGGAGAGGTAAATCCTCGTTTTGTTTCACGAAATAGTGGAACAAATGAAACACGTGAAACAAGTTTTTAGGTTAACTATCTAAAATACAATGCCTTATTAAAAATCGGTGAAACAAAATGAAACAACTTTTACGTCAGCTTTTTCACGAATGACCGACGGTTAATTTATTGATAATTAAACATTTGCGAAACGGGTGGTTTTGGTGGTGTGAAACAGGGTTTTTGTTTCAAGGGTGAAACAAGCCTAACGTAACATTTCTGCTTACCTGTTTGATTATCCATTGTTGGCTATTACATTTGATAACAGGACCCTGGTATCACCAAACCAATAAACCGATGAAAATAAATTATTTTGCGATGGCCTTTGCAGGCTTAGTCGGTTTCGGCTTGGCGGGCAGCATCGCCTGTTATGGGCAGGCCGCTAAAAAACAGCCCAATATTGTTTTTATACTGGCGGATGATCTGGGTTATGGCGATCTTAAAAAGTTTAATCCCAATGCCCAAACCTCAACCCCAAATATAGATCGTTTAGCTACCGGTGGCATGATGTTTACCAACGCTCATTCGGCATCTTCGGTATGTACGCCGTCGCGGTATGGCATACTGACGGGGCGCTATGCGTTTCGCACGTCAATGAAAAAAGGGGTATTAGGTGGTTATTCACCTGCATTGGTGGAACCGGATAGATTTACTATCGCAACATTGTTAAAAAACGCCGGTTACCAAACAGCGCTGATAGGCAAATGGCACCTTGGTATGGATTGGAAACCAATCGACCCATCAAAAAAAGCCATTCAGCTAAACGGGCCGGATGGTGCGGACCTAAGTAATGTTGATCTAAACTCGCCGGTGGTTAACGGGCCAAACAACCATGGTTTTGATTATAGTTATGTTTTACCCGCATCGCTGGATATGACGCCTTATTTATATTTAGAGAACGGCAAGCCGGATGATTTGCCCCTGGTGCCCGAGCAAGACGTTAGAACAAGTCGCGGTGTTTTCTGGCGTGGAGGGCTTAAGGCTAAAAATTTTAAGATAGAGAATACCCTGGATCACTGGGTTGATAAAGCGCGCGGTTATATCACCAAAGCCAGCAAGGAGACCGATCATCCTTTTTTCCTGTACCTGACGCTTACTGCCCCTCATACGCCCTGGCTGCCTGCCGAAAAATTTAAAGGCACATCAGGCGCTGGTATCTATGGCGATTTTGTGGCGCATACGGATGATGCGATTGGCAGGGTATTACGCGTGCTGGACAGCCTGAAGCTTACCGAAAACACCATCGTCATTTTTAGCTCGGACAATGGTGCCGACTGGAAAAAGACCGACTTGGCCGAGTTCCCGAAACACCAGGCTAATTATATTTTCCGTGGCGAGAAGTCTGACATTTGGGATGGCGGTCATCATATCCCGTTTATTATTCGCTGGCCCGGCGGCATTGCCGGTAACCGCAGCAGCAATACCACATTTTGCCTGGTTGATATGATGGCAACACTGGCCGATGTTACCCACCAGCAATTACCCAAGGGCGCGGGCCCCGACAGCTATGATTTTTGGCCGCTGATTAGCCAAAACAAACCGGTAGTAAGGCCGAGCATTATCCACCACTCCAACGATGGTATGTTTGCCATACGCAAAGGCAAATGGAAATTTATTGATGGTATAGGCAGCGGCGGCTGGTCGGCAAAGGACCCGCAGGATAGCGCACCCGGCCAACTATACGATATGGAACAGGACGAACGCGAAACTACCAATGTTTACAATAAATATCCCGATATAGTTAAGGAGCTAAAAGAATTGTTAGAGTTGCAAAAAGAGCGGGGGTATAGTGTAGGTGGGGTGGTGAAGTAACTCATTGCAGAATTAGTTTGCTTTTCCACAGAGGGCGTGACAAATCTCTATCAAATAATATATCGCGGCGATCACGGAGGCTACCGCAATCCAAGCAGTCAACTTGTTCAACCTCTCCGCTTGTGTGCGTTGGGAAGATTCTATCTTTTCGACCCGTATATTTTGCTCGCGGGATCGTATGTCCTCTAAGCAATAACCGCCCAGCTTCAAGAATATCTTCCCGTCGAAAGTAATATTGTATTTATAAACACGTATGTTGCTATCGAATTCTCGTTTCTTTTAATATGTATTCTTCCTTTTCTAACTTTTTAAGAATTAATGCTATTTCATTATCATCAGATGAATAGGAACATTAATACGACATCTAACTTAAATAAAGGGCTTTCTTCTTTTTCACTCATGATTAAAAACTATTCGTCTTTTACTCACATAAAAAATGGACTGATATTAGTCACTCAATATAGTTATTAAGTTATAGATTACACTAATTGGCTATATAAGTGGTATGCAAAACGAGGTTATGACATAATACATACTCGCTTACGCCCTTGTTGGTGTCACCAACAAGCGTCTTGTGCAAGGTGTATTACCCTTCCGAAATCATTACCTTCTCATCCCGCCACAAAACGCTATAAATAGAGAGCCGTAGGCTCGGCTATATTTTGTAGCGACGGGTTTCAACCCGTCGTAAATGAAAAAGTATAAAATAAAGTGCCGTAGGTACGATACATATACGCGCCGTGCCTACGGCACTATTGTCAGGGGGTTATTATTTCTCGCCGGGTTAAAACCCGGCGCTACAATATTGGTCGAGGCTCTGCCTCTTCTATTCTTTCCCACTTAATGTTATCACACCTGTTGCTCGGAAGAGTTTACATTCCCTCCCCACGGGCTACTGTGTGGACACAAGGGAGGGAATCGCACAGGTCCGACGCTTTTTTGATCCGGTAAATTACCTTACCTCAAACCGATAAACCCCACTACCAAACTCAACGGAACTTTTGCCATTAATCAATTTAACAGCTACGCCTTGTCCTGCTTCATTTTTTGCCGAAGTTTTACCATCGGGCAATATAAAGGTAGCCGAGGTATTTGGCGGCACTTCAATTGATACCGCTATACTTCCGCTCCCGGTCTTTTTCCATTCCGAGCGAATTTTACCGTACAAGCTATTGTAGGATGATTTGCAAAAAGTCAGATCGTCCAAAGGTTTGGGGGCGATGATAAAATGCTTCAACCCGGGGTTGCCAGCATCGATTTTAATGCCGCCGATGGATGAATACAGCCACTCTACCACACTACCAAACATGGGGTGGGTGTGTGAGCCGCCGCCGTTCCAGCTTTCCCACAGGGTGCTGTTTTTGTCATCCAGCAGATAGCCAAATCCCGGAGCAGTTTTTTGGGCCATTATTTTATAGGCTATGTCATCCCTGTCGTTTGCTGCAAGTACTTTTAGCAGTAATGGGGTTGCCAGGATCCCGGTATCAAAATGGTAGTTGATCTTTTCTAAATGGCTCAGTAACGAATTAAAAACGCGGTTATAGTTTTCCCCATCGGCCAAACCAAAAGCCAGGGCAAATACTTCGGCGCCCTGCCTGCTTTGCCAGTAGGCGTTTGTTGTTGGGTTAAAGTAAGCGGTGTTAAAATTCTTTTTTATTTGCTGCGCGAGAGTTATAAATCTGATGCGGTCATCTGTTTTTCCCAGCACTGCGGCAACTTTAGCCATCAGGTCGGTCACGTGATAAAAGTAAGCGGTATTTACAAAAGGCTCGGGGATCTGTACTCTGGTAGGTGTGCACCAATCGCCAAGGCACCAGCCGTTAGGTTCTTCGTGGGATATCAGGCCATTATTATCGGTGCGGGTTTGCAGGTATGCTACCCATTGTTTCATACCCGCGTAGTGCTGCCTTAACAGGGTGGTATCGCCATAATAATTAAAATACAGCCACGGCATAATTACATAGGCCGATCCCCAGGCAGGGCCGCCACCACCGCCCGCAAATGGCGCGGTATGCGTAACAAAGCCGGTTTTATGGTTCCGGGCATCGTCCATATCATTAAACCATTTACGATAAAACTGCGGCATATTAAACGATAACAAGGCGCTTTCCATAGCAACCTGCCCGTCGCCGGTATAACCTAACCGTTCGCGGTGCGGGCAATCGCTGCTCAGGCTTCCGTGCAGGTTGGCCAGTTGGGTTTTTAAATAAGCGGTGTTTATTTTGTTGATTAGCGGATTAGAACATTCAAAAGTTCCGTTAGCGGCCACATCGGTATGCACGTCCTTTACCCGGATGCTCCCGGCATCAAGCACCACACCCTGCGAAACTACTTCGATCTTCCTGAACGCATGCCAGGTAAACTTAGGCTCCCAGGTTTCAGTATCGCCCCCTTTTAAGGTGTAAGTATCAAATTGTCCGTAATCATCCCCTTCCTCGCTTATGTATCTAACTTTGATCCTGCTGCCGGCGTTGCCTTTAACATTGATGGTCGCCCAGCCCGACACGGTTTCGTCTAAATGATAGGTATAAACAGAATCTTTCATTTTACCGTCGAAGGTTGGCGTTAATGTGCGGGTAACTTTATCAAATGGTGCCAGTTGTGGTTGCAAAGCGCCGGTAGGCGGTTTAACAAAAATCGCCGCTTTCCATTTACCATCGTTATAGCGTATTTTATCCCAACCGTCTAATGCCAAACGCGCGTCGTAATTCTCGCCAGTAAAAATGCCGTCTTTTAGTAGGGGGCCAGTTGTAGTTTTCCAAGTGTTATCTGAGGTTATTAAGCTTTTGCTCCCATCGGTGTAGGTTATTTCTAATTGGAAAATCACCTTCGGCAGATCATACCATAGTGTACCTTCAATTGTCCGGTCGCGCTGGTTGTACCAGCCGTTGCCAAGCAATATGCCGATAGCGTTATTTTGTTGAGTGATATCGCCTGTGACATCAAAAACATTGTACAAAACCCGCTGCGTCGATTGATCATCATAATGATACAACAGCTTTTTAAGCGGGCGCTCATCATAATTGGTAACGGCGGGTGCCAGTACCTGGTCGCCTATTTTTTTACCGTTTAGGTACAGTTCATAAAAACCCAGTCCGCTTACGTAAACGGTTGCTTTTTTTATTTTTTTAGCTACCGCAAACTCCTTGCGAAAAAAGGGTGCCGGATAAGTTATAGCAGCATCAGGATTTGGATCTTCCATTGAGCCGATCCATTTTGCTTTCCAGTCTGCGGGTTTCAATAAACCCATACCCCAGGAAGCTGTTCGGCTCCAGGCAGATGGTTGATTCTTCTCATCCCATACCATTACTTTCCAATACAGTTTTTGCCTGGAGGGTAACGCTTTCCCTCCATAACTAACCTGGATAGAATTTGATGAGTGAACGATGCCGCTGTTCCAATAATCGCCTTTATTTTGTGTTAACAAAGCGAGGCTGCTGGCTACTAATATTTTATACGCCTTTTGGCTTTTACCATTATCCGCAGAAATTAATTGCCAGCTTAATGTTGGATGTTGGTTATCGATGGCTATGGGATTTGAGAGATATTCGCATTTAAGGTTATCAACCTTTACAGGCATCGGTTTACCAAAAGTCGATGTAAAACCGCAAAAGAATAAGATACAGGCAGCAAGTATTTGTTTCATAGTGTTATCTGTCTTCTCGGACAAGTGTTTCAAAATGTAGATAGATTATGTTAGACTTGATTTGGGTAGGAAAGAATTTTTTGTAGGTCAAGATAAACCACGGGAATTCATCTACTTTAGGCATATTAAAGAGGGGCTCGAATGTTATTTTGTAGTCGCCGGGAAGGTAAGAAAAATCATGAATGGCTAACAATACGTAATACTGTTTTTCTTCATGCGCTTTTAAAAATAGCGCCCTATCACTGGGAACGGCTAATAGATCATTGACTTTTTCCGCGCCTATTGCCTTGTTATTCTCTTTTACAAACTGCACAAATTTATCATACTCTAACTTGCCTTTATAAGGATAAGGCCCCATTCCAACACCCAATACTCCGTGAACATTAGTAGGGCGCAACATGAGTTGATATCCAGATTCGTCTTTCCTGTAATACGATAGAAAAGTTCCCTGATTAACTTTGTTTAAAATAAAGTTGAAAAAATATGGGATAAAAATATCCTGACCTGAGTTGTTGACGAACGACAAAGCAAAACACTTTTGAGGCGTTGCATCTTTATGTTTATATGAAGTGAAGATCTCTTCCATAAAAGAAATTCTTGCTTCGAGCGTGTTTTCACGATTTTGTGCAAGTGTGTTAATAGAACAACAGGATAGTGTTAAAACAAAAACTATAATTCGGCTTAAATACATAACTAAATGTAAACAAAAAAGCCTGACATTTCTGCCAGGCTTTCCATTGATATCTGAGTTAGAAAATTCAACCTTTATTAAAACCCGGTATTGTTTGGTAACAATTTAGGGTTAACATCTATTTCCTGCTTAGGCACCGGGAACAGTAGTTGATTGGTTGTATAAGTTGCATTAAACACTGTTTTATGGCCAACAAAGTCATCCCAGTTGCCGGTTACATCATTATGGATCTTGCGGGTACGCACCATATCAAACCACATTTTGTTTTCGAAACATAGCTCGAAATAGCGTTGCAACCAAACCTCTTTCTCAAATGCGTCCATTGATAATGCACCAGTAGGTAGCAGGCCCGCCCGGCCCCTGATAGCATCCAAATAGCCCATTGCCACCGAGTTTGGTCCATTTTCGGCCCGGTTTGAGGCTTCTGCATACATTAACATCACATCTGCCAACCGGTAAATGGTGTAGTTCAGGTCAGATTTAGCTGTATTGGTAACCGCATTTACGTCAAACCACTTATAAATATAAGGGTGGGCAAATGTTACTGTTGCACCGTTGGTAATGCTTGGATAGCTACTATAGAAAAACTGCTTTTCCTGTACACGTTTATCACCGGCCGGGAACGACGCCAAAAACTGTGGTGTCGGGAATACCGAACCATACTCGTCAGAATACTTAGAGATCTTAGAGAAGTTTGGTATAGTAAGCGGCGTAAGCGGGTTGTTTGACGGTACCGCAGCGGCATATTGCACCTGGAAAATAAACTCACCGGTATTTTTGTTCGCCGGGATGATCATGTCGGTATAGTTTGGAAATAACGTATAGCCACCATTAGTAATTACATCCAGTGATCGCTTAGCTGATTCGGCATAATTTGCAGTACCACCATTTATGGCCGCCCCTGCATAAGTAAGGTATACGTCGGCCAGGATTGATTTTACCGCGCCCATGCTTACTTTCCCGGTAACATCCTTATATGGCAAAGTCGATTTTTCGGCAGCCAGCAGATCAGGAATGATCACCTCGTCATAAATTTGTTTTGCCGGGGTGCGTGGCACCTGTAAATTCAGATCTTTTGGCGGTGCTGTTATTTCTGGTACTGCACCATACATCCGCACCAGGTAAAAATAATATAATGCCCTTAGCGTACGTGCTTCGGCAACCATATTGGTTTTTTGGGCATCGGTTAGGCCAGCAGCTGTTATGGTTGGGATCTTTTGAATTGCCAGGTTAGCTGCGCCTATACCTAAATACATTTGCTGCCACCAGGTATCAAAGTAAAACGAGGTACTGCTGTAAGTTAAGGTCTGAAAGCTTACAAAGCCCGTTTGACCCAGGTCGCTATTGGCTTTTCCGGTCATAAACTCCAGTAAGTTATAAGTGTTGCCACCGTATGAGCCGGATTGGCCATTAAGTAACCCTTGCAGGTTTTGATATGGCCCGTTAGCAAATGCCCGTGCTACTTTAGCGCTCGAAAGATCAGACTCCGGGGTTAAAAAAGATGACGGCTTTTCTTCCAGAAACTTCTTGCATGAGCAGGTAAGCAACAGGCAGGTTAATACTAATATATTTTTAAATGTTTTCATGTTGTTACGATTTAATAGGTGTTTAAATACTACACTACGTTCTCTTTGCTTGATCATATCCTATGTTTTAAAATCCTACTTGTACACCCAGGTTCCATACGCGAGGGCGCGGCGGAGCAAAGAAATCAATGTTTTGTGAAAACGCAGCGTTTGATCCATAACTGGCATTAAACGTATCAACCTCCGGGTCATATCCTGTGTATTTGGTTATGATGAAAAGGTTCTGAACACTTGCATAAACGCGCAGGCGTGTCATGTTTAATTTTTTAATGGTTGCACCCGGTACGTTGAAACCTAACACAAAGTTTTGACCGCGGATAAATGATCCATCCTCAACCCACCAGGTATCGAAATGCGAATCCTGCGCATATTTATAGTTACGTACCTGCGAGATCATCGTGTTTTGATTGGTAGGCGTCCAGCCGTTTAATACTGTAGTTAAACTATTGGAGATAGTCTGCCTGTCCTCAGATGAATGTTTGAAGTTTGCAGCAGTATTTACACCTTGTACAAAGCGGATATCAAACGAGAAGTCCCAGTTTTTGTACTTCATGGTGCTACTAAATGTGCCGGTCCATTTTGGATAGGCCTGGCCAATAATGCTGTAATAATTACTTCCATCGGCATTGTAAATATATTTTCGGTCGCCTGATTTTAAGCCATGTTTCGCGGCTTCTGCTACATCTGCAGGGCTGTCGCTATAAGTACCCAAACGCGTCATTCCATAGAATGATCCAAGCGGCTGTCCCACCCTTATTACATAGTTCTGGCCAAGGAAATTAGGGCCCGGGAATATGTCGGCATTCCCGTCATTCAATTTCAAAACTTTGTTTTTGTTAGCCGCGAACAAGAAAGCTGTAGACCATTGGAAATTGGTGCTTTTAATGTTAACGGTATTTAAGCTTAGCTCGACACCTGAGTTACGCACCGAACCAACGTTTTTATAAACGTTTGCCGTTGTAAAACCAGCCGACCATGGAATCGGCGCCTGTAATAAAAGGTCGTTGGTAGTACGGCTGTAGTAATCGGCATCAAGGAT
The DNA here is from genome assembly GCF_050433825.1 of Mucilaginibacter sp. UYCu711. Classification (NCBI taxonomy): domain Bacteria; kingdom Pseudomonadati; phylum Bacteroidota; class Sphingobacteriia; order Sphingobacteriales; family Sphingobacteriaceae; genus Mucilaginibacter; species Mucilaginibacter sp. UYCu711. Next base: position 254,276 of record NZ_JBNPWM010000002.1, on the reverse strand, counting down.
TATCCTGTCGCTAAATAAACCCAGCTCAAGGCCTCCGTCTATTTGGGTGGTCCGTTCCCATTTTAAATCGGGGTTACCTAAATAACTTGGGCGCAGTGTAATGGCAGCGGCGCCGCCTAAAACAGTTTGGCTGGTACTATATTGCGGCAGAGAGCGGTAATTACCTATTTCCTGGTTACCGGTAACACCCACACTGGCGCGGATCTTTAAGTTAGATATAGTAGTGTTGTTTTTTAAGAAATCTTCCTGCGAAATGCGCCACGCCGCTCCTAAAGAAGGGAAAAATGAGAATTTGTTTTTATCACTAAACCGCGACGAACCATCATAACGGCCAGTAGCTGTAAATAAATATTTCTCATCAATATTATAGCTTATCCGACCATAGATTGAATTTAATTGATTTGATGCAGCGTCAGACTCTGAAGCACTTTTAACCGAGCCTGCGCCAAGGTTATTAAACTGGAAAAAATCATCAATAAAGTTTTGCGTTTCCGCACGTACCCGCTCAAAACCGTTACGGCTTAATGAGAAACCCACCAGAGCTGTAAACCGTTGTTTATCGTTTATCTTTTTATTCCAGGTTAAATAGTTCTCAGACTGCCAATAGTAGTTGGAATACTCGTTAAGATTAGCTACACCACCCTGGTCGGCAGATAAATGCTGGAGTGTTAATGAAGAGTAAAAGTTGTTTTTAAGTGTGGCTAAATTGTACCCAAAGTCTGTTTTAAAATCCAGTTCCGGCGATATTTTAAATACTGCGTAAACATTACCTAACATTTGAGCTGTATTGTTTAAAGTATAGCGCTCGTTAGCCACCTGTATAGGGTTTGGCGCACCCTCTAAGCCATCAATATCAAAGTTACCGGCCCAGGTACCGTTTGGATATTTTATGGGTACGATTGGCACCTCTTCTGATACGTCACGGGGTACGTTAAGTCCGCCGTTACCATCGCTCACCATGCGCTGGCGGCTGGCAATAACGTTTACACTACCGCCTATTTTCAACCAGCTTTTTACATCGTTATCCATCGTCATTTTAATGGAGTAGCGTTTAAAAGCCGATGTTGGTGTTAAGCCCTTTTGGTTAAGATAACCTAACGATAAGCTGTAAAGCGATTTGTCGTTGCCCCCCTGGATATTTAACTGATGGCTTTGCGAAAATGCGGGTTTATAGGTTTCTTTTTCCCAGTTAGTATCGTAAATCGGGTTATTATTTACATCGAACAATAACGGGAAATTTGTATGATTTAATGCTTTTGGCGGAACTTGTACAGAACCGTCTGTTGCAAATTTTTGACCGTTTGCAAACGCCTGGTTATATATCTGCACAAATTGTGCTGAATTTAATGTTGGCAGGTGGCGGGTCAATTCGCTAACGTTACCATTTGCCTCATAACTAATGGTAGCTGCACCAGCCCTGCCGCGCTTGGTAGTAACCATGACTACGCCATTGGCACCACGCACACCATATATCGCGGTTGACGAGGCATCTTTTAAAACCTCCACTGACGCAATATCATTCGGGTTAATGGAGTTAGGATCCACACCAACTACCCCGTCAACCACGTAAGTAGGGTCGAGGTTTGAGTTTATTGATCCAAGGCCCCTTATACGCACCTTGGCCGGGGCACCTGGTGCGTTAGCATTAACGCTAACCTCAACACCGGCAATTTTGCCCTGTAAAGCCTGGGTTAAGTTTGGCACAGGCTTATCCAATAATTGTTCGGCTTTAATAGTAGCAACCGCTCCGGTAAGGTCTGATTTCCTGGCCGTACCATAACCTATTACTACTACTTCGTTAAGGTTTCTTATTTCTTCTGTAAGTTTAACATCAACTGTCGTTTTACCGGCTGTACTTACTTCTTGCGACGTATAGCCGGTATACGAGAAGACTAATGTAGCATTAGCGGCCGCTACCTGAATGCTGTAGGTACCATTTACATCAGTTTGGGTACCGCCCTGTACGCCTTTTACTAATACAGTTACGCCCGGCAGGGGTGAACCGTCTTTTGCGTCGGTTACAATACCGGTTATTTTGCTTTGAGCCATCACTTGCAGCGACAGCAGTATAAGCAGGATTGAGTAAATAAATTGTTTCTTCATAATGTTTAGTTGTTTATAGTTGTTTGTTTAATAGTTTGGAAGTGCCGTTACGGCTGCTGATTAAGGCGGTTGATGATCGCCGATAAAGCCGGTTATTTGCCAAAATTTGGGCACAAAACACCCGGCTACCTTCACGATATTATTTTTTTTCATAGCCTGTTAATTAACTTTTAGATTAGGTCTTAATTGGTTTTGGTTAATATTTTATTATCTACGACAATGGTTAGGCAAAAAAGGGTATTTGATTAAATTGGTTTAATTTAAAAAAGGTGTAACCAGGGGGAAAAATTCGGAATAAAAGGGAGAGTGTGCTGATATCAAATAAAAAAACTGGCTGCCTTTTATTTTCAATCAATAGTTTACTAAAGCAAATCTATTACATACGGCTTAAATTAAAAAGAAATATTTCGTTTATTTATTGTCATAATTACTTAATACTTCAAATTATTAAACCATCAATAAGTAAATCAGGCTATTAGGCAGGCTGGTATATACCACTATCAAACAATTATTAGCGCATTTTTATACGGGTTTAAGCAAAAAGGTATGTTTTGTGATTTTTGCGAAACAAAAAAGTCCAACATTTCTGTCGGACTTTTTAAAGTGTGGGAGTTACTGGGTTCGAACCAGTGACCCTCTGCTTGTAAGGCAGATGCTCTGAACCAGCTGAGCTAAACTCCCTTCGTTTTGGGACTGCAAATATAGAACTCTGTTGCAACTCCTCAAAATAAAAATGAAATAATACTATTATCTGCTGATTATCAATCCATTAAAGGTATAATATTCACTCTCGCATAGGTTTATTGCTATATTACACGCCTTAGCGGTATCAAGCCAACCTCTTAATTGTAAACCGGGTGGGCGTAGTACAGCGTTTCGTTAACAACAAACAGCCCACCGCATTGGCTTTAACGATTGTGGCTGTATTGTTTATTTTAAGCAGATAAGCCGCTCCGGGTGCCAAGCCATTAATGATAAACCGGTAATTATCTTTTGAGTTGATGGTCCATGAACAGGCCTCTTGCAACCATGAGCCAGTATCCATATATATTTTACGGTTTGATGTGGCATTTACCTGCATCGTCATAACATCATTGTTATGCGGGTAAAATGATAATTGCCGCCCAACTTTACTTGCGCCAAACCCTTCTTTGCTTTTAATTAAAAACCCATCGGTATTCATCGTATAGTCATTAACATTTAATTTAAGCTGGTATACTATACCACGCAGGGTGTACGCAAACTTCGCTCCGTTTAATTGTACCGAAATATTAGGTTCTATACCCATTCGGTTCCATTTAGGGCGGATGCCGTAAATATCCCGATACAGGGCGGTAGTGGTTGTTGAAATTCCTGCCAGGATATCTTCGCCCTGGCCCAATTGGGTTACGCGGCTGTAGCGTTGCGATGAAAGCCCATCTTTTTTATATTGCTTTAAAATGTTGTTAATGTATTTAAGGGCGATGCCTTTATCGTAATTGGCATACGCCCGGATACCAAGATAACCCCACGTAGGGAAGATATCGCCGTTTTCATACTTGGGAAACGGCCAGTTCCCACTTTGTACCTCTTCTTTTTTAAACGAATCAAAACATAGCGGCCAGTGGAACAGGTTTTCTTTTGAAGTGCGTGCCTCAATCTGGTCCAATATCTGCGCTATGCGTTGCGGATCATCGCAAATGCCAAATGCAATGGCACCCAGGTTAACCGGGGTAACCAGGTTGTCACCGTGCACCGAGCCGTCGTTATCACGCCAGTAAACGTATTGCTTTTTTTGTGGCGACCAAAAACCGCCGTCATCAATAGGTTTGTTAAAAGCTGTTTTAAGGCGTTGTGCAATGGCTGTATAGTATTCCTTCTTTTGCGTGTTCTCTAATACCTTTTCGCAATTGGCCCATAGCTTTAGCGCCTCATACATTTGCGCGTTAACAAAGGCGTTTTCATAACTAGCCCAAACAATGTCCAGCCAATCGCTGCCTTTTTTCTCGGCGATGTTGTTGTTCATCATTTCGAAGATCCCGTTGTTGTTGGCATCGCGTTTTATCAGCCAGTCCAAAGCTTTTTCACAACTTATTTGGTGCGCTTTCAGCCATTTGACATCTCCGTTCAGATCAAACTGTTCACTGGCGTTAATAACATATCCTGTTTGTGAATCAATAGTATATCCCCACATGGCCTCGTAGTAGCCTGTTTTGGCATTGTACGTGCCGGGGATCTCATCGCCGCGCGCATTATGCCAGCGCGATAGCACCCGCCCGTCGGGCAACATAGCCTCGTCGCGCTCCTGGTCAAGCGTGGCCGACATGTTTTTGGTGTAATTTTCATCATCAACCGCCATACCAATCTGCGCGAAGAATGGTTCGTGCATACATTTCCAGTTGGTAAGCCACCCATTAGCGCCAATAATATTGTTGTCTACAACGCCATACCTGCCGGTAGTATTCAACAGCTCGCGTACGGCAGCGGCATCTATCCCGGGCAGCGTGCCTCTTGAATACGTTTTAAAATAGTCTATATATTGCAGGTCGATAGCAAGTGTAACTGAACCTTTCTTAACCCTAAACGGTGCAAATACATCGGCTTTTTTAGAAACAAAACGACTAAGATTATAACGCTGTCCCAATGGCTCAGCGGTTATGGCCTGACTACAAATAAATTCATTATTAGCGCTATGCGAATATTTTGTGGCGATAGCATTGCCATTGCTTGTTTTTGTACTGATACGCAATCCATCGCCCGATTCGGCATTCCAGAACGTTACGCCCCCGGTGTGCACGCCGTAGGTATCATTTACCTGTTTAAGATATTTACACCAAACCATACCCCCATTATCTAAAATCCCGCCCTTCCAGACATTCAAATTGGCAAAGTTGTATTTGGGGAATGCGGTGTCTTCCAGCTCGGCATCATTATCATAATTGCGGGTAATTGTCCAGTGTATTTTGTCGCCGATTATTTTAAACACCCAAGTTTCGGCCACGGTCAATGTGCCATCACCATATTTTAGGCCTGATAGTTTAATGCCGTCTTTGGTTTCTGTTAGCCTCATATCCGATGCTTGCGACGCAGAGGTATATACTCCCTTTTTAGTTTGGATGCCGGTATATACGCCTGCGGCAGATAGCACATTACGCCCTTTTATTTTCAGCGCCTTAATCACATAGCCGGCAGCGTAATCAATGGTTATTGATAAGGTTTTATTGGGAACTGTCAGCGTTATGGTTTTATCGGCATTAAATCCAAACCCGGCATATATCAACAGGAACAATAGCATACCTTTTACCATTCTCATACAGCTTTTTTTTTACTGTAGATGAGCGGATTAATAACATCGCTATTTAGTGGATCACCAACTTTTAGTGTGGCTACCATCTCGTCTGATAAGATGTTTTGCGTACCGTTATAAGTATTACCATCGGGCATATACGCGCAGGTCATTGCCCGGCGCAGACCGGGTGTCATGTTAGCGTGAGCGCCATGTATAGTAAGCCCGTTATGGAACGAGCAGCTTCCGGCCTTCATTGGTGCGGCTACCGCTTTGGTTGTTTTAAACTCGGGATAAGTGGTGAATATGGCCCCCATATTTTTACCGATACCCGGATTTTCGAAAGTGGTTTTTTCGTATGAGCCGGGGATAAAGAACAGGCAGCCATTCTCGTAAGTAGCATCGTCCAGCGCTACCCAGATAGATACTGCCCTGCGGTCGCTAAACGACCAGTACGGTGTATCCAAATGCCATGAGGTTGGGTTAGCCCACGGCTTTTTAATCAGGGCCTGGTCATGCCAGATCCTTATGCCATCAACACCTGCCAGTTGCGCGGCCATTTTACCCAGGCGCTCATCCAGCATTATCCGGCGCATCTTTTCATTATCCTGCCAAAGATTAATCAGCTGATCAAACACATTGTCATAATATGATTTATCGGCATCATCACCTTTGCCGTAAACTTCCTTACGATCGGGCATTTTATTGCCGTTGCGTTTAGCTACTGATTCGTTAAGCGCTTCGCGCCAAAAGGCGAGCTCATCGGCAGATAAAAAATCTTCGATCACTAAGAAGCCATCGCGGCGGTATTGCGCAATAGCTTGCGGCGACAGGTCATTTCTCATAACGGGTGATATTATTGGTTAACTCAAATTTATAATAAAAGCGCATTAGCTGCTTCTGTCATTGGTTATTTATTCTTTCACCAAACGCATTACCTGTCCGCCGCCGGCAGCTATGGGTATTTCCAACACCTCGTTATTATCCACGCTCTTTACAGTCTTGGTTAAATGATTCGGCTGTGTGGCAACATCTGCTGCGTCCTGGTATAGCTCTGCATTATATGTCCCGGCAGGTAAAAAGGCGAGGTTTATTTTTAAGGTACGGCCTACGCTGTTATTGATAGTGCCTACATACCAATCGTCGCCATGGCGACGGGCTATGGTTAGATAGCCGCCGGTTTCGGCGTTAAGTACTTTGGTTTCGTCCCAAACGGTTGGCACATGCTGCAAAAAGTCAAAGCCCGGCTGGCCCTCATAAGCCTGCGGGTAATCGGCAACCATGTGCAGGTAACTCTCCATAACCACATACATGCCCAACATATGGCATCGCGTACCTAACATCAGCGGCCTTATAAAGTGCGTTTTAAATTCTGATGGCGGCACGGCTCTGAATCCACCTAAATGGTAATCTGTTGGGCCGGCAAGTAAGCGTGTAAAGGCAAGGTCCAGGTCATGCTCGGGGGTTAGCCCCATTGTTCGCCATTTGTTGTTCTCATAATTATAACTGCCCTCGCGGGTAAACTCGTTAGGGTACGTCCGGCTCATACCGGTGGGTTTATAAGCGCCGTGAAACTGGATGAACAGGTGGTGTGCCTCTGCTCTTTGCAATATCTCTTCCTGGATCTTTACCATCAGCTGGTCGTCGCGGTCCAGAAAGTCTACCATCATGCCTTTAATTCCCCATTTTTCAAATTGCGTAAAAGCGGTTTCCAATTGCGGATAAAGCGCGTGCCAGTTTACCCAAACGTGAATATTTACCCCTTTGCTTTTAGCGTAGTCGCAGATTTGCTGCATATCAAGCGATGCAATAGATTTTGTTACATCAGAATAAGTGCCCGGTGTGCCATAGCCCGCCCAATTGGTGGGATACCATGAAAAACCGCCATAGCCAATTACCGAATGGTATTCGATATGGTTACGCGCGCAAAAATCAATGTAGTACTTATTGGTCTCGAAGTTTGCGCCCGGTGTAAAAGAGGTGTCGGGGGTAACATCGCCATTCCACCAGTGGAACGAAGTTTTACCCGGTTTAAGCCACGAATAATCTTTAAGTTTAGGGGGCTCGTTTAGGTTAGTAAGTATGTTTGATTCTATCAAAGCACCAACGCGGTCGCTTATCATCATAACCCGCCACGGTGTGTGATGCGGAATGATGGCTTTTACTTTAATTTCCTTTTGCCCCGGTAATGGCGAAAGTTTGCTGATCAGCCCATCGCCATGTTTACCTAAGTACATGCCCGCGTAATCGCGCAGGCTGGCTTCGGTAATGGCCATGTAAGTTTTGTCACTAAACTCAAATAATGCCGGCATGTCAACCAAAACATTTTCTTTTAATTGGTTTAACGGCATTTTTTCGTACTCGCCCTCGTGGCTGCTGGTATAGTTTTTAAAGCTAAGGATGCGCAATTGCGGATTGCCTGCTACGTTAAACTCGCTGTTCTCGTCGGTTAATGTATAAGCCGCCCAGTTTTTTTGCTGCGGAAATTCGTACCGAAAAGCCAGCCCATCATTAAACACACGTACCACAATGTTTATCATCCGCTTTGCAGCAGCATTCTCTATCAATGGGATACTAACCTCCTGATAATGGCTAATAACATGCCTGGCCTTACCCACCACCAAGTCATATTGTTCATTGCCTGTTTTGTAAAGGGGCTTCAACATTTTCAAATCCCTTACAAAATTGCCGCTGTCTTTAAACATCAGCCCAAGGCCCGAGTTGTTAATCAGTGGTTTGCCTTTATAGCTAACCTGGTACATTGGTTTCTCTTTAGTCAATGTCAGCGCGAAGCGGATATTGCCATCCGGCGATTTCAAACTAACGCTTTTTTGCGCCAACACCGGCCGTACTATAGATAGCAAGATTAATGCGGCCAAAATTTTAATGGTTTTCATTCTACTTCCTCCAACTTCACCGGCCCAATCAATCCCGAAGGATAAAGCGGTGTGTCCTTATTAAACTTATGCATATTAGTTAACGTAAATCGTTTTTCCACCGGCAGGGGCTCATCGCCAATTAAGCGGTTAGGCCATAGGTTCACTACCGTGATTTCCAGCTTGTTTATACCGGGATGTGCCGCGCGGCTAATATCTACCTGCGCGGGCTTGGTCCATATCACGCCCATGTTAACGCCGTTTACTTTTACCACGGCTTCCTCGTGCACTACGCCCAGGTCAAGGATTAGTTTTTTACGTGCGGATGCTTTGTCTACCCTAAATGTTTTATTGTAAACCGCCGTGCCCGAGTAATGCCTGATATTATAATCGTCAAATTTTGTCCAGTCCATTAATGAGTCGATATGCAGGGTTGCCGGGCCGCCCCATTTAGGGTCGAAATGCAGCTCCCAACCGCCTGTTAACATGGTTTTGGTGACAAGTGCTGGATAATTCGATCTTGCATTACCCTGCGTGTGTATTGCAATCGGCTTCCTGAATACAATAAACACTGATCCACGCGGATCAAACTCCAACGGAACAGTAGTTAACCCATTGGCTTGCGTAAATGCTGTGGCGGGCCGCGTTTCGCCTGTAACCGGGTCCCAGATCTCCGGCCGTTTCCCGTTTACGCGGAAGGTGGCGTTTATTTTTTCTTGAGCATCCCAGCGGCTGGCGATGAAATAGATATCCTCATTACCTGCTTTGCGATGGATCCAGTCGATATCGCCGGCATTGCTCAGGCCAGTGTATGCAAAGTCGGGGGCAATGTGCAGGTCATTCAAAACCTCAGCGGCAGTACGGTCGGCAATTACATGTTTAGCGGCCGGTTTATCCCAAATGTCTGATATTATTTTTTCTTCCCATGCTGTTTCACTGCCAACTAATCCTGCGACCCCATCTGGGCGCGGACCGACAACTATCCCACCGGCAGCTACCAATGAATTGATCTTTTCAAGTGCTTTCAGGTCCATTTTAGCTTGGCCCGGCATTACCAATATTTTATAGCTCATACCATCGGGCAAAACAAAACGGCCATTTTTTACACTTACGCGGGTAAGCAGCGCATCAAGATTTAAATTATCATGATCATACCCCCGTGCGGGTAAAGCCGGTTGGGTTTTCTGTGGCTCGCCGTGGCCTATGCCATCGCCAACGTAATATAATGCATCTGCAACAAATAAGCCCTGCTGCAGCATGTACGAGCAACGGCCAACATAGGCGTTAAACGCCGGCGTTTGCTCCCACCAGGTTACGTTGCGGCTATAATGCGTACCGGCGAAATAAACAAAGCCGGGCTTGCCGGTAACCGATGAAGAATGACTGAAATTATGGAAGACAATAGAATTTGCACCATCACAAAATGCCTGGTCGGCTACGTTCTTCAGGTCGAAAAAAGTTTCCTCCCAATGCGGCCCTACCGACGTAAATGCCTCACAAGGCGTTAATAACTTGCCATAGATATGGTTTGCATTCGCTGTATTGCGCAACAGAAAGCGCCTATCGGGCGTAGGGCGATGTACCGACGGCACCCAAAACTCGCCCATGGCAACATCAACACCATTCGAGTTTTTCATGCCATCCAGCTGCGCCGAGTTTGGCCCTGATGCTTCCGAATAGCTGATCAATCCATGTTTGTTTGCCAGCTCCTTTAATCGCCCGTAATGGTTTTTGGCGATCAGGTCGGCGATAGTGCGGTAATAATCACGGCGGATCCCGTCCGATTGAACCGAATCGCCAATGGTTATTCCCACCAGCGCAGGCAACCTCGGGATCAGATCGTAATTGCGCAGGTCTTTAAATTTTTGCGGGAACTGTTTTGTCCATGTAGTCTCGCCGCCTTCCCAGCTATCGTCCTCAATACCGGTTAGGCCTCTTTTTTCTGCGGGTGTCATTTCCTTCAGCATGCGCCCAATGGTATGCCTCCAGGTGGTATCTAATGCCTCTGCGCTCATGCCATCGGTAAATAAACCCCAAACATCACCTTTGTTGGTGGGCTGGTAAGCAAACCGCAGGATCTTCCATTTACCCGCCGGTGCATCCCAACGCAGGCGGCCATCGGCATCAATCTTATCAGATAAATTGATCACCCGGAAAGCATCGGCTTTAACTCCCTGCGGGATAGCCAGCACCGCAATTTCATGTCCTATAAATTTAGGTGTCTTTGGGTTTTGGGCTTGCCGTGCAGATTTTCGTTTATAATCTGCTGCAATGCCTGCCGACGATAAATAAGTTGCCGAAACAGTTTCATTTGGCTCGGGCAACACTTCACCAAAAACAGTGCCTCCTTCAATGTTTTTTTCGGACCATAGCATCCGCTGCTGCCCATACTCAGCCGGAATGGGGCCCGATGTGCCGGCCAACCCAACGCTTAAAACCAACTTTACGCCTAATCGTCCGGCTTCTTTTGCAGCAAATCTAAATAGCTCGCGCACCCGATTATCCCAGGGTTGCAGATGCGCCGTTGGCAGGTCGTTCATGTAGGCTCCGGCAAAATCTTTAGTCGGGGTAAAAACATATTTCTTGTCTTTTAAAACCATGGTAGCCAAAGTCGAGCTTAGTTCACTGCCGGTACCGCTTTCATATAGTATCGCTCCCTCAATGCCCTTAGCTTTCATTTCTTCCAAATCCTTTGTAATGGCTTCCTTGCTGGTATTTACCCGCAGCCACATCCAGAAAACCCAGGGCCGTGCAACGTGAGGCGGGGTCTTAAAATGATTGACCATTTGCGGATCGGCAACGGCAGATGTTGTATTAAACCCCTGTTTCTTTTGCGCAAAAGCCGGGCCGATCAATAAAAATGCCGCAAGGGCTATAAAAGTTTTTTGAGGGTTCATTGGGTATGCGGTTAATCTTTTTTGTAGGCTTGCTGGTAAATAGTATTTAATAACGATTTATCGCCAGGTGCATCACCCAGCAACTGCCATATCATTATACCTGCCGCTTCTTTTTTAGCGAGGTCGGTTTTTTGTTTAATGGTTGGGATGCCATTATAATAAATAATCTTGCCGCCGGGCAGGTCCCATTGATCAAGCAGCTCGGCACCGGGGTTTTGGGTTATCAGCTGTCCATAGGTCATGCTGATACCTGGTGTAATCAAATCCGGGCCAAACCCATATCCATAAAACCCAACACCCAATACTATCTTATCTTTAGGGATATGTTTTACGGTATGGAAATAATCAAGGTCAGACACGGCCTTATCATACGGCGAGTGTTGGCCGGGTCGCTCTGGTCTTCCCGGGCTGGTATGATCGTAACTCATCAGGTTCACAAAATCATATTGGGCAAGGGCGGCTTCGGTGAGCTGGTCTTTATAAAATATGGCGATAGCTGCTGTGGTGAGCAAATTATGCGCTTTCATGGCTGCCGATAGCCCGGTGGCAAATTTCTCGTAGTTGTCGTCAATATCCCGGCTTTCAATATCCACATCTATACCGTCAAGGCCCAGTTTAAGTGCGATGCCGGTTAAGTCGTTAATAAATTTGTTTCTTTTATCGTCCTTTAACAAGTTACCATAGTAAGGATGCTTACCACCGCCTGCAATTGAGGCCAGCACCTTTACGTTTTTAGCATGCGCTGCTTTTATAAACGGAATAAGGCCGGATAGGTCCGTACTAAAGTTCCCTAATGTATCGGGATTTAAAAACCAAAGGTTAACGTGGGTAAGCTTATCAAAAGGTACGGTAGTCAAATCGGCAGTAAGCGCCGCCCGGATAGAATAATAGCCCACTATCTTAAATTTTGACTTGTCCGCAGTTTGTGCAAATGCTTGCGATACAATAAGTAGGAATACAAGGTTTAAAATCAGTTTTCTTTTCATGGCTTACCTTTACTAATTATAAAAATTGATTTTACCGCGGCTAAATTCAGTTTAACGCGGCTATAAACAGCACCATTGATCTTTAAATACAATAGCTGTTTTATGGCTACTTCTTTACCGGTGTCAGGATCCCATATTTCTAAATCCAGTTTTCCTTTTAGGTTGATATAAGTATTTACCGGGTTAGTGGTTGAATTGGCTATATAATAAATATCCTTTCCACCTTTTATTTTATGAAGATAAGATAGCTTCCCCGTTTGACTATTTGCCGCCAGCGTGTTTTCCAGGATCACATCCGGAGTAGGTGCCATCACAGTTAACGCCTGCGCCAAGCTAACCGAATCGGCCATTGGCAAAAACATAGCCACGCCGCCACTGGTGTTTTTATTGGTGGTTATCGTTGCGGGCATTTGTTCGCCGTCAACATTAAACATTTGTTTCACGATGCTTTGAACCCCGGCATCCATCCCAAACTCTGCCGATTTAGACGGCAGCAAGTAGGTAGCTATAACCTTGCCGCCCTGTTGGTAAAACGTTTGCAATTTTTTTAGCGCCGGGTAAGAGATAACTTTCCCGGCAGGTAAGATAATCACCTTATAGGTTTGTTTGTTAACCTTATTATTTAAAACTACCTGTTTTTGGCTAACGCGATACTTAGCGCCCGTAAACAGTTGCGGATGAATAAAAGAGAAGTCGCGGTGCAGGTTGTTGGTCAGCAAATCGCTTATGGCCAAGTAGTCAGTACCTTTGGGGGGCATCTGCCCGTATACATGGCCCTTTGCTTCAAAACGGTAAAAGCCTTCCAACGCGGCTATGGGGTAGATAACCCCAATTTCTGCTACCTGCCTGCCGCCGGTAAGCACCATTGATGTACGGGCTGCAAAATCATTAAACTTTTTTAATCCCGGCGCTATCTTATCACTATAAGGCGACACCAACGGTGGTATGCGCACCGACTGCGGTTTATAATCATACCACATACCATGCGGTACCAGTTGGTTTATGCCACGTACAAATACCTCCATAGCGGCCTGGTACATGGTGTTAATAGTAAATTTATCTTCTAAAAACGCGCCAAAGATCTCGGCAGCCACAACCGGTTTATCATACACCGCCGCAGCCGAACTCACCAACTTAAAACCTTCCCTGCCATGGCCGTGGTAAAATATGGCATCCATTGTTGGGATATCCTGGTGGCGGTTAAATTTAAAAATATCGAAGTTCATATCCACCGGCTGGATCTCGTAGTTACCGGGTGGATGGCCCGAGCTTTTCAAGCCATGTTTGTTATCCCAATCGGTAACTATTTTAGGAAAACCTTCGGCCAACAATTCGGCCCGGGTGTCAAAAAAAGCAACCCGGGCGGCTTCGGTTTCCGGGCCTATGTCTTCCCATAGCGCGGGATAATATGTAGCGGGATCTTTACCATATAGCTGTTTAAACTTTGCGTTAAAAGCGTCGGTCCAGCCACGCTCTGCGCTGTAGTAGCCAACATCATCGAAGAAGGTTTGCTGTATGGTAGTTGCAAAATAGCTGCCGAAGCGCTTATAATATTCATCGTAAGTTAAGCCAATGAATTTCTTCACAGCATCAGGGTCCATATAATCAACCAGCGCCTCCCCGTTTGGCTGGCTGGTAAAGGTTTGGATTTTCCATTGTCCGGCCGGGGCCTGCCATAATAGCTTCCCGTCTTTAGCAAATGGAGTAAGGTCTATACGCTTATTGTTGGATAGATCTGTACCAACAACCGCCATTAAGGCACCTGCGGATAAGGTTAAATTTATTTGCTGGCCGCCGTTTACTAAAGTATCTTTCTTAACTAATAACTTACGGGTTGCACCCGGATAAAGCCGCTTTAATTTGCCGCCCGCCGTACCACTGGGAAAATCCACGTCGTCATAAAAAATAACACGGCCATTATTTGCCTTTACTGCTTTTAAAATATCCGCGTAGCGGGCAAAGTATTCGCCGGTTAAATAAACGGGACTCATTCCGGGCGAGAGTAAACCCGTTGGATGCTGCCTGCCGGCGGTAACCGGTAAAATGGTTACACCGCCAAAACCAGCTTTCATTGTTGCAGCAACCTGTTTGTTTATTTCATCGGTTGTTAGGTTGCCGTTTAAATGCCAAAATGGAACCGGCCTGAATTTAGCCGGCGGCATTTTAAAATCACGATACAACCCCTGCGCACTTAAACGCGCGGCACATAGCAACAACAGCGCCGGCACTAAAAGCCGGTATTGGGGTTTTAACATGGGGTTTAGCTGGTTTAAAGCAGGTTTCTCAAACTTATATTAAAAATCCTTTAAATCAAATTCTTATACGTGTTGACAATGTTTAAGCATGCGGCACATCCACCTATTAAATGTCACTATTTATGTGTAACAAATTTGATAATTTGTAAAAATATAGTATCATTGAGCACCAATTATTCAACGATCAGCTCAATTTATTGCTATCTTACTAACCAACTGTTATGCGTAAACAAATTTTACTATCGGGCTTGATAACAGCCGCATTGTTTTTTAACGCTTCGGCACAACAAAAGCCGGATGATAACCGCTTTACCAAAGTAGTACTGGCTCAGCGTATTGAAGAGCCTATGCAATTCCAGATCTTGAAGGATGGCAAGGTTTTGTATGCCGAGCGCAAAGGCAAGCTAAAGCTATATGATCCCGTTACACAAAAAATATCCGTTATCCACGAGTTTGCGGTAAGCACCAAATATGTAAGTCAAACAGGCGAGGTTAGTGAAGCCGAGGATGGGTTACAGGGTGTGGTGCTTGATCCGGATTTTTATAAGAACCATTTGATCTATATTTACTATGCCCCTGCGGGTAATGAGTCAGTTAACCGTTTAGAAAGATATACCTGGGATGGCAAAGGCCCGTTGAATGTGGCATCAAAAAAGAAAGTGCTTGATGTTGTTGTGCAGCGTTTTGAGTGCTGCCACGTTGGTGGCGGGATGGTTTTTGATAAAGACAAGAATTTATATTTAAGTACGGGCGATAATACTTTTTCTCGCGCATCCGACGGTTTCTCACCGTTAGACGAACGCCCGGGCATGTTTACCCAGGATTCGCAAAAAGGCTCATCCAACACCAATGACCTGCGCGGAAAGATCCTGCGGATCCACCCGGAGGCGAATGGCACCTATACAATCCCGAAGGGAAATTTATTTAAGCCCGGTACACCGCTAACACGCCCCGAGATCTAT
The DNA here is from genome assembly GCF_050433825.1 of Mucilaginibacter sp. UYCu711. Classification (NCBI taxonomy): domain Bacteria; kingdom Pseudomonadati; phylum Bacteroidota; class Sphingobacteriia; order Sphingobacteriales; family Sphingobacteriaceae; genus Mucilaginibacter; species Mucilaginibacter sp. UYCu711. Next base: position 238,932 of record NZ_JBNPWM010000002.1, on the reverse strand, counting down.
ACTATGGGTAACCGTAACCCATGGCGCTTAACAATTGACAGTAAAACCGGCTGGTTATATTGGGGCGAAGTTGGCCCGGATGGCAGCCAGGATGATTTTGAGCACCGCGGACCACAATCGTACGACGAATTTAACCAGGCAAAAAAAGCGGGTAACTATGGCTGGCCTTATTTTGTGGGAAACAGCTTCCCTTATCATCATTATAACTTTGCCACTAAAGAATCGGGCCCATTGTTTGACCCTGAACATCCTGTAAATACATCACCAAATAATACCGGCCTTAAAGATCTGCCGCCAACTATACCGGCATTTATCTGGTATTCAAAACAGCAAAGCACCAAGTTCCCGCTGCTTGAGAGTGGCGGTAACAGCGCCGTTGGCGGGCCGATATTTCACGCGTCAGATTTTAATAATGCCCCGCGTTTGTTCCCGTCATATTACGAAGGAAAATGGTTTATTACCGATTGGGTGCGTGGCTGGATAAACGTGGTGACAATTGATGATAATGGAAATTATGTTAACATGGAGCGTTTCCTGCCCGGCCAGAAACTACGCGGACCAATTGATATGAAGTTTGGCCCTAACGGCGACCTATATGTATTAGAATATGGTAACGGTTATTTTAAAGACAATCCCGAAGCCGAATTGATCCGCATAGAATATAATGGCGGCAACCGCAAGCCACAGGTACAGGCAACTGCAAATAAAATAGCCGGCGCGGTGCCGTTAACAGTTAACCTTTCATCGGCGGGTACAAAGGATGATGACGAGGGCGATAAACTAACTTATAGCTGGAAGATCACCAAAAATGGCGCACCGTTTAAAACCATCGCGCAAGCTAATCCTTCATTAGCTTTTACCACACCGGGTGTTTACAAGGCCCTGTTAACCGTTACCGATACCAAAGGCGCCAGCAACAGCAAGGCGGTTGAGATAAAAGCAGGCAACGAGCCGCCGTTAGTAACCATTAACGTTATTAAAGGTAATTCGACTTACTTCGTTCGCGGACAGAGCATAACCTATAACGTGAACGTAGTTGATAAGGAAGATGGCAGCCTGGCTAATAAACGGATCTCTCCAGCGCGGGTAGCTGTTAGCGCCAATTATTTATCAGAAGGATATAACATGACGGCTATTGCCTCAAAACAGGGCAGTGTTGATGCCGGTACACAATATGCCGGGGCTATGGCTTTGATAGCTAAAAGCGATTGCAAATCGTGCCACTCGATAACCGAAAAGGTTTTAGGTCCTGCCTTTACCCAGGTAGGTATAAAATACAAAGGCGATCCGGGTGCTCCCGACCGTTTGGCTAAAAAGATCATATCGGGCGGACAAGGTGTTTGGGGTGATGCCCAGATGCCGGCACACCCAACCCTGGCCGATGCTGACGCTAAGGCAATTGTAAAATATATATTGAGCCTGGCTTATCCGCATGTCGCCAAATCTTTGCCTGTTGCAGGTACTTATACCACTTCGGTTCCGCAAGGGGAAAACACTGATGGCAGCTTTATACTACGCGCTGCTTATACAGACCGCGGTAATAAGAATATTGGCAGCCAAACGGGTGAACAGGTGCTGGTTTTGCGCGCTCCTGTTTTACCTGTATCAACCGCTGTTGAAACCCATGATATAGCTTTTAATCGCGACAGCACAGTTGCCATTGTTAAGGCTGAAGGTGCCTGGCTAAAGTTTAACAAAGTTGATCTTACCGGGTTTATTCAAATGGAGTTAATAGCCTCTGCCGGCCGCGACAACACAACCGCAAAAGGGAACATTGAAGTGTACGCCGGTTCATTACAGGGTAAACCAATAAGTGCTTTTTCGTACTATGGCGGGTTAAAGAAAAACATAAAAATAGGCTTTGCTAACCGGGGAGTGTCCGATCTGTATTTTGTATTTAAGGGTACCCCCTTAAGTATAAGGGAGATAAAATTTAGTAATAGCGAATAGATATATTAATTAGTAAATCAAAAAACATGAACAAACGCAGAGATTTCCTCAAAAACATGGGCGCACTGGCCGTCGGGTCGGTATTGCTATCATCGTATAAATTTGCCCCTAAGAAGGTAAGCAACGCTGGGATCCAGCTTTACACTTTCCGCCAGGAAATGTTAAAAGACCCACAAGGCACATTAAAAATTATTGCCGACCTGGGTATTAAACAGATAGAGTCTGCTGCAAGTAATAAGGGATTGTTTTATGGTTTAACGCCGAAAGAAATGAAGCAAACGTGTAAGGACCTGGGTATGACCTTACGCAGCGCACATTGTGGTATTGATGCCAACTGGCAACAAACCATTGATCAGGCTGCAGAATCAGGACAGGAATACCTGGTTTGTTCTTCCATTCCATATGCAGGCGATACCGTTGCTAATTATCAAAAAATAGCAGAACGCTTTAACAAGGCCGGCGAAGAGTGTCAAAAAGCAGGGCTGAAGTTTGGCTATCATAATCATGATTATGAATTTAAGGTTGATGATGGGTTGGTGTTGTATGATGTGCTGCTGGTAAATACAGACCCCGAGCTGGTATCAATGGAGATGGATCTGGGTTGGGTGGTTGCTGCCGGTAAAGACCCGCTTGCCTATTTTAAAGAATACCCGGGCCGTTTCCCGTTATGGCACTTAAAAGACATGAAAGGCAGAAACAGCGTTGAGTTTGGTAACGGCACTTTAGATATCAAAGGCTTGCTTACACAAAGCAAAGATGCCGGTATGAAATACTTCTTTATTGAACAGGAAGAATATCCTGCAGGATCGCCCGCGTCAAGCATGAAGATTAATATGGAATACCTATCAAAACTTGACGTTTAAAATTACATAGCTACACTATGCCCGGGGCGTGGGTCCTCGGGCAATATTTCCATTTCCGGAAACTCAATATACTCGGCATACCATTGTATGGCGCCCACAACATCCAAAGCATCCTCTGCAGATATATCAATGGTCTCGAAGGCGTATAGCTTGTTTTGCGCATAACCAAATAACTGTATTTCGTTATTATTGGGCTCAAACCTGTCATTGTCCAGGCAATGCACCCGTATCTTCAAGTTTGTGTCTCTTGAATGAATTATATCTCGGCAAGGGTTATTCGGATCGGTTGCTAATAGATATACATTGTATTCCATATATTTCCTAACAACACTTAACGCGGATAGTTTCAGGTTTTTTATTTATAGATAGATGGATAAATGACTGAGTCGTTGATCTGTTCTCATATAACTGATGAAGCACAGCGGCGTTAAGTGCTCTTATTGGGTTACCATCACTGTGGCCAACTTGCGCAAAATACACCCTAACTGGGGAACAAATTCAACATTGCAACTTTACTTTTTAAGTTAAAAGTTTCGTTTTGCGCAATTTGTAACACGTCCGTTACATTGGCATTGCATTTGTCTAAGAATATATATCCCTCCCAAAAGGGTTGTTTTTCATAGGTAGATGTAGGGCCGAAATACTGCGAGAGTCATTCGGCCCTTTTTAACCCCTCAAAGAACAAATTTGAGTTTAATTTGCCCCTAATAATAACATATATAATAAAACAAAGGCCCCGGGTGATCGGGGCCTTTGTTTAAAGGAATATCAGAGGTGTAGTTATTTCGCCTTGCGCAGATAAATATTACCATTCATGTTTTTCATCAGCAGCTCCTGCCCGCCGCCGCCTATTGTTCCGTTTACCCAGTCTTCTATTTCTATATGGTATAAGCCATCTTTAACTGTTTTACTGCTTTTAGGCGCCGCGCCTTTGGTCGCGGCCATATCAAAATCAGTATAGATCTCGCCCCGGTCAGACCGTAGTTTAACATTGGCCTTAAGGCTTGCAGGGAAAGTTACATCAACATTACCATTAAGCGTGGTAAATGCCATAGCCGCTTTTGGGTCTATTGTTTTTAGGGTAACTATAACATTGCCGTTAACCGTATTGGCTACTACAGAGCCGCCTACATTGGTTAATTTAATAGCACCGTTAACATTTATCACCTCAATATCACCGCTGATATCGCTGGCGTTTATATTACCCCCGTTTACGGTATGCAGTTTAACGCTATTGGCTCCCTGAGGTATTTTAATAGTAAGCGTAACCTTTCTACCGGGGTTGCCGGTAGTTACATCAACCGTATTGTTTTTTTGACGGGCGGTAACATCCAACCCACCACTGGTCGAGATCCGTTTCATACCATTTTGGGTTTCACCTCTTTCTTTGCGGCTTTCTGCCTGGGCATCTATAATAATGTCTTTGCCTTCGTAAGGCAGCACTATAATAGATCCAGATACCAGGTCAACATTTAATTTATAGGGTTTGCCCGGTTCGCTTAGGGACACTATCAGTTGTTCTTTTGTTTCTTGTGCTACCAGGCGTACCGATAGCATCATCGCTATTAATAATATGCCTGTAATTTTACTTGCTTTCATGTTGTTTGTTATTAATTAAGCTTTTTTAATATAGATATTTCCGTTGAGGGTTTCAAACTTAAATAGTTTGCCGCCTGCGCCCACTTTTATCTGGGTGTTTTTATTTAGTTTATAGGTTGTGCTATTGTCTCTTTTGGTTTCTGTTTTTACTACCTCTGTTGGCAGGATCTCGGTATTGTCAAAGTCGGTATAAAACTGGCCGTTCATGCTTTTAAACTGCAGGTTAGCCGCCAGGCTGTTTTTGTAAGTGATCTCAAGCTTGCCGTTAATTGTAAAATAGCTGCTTGGCTCGGTTGGGTTAACCAAATAATTTACCGTAACATTCCCATTAACCGTACGTGCATCTGTGGTGTTTTTTGCATTTACAATGGTTACAGGCCCATTAACATTATTAACCTTTAGTTTGCCGTAAACGTCGCTCACAACTATGCTGCCATTGTTAACTGTTGATACTTTAATATTCATATTGTTAGGCACCTTCACGGTATACTCTAATTTTACAATGTAATGCCTGCGTGGCCGAGGTTTGTCGTTGTCTATCCATTTATGCGGACGGGTGTCATAGGGCTCTGCAGTATAGGCAACAATAGTATCCGCCTTTTGGTCGAACCCCAGCTTAAATTCCTGTTTAGCAAACCCCATTTGTTCGGCGTCATCAGCCTCAATAGTTTGATCAATTTCAATCATTACCTGGTTGCCGCTATAGCCTTCAACCTTTACACTTCCCCATACATTATAAAGTGTAAATACGCTGTTTGCAGCCGGTTGTTGCAGTGTAAATTGTTTGCTTATGTGCTCTTTGGCTTGTAGTTTTTCCGCCTTATTTTGGGCAAAACAGCTTCCGTATCCCGCTAATAGCGCGATCCATATTAATGTTTTCATACTTAAGTTTGGTTAAATTAAACTGTTTATTGTTTGCTTGATCTTATCCCTGACACCGTTGTCCAGGTTTTTTTGTTTTAATAATTGTTTAAATGACCCCACCGCTTTTTTCTCCTGTAGTTTCAGCATCACATCCGCAATGGCCGATTGCATCAGTGGCGAATCCTGCGTTGTTATAGACAGGATCAACCCCGCCCTAACTTCCGGATGATTGGCCAGGTGGGTTAGCGCGTCCAGTGTACTTAATCGCACGTTTACATTAGGGTCGTTATTTAATGTTGCTAACAGAGCCTCAATAACCTGGTCATCCACGTGTTTTATCTCGGTGGTATAGCTCACGCCTTTTATTCTTTCGGAAGCCGATGGGTTTTCCATCAATGCCAGCATCATGGTTTGCTTTAACTCATGCACCTGGCCGCTTAGTGCCTGCAGCTGTTTATCCTGTTGTGCCCCTTTGGCTGTATTGAACACCCAATATCCGCAGGCAAAACTAACTGCTATTATTACCAGGCTATAAGCCATAGGCAAGCGTGGCTGCCAGTACCATAAGTTGTTCAGCTTATCTTTTAAATTGCGCAAAAACCTGTTTTTGTCCGCTTCGGTTTCTTTGTAAGTATCCAGCATGGCTTGGAATCTAACCTGCATATGTGCAGATGGTTCAGGCACCTCAACAGTATCCATATCGGCCCATACCCGGCGCATTGCTGCCAGCTCTTCGCGGCAGGCATTACACCCGGCAAGGTGTTGCTTCAGCATTTCGCTTTCGGCCGGTTTAAGTTCTTTCTTTATCCAGCCGGTAAACAGTTCCTCATATTGCTCGCACTTCATCGTTTTTTCTGTTTATCGTTCTACGTTTATATATATCTTCTTTAACTCCTGTATAGCCCGGTGCACCCGCACTTTTACCGCACCCTCACTAATATTTAGTATCTGCGCAACTTCCTGGTGTTTTAATTCCTGGAAACGGCTTAGCGTCAACACCTCGCGCTCGTCGGCATTAAGGCGCTCCATCGCCCGGCGCAATCCTTCGGCAGCTTGCTTTTTTTCCAGCTGCAATTCAAGGCTAACGCCGTCAGGCAGCCAGTCGGCCATTTCATCCACGCTTATCCCGGCTTGCACCTGCTTTTTTTGCCGTCCCTGATCCTTCAGCACATTACGCGCAATGGTGTACATCCAGTGCACAAACTCGCCTGTACCGGTAAAGCTGTTGCGATATTTGATCATCTTATAAAAAATTACCTGCACCATATCTTCGCTGGCCTCGCGCTGATAGGTCATGTGGTAAAGAAAGCGGTACAATTGCCGGTGGTAGCGCTCAAAAAGCAGCCCCATCCGGTCAAGGTCGCCGTCCCTTACCTTTAGCATTATCGCATTGTCAGTTAACGAGTTCAACGCGGCTTATTTTTTTATTGTGATCATATATAGTACTGTAAACTCTGATAAAAAAAATTGGTTACAGGAAATTTACGCTTTTTTATCGACAGCCCATAAAAACAAAAAGGGCCGCATTTTTAAGTGCGGGCCGAAGGTTTAAATCTAAAGATTGGGGAGAAATGGGGAGGTGTACCAAATGTACCAGCTGTACCAGGTGTTTCACCTGTTCCTGGTACAGTACAGTCGCCAAACCGGCGACTATTAATTATGCTGCGTTATATTGTTCGTCCGTAACCTGCTCCATCCAGTCAACCGGCGAGCCGTTCAGTTTTTCCTGTATGGCAATATGGCTCATGGCTGTATTTGCGGTGGCACCGTGCCAGTGCTTTTCGCCCGGCTCAAAGTAAACCACATCACCCTGCCTGATCTCTTGTTTGGCATCACCTTCGCGTTGTACCCAACCACAGCCGGCCGTAACAATAAGCGTTTGCCCAAGCGGATGAGTATGCCACGCAGTGCGGGCACCCGGTTCAAATGTTACCAGGGCCATTACAGCACGTGCCGGCTCGGGCGGACTGTTTAGCGGGTCTATCCTTACCTGCCCTGTGAAATATTCTGCGGGGCCTTTTCCTGATGGTTGTGTTCCGCTGCGTCTAATTTCCATAGTAATAGCTTTGTATAGTGAACGTTTTTTATTTGGTGATGTTTTGCTATCGCGATTAAGCTGCAGGAACAACCGGTTGTACCAATACTTGTTTCTTTTTTAATTTCAATTTCTCGTTATGTAAATAACGCCAGTGCAACAACCCAATTAATAATGCGGCCACACCCTCGCCAAGCATCGTATTTGTACTACCTACCCATTTGGATATCGAACCAACTAATAATCCGCCTATAGGCTGCATCCCGAAGAACGCCATGGCGTAAAAGCTGATAACCCGGCCACGCATGTTTTGGTCGACGGTTGTTTGGATCAGCGTATTGCTCACCGTTATCTGCGACATCATACCAAAACCGGCTATAGTAACAAATAGCAGCGCCAGCCAATAATTATGCTCGTGCGAAAATAGCACAAGGCCCGCGCCAAATACCAGCGTGTTAATAAACAGGATCTTCTTTAAGTTAGCCCCCGTTTTTTGCGAGGCCAGAAATATCGCGCCCGAGAATGCACCCAGGCCGATAAAACTATCTATTACACCAAAGGTAGTAGCCGTGCCTTTAAACACATCGCGGGCATAGTAAGGTATCAGCGTACTAAACGGCAACACCATCAAACTTATTAATGCCAGCATGATCAGTACAAACATAATGGACGGCGTGCGTTTGATGTAGGATAATCCTTCGCGCAACTCGCCGAAGCCGCTTTTTGGGTGGGGCTTCTTGATATATTTCGGCAGCCGCATCATTAGCAACGAGCCTATAACCGCTATAAAGCTTGCGGCATTACCAACAAAACAGGCTCCGTCGCCAAATTTTTCTAATATCAGGCCCGCTATAGCCGGGCCTATCAATCGGGATAAATTAACCATGGACGAGTTTAGCGCCAAAGCATTCGGCAGGTTATTTTTATCATCAACCATATCATACACTAACGATTGCCGGGCCGGTACATCAAAAGCATTGATAATGCCCAGCACAACGCTTAGCGCCAATATCTCCCAAACCTCGTAATGGTTTAACAGGATCAGCGCAGCTAACAATATAGCCTGTACCATGGAGGCTATTTGCGTAGCCAGTAAAACTTTGTAACGGTCATACCTGTCAGACACCACACCGCCTATAAGCGAAAATAAAAACGAGGGGAACTGGCTGCAAAACAGCGTTAGCCCCAGCATAAAGGTTGAATGTGTAAGCGTATAGATAACCCAGCTTACCGCGGTTTTTTGCATCCAGGTACCAATAAGTGATATAGATTGTCCTGTAAAATATAGCCGGTAGTTGCGGCTGCTGAATGCCCTGAAAGTTGTGATGTTCATTTCTATTCTAATCCGTCTTCACAAATGTTTACCGGTCACTCAAAATCAACTATTTTGGTTAGCGGTATTATTGCTTGTTTTAATAACTCTTGTTCTTGTTGGGTGCAGGTGGCCTCGATAGCGTGGGCCAGCCAATGATCGCGCTCAGTGCGTACTTGTTGCAAAGTTTTTTCGCCCTCGGTTGTCAGGGTGATCAATACCTTGCGCTTATCCGTTGTCGAAGCGGTTCGGGTGATATAGCCCAATTCAAGCAGGTGGCTCAATATGGTCGACATGGATTGATTGGTGATCTGCTCCATGGCAGCCAACTCGCTTGGCAGTAACTCTTTATGCTGCAGCAATAAAAAAAGCACAGACCGCTCGGTAAGTGACAGTTGCCGACCGGTAGCCGATTCTTTCCGCAGTTTTTTAATTAACCTGCCCACTACTGTGCGCAGGTCTGAAACGAATTCCTGGTTGTTACTATTCATTATTTGTAAGGCAAACTAATTAGTTTGCCTTACAAATATAGCGCGGTATTCTTATTTCTTTATCATGACAGGGTAATTTTGAAATCGATTTGTTTTGTTTCACGAAATGGTAAAACAAATGAAACAAGTGAAACAGGATATTGAGTTAATAAGTTGAAAATAAGATGTTTGCAAAAATTGCGTGAAACAAAATGAAACAACGTTTCAGTCAGTAAGATTATACATGAATTTTTACTAATCTATTGGTAATTAAACAATTGCAAATTATGTCGTTTTGACCCCATGAAACAAGGTTTTTGTTTCACATTTTGGCTGTTGTGAAACAAGATTCCGGCATTCGTAGAGACGCAATACATGGCGTCTCTACACCGGTAATGAAAGCGCGCCGCTTACTCACCCGACATCGCTTCGCTCGTCTGCCCTCTCTTCCGCAAGTGGGAAAGAGGGCGACTTAAAAGAATACAGGTCGTATCCCACCCTCTTTCCGCCGAAGGCGAAGAGAGGGTCGCGCTCGAAGAGTCGCGGGCTGAGTAAACGCGCGCCGCTTATTTACCACTCTTCCTCCCCACCACCATACCTGGCCTTTTCTTTACCGGCGAAATAGATTTTACGATGGTTGTTCCACGTGGCACATTGGCAAGATTTTTAGCTTTATTAACTGAGAAACGATAGGCATCGGCTATGAGTTCGGTGATATACCCGGCGGGGAAATCTTCTTTATTTTCTACCTTGATATAGCGGTATTGGCTGCCGTTACCCAATAACATCTTTTTCGGATCGGCTATTTTGGCACCCCAATAAAATCCGAAATGCACGTATTTATCATGGGGCACCGCAATCGAACAGAAAGTATCACCCAGCGTATGCGACGGCGACCAGCCAAACGCCACGGCGTTGTAGTTGTCATAGATCAGCTCGTTACTTTCCGGGTAAAGGTCCCAAACAAAATCGCGCAGCCAAAGCGTAAGTTCCTGGATTCTCGGGGTAAACGGGCGGAGGAACAGTAAGAGGTCGGTGTTGTCTTCTTTTGCCATGATGTGTTATAAATTTCATTTCAACATACATTAGTCGGATTACCACGAATGTATATCCAAACCAGCAAGAGCCGTAGGCTCGATACATTTTGTAGCCGCGGGTTTCAACCCGCGGTAAACGCCACCTACCGTTCTGAGTGCCGTAGGCACGGTCCATATAATATGCGTCGTACCTACGGCACTCCATAATTTCTTTTTCGTAAACCCCGGGTTGAAACCCGTGGCTACAATATTGGCCGAGGCTACGCCTCTTTGGATTCGTTCAAAAACCAGCTAGTTTTTCGCCTTCAACTCCCAATGTTCACCAAAAAAGCCAGCCTTTTCTATCTTCCCCGGATGCACAAAATCCGGCGGTGTATTTAAATCAACCACCGCCCAATCCGGCAGCATTGGGATTTGTTTGGAATTGTTTAAATAAGCGTCTTCCCTAAAAGTAAACCCGCTGTTTAATACGATGTAATGTTTTTGATTTAATGGGTTTGGATAGATCATGATCAGTCCATGATCTTTTGCTGAATAGCTTGCAGGGCCCGCCTGTATATTATTGGCAACCCATTTTATGGGTAGCTTGGCGTTCAGCTTCGCTATTAGTTTATTGCTTTGCGCATCGCCAAAAACGATGAGGTTTGATGCCATGTCTGCCTGGGTTATCTCGCTGTCCATTTTAACAACCGGGTCGCCGCGAAACTGCATGCGCCATTGGTCGATGAAGCGGTTCATTTCGGCTTTGCTCCATTTGTCAAACAACACATTCTTGCTTGTGCCAGATGGTTTAACTATTATAAACGCCGACATGAACGCATCGTCGATAGGTCCTTGCAGGTTGTGTCTTTTTAAAAGCTGCGGATAAGTAATCACGCCTCCCGGCCATCTTGCGCCCTCCTTATGAGATACAAGCGTATCATTGTCGGCAATTATCTTTAGTTTAACTGCATCATTGTCAATAATTAATGTCAGGTTATCACCTACTGCAAAATGTTTGGGTAGCTGGTTCATCACAATACTCACCTCACTTACATTCTGTGTTTTAAGTGTTATTGTATTTCCTATGATGCTGCCGTCAACCCGCGCCTTCTCCCACTCCTCGCCCATGGCATCAACCTGCAGCCAATACATACTATTATATTTTAAAGTATAAGTGATAAAATGTATTTCTGCGGGAGATGGTTTTTTGCCTTTCGACTGCTCAATCGTCAACAAACTATCAACCGTTTTGGCAGCCGCTTTGGTATAGCCATGCCCCATGTTGATACCCCAAATACGGTTTAGCTTCAGGCCTTCCTTTTTCATGGCAATTTCCATTACATCGGCAGCTTGTTGTTGCGGGTCCTTGTCGCCGTTGTAGGCATATAGGGGTAGGTTTGATAGGTTGCTTGCATAATCGGTACAATCATACAAATGCCAAAGCTTGCGCTCATAATCGGTAGGGTGCAGTTTTTCGTGACCGAACTTGTCCATAAAATCAACCGTTTCAGCAAAGCCTGCGCCGGGGTTTGCCGCCAGCCACATATCAGGGTAATGCACCGCAAACTGCCAGGCCGCCGCGCCACCCATGGAAAAGCCGCGGTCGAACAAGCCATTATCGTTTATTTTATATTTCTTTTTTACATCAGCCAATGCTTCCAGCACATCAACCTCGCCGGCAAACTTAAAGGCGTTGCAATAACGGCCATAGGGGTATAGCATAATGGTGTTCTTCATGGCCGGCATTGCTCCGGCAAAACCTTTACCACCCGCTATAAAACTTACTTCGCCCAGGGTCTCGCCGCGGCCGTGGAACCATAAAGACAAATCGAACGCATTCCCATCTGCCGAATAATTATCAGGCACCGTAACCCCATATGGCTGCACAGATCCATCTATCTTTGAGATATAACCACGCACCACTTCGCCTTTTTGGCTGGCCCAGGGTGCCTGCTTTTCAGCAAGACTTTTGGCACGGGCCAATCCTTCCTGCAAAATCTTTTTCCCGGCAGCCACATCCTTTTGCGAGAAAAATTCCTGGTATCTTATGGCATAGTCAACCGCCTTATAGTAAATCTGCACATCTGGCAACAGGTTGGTTATAAACGGATCTTTTTTTTGTTTCAGATTATCAATCTCCTTGCCTAAAGCTAACAGGTTCGCACCTAATTCGTCGCGGTCGTTGTCCGCTACCTGTACGCCTTCGGGCGGGATCCTTTTTATAGCGGGCACAATGCCTTGTTGCGCAAAAACAGGGGCGCAGCAAACTGTAAAAACAAATAAAAAATTAAGTAACCGGGTCATGTTATTAGTTTCGCTTTTTAAAAGTAAACAATTGCATTAATTATGTTATTAATTAGCTTTTATTTTTCATTATCTTAGTTTCCCGCAATTAAATTTTAATTACTTATAATTTCCGGCAATTTTTGTAGTTTAAAGATTTAATAGCGTTATTTTAGGAACAAATATGCAATCAACTGAAAACTATAATGTTCTGATCGATAAGATCAATACTTTCACCCGGAAGTATTACCTGAACAACCTGTTACGGGGGTTGATATTTTTGGGCGCGGGCTTGTTTTCGGCCTACGTGGTTATTACGCTTAGCGAGTACTTTGGTAACTTTAATTCATTCTTTCGCGGTGTGCTGTTTTACGGGTTTATCCTGCTAAACCTTGGCCTTATTGGCTGGCTGGTTATCCCTTCGCTACTGGCCTACTTAAAACTGGGTAAAACTTTAACACATGATGAAGCAGCCGAAATTATCGGCAAGCATTTTAATGATGTTAATGATAAACTGTTAAACACCCTCCAGCTTAAAAAGCTTTCGGGCGAAGATGAGCGCCACCGCGAGCTGATAGAGGCCAGCATCGATCAAAAAATTGAAAACTTAAGGCCGGTTCGTTTCCCATCGGCCATTAACATAAAAGACAACAGCCGTTATTTAAAATGGATATTAACACCGGTAGCTATAATTATAATTATTGGCTTAGCCGCGCCGTCAATTTTAACCGAGAGCACTAAAAAGATCATCCGCCATAACGAGTATTTCGCGCCGGTAGCGCCGTTTAAGTTTGTGGTGTTGAATGATAACCTGTCGGCGGTGCAGGGCGAGGATTTGAAACTCGACCTAAAACTAACCGGCAATCAGCTGCCTGCCGATGTATATGTAGAAACCGCCAACAATACTTTTAAATTGGATAAAGACGCGGTTACCAAATTCCATTACCTGTTTACCAACCTACAGCAAAACACCACATTCAGACTGGTAGGCAATGGCTTTACCTCGCAGCCTTACGAGATCAGGGTAAACCTGCGCCCGTCATTATTACATTTTGATGTAGAGCTTAAATACCCGGCATACCTGCATAAAACAAATGAGACATTAGCCAATGCCGGCGACCTGACCATCCCGGCAGGCACAACAGTTAAATGGCTTTTTCATACACAAAACGCTACAAATTTGGAGTTTGCGATGAATAATAAGCTGCATAAACTAAGCCCGGTAAGCAACGATCTGTTTGAACATACCGAGCGTGTAAGCCAGCCATCTGTTTATAAATTAAATCCGCAAAACGCGGTTGTTTCACAAAGCGATTCGGCATCATACCGTATAAATACGATTGCCGATGAGGCACCAACTATCGGAGTTGAAGAAAAACCGGACTCGGTTAGCCTGCAGGCTTTTTACTTTAATGGTAAGATTCAGGACGATCATGGCTTTTCGTCATTAACCTTCCATTACCGCATTGGCGCACCCGGCGATAAGAGTGCGGAACGAGATATTGTAAAATCGGTTAAAGCCGATCTGAACCAGTCGCTATCAGATTTCTTTTATTTCTGGAACCTAAAAGAGTTGGGAATAAAACCCGGCGACCAGGTAACTTACTTTTTCGAGGTGGCTGATAATGATGATGTGAACGGCCCTAAAAAAGCCCGTACTGCTGAACGCACTTTGCATATGCCTGATGAGAACCAGCTGCGCGAGGAGTTAAACGCGGGAACGACAGGTGTTAAGCAAAAAATGCAATCGGCCATAAAAATGGCCGACCAGATAGAGCGCGACTCGAAAAAGCTGGATCAAATGCTTTTGAACAAAAGCAGCCTCTCTTTTGATGAAAAAAAACAGGTGGAAGACTTGTTAAATAAACGCAAAGAACTGGACGACCTGGTAAAACAAATACAGGCCGACAATAAAAAGAACCTGTATAACCGCCAGCAAACAGAGCAAAACAAGGAATTGCTGGAAGAGCAGAAGCAGATAGAGAACCTTTTAAACAATGTACTTGACCCAAAAACCAAGGAGCTGCTGCAAAAGCTGCAACAGTTAATGCAGCAGGGGCAAAAAAATGATACCCGCGAGGAATTGTCAAAAATGAACACCGACAATAAATCGCTCAAAAAAGAGCTTGACCGGATGCTGCAGCTGTATAAAAAGCTGGAGTTTGATCAAAAACTGAATCAGAACATTAGTCAGCTAAAAAAACTGGCGGAGAAGCAGGAGCAGCTTGCCGAACAAAGCAAAACCAACGACCAGAAAAAGGCGGACGATAAACAGCAAGCAGCCGATAAGCAGAACGACAAGGCTGGTGATGATAAAAAGCAAGGTGATAAACAGGATAAAGCCGGCGATGATAAAAAACAAGGCGATAAACAGGACAAAGCGGACGACAATAAAAAATCTGACGAGCAAAAAGCTGCTGACGATAAAGAAAAAGCCGACCGTTTAGAAGAACAGCAAAAAAACCTGAACAAAGAATTTGAGGATATAAAAAAGAACCTGGATGAGTTGGATAAATCTGAAAACAAGCAGGATTTTAATAACCCCGAGAAAGAAGAGAGCGAGATTAAAGACGAAATGCAGGAAAGCGCTAAACAACTGGCAAAAAACAATAAGCCAAAAGCTTCTCAATCACAAAAAAGCGCCGCGCAAAAAATGAAGCAAATGGCCCAAAAAATGGAGCAGGAGCAGGAAGAGCAGGACGAAAAGCAGGTAGAAATTGATGCCAAACAATTGCGAGAGTTATTAAAAAGTTTAGTAAACAGTTCATTTAACCAGGAAAAAACAATGGAGGCCCTTAGGAGCATGGGGCCATCTGATCCGAATTATGTAACACAGGCGCAAACACAAAAAAACATAAAGGATAATTTAAAAACCGCCGAGGATAGTTTATTTTCGCTCAGTAAACGTATCCCTCAAATACAATCAACCGTACACCGCGAAATAACTGCAATAAACACACAAATAGGTAACGCCCTTGAAAATTTAGGCGAACGCCGTACTGCCGAAGCCAACCGCAATCAGCAGTATGCCATGACGTCTATGAACAATTTGGCATTAATGTTGAGTGATGCGCTGTCGCAATTGCAGGATAAGATGAGCGAGAAAAGCGGCAAGGGTAAAAAAGGCAAGCAAATGTCGGTTAAACAATTAAGACAGATGCAGGAAAAGCTGAGCCAGAACATGCAGAAAGCGCGCGAGCAAATGCAAAAAGAAGGCAATGACCCTAAAGGGCAAAGCCAGCAACAACGCGGGCAAATGAGCGAACAACTGGCAAAAATGGCCCGCGAGCAGCAAATGATCCGTCAGCAATTACAACAGCTGGATAACGAGGAAAGTAAAAATGGGGGCGCAGGCGTAAAAGATGCTGATAAAATATCCCAACAAATGGAACAAATAGAAAAGGATATCGTAAACAGGAAGATAACAGACGAGGCGCTAAACAGGCAGAAGGACATTCATACCCGTTTATTAGAAGCCGAAAAAGCTGAACAGGAACGTGAACAGGACAAACAAAGAGAGAGCCATGTTGGCAAGGATATGCCACCGGGCTACGTAAAAGCGCTACAAGACTACCAACAAATAAAAGGAAAACAAACAGAACAAATTAGAACCGTCCCTCCGGCTCTTAATTTGTATTATAAGCAAAAAATAAAATCGTATTTTGATCAACTTAATGCAAAATAATATGGACCAGGCACCTATCCAAACCACCGAGCTTTATACTTTACAACTACCGTCCAACCGGGAGAGTATAACGTTATTGGAAAATTTGATAGAAGAAATCGCCGACAAACACCAGGTGGAGGATGATATTTTTGCCAATATGATGACCTGCCTTAATGAGGTTGTTACCAATGCTATAGTACACGGTAACAGGCTTGACCCCAATAAAAAGGTTATTGTAAATGTAGAGGTTGATGCCAAACGTGCTACGTGGACCGTTACTGACGAAGGCGAAGGTTTTGATTATAACAACCTGCCCGACCCAACCGCCGAAGAGAACCTGGAAAACCTTACCGGCCGTGGCGTATTTATTATTAAACACCTTGCAGACCAGTGTGTGTTTAACACCAAAGGCAACGAGGTTGAATTGCTATTTAAGTTATAATGCCCGCTATCCATTTTTTTGAAGAGGACGTAACCTACAAACTAAAAGATAAGTTAAAAGTAAAGCAATGGATAAAAGACACCATTGTGGCCGAAGGTTATAAATTACAGGATCTTACTTATATATTTTGCTCGGACGCGTATTTGCTGCAAATAAACCAGCAATACCTGGATCATGACACCTACACCGATATCATTACGTTTGATAACTCTGAATATGAGGGCGATATTGTTGGCGATATCTTTATCTCTATCCCCAGGATCCGGGAAAACGCGGTAAAATTCAGTGTGTCAGAGGCTGATGAATTACATAGAGTTATCATCCACGGAGCTTTACACTTACTTGGCTATAAAGATAAAACCCCGGCTGATAACAAAAATATGACACAAAAAGAGGATCATTATTTAGCTAAACGTCAATTTATTAGCTAATTTTACTTTATCAACTCACAAATTAAGTAACCAATTTTAACAACATGAAAATATTAGCATTAGTTTTCGCGCTTCTTTTTGTAAGCGCACCAGCGTCCGTTTATGACTTTAAACTGAAAACCATTGATGGGGGTAACTTCTCATTGAAAAAGTACAAAGGCAAAAAAATATTAGTGGTTAATACAGCATCAAAATGCGGCTATACTAAACAATATGCCGACCTGCAAAAGCTATCAGAGTTATATAAAGACAAATTAGTTGTAGTGGGTTTTCCGGCAAACAACTTCGGTGGCCAGGAACCGGGTACAGAGCAGGACATAAAAACATTTTGCCATGATAACTTTAACGTTACTTTCCCAATGAGTGGAAAGGTTAGTGTTAAAGGCGATGACATTGCGCCTTTGTTTAAGTATTTAACCGAGACTGAAAATCCTGATTTTACCGGCGAGATCAAATGGAATTTTGAGAAATTTTTGTTAGACGAGAACGGTAAATTAATTCATCGTTTCCGCTCGGCTGTGACGCCAATGGATCCAAAAATTACTGCAAATTTATAGGCTTATCAACGCTATAAAAGAAAAAGCCACCAAAATTGGGTGGCTTTTTCTTTTATAGCATATTTTTGGAGAACACTCTGGCTATATTTATTCGATCCTACATATACTTCATCATATCCCACAGCATGTCATAGCCTTCGTTAATTATCCTTTCTTTCTCTTCCGCATCAAAATCGCCGGCAATTAAATATTGATAAATGCCGTAAACATGCCCATTAAACATGGATATAATCAGGCTAACCGGTTGTTGTTTTAATAATTTTTTACGGACCCCTTCGGCAATAAAACCGGCGTAACCTAAATTTTGCTGTTCTAAAGTTTCTGCGGATACGTGTGCCAGGTGCGGCGAAAAGTTAAACTGCTGGATATAATAAAACTTGTCGCGATTTGTTAATGCCCAGTTAACGGAATGTATAAAAATATTCCTGAACTTTGTGGTTATAAAATCGTCGCGGTTTATAAAAGCCTGCACGTTATTGGCGTGCTCATCCTTAATTTTATTATACAATGCCACAACCAGGTCGTCCTTGGTTTTGTAGTGATAGAAAAGCGTGCCGTTTGCCACGCCCGCTTCGGCCGCTATTTTGGCCGTTGGCGTCCCATGGAAACCGTCGGCCACAAACAACCGCAATGCCGTTGCCTGTATTTGTTCTTGTTTACTCACTATTATAGACTGATTAGTCTATAAATATAAAAATATTTTAACTTTTTCTTTAAATATTTTCCGTTAATTTTTTGTTATTGTTTTGCTGCTTTTTTAGCCGCTTTTTCTTGCTCTTTCTCAGCCTTTTCGCCTGCTTTTTTTATTGAGTCTTGCTTGGCCTGTGCGGCTTTCTTTTTCTTATTAAAGAATCCTTTTAGTAAAAAATTGCTTTGAGCGGCCTTCAAATCTTCGTTTAGCGTACTGGTAGTTGCGTGTACCGTTTTCATGGTGGTTTTTGCCTGGGCTACGGTCTTCTCCATGTCGCGGGCCATTTTATCATTATTTAATAAGCGGCCTATACTGCCCTGGCCGCCATTTACCTTAGCCACAATCTGCGATAAGCCGTCAATAAGCGACCCTGCATTATCCGCCATCTTAGTAAACTTGGCAATGATCTTATCAACATCAACCGGGTTTACAGAAGCTATCTGGTCGCCGTCATTTACCATCTCAGTAGTGTTAGCGCCGCCTGGTGATAGTACAACCAGCTTGTCGCCCATCAATCCATCACTTCCAATGCTCATTTTAGCATCTTTTTTAACAAATTTCTTAACGTCATTGTCTATGTTTACGGTAACTTTTACTGCTGTGTCGTTAATAATCGCTATATCATCAACCACACCAACGTTAATGCCCGCAAACCTGACATTATTACCAACCTGCAATCCGCTTACGTTTTTAAATGTGCCGCTAAGCTTGATGGTAGAGCTAAACAGGTTTTTTTGATTACCTATAAAAAATATGGCTGCTATCAATACCAGCAAGCCAATGAAGGTAAACAGGCCTATTCTTATTCTTTGTGATGGGGTAGTTTTCATGATATATCTTTAAAAAATGATTGTACAATTTTGTTCTTTGATTTTTGCAGGCCCTCAAATGTGCCCTCTTCTATGTATTCACCGTCGTTCATAATTACTATACGGTCGGCGGTTATGCGTGCGCATTCCATATCGTGTGTGATGATGATGGATGTTGTTTTATATTTTTTCTGCATGTCCAGTATTAGCTCGCTTATCTCGCGCGATGTTATCGGGTCAAGTCCGGTTGTCGGCTCATCATACAGCATGATCTCGGGCTTTATGATAAGTGTCCTCGCCAGGCCTGCTCTTTTACGCATCCCACCTGATAGGTCTGACGGCATCTTATCAGCAGCATCAGCCAAGCCAACAGCTGTTAAAATTTCTTCCACACGTTGGTCAATCTCCGGTTGATCGGTAAGTTTTAAAACCCTTGTAAGCGGGAATTCCAGGTTTTCGCGCACCGTCATAGAATCATAAAGCGCGCCGCTTTGAAACAGGAAGCCTATTTTCATGCGCAGTTCTTTTAGTTCTTTGTCCTTTAGTTCCGCTACTTCCTCACCAAAAACTTTAAGGGTGCCGGCATCAGGCATCAGCATGCCTACAATGCATTGAATGGTGACTGATTTTCCCTGGCCCGACCGGCCCAGTACAACCACATTCTCTCCACGATGAACAGTAAGGTTGATATCGGTTAAAACATCCTTGCTGCCGAATGATTTTTTGAGGTTCCTTATCTCAATGATCACCTCGTTTTTATCATGGGTCTTTTTCTCTGTTGGCTCGGCCACCGTCTCTTTCTCTTCCATGATCTATTTATAAAATAATAAACTGGTTATCTGTACAGCGATGGCATCAATAACAAAGATCCATAACGATGCGGTGACCACAGCCGAGTTTGCAGCTAATCCCACACTTTCGGTCCCTTTGCTTGAATGGAAGCCTTTATAGCAACCCACAAAGCCTATTGCAAGGCCAAAAAAGATGGTCTTGATAAACGCCGGCATAAAATCGGTATAATCTAAAGACGCTATTACTTTGGTGGCGTATAATGATAAGCTGATATGATCGCGCAGGTTTAGGGCTAAAAACCCGCCAAACAGGCCTATAACGTCGCCAATTACAGAAAGCAGGGGCACCATAAGCGTGGTGGCCAATATCCGCGTAACAACTAAATATTGAAGTGGGTTAGCGCCTGAAACATCCATGGCATCCAATTGCTCGGTAACTTTCATGCTGCCCAGCTCGGCACCAATACTTGAAGCTATTTTACCGGCGCAGATTATGGCGATAATAACAGGGCCAATTTCGCGTACAAAAGAAACAGAGAGGGTTTTGGGCAACATGCTTGCTGCGCCAAACTCTACAAGGGTGGGCCTTAATTGTAAAATTAAAACCACGCCCATTATAAAGGAGGTGATACCAACCAACATCATTGATCGGTACCCTATTTCATAACATTGGCGAACAAATTCAGACCATTCAAACCCGCCAACAAATATGTTTTTGATAAAGCGGGTAAAAAACGATACTTGCTCGCCAATGTCTTCCAGCCACTTTTTCCAGCCGGGTATAGTAATTTCTTCTGCCATGGTTATGCTATTAACGTACTAACAACAAAGTTTTGCTTAATTGTTTTACGTTCGATAAACCAACCCAAGGCAGCGGCTTTATTTAAGCATCGGCACTTCTATGATGAGTATTTTAGTAGTCGCCTGGGTATCAATAGTTATCGAACTCATACCATCAACACCAAATGCGTCTTTTTTGTTTAGAATCTGCCCATCTATTTTAATTGCCCCATCCAAAACAAATATATAAGCCCCATTTCCGGCGGTTTTTATATCGTAATTAATGGTTTGTCCTGCTTCAAATTCACCCATAGAGAATGTCGCATCCTGGTTAATCCATAAGGCGTCAACATTTTTATCACCGGTTACCAGCGTAGTAAACTCGTTCAGTTTAAATTGATCTTTAAAGTCCCGCTGATCATATCTTGGCTCGATGTTCCTGAATTTTGGAAACAACCAGATTTGTAGCGTATTAGCAGCTTCGGTTTTTGAGTGATTATATTCT
This sequence comes from Mucilaginibacter sp. UYCu711, assembly GCF_050433825.1. Classification (NCBI taxonomy): domain Bacteria; kingdom Pseudomonadati; phylum Bacteroidota; class Sphingobacteriia; order Sphingobacteriales; family Sphingobacteriaceae; genus Mucilaginibacter; species Mucilaginibacter sp. UYCu711. Next base: position 217,864 of record NZ_JBNPWM010000002.1, on the reverse strand, counting down.
GAGTGCTCAACACCGGTACCGGCACTCATTACCTGCACTTCGCCGGCATGTATTACTCCTATATTACCCATACTGTCTTTATGTTCAAGTGCGCCTTGTAATGGGATAGTAATAATTTCCATATTATCATGCGGGTGAGCACCAAACCCCATTCCCCCGGCTATAATATCATCGTTCAACACCCTTAGGGCACCAAAATTAACTTTATCCGGGTGATAATAACCTGCAAAACTGAATGAGAAATTGGCTTTTAACCATCCGTGATCGCTTGTTCCCCGCTCATTGGCAGGATAAAAAATACTTTTCATATTGTCTAATTTGTGTGTTTAAACATACAATAGTTATTCCACAAATTAATTATATGTATTTTTGCAACAATTTGGTATTCCGGAATGACAAAAAAAGCAATAATTATAGGTGCAAGCGGACTAATTGGCAGTAAACTGTTAGCTATCCTTTGTACCCAGCCGGATTATAGTGAAATTTTAGTTATTGCCCGCAAGAAAACCAGGACCTCAAATACTAAAATTACGCAGTTGATTATTGATTTTGAATATCTTGATCACTATACTAACTTAATAACCGGCGACGTTGTATTTTGCTGCATGGGTACTACTAAAAGCCAAACACCTAATTTAAAGGAGTATAGAAAAATAGATCACGACTACCCGGTTAGGTTAGCAGAGATTGCATTAAAGAATGGCATTGATGAATATCACTTCATATCGGCTATAGGCGCAAATTCTGAATCATCTAATTTTTATACTAAGATGAAAGGAAATACAGAGGAGGATCTTAAAAAAATAGGCTTAAAAAGCCTGCATATTTATGAGCCCTCTGTACTAATCGGGTATAGAAAAAAGTCGAGGCCCCTTGAGCGAATAGCGGTTTTAGTAATGAAAATAATAAACCCTTTTTTAATTGGGCGCTTAAAAAAGTATAAAGCTATTCAAGCAAGCGACGTTGCCAAAGCCATGTATAAACAATCATTAAAAAATAAAAGAGGTGTGTTTATTTATACATCTGACAAAATAAAACAAAAAGCGTGAGTACTTATATATCTGTAGAAAATCTTGGTCACCAGTTTCATGATAATTGGCTGTTTAAAAACATAACCCTGGGTATAAACCGCGGGCGCCGTGTTGCGCTTGTGGGTATAAACGGTGCGGGTAAATCAACCTTACTAAAGCTGTTGGCCGGCCAGTTTATACCAACCGAGGGCAAGGTTGTGCAGACAAAGGATCTGCGCATGGGTTACCTTGAACAGGACCCCGGATTTAAAGATGCCGTTACGATAAGCGACTACATTTTCCATAAGGATAATGTGCAGCAACAAGCTATCCGTAAATATGAAGAGTTATTGGAGAATGATCCCGATAACGCCGCTGCGCTAAACGACGTAATGGAAGAGCTAAGTGAGGTTGATGCCTGGGAGTACGAGTATAAGATCAAAACAATTTTAGGCCGGTTGGACATCCACCACCTTAACCAAAGTATTACTACCTTATCGGGAGGGCAAAAGAAACGTTTGGCTTTGGCTAAGCTGCTGATTGAGGATCCTGAGCTATATATCCTGGATGAGCCAACTAACCATTTGGACATTGATACTATTGAATGGCTGGAGAAATTATTGACCGAAGGGTCAAAAACTATCCTGATGGTTACGCACGACAGGTATTTCCTGGATAACGTGTGTAATGAGATCCTGGAAATTGACCGCGGTAAGATCATCCCCTACGTGGGTAACTATGGTTATTATTTAGAACGGAAGGCAGGCCGTGACGCTTCAGATGACGCCACGTTCCAGAAAAACTCTAATCTTTTACGCAAAGAATTAGAATGGATGCGCCGCCAGCCAAAAGCCCGGGGCACCAAATCAAAGGCTCGCCAGGATGCTTTTTATGAGCTTGAGGAAAAAACGCAGAACCGTGGGCCAAAGCAAAACGTTGAGTTAAGTGTAAAAACCGCGCGCCAGGGTAATAAGATCATGGAGATACATGATATAAGTAAGGCTTTTAACGGCAATACTTACGTGGATCACTTTAATTACATCTTTAAAAAGGGCGACCGGATTGGCCTTGCCGGCAAGAACGGCAGCGGTAAATCGACACTATTGAACATGATCACCGGTAATTTGAAGCCGGATAGCGGTCATATCCAAACCGGCGAAACAACCGTTTTGGGCTATTTCCATCAATCTGGCATTGTATTTAAGGATGAAGAGCGGGTAATAGATATCGTTAAAAATGTAGCAGAGTTTATTACTATGGCCGATGGCAAGCTGATCTCGGCATCGGCCCTGCTTACCTTGTTTCTTTTCCCGCCGGCTAAGCAGTATGGCTTTATCTCAAAGCTAAGCGGGGGCGAGAAAAAGAGGTTGCAGCTAATGAGCATCCTAATGAAGAATCCTAACTTCCTGATCCTGGATGAGCCCACTAATGACCTGGATATTGACACACTGAATGTATTGGAGGAGTTTTTAACCAACTATTCGGGTGTGTTAATGATCGTATCTCACGACAGGTATTTGCTGGATAAGTTAACCGAGCAGTTATTTATCGTTGAAGAAAAAGGCCACGTACGCATCTATAACGGTAACTATTCATCGTACCGCCTGGAGCAGGAAGATCAAAAACAACAAGATCGTGCTGATAAAGCATCCGGTACAGTTAATACAAATTCTTCATCTACCCCTAAAAACAAGCTGAGCTTTAAACAACAGAAAGAGATGGATACACTGGAAAGTGATATTGCTAAGCTTGAAGATAAAATTAAAGAACTAAACAAAAAGCTAAACTCAGGAATAGATAATACAACTATTGTAGATACAGCTAAGAAAATAACCGACCTGACCAACGACCTGGACGAAAAAACCATGCGCTGGTTAGAGCTAACAGAACTAAAAGAGGCCTAATGAAGCTATCAGATATTATCGCGTCATTAGGTGTTATTATACTATTGGTAGCGTTTTTACTAAATTTATATAAGAAGCTGGAGGCGAACAGCCGTGCTTATTGTGCGATGAATTTTATAGGCGCGGCAATGTGCGGGGTGTCTTCCTATATGATCAGCTTTTACCCTTTTGTAGTTTTAGAAGGTATATGGGCGGGTTTTGCGCTGGTATCATTTATAAAAGTTTCACGTGGAACATAGTGAAAGTGCCTGATTATAGCTAAAAAGTGCCCGGGTAACACCCATATAACACCGTCCAGTTGCCGGATAAGCACCACATAGTACCCATGTTTCACGTGGAACACGGGTACTCATTGGTTACTAACCGCATACGGACAAAGACCCATGTTCCACGTGGAACATGATTAAGAGATTGAAGATTTAATGTTCCACGTGGAACATGGAGGTTAAAATGTTTAAGAAATACGACGTAATTGTAGTTGGTGCCGGCCATGCCGGTTGTGAGGCAGCGGCAGCGGCGGCCAACCTGGGATCGTCTGTATTATTGATTACCATGAACATGGGGACGATAGCACAGATGAGTTGTAATCCTGCCATGGGCGGGGTTGCCAAGGGGCAAATAGTGCGCGAGATAGATGCCATGGGTGGTTACTCCGGCATCATAACAGATAAAACATCTATCCAGTTCAGGATGCTTAACCTGTCTAAAGGGCCCGCTATGTGGAGCCCAAGGGCACAGAGCGACCGGATGCGTTTTGCGGAAGAATGGCGACTGGCATTAGAAAGAACACCAAATGTTGATTTTTGGCAGGATACGGTTAACTCGTTATTGGTAACCGGGAATACTATCAAAGGTGTACGTACATCCTTGGGAATAGAAATAGAAGCCGATGCTGTAGTACTAACCAATGGCACCTTCATGAACGGCCTGATCCATATAGGCGAGAAAAAGTTTGGCGGCGGCCGGGCTGCAGAGAAAGCATCAACCGGGATAACCGAACAATTAATAACCCTTGGCTTCGAATCAGGACGAATGAAAACGGGAACCCCACCGCGTATTGATGGCCGCAGCCTGAACTATTCGGTAATGGAAGAGCAGTGGGGCGATGAGGGAGACAGGGGCCGGTTCTCCTATACCGACGTCAAGCAAATCGAAGAGCAACGCTGCTGCTGGATAACTTATACCAATACCAAAGTACACGAAACATTAAAGGAAGGCTTTGAAAAATCGCCCATGTTTACCGGGCGGATCAAAGGGTTGGGGCCCCGGTACTGTCCATCCATTGAGGATAAAATAAACCGCTTTGCCGAGCGCGACCGTCACCAGATCTTTGTTGAGCCGGAAGGCTTACATACTGTCGAAATCTATGTAAATGGATTCTCTACCTCGTTGCCAGAGGACGTACAATACAAAGCATTGATCCAAATCCCGGGCTTTGAAAAAGCTAAAATGTTTCGCCCCGGCTATGCTATCGAATATGATTACTTCCCGCCTACCCAGTTAGGGCTGACGTTGGAGACCAAATTAATAAGCAACCTGTATTTTGCCGGGCAGATAAATGGTACAACCGGCTATGAGGAGGCAGCATCACAAGGCTTCATCGCGGGCATTAACGCGCATCAAAAATTAAAGGACAAACATGAGCTGATTATGAAGCGATCAGAATCGTACATCGGTGTATTGATAGATGACCTGGTAACTAAAGGAACTGAAGAGCCTTACCGGATGTTTACCTCGCGGGCCGAACACCGTTTGTTGTTGCGCCAGGATAATGCCGATATCCGCCTCAGTCCTATCGGCCACGAATTAGGTTTGATAAGTGATGAGCGTTTGGACAAAGTAAAAGCGAAAGTAAAAAACTCGGACGATATTGTAGCCTATACCCGCAACCGGTCAATAGACCAGGCAAGCGTTAACCCGTTACTGGAAGATCTGAATACTTCGCCGGTACAACAAAGTACCCGGTTGTTCAATTTACTGGGTCGGCCACAAGTTTCTTTTAACGACCTTAAGGGGGTTAACCCCGACCTGGCCGGCTACTTATCAAACTTTGATAAAGAAACAATTGAGCAGGCTGAAATAAAAATTAAATATGAGAGTTATTTTGAAAAGGAAATGGATATTGTAGAACGGATGAAAAAAATGGAGGACAAAGAAATTAACCCCGATTTTAATTATCACCAAATGCAATCCTTGTCAAAAGAGGCGCGCGAAAAATTGATGAAGATAAAACCACGTACTTTGGGCCAGGCATCCCGTATTTCGGGGGTGTCGCCGTCTGATATATCTGTTTTGATGGTTCACATGTCAAGATAGATTATAACTTATTGTAAATCAATTAATTATAAAATATTAATTTTAAGCCATTATTTTTAAATCCGAGGGGTAATCTTCATAAAAAACAAAAAATCGTTTATTTCGCTTAAAAATGACGTTAAATAAAAAAAGGCCTTTTTTCACTAAAATTTTCTGGGTTTTTATCGCCTCATTGCTGGCTTTAGGCTGCGCGGTACAACAAAGACCACAGGGCGGACCGCGCGACACCAATCCGCCAAAATTATTATTGGCGACGCCGGCCAAACTCACCCATAATTTTAAAGCAAAAGAGATCCGCCTGGATTTTGACGAATATTTTAAACTGTCAAACCAGTTCCAGGAATTTACTGTTTTCCCCGCTCCCGACAAAATACCGGATTACAAGGTGCGCCAAAAAAGTCTGATCATCGAATTAAAAGACACCTTGCTAAAAAACACAACTTACGTTATCAACTTCGGCAAAGGAATCCAGGATGTTAACGAAAGCAACGTGCTTAAAAATTTCACTTACGTTTTTTCGACGGGTGACCATATCGATTCGTTAAGCATATCAGGTACGGTTACCAATAACCAAACGCAGCAAAAAGAATTGAATGCTACGGTTATGCTTTTTTCGCTTAAACAGGATTCGCTGCTGTTCGGTAAAAAGAAACCAAGCTTATATACCACGACAGATTCATCGGGCAACTTTACGTTAGGTAATTTAAAGGAAGGTGTTTATAAATTATATGCCCTCAAAGAACAAGGCGGCGACAAGATCTATAATAACGATAACGAGCTGATCGCATTCGCGACCAACCCGATAAACTTAACGCACGATACCAGCAATGTCAGGTTAAAGCTTTTTAAACAAGAGCCATCTAAAATAAGGTTTGTCGACCGGAAGTTTAATAATGATGGGGCCATGTATTTTACTTTAAATAAGCCACTCAAAAAACCGTCAGTAAAAATAATTTATCCGCCCGGCCTGGATGAACAGAAGATAGTTGAATTTAGCAGGACGGGTGATACCGCTACTGTATATTCGAAGAACATGGATTTCGATTCGGTACGGGTAGCTTTTTATGATGATAACAAGCCCGTTGATACAACTTCTTTACGCAAGGCCCGTAAAGAATCTTTCACCAGGAATATAGCTTTCAGGTATGGTGTAGATGCTAACTCTGAATTGAGGCCGGGTGCAGATTTAAAGATCTATTCGAGCCTGCCGATAGAGACCTTCGAGCCGCAACTGATCACTTTAAAAGAAGACTCAAACTTTGTTAATTTTACCCTTGTTAAAGATACCGGTACCACTAAAAGGCTCACTTTAAAATATCGCTTTAAGCAAAAATCAAGCTACCTGCTGGATATGAATGAAAGTGCTTTTGTAAGCATATATGGTGATAAAAATAAAAAGCAGGGCAAAAGGTTCACCGTTAGCAAACCCGAAAACTTTAGCAATTTAACTTTAAAAGTAAGTGTACCGGATAGCACAAAAATGTATGTTGTTGAATTGCTGGACGAAAATAAGAACCCTTTACGCAGCGATGTAATAACCAAAAAAACCACGCTCGTTTATCGTAATTATTATGTAGGTAAGTTTACGGTAAGGGTAGTTTACGACGGTAACAAAAACGGCAAATGGGACTCGGGCAGTGTAAAAGACCGCCGCCAGCCAGAAAACATTTGGGTATATGATAAAGCATTTACCCTGCGGCCAAACTGGGAACTGGAAGAAGCCGTAGATATACCGAAGGAAGTTATTACGCCGTAAATTTAGGTATCCAAATATCAAGAGCCATCGGCTCGGCAAATATTGTAGCCACGGGTTTAAACCCGTGGTAAACAAATTCCCAAACGTTATCGAGTGCCGTAGGCATGATACATATTATATGGGCCGAACCGACGGTTCTTTTATTGTTCTTTTGCGATTTTCACCGGGTTGAAACCCGGTGCTACAATATGAAGCGAGGCTACGCCTCTGTTTATTTAAATCAATCTAACTCTCTTTAGTAAACCAACCCGAGTACATCACATAATTATCAGGCAGCTTATCCAGCATGGCGAGTTGTTCGTCGGTTAAGGGTTTTATTTTTTTGGCGGGTGTACCGGCGTATAAGTAGCCCGATTCGCAAACGGTGCGCTCTAACACTACCGAGCCTGCCCCTATTATTACGTACGCTTCAACCACGGCATTATCCATTACAATAGCGCCCATGCCTACCAGGGTATGGTCTTTTAAAGTACAGCCATGCACCAGCGCGTTATGCCCGATGGATACGTAGTTGCCAATATTTGTAGCAGCACCGTTGTAGGTACAATGGATGACGGCGCCGTCCTGGATGTTGGAGTTATTTCCTATCCTGATATAATTAACATCACCCCTGATAACCGCATTGAACCATACCGAACATTTATCGCCCATTACAACATCGCCAACTATGGTAGCGTTTTCGGCAATGAAACAGTCTTGTCCCCATGATGGGCTCTTATCTTTTACGGGTAGGATTACGGGCATTTTATCAATGAGTGATTGAGTGAATTATTGAATGGGTGAATTTACAATTACTATTCTTTATATTTGATTTAAACCTATTTAACCATGAAAAAACATATTGCCTTATCACTCCTCGTCCTGGCTATGGCCGGCAGCAGTTTTGCGCAACAAGTTAAACTCAATAAAGATACCTCCGGATTTGCAAAATCTCCGCTTTATGTTTTTAAAGTTTATGGCGATAATCAAGAATTTACCGCGGCACCGTTGCTTGGTTTAATTGACCAAAACTTAATTGCCAGTATGGAGATACTTAAAGATAAAACTGCCGATGATATGTACGGTGCAAAAGCCAAAAACGGTGTTATCATTATCACACTAACTCAAGGCACAGAAATACATCCACTTACCTACCTTCTGGATCAATTTAATATCAAACCAAAGTTTAGAACGCTGCCTTTGTATATAAACAATACATTGACCAGGAGCACTACAGATATGTTTTATGCGCCCAATAAAATTAAAACGGTAACGATTGAAAAAGAAAAAGGTACAGGCATGAAGTATGTTAGTATTATAACTAATGATTATTCGCCTAACGCTGCTCCGGATAAGACGTTTAGGATAAGGGGTGAAGGCACATCGGGGATGTAATATTCGATAAGCGAAAATAGCTCAGTTGGTAGAGCATCAGTTTCCCAAACTGAAGGCCGCGGGTTCGAATCCCGTTTTTCGCTCAGCTCACCCAACTTACCCAGGAAGGGAGGGCTTTAAAAGCATTTATTAAAAGTCTCCCCTTCCGGGGGAGATTTAGAGGGGGCTAAAATACCGTATCCTCCAAAACCTCCTGATGGTTCGGATAATCTGTAGTAAAATGCAGGCCCCGGCTTTCTTTACGCATCATGGCAGATTTTACGACGATGTAGGATACCTGTATCAGATTGCGCAGCTCGCAAAGCTTAACGGATAGTTTGGTTTGTTTATAGAACGCTTCTGTTTCTTCATACAATAAACCTAAACGGCGCATAGCTCTTTCCAACCTGAAATCAGAACGGACGATACCTACATAATCATTCATCAGCTTTTGCATTTCGCGGATGTTGTGGGTAACCAGGATATCTTCATTTGATAGTTTTACACCGTGTTCATCCCAGTCGGGTATGTTTCCAGGGATAATAATAGCTTCAAATTTATCCATCGCGTTTTTATAGATGCGATGCGCAAAAACCAGCGCCTCTAATAAGGAGTTGGAGGCTAACCTGTTAGCGCCATGCAATCCAGTTGATGAACATTCGCCACAGGCATATAAGCGTTGAATAGATGACTGTCCATAATGATCGACCATTACTCCGCCACACATATAATGACAGGCCGGCGATACGGGTATCATATCCTTGGTCATATCAATACCGATCTCTAAACACTTTGCATAGATATTTGGGAAATGAGTTAACAGATCTTTTTTACTGCGGTGACGGATATCAAGGTAAACAAAATCTTCGCCCGATTTTTTTATCTCGGCATCAATGGCACGGGCAACGATATCACGCGGCGCTAATGATCTGCGCTCGTCATACTCCTGCATAAATTCTTCGCCGTTGGTTCTTTTTAAAATCCCGCCAAAACCACGTACTGCTTCTGATATCAGGAAAGAAGGATAATCGCCCGGGTTATATAAAGCTGTTGGATGGAATTGGATAAACTCCATGTTTCTAACCTTGCCTTTAGCCCGGTAAACCATGGCCACTCCGTCACCGGTTGCAATAGTCGGGTTAGTAGTTACCGAATAGATATGCCCCGCACCTCCCGATGCCATAACGGTTACTTTGGATAAAAACTTTTCAACCTCGTTAGTAACCGTATTTAAAGCATAAATACCATAGCAGGTAATATCGTTTGATGATTTATCTACAAACTCTCCTAAATGGTGTTGGGTTATTAAATCTACAGCAAAATAATGCGTTAGTATTTCAATATTTGGGTTTTTATGGATCTGTTCTAATAGCGAACGTTCTATTTCAAACCCGGTAATATCTTTATAATGCAGCACCCTGAATTCAGAGTGGCCGCCTTCTTTTGCCAGGTCGTAATACCCATCATTTGTCTTGTCGAAACTGGTTCCGTAATCAATAATTTCATTAATTCGGTCCGGTCCTTCTTTTACTACAATTTCTACAACTTCTTTATCACATAGCCCATCGCCGGCAATTAAGGTGTCGTTTATATGTTTTTCAAAAGAATCTTCCTTTTTATCCACAACCACCGCGACACCTCCCTGGGCATATTTAGTGTTTGATTCATCCTCGTTTGATTTTGTAACTATCAGTACCTTACCATGCTTTGCGGCTTTAAGTGCAAAACTTAGCCCGGCAATACCCGAACCTACAACCAGGAAATCGACTGATTTTGACATAGAAAATGTGTTAGATGTGTAAAATTATAAAGTATGTTAACAATAGGGTTCAAAGATGTTAATTTTGTGTAAGCAAAAAGCTAACAAGTATTTTAAAAGTGGATAACCTTGCTTTTTGATGATAATAGTAAGAATTTTTAAGCGACTTTTGCATCGTTTTAACAACGTAACTAACATTACAAACATCAGTAAAATATTAACAAATAAGTTTTTTAAATAAAAAGTGATTATCAAACAAATCTCATAATCAGTATAATAAATAATAAAACGTATTAATAAGCTGTTAGTAAATAGTTAAAAACAATATTTTCATAAAAACGTCTGCCTACTTTTAAACATAACTAACACACCAATAACAATAGTTTCTTTTTATATAAAAAAATCATTGTTATTAATTGAATTGTTGAAATGGATATCTTCGAAGAAATAAAACTGAAAGGCTACGCCGAGGAATATATAGACCCAACGCTTGATCTTTTTGATGAGATAGAAAAACTTAAAAAAGAAAAAAATGCTGTCATACTTGCGCACTATTACCAGGATCCCGATATACAGGACATTGCAGATTATATTGGCGACAGCCTTGGGCTATCACAAGAAGCTGCAAAAACCAGTGCCGACATTATTGTATTTGCCGGTGTACACTTCATGGCCGAAACAGCAAAGATACTATCACCCACAAAAAAGGTTTTACTGCCCGATGCAAAAGCAGGATGCTCGTTAGCCGACAGCTGCCCGCCGCATTTGTTTAAAAAATTCAAGGAGCAATACCCGGATCACCTGGTGATAACTTACGTGAATTGCACTGCCGAACTTAAAGCAATGAGCGATATTGTTTGTACATCAAGCAACGCCATAGCAATTGTAGAAAGCTTACCTATCGACCAAAAAATTATCTTCGGCCCGGATAAAAACTTAGGTGCTTATGTAGCTAAAAAAACAGGCCGCGACTTAGTATTATGGAACGGTGCCTGCATGGTGCATGAAATATTTTCGAGAGAGAAAATTACCAAGCTAAAGGAACGTCACCCCGGGGCTAAATTACTGGCACATCCTGAGTGTGAAGATGTAATACTGCAAATGGCCGATTACATCGGATCGACCACCGGCATATTAAAATATGCTACCAATCATCCCGATAAAGAATTTATTGTAGCTACCGAGCCGGGCATTATTCACCAGATGCAAAAAGATAACCCTGATAAGGTGTTTATCCCCGCGCCACCGAATAATAATTGCGCGTGTAATGATTGCCCTCACATGAAAAGAAACACGCTGGAGAAGCTTTATTTATGCCTTAAAAACGAAAGGCCCGAGATTGATGTTCCGGCAGATATAATTGAAAAAGCAGTAATACCTATTGAAAGAATGCTGGAGATCTCGGCAAGGCTGGGTTTGTAGCCCCCTCCGCCCCCCAAAAGGGGGGTACTTTCTAAAAAGGTTAAATAAAAAAGGCCCTTGATGTTTGTCAAGGGCCTTCCTTATATGTAAAACCTGGTTTCCCAAAAAAATTTCCGGCCCTCGGCCGTACTATAGTGTCGCCGGGGGGCGCGATTTTTTTATTAGTTTCCGGAATCCTTCTTAGTCTCTACAGCATCTTGTACAGCTTGCGGTAAATTTGATAATAAATTATAACCGGTAGCTGTTTCTATATCGCGTACCGTAACTATATAGTTTTTCCAATCGGAGTTTATGCTGTTAACGTTGGGAGTATTAACGGCGAGAACCCTTGTTGAAGCAGTAACCCGACTCAGATCTCCTGTGCCTGCCGGGATAATAACGGCAACTTTCCAAACATTGCTGGGCACAGTTACGTGCCCATTGTTTATAGTAGTAACAGTTGTTGAGCTTGCTGAACCTACACCACCAGTGCCATAGCTACCCATAATGATATAAACTTCATTACCCGAGGATACCTGTTGGCGTAAATACGCTTCTAAATTATTCCAGGTTTGTTGGTTATTTTGAGGCGCCTGCGGGATCATGTTAGTCATAAGGAATGTAGCTGAATTAGCATTCGCTGAACTGGTCCGATCAGCCGACGGGCAATTATGCCCCCTGTCGAACCCTGAACCACTATAACTGTTACTTTGTACAGCATACCAGGTTGGATCTATGCCTGTATAAGCTGCAAAATTATCTAAGCGCGGAGTAGCATTAGTAGTATTAGTTGCATCCAAATGCCAGCTTACCCAGTTAGGTGTACCCCTTACATTACTGTATGATTCTACATAATAACCGGCATCTATTAAATAATTGGTATTAGAAACTACAGATGGTGTGGCGCCTGATGGATTACCGAAAAACATATTGCTGTTTTCGCCAGTAGTTGGTGGGGCATCGGCACCTATGGTAACACCCCTTGGTGTAGTTGCAGATGTGGTTTTTGTAGTATCAGGACCCTGGGTATCAGGTATACCAACAGTTATGCCGGCATCGCCTTTTCCTTTAAAGGTAATATCATCAATATTAACACGCGTGGTGCCTGTTTTTGATATTTTGAACCTTACTTTAGTTGTTGCTGTAACTGCAAAAGAGTCGGTAACCAATGTTGTTGATGTTTCATTAATAGCAACACCTAAATCGGTATAGGTTGCGCCACCATCTGCCGACATGGATAACTTCCAGGTAGATGCTGCGTCGGCACCATATTTAGCGTGTTTTATAATGATCTTGTTTACGCCGTTCACATCAAAATTCATGTGGATATCGCCGGTACGTAACCTAACAGCTTTACTACCATTTTTAACGTCTGTGGCTAAACTTCCTATTACTGCATCGTCAAAAGCCCATGAACCGGTAGTAAGTGTTACATTATCAAGTAAGTAACCCCCTTTTGTTCCAACCTCAAAATCTTCTGTAATAGCATATGGTGTTGCAACTGTACCGGTTGAACCTGTGCTACCGGTTGTTCCGGTGCTGCCTATAGGTCCCGGATCAACTGTACTGCTTTTCTTACAACCCGCTACAGTTATAACTGTAGCAAAGCCTACATAAATAAGTATTTTTCTGAAATTCATAAATAAATGTTTTTTTGGTAAATATCGGGATCAAATGTTAATTGCACGTTAATTTTTTTAAATCACCATTAAATAACAATAAAATTGTGATAGTTTTTTAATAACGTGCCTCTTAAAAAGTTGTTTTAGTAGTATTTAGCTTAATTTGATTTAAGCTTTTGTATTTTTGCCGACTTAGGATTTCACAGATTTAAGAATGATTTCACAGATCAGTCTAATTCCGAAAATAAATCAGTGTAATCATTAAATAACATCAGTGTAATCATCAATAATATGTTTGATAATAAAGAAAAAACCAATATAGAAGCCTTAGGCGAGTTTGGCCTGATCAATCACTTAACTAAAAATATACAGCTGGTGCAAAAAAGTACCATTAAAGGTGTGGGTGATGATGCCGCTGTACTTGATTTTGAAGGAAAAAGAATGTTGGTATCAACCGATATGCTGCTGGAAGGTATTCATTTCGACCTGGCTTATACCCCGTTAAAACACTTGGGCTATAAAGCTGTACAGGTAAACCTGAGCGATATTTACGCCATGAACGGCACCGCTACCCAGGTAACTGTTGCTATCGGCATGTCAAGCAAATTCCCTATTGAAGCTGTTGAAGAAATTTATGAAGGGATTTACATTGCGTGCGAAAAATACGGCGTGGACCTGGTAGGTGGCGATACATCAGCATCAAAACAGGGTCTGGTATTAAGTGTAACGTCAATTGGTTATGCCAATGCCGAAGATGTGGTTTATCGTGATGGCGCGCAGGAAGGCGACCTGATCTGTGTATCGGGCGATTTGGGTGGCGCGTACGTTGGCCTGCAATTATTAGAACGCGAGAAACTGATCTATTTAGAAAATCCGAATATCCAGCCCGACCTGGAAGGTAAAGATTATATAGTTGAGCGCCAGTTAAAACCAGAGGCACGACGTGATATTATAGACCTGTTAAAAGAGATTGATGTTAAGCCTACGGCGATGATAGATGTGTCCGACGGGTTAGCGTCAGAGATCATGCATATCTGTAAGCAAAGTGCAAAAGGCTGCAGTATTTACGAAGAAAAAATTCCGCTTGACCCGATGACCTTTGAGACGGCCCGCGAATTTAACCTCGACCCAACGGTTTGCGCCTTAAGCGGCGGCGAAGATTACGAGTTACTTTTCACCGTTAAACAAGCCGATTACGAAAAGATCAAGTTTAAAATGGATATCACCATCATAGGCCATATCACCGAGCCGGCATCAGGTTGTAATTTGATAACAAAATCGGGCATGGTGCATCCGTTAAAAGCGCAGGGCTGGAACGCGTTTCCTAAGAACGAAGGCGAATAACCTTCGCTAAAAAATTTTTCGGCGCCTTCGGCGCTTTTTTTTTGCCCGAAATTTTCTCTGTTATTGGTAACAATATTTATACATTTAAATGAAATTGTAAATAACCTAACCAATTAGCCATGAAAAAAATTTACTACCTGATTGTTTTAGTGGGCCTGTCTACAGCTTTAAAAGCCCAGCAATCAGCTTTGTTTAAATATAAATACCTGCCAAAACACACCTATAAAATAAACATGAAAATGCTTATGGGGATGGAAATGGCTATGGGCGGCGATTCGGCTACCGTTGCTAAACTTAAGGCGCAGGGCGCCAAGCAACCTATGGTAATGAAAATGGATATGAGCCTTGGCGCCAACATAATTACCGGTGCTTTAGGTCCAACCCAAACGTTCCCGTTCGAAATGAGCTATAACGATATTACAACAAAAATGACGATGAATGGCCAGGAAACCCTTATGCCAAAAAACCCTATCGCTGGCGAGAAAATGATAGGCGAATGTGATGCGGATGGAAAGTTGCGTGTGGATAAAATTAATTCGACAAGCGCCAATGAGCAATTAAAAGCCGCGATGACTGACATGATGAACAAAATGCAGGCCCAGATAAAATTTCCTGAAAAGCCGCTAGCTATCGGAGACTCATTTACCCAGGAGATACCCATGAGCGTACCAGCCGGGGTTCTGAACATGGATATTGTAATAAAAACAATTTATAAGCTTACCGGCTTAAAGGGTACGCAAGGCTATTTTGATACAGATATGTCCATGGAGTTTAATATGAATACCGAAAAAAATGGTGTTGCCCTGGTTGGAAAAGGTACCGGCAACGGCATGGGTAAAATGGTGTATGCTATTGATAAAAGTTACCCGGTAGCCATGGACACCGATTTTGATATGATCTTTAACATGGCCGTAAAAGAAATGAAGATGGACATGAAGATGAAAATGAAATCAAATATCCAGAATGACATAAGTGCGAATTAATAAACAGGCCTAACTTAAAATATAAAGGGGACTATTCATAAACTTCATCATCCCCGAGCTCAATATATTTCTGATCCAGCTGCTTATTGGCTTTGGCGCCAAGGCTTTTAATTTTTTCGGCGGTTTTGGTCAAATTGCCATTGCCTTCGGTTAGCTTGTTAATAGCGCTGTCATAAGCGCTTTGGCTTTGTTTTATGTTTTTGCCGATGCCTTCCATATCGGTTACAAAACCTACAAACTTATCATACATGGCACCGCTTAAGCGGGCAATCTCTAATACGTTTCGGTTTTGGCGCTCCTGTTTCCAGATGCTGGCAATGGTGCGTAGCGTAGCCAACAAGGTGGACGGGCTAACAATTACCACACGTTTATCCCAGGCATCGCTAAATAATTCAGAGTCTATCTGCACAGCGAAACTAAACGACGATTCTATCGGGATGAACAGCAGCACAAAATCGGGCGAGTTGATCTGGTACAGATCGTGATAGTTTTTTGATGATAACCCATGAACATGGCTGCGGATTGACTCGACATGCGCTTTGCTGAACAGCTTGCGCTCATCCTCGGTCTCGCAATTAACCAAACGCTCATAAGCTATCAGGGACACTTTAGAGTCGATTATCAAATGTTTTTCATCCGGCAGGTCAATCACAACGTCGGGCTGCAGGCGGGTGCCGTCTACGCCTGTTAAACTGGCTTGCAGGCGGTACTCCTGGTCCTTCACCAGGCCCGAGCGTTCAAGAACGCGTTCCAGGATTACCTCGCCCCAGTTACCTTGTTTTTTATTGTCGCCTTTTAAGGCTTTGGTTAAACTGTTTGCCTCTTCGCTTATTAACTTATTTAAAGCCATTAACTGGGTTAACTCGCCCCTGAGCAAATTACGCTCGTCCGACTCCACTTTATAAACTTTTTCTACCTTGTCTTCAAACGCCTTCAAGTTTTCTTTAAGCGGATTTAGGATGATATCCAGGTTAGCACGGTTAACATCAATAAACTCTTTCGATTTTTCTTTCAACAGCTTTTCGGCAACATTCTCAAACTCTTTCTGAAACTTTACCTGGATCTCCTGGATACTTTTCTCCTGGTCGCCCAGCCGTTCGCGCTGTGCTTTAAATGATTCTTCGGCCTTGGCCATGCGGTTCTTTTCGGTAAGCAGCTCCTGGTTAAGGGCTGCAATGCCGGTATCATAGCGCTCGCGTTCGTCCTGTAATAACCTGTCGGCTTTATCACGCTCTAAGCCCAGGCCCAGCGCGCGCTCCTCGGCTTTAGCCAACGAAATGCTTAGCGTAGTATTTTCATTTTTTAAATGCGCGAACTCATCTGCCGAAATGCCATCAGCGGCAGCCGGCTTCTTTAAAAAAAGAAACACAGCAATTAACAGGATAATAAGGGAAGCAACTAAAACAGCAACGGTCATTTTGATAAAAATATTAGCAAAACGAAGGTAGGAAAAATTAATAAATGAAGGACGGTGAAGAAAAAACTTACCAGCGGGCTACTCGGATAGCATCAACTTCTACGAAATGGCTATCCATCGATACTAAAATAAGATCATGTTGTTTAACCGATGCCGCAATCCAAACATCATTAGTAGGTATTGGTTTGCCTTTTTTATAGAGGGTGGCAGTAATTTCTCCAAAAAATTGAGCAGTAGTTTTGTCGATATCAAGTACAATACACAAATCTAAAAATGAGTTAAGTTTTTGTAGGTGTTTAGTTTTATTAGCTACTCTGTTTATGCCAATATAAAGCTCACCAAGAACGATCGAAGAAATATAAAATGCAGGTTGTTCATTGATCTTGTCGGCGACTATTTGATTCCCTGAAAAAAGCTCAATGACTATAGATGTGTCGAGAAAGACATTACTTCCAGTCATTTTCGTCTACGCGTTCACATGATTCTTCAATAGCTTTATTCATTTCGGCAGCTTCTTCTTTTGAAATTATTCCAACGAAATCATAGATGCTAACCGTTTTTGTAGCTTTACTGTGCTTACTTAAAACAGTTTCAATTTCAAGTAAAACAGCTTCGCTTTCGATTTTTTGTACCTCTTCGATTAAATGTGTTTTTCTTTCTTCAGAATACATAACAACCGTTTTTATTTACTGATGAAGTAAAGTTATAAAATAAAACGGACTATTTGATGCAAACATAAGTCGTACCGCGGGCTTAAAGCCCTATTGACTAACTGCTTTATCAACCCTTATCCCAACATCACTCACCTCTTTCAGCGGGTTATCGCGCATGTTTTGCTCCAGCTGGAAAGTATAGGTGCCCTTTGCCGGGAATTTATAGTTGGTTTTGAAAGGTATTTGAAAGCTGTATAAATTACCAGATCCATCACCAAGCCATTCGCCATCCGGATTTGCCAGTTTGGCTTCATAACGTGTGCTGGCTGATTTCTTATCCGGATTTACCTGGCTGATCAGCACAAACATGTTCGAATACTTATAATCTGCGGTTACCCGCAGGTTAAGGTATAGGTTATAGGGGATTTGCTCGTTGTCTATCCTAACCTCGACTTTAACTTTGTTGGTGTAGGCCCAGTTGTTGTTGACGATCTCAATATTCTTATCAACAACAGCGTTTGGGTCTGTACACCCCGACCATGACAGCGCCAACAGCGCTATCATGGCGGGGAATATATATTTTAAACCAATTTTCATTACTTAAGCTTTTGGTGCTTCGCCACCGCCATCTACACCACCACGGTTCCCATCAGGGCGCGGACGATTTCGGTTATTATTTGGCCTGTTCCTGTTACGGTCCCTGTTGGGGTTTGCGCCGCCTTCGGGCCTTGGCCCCTGCGGGCGTTGTTGGGCATTGTTATTGGGCTGTCCACCACCTTCGGGGCGTGGGCCTTGTGGCCTTTGTTGCTGACCACCCTCTGGTCTTGGTCCCTGCGGCCTTTGTTGCGCACTGGCGTTTTGCTGGCCGCCGGCATTTTCAGGGCGTTGTTGCCCACCCGGGTTATTGGGGTTTGGCTTGTTTTTATTACGGTTCTTGTTGTTTTTCTTTTTGGCGTTGCGATTGCGCTCGTCCAAACGGGTAAGGCTATCCTGGCCAACAACGTTTTCGTAATCCAATGCTTTTATTGGTTCGTTTTCAACTTCGACAAACACCAACAGGTCGTCAGGCAAAACGCCATCCTTGTTCATTTGCTGGATCTCTTTAACCCGTGCCAATGGCACCGCTATCCACGATTCTTCGCGCGGGTAGCTAAACCACATCTGCTTTTTAAAGATATCCGTTTTTTGCAGGCGGGCATCACCTTTAAGCGTTTTAAGGTAGTTTACATTATCGGGGATATGCTTCAACGCATCCATATAAGTATCCAGCTCATAATTTAAGCAGCACTTTAATTTACCGCATTGGCCAGCCAGCTTTAACGTATTTAGCGACAGGTTTTGATACCGCGCAGCAGATGTTGAAACTGTTTTAAAATCGGTTAACCAGGTAGAGCAGCATAACTCGCGGCCGCAGGAGCCAATACCGCCTAAACGACTTGCTTCTTGCCTCATCCCAATCTGGCGCATCTCTATCCGGATACGGAAGGTCTCGGCCATTTTCTTGATCAGCTCGCGAAAATCCACGCGGCCTTCGGCCGTGTAATAAAATGTCGCCTTGCTTTTGTCGGCCTGGTAATCCACGTCGCTTAACTTCATTGATAAGTTAAGGCTGAGGGCCAGCTTGCGCGCGCTATGCATGGTTTCCCATTCCATATCCTTGGCGGCTTTCCACTTGTCCACATCGGCGGGTGTAGCCCGGCGATAGATCTTCTTTAAAACATCTTCTTCTTTAACGCGGCGCTTGGTCAGTTGCATGCGCACCAACTCGCCGGTTAATGATATATGGCCAATGTCGT
The DNA here is from genome assembly GCF_050433825.1 of Mucilaginibacter sp. UYCu711. Taxonomy (NCBI): domain Bacteria; kingdom Pseudomonadati; phylum Bacteroidota; class Sphingobacteriia; order Sphingobacteriales; family Sphingobacteriaceae; genus Mucilaginibacter; species Mucilaginibacter sp. UYCu711. The sequence goes on along the minus strand of NZ_JBNPWM010000002.1, from coordinate 198,550 downwards.
ATCCGCCGGTTGTGGCTTCAACAACCACCAGGTCGCCGTTTTCCAGGTAAATATTATCGGTATTTAAAAAGAACTCCTTGCGTGAGCCTTTAAATTTTATCTCGATGATTGGAAACGGCTTATAATTTACCGGCATGTCCATATGCGACAGCCAGTCGTAAACATCTAATTTACTGCATCCGTTTGTGAGGCATGAGCCATTACTTTTGCAGCCTGCCGGCGAGCATCCGCCCCCCGTTGAGCAACTTCCACATCCCATAATTTAGTTCGCTATATATTGATTCCCTTGCGGGCTTGTCTTAAGCTTTAAAAAGCTTATAATTTGTAAAGATACATCTAAAAATAAAATTTTAGGGTTTGCATTTCTTTCTACGTGATAATGTGCCTTCTCCAACTCGGTTATGATGGAGTTATTGATAGAAATATTCATTATCGCGCTTAGTTTTTGCGCGGTTTCCAGTTCGGCAGCGGGCAAATGTACCAGCTCGCCGGCGCCAGCAATTAATAAGCAGCATTCCCTTATAAAGCTGATGCCGTAACGCAAAAAATTCTTTTGGTTCTCTCGCCCCATCTTTGACAGCTGGTCAACAAAGCTAACGATCTCTATCCCCTTATTGCCAAAACAAAGGCGCAGCCATTGTACAAATAAGGTATTGTAACTTTTATTATCCTGCTGCAGCATTAAAAGCGCATCGGTTAAATTACCATTGCTTAAATAGGCAATCTCGGCAGCGGCATGTTCTGTTTGATTATGGTGGGCTATCATTTCCGACTTAATATCCTCATACCCCAAAGCCGGAACTTTTATCAGCTGCGTACGTGATAAGATGGTATTCAGGATCTGGTCCTGGTTTTGGGCCACCAATAAAAAAAGCGTATTGGGTTGCGGCTCTTCAATAATTTTTAACAGTGAATTTCCTTGCTTATCTAAAAACTCCGGCATCCAAAGGATCAAAACCTTATAGTCCGACTCGAACGGTTTAAAGCTTAGTTTTTTAATGATCTGGTGGCAGTCTAAAATATTGATGTTGGCCTGCTTGTTACCGGCATCCAAATAACTGCGCCAGATATCGAGGTTCAGGTAAGGGTTTTCTAAAAATGCCGTGCGCCAGGTGTCAATAAAATCGACAGCCGTTTCTTTTGGTGTACCAAATGTAGGATAGGTAAAATGCAGATCGGGGTGCGTTAACTTTTGGTATTTGCGGCATGATGAGCATTCGCCGCACGAATCATCTTCCTGTTTGTCCAAACAGGATAAATACTGCGCGTAAGCAACCGCCAGCGCCAAACTTCCCGACCCCTCCGGCCCCAAAAACAGCTGCGCATGACTAACCCGGTTCTCTTTTACCGAGTTGATTAACCGTTGCTTTATGGCGGCCTGCCCTACTATTTGTTTAAACTGCATTGGTGCAAGATAATAATTTGTAGTGAGTGGTGAGTAGTGAGTGGTGGGTTTTTTGCAGCGGTTGTTTTTATTTTACAAATAACCAACTTTCAATTATTAAAAAATACATTTGCATATAACACTCATCATTTACCAATCACTACTCACTATGCCCCGCATTATGGCTTTCGACTACGGCACCAAGCGCATCGGCATTGCGATTACTGATCCGATGCAGATCATCGCGACCGGTCTGGATACGATACATCCTAACCTGATCATCGACTTCCTGAAAAAATATTTGCAAACAGAGCAGGTGGAACGCTTTATTGTGGGCGAGCCCAAACAGATGGATAACACCCCGTCGCAATCTGCCCCGCATGTTAAAGGCTTTGTTAATTTACTGAAGCGGACCTTCCCAGAGATCCCTATAGAAATGCTGGACGAGCGCTTTACTTCAAAAATGGCGACAGCAGCCATAATGCAAAGCGGATTTAAGAAAATGGACAGGCAGAATAAAGAAAGGGTTGATACGATATCCGCTACAATTTTGCTGCAGAGCTGGATGGAAAAAAGTTTCTGAACCATGATTCGTAGGATTTTAGGATTACCATGAAATATAAAGAGCTTACTGAGAAGATTATTGGATGTGCGATGAAAGTGCATGCGGCTATGGGTAATGGGTTTCAAGAAGTTATTTATCAAAGGTGCCTGGCTGTTGAGATGCAAAAGCAAGGATTAGGCTTTGTAAGAGAAATGGAAATGCCAATTTTTTATGATGGAATTGATGTCGGGATGCGAAGGGTCGATTTCTTTATTGAAGGAGCAATAATGGTTGAGCTAAAAGCAATTATTAATTTAGAAGATGTACATCTCGCCCAAACAATGAATTACCTTGAAGCCTATAAAATGGAGATAGGCTTGCTAATTAATTTCGGTTCCCGAAGCTTGCAATTTAAACGTGTCCATAATAATAAAATGGTTTAAAATACAAAATAGATAGGCAAATCAAGGCAATCCTTAAATCCTACGAATCATGGTTCAAAACCCATTAATTTCAAAATACTTATCTTTGCGCCATGGAAATTTTGCCAGGCGACTTACAATCCTATCTTGATAACCATTGCGAACCCGAGCCGGAGGCGCTTCAATTTATAAATAGGGAAACCTATTTAAAGGTGCTAAAGCCCAATATGCTGTCGGGCCATTACCAGGGCAGGGTGTTGAGCATGCTGAGTAAAATGATGCAGCCAAAACGTATTTTGGAGATAGGCACTTTTACCGGCTATGCCACTATTTGTTTGGCCGAAGGGCTTACCGAAGACGGAATAATCCATACCATTGAAGTTAACGGCGAATTAGAAGAAATGCTTAAAAAGCATTTTTCGCTAACAGATGTGGAAAAAAAAATAAGGGTCCATTTTGGGCCTGCAGAGCATGTAATAGACACTTTAAGCACTGAAGTGTTTGATATTGTGTTTATTGATGCGGATAAAAAGAATAATTTACTTTACTTTGAGTTAATATTTGACAAAGTCAGATCCGGAGGATTAATAATAATTGACAATGTTTTGTGGAAGGGCAAAGTATACGGCGCCGAAAAAGATGCCGATACGGAGAGTTTCAGAAAACTAAATGACAGGATAGCTGTTGACACACGAGTTGAAAAACTCATTTTACCAGTGCGCGACGGTATACTTATCATCAGAAAAAAATAATTATGAAGAAAACCTTACTGATTACAACGCTGCTAATATCGTCTGTTACCGCGTTCGCCCAAAAGAACACTTCAAAATCTTACATCGAACAGTTCAAAGATAATGCCATACAAATTATGCATGAAACAGGCATACCCGCCAGCATAGTTTTAGGCATAGCTATGCATGAGTCTGGTAATGGGAACAGTTCAATTGCCAAAAATCTTAATAATCAATTTGGATTTAAAGGAGGCAGTACTACTATTTACTATAAAAACAACAAGAGGGTAACATCGGCCTATAAAAAGTACAATTCGATATTAGAATCGTTCGACGATTTTGCACGCGTCATTACCCATCGCCAGGAATTGGGCCGCATATCAGATGAATTGACCCAGTACGATTACGAAAAATGGGTTAAAGGGATCCAGCGCAGCGGCTACGCCAGCAGCAAAAAATGGACATCGCAGGTGTTGGCTATCATCCGCAAATACCAATTGAATGATCTTGATCAAACACCTGTAGAGCAGGCGCAAACCGCGCAAGCAACACAAAGCGCTACAGAAAACCCGTATTTAAAGTAATAAAACCTAATTTGGCATCATGATATATGCCGGGCCATGCCCCCTTATTTTAAAAAGAAATATACTTTTTTTATTGATTGCCGCCGCGGCCCTAACCTCATGCTCGGCACATAAAAAGGCGACGGTTTACAGGCCGCCGGTCCGTGCTGTCGTTCCCCTTATTTCTAACTCGGAGGCAAAAAAAAACAACGAGATTGTACAAAAAGTGCGCAGCGAGGCTATAGCAGCTTTTGTGCCCTATACCGTTGCTACGTATATTGACCGTTTTAAAACCATAGCTATCCAGGAAATGAATTTATACGGCATACCGGCCAGTATAACATTGGCACAAGGGTTATTCGAGTCGGGAAATGGTAACAGCGATCTTTCAAAAATTGCTAATAACCACTTTGGCATAAAATGCACCAGCGAATGGAAAGGCAAAAGCTATTATAAAGACGACGACCAGGTAAACGATTGCTTCCGGGTATACGATAAACCTGAAGACTCGTACCGCGATCACTCGGATTTTTTAAAAAGAAAGCGCTACGCGCCACTGTTTGAGCTGGATAAAAACGACTATCGGGGCTGGGCGCAGGGTTTAAAAGACGCGGGCTACGCCACCAATCCAAAATATCCGCAACTGTTAATAAATGTTATAGAGAAATATCATCTTGATCAGTTTGATCGCCCAGAGGGCGAAGAGCAAAAAATTAAGCGCGAGGACCGCGTGCTGGCCCAGATCAACCAAAACATTGGCAAGGAAATAAAAGACTCATTGGTACTGGGTACCCCAACCAATAAATTATACACCATAAAAACCGGCGATACACTATACAACGTTTCTAAACGTTTTGGCTTAACTGTTGACGAGCTTAAGGCATTAAATAGCATGGGCGATAACAATATTAAGATTGGCCAGAAGCTGATCATAGCTAAGTAACCCTGTTAATTATTGTTAAATATTGTGCCGCAACGTAAGCAAACGTTTAGTTTTAGCCGTTAATGAAACCAGTACTAATTTTCTTCTTCTGTATACTGATAAGCTTAAAAGCACTTGCCCAGGAAACTTCTGTGGCTGGGATCATTTTTGATACGGATAGTAAAGACAGATTATCGCGGGTTAACGTGATGAACTTAAATACCGGTGCAAGTACCTATAATAACATCAACGGCGTTTTTACCATAGATGCCAAACCCGGCGACAGACTGGTTTTTTCGCAGGTAGAACATTTTGCTGACACTGTAACCATAAAAGACTATATCCCCCTGGCTATTTACCTGCGCCGCATAGCAATACAGCTTAAACAGGTTAATATATTTGATTCGTTGCCAGACCCGCAAAAACGATTAGCCGCCAGGAAACGGGATAACAGCAAGATCTATGGCGGATCATTGGGTAATAAAGACATGTTTTCGCTTACGCCGGGTATTGGCGTTGGTTTAAGTATTGATGCCATATATAACGCTTTTAGCAAAGCGGGCCGTAACGCCGCTCATTTACGCGAAACCATAGAGGCAGACTATAGGGATGATGTTGTTGATTACAGATTTAACAAGGGGCTGGTAAGCCGCATTACCGGGCTAAAGGGTTTTGAGTTAACCGACTTTATGGCAAAATACCGGCCCGGCTACTATTTCCTGGCAAACGCTACCGAATATGAGTTTATAAATACCATCAGGAATAACTTAAAAAGATACCGGCGAAACCCGATGGCCTATAAAGTATCGCCGCTGGTTGAAACAAAAAAAGAGTAAAAGTTTTTCCCTGATTAAACCAATGGTGCCCTTTTTAATCTGATTTAAAAGGAAAAATGTGTTTCTTTGTCTATCTATGTTAAAAAACAGACCCGGATATATAGTTTTAGTTCTGTCAATGGTGGCCCTGTCTGCATCCGCGCAAAAGGCCGACTCGTTAAAAAAGATCGATACCGCCGCTCTTAATAAATATCATATAGACCCCCCTAAAAATTCATTACCGGTACGAACAAAAATATTACAAATAAGGCAGGAAGCTGTACCGGTTTCTATGCTTGATTATAATGTAAATTATTGGCGCAAATGGGTAACTATAGGGTTAGGCTTTAGCCAGTCGGCAAACAGTAATCATTATAGCACCGGCGGTGGTTCAAGCTCTATCGCTTTAAATGGCGACTTTGATTATAAAACCGAATACAACAAAGCTCCGCTTGATTATGTTGGCGAGCTGCGGTTGCAATACGGAAGCTCAAAAAACAAGGACCAGGGCTCGCGTAAAACAGTCGACCGTATATTCTTTGATAATAAACTGGCTACGCAGATGTCAAAAAGCTGGTTTTTCTTCGGGTCGTTAACTTTCGAATCGCAGTTTGATAAGGGTTTTATCTACAACAATAATGGTCCGTCGCTTTTGATATCAAGATTCATGGCGCCCGGTTATCTAACCGAGTCTGTTGGTTTTGAATATAAGCCATCGCGCTTTGTGGATGTAAGGCTTGGTACAGGTACGGCCCGCCAAACATTTTTAATAGATACTACGCTGTATAAAAACAATCCGGCAAACTACAATGTAAAAAGAGGGAAAAAGTTTAGAAACGACCTGGCTTTCCAGGTGGTAGCAACTTTTGTTAAAGATATTGCTAAGAACATGAACCTTAATACCCGTTATGCTTTATTTATTCCTTATGAAAAGCATATCTCATTTATAACACACAGAGTTGATGCCCAGCTTGTTGCCCAGGTTAATCGGCTGGTACGCGTTTCTATAGGCGGCACCTTCGTTTATGATAAAAGCATAAACGGAAAGCCGCAGGGTACAGAAGGTATGGCACTGGGAATAGCATACCGGTTCCCTAACTAAACGCTTAACGTCTTTTTTTCTTTAAATTTTGATAGTCGATATAATACAATATCTTGATAGAAAGGTTATTGTTTTTTGGCTGATTTAACGTGTTGTTGAAATTGTTAAAATAACCGTAGCTGGCCAGGGTTGTATTATTTTGCGACGAGCTTTTCCAGGCAACGCTGATTTCGCTTCCCGGCGAGAATTGCCATTGATAGATCATATCAATGTTCCAAACATTATAATTCTGATCGTTATTTTTATTGAAGTTTGATGTCGTCAGATCGGCCAGTTCGCCATTTTGGGCAAGATCATAATATTGCAGCACATTTAGTTTTGACCAGTAGTGCCTCAGCCTGAAAGACAGGCCCATTACATTGTTAAAGGTGTATTTGATATTGAAAATATGCTCGAGCGTTTGCACATTGCGGCGTGCAAATATTGGATTGCCGTTAACGGTGTCCTTTGTTGAAAAACCAAGGTTATTATAACGCGGCGACCAGATCACATCCTGCCCGAACGAAAAGTTATTGCTGACCCTTAAGGTATAAGTAGCTTCTGCATCGGCTCCGCGCCCGCCCATTTTGTTATAAATGCGGTAGCGATAAAATATACCGCCATTTAACCTCAAGGATTTTGGGGAATTATAATTGGCACTTAAATTAGTTTCCTGCGGCGTGCGGAAACCCCGGCCGGCAACGCGCGGCTCGTAAAAATCATTCCCCTCTAAATTGTGATTAAAGTTGATGTTACTGCTCCACTTGTTTTTATAGCTAAGGAACGACCCGATAAAAATATTCAGATTTTGATAAGTAGCTGGCGCAGATCTGCGCGAATACAAAATAGTACTATATATCGACCACGAGTTAAAGATCTTACCCGGCTTATAATCGCTCAATTGCAAATTGAGGGTATGGTTTAAATAGTTGTTATTAAACAGGATGCCCAAATCATTAGGATCAAATTTATTGTCCACCCTATTCTGGTAAATGTTCCAGGTAAAATTACCCAGCGTCTTGCCTCCCCCAATCTCATAATTAAAACCGGTTACTGTGGGTTTATCAGCGTAAAGCAAATTGCTCATCATCCCATAGCCCGATATATTATAAGAGTTGGCCTTGTTTTTTAAGTTAAACACCACGCCGCTAACGTTAGCATCATAATCCTGACCAAAGCGGGTAACGTTGGTGTTAATTAAGGCGATGTCTGAGTTGTTTTTCAGGGTTTGGTCAAGCACCAGGATGTTATAATTGGTTACCGGAGCGGTTTGTACCAGGCGTTTATTTCCCGAGGCATCTTCAATAACTGCATTGGCTGTATTGGTAACCGCGTTAAAAACCCCTATCCCCAAACCATTTGATAGTCGTCCGGATAATTTAGTGGCATTAAGCAGCTTGGTTTCGGTCGGGTTGCTTATTAGGGTCTCGCCGGCTTTTAAGTTCTCACCCGCCGCACCGTAATTAACCGGCTGTGCACCAATGCGGCGGCTGTAAAATAAATTGCCTTTGTTAAACAGCTCTGTGCCTTCGGTAAAGAAAGGCCGGTTCTCGGTATATTTTACTTCGAAAGGCGTTAGGTTAAGTACTTTATTGTCTGATTGTACCTGGCCGAAATCGGGTATCAGGGTAACATCCAGCGTAAAGCTTTGGTTAATGCCGTATTTAACATCCATACCACCATTTACCGAGTTGGTTGTGTTTTTAACCCCCGGTGTATTGTATGGATAATGGTTTACATAAGTTGAGAAGTATGGGTAAAATGCCAGGCGTAAAGGCGGGTCGATATTTTTTAGGCCGGTTAGGTGCCCTTCCTGGTTCATCAGGCCATTTTTCTTTGGGTCAAGCTCGTTCCAGAACAGTTGATTATTATCAGCCTGGCGTCGGCGTACAAAGTTTAGCCCCCAGGTTTGCACATCCTTTTTACCAAACCGCAAAGCCGAGTATGGGATCTTAAATTCGGCTGTCCAGCCGTGGTCATTAACCCTAACCTTGCTTTCCCAAACCGCGTTCCAGGTGTCATCCTCGTCGCCGCCATTGCTGTATTTGGCGTCGTATTGTACGCCGGCTGCCGTGCTATAAAAGCCGCTGCCATTCAGGCCGTCTAAATAGGTATCCACTATTATGCCGATAAAATCATCGTTGGCTATCTGGTCCCTTGTGGTCAGTTCGCGGGCCACCCTTGCGGCCGAAGTTTCATACATCCGTGCGCCAACATATATCGCATCATTATCATAAACTATCTTTACCTCGGTACGCTCTTCGGGTTTTTCGTGGCGGCCGGCTATAGGGTTATTTTCAATGAAGTCGGTAGCAATGGGGGCGTTTTTCCAGATCTCGTCATCGAGCGAACCGTCAATTTTAGGGGCCGTTGTTACTTTTATAGCTTCCAGCTTTTTAACCGGAGCCTGCGCAAAAGCGCCTAAGCCGGCACCGGCAAATAATACGGCGAGTAAATGTTTAGTCACGGGTAGTTAAAGTTAATCTCATCAATAAGACGGCAAGTTCGAAAAAACGTTACATGATTTTTGTTAACGGATGGTTAAGAAAAGTTAAAAGATGTGAAAGGTTCTGCTATTCTTTAAGACATAATTGCCGTAAAATCATACCTTTGTAGCCTCAAAAAGATTAAATAAAGTACGACAACAATATGTTTGAAAATCTTTCGGATAAACTCGACAGGGCGTTCAAGGTCCTTAAAGGACAGGGATCCATTACAGAAATAAACGTGGCCGAAACCATGAAGGAGATCCGTAAGGCGCTCCTGGATGCCGACGTTAACTATAAAACAGCCAAATCATTTACAGACGATGTAAAGCAAAAGGCTATTGGTGCAAATGTATTGACGGCGGTTTCGCCGGGGCAGTTGCTTACCAAGTTGATGAACGACGAGCTGGCGGCCCTTATGGGTGGCACAACAGCCGAGCTTGACCTGTCAAAATCGCCAACTATTATTTTGATAGCAGGTTTGAATGGTGCGGGTAAAACAACGTTTACCGGCAAGCTGGCTAACTTTTTAAAAACACAGAAAAATAAAAAGCCGCTGTTGGTTGCCGATGATATTTATCGCCCGGCGGCTATAACGCAATTGCAGGTTTTAGGCGAGCAGATAGGTGTACCGGTATATGCTAATTTAGAGTCGAAGGACCCTATCGCGATAGCAAATGAAGGTATTGCTTACGCCAAACAACATGGGCATAACGTGGTAATCATTGATACCGCGGGCCGTTTGTCTATAGACGAGGCCATGATGGTGGAGATTGAGCAGGTAAAAGCCGCTGTTAACCCGCACGAGATCTTGTTTGTAGTTGATGCCATGACCGGCCAGGATGCCGTTAATACCGCAAAAGTATTCAACGATCGGTTGGATTTTACCGGTGTTGTATTAACCAAGCTTGATGGCGATACCCGTGGTGGTGCCGCGTTATCTATCAAATCAGTAGTTAACAAGCCGATCAAGTTTATTGGTACCGGCGAGAAGATGGAAGCGATTGACGTTTTCCACCCCGACCGTATGGCCAGCCGGATTTTGGGCATGGGCGACGTGGTATCACTGGTTGAGCGTGCGCAAATGCAGTTTGACGAGAAGGAAGCTGCCGAGCTGCAAAAGAAGATCCGCAAAAATAAATTCGACTTTAACGATTTTTACAGCCAGATCCAACAGATCAAAAAAATGGGGAACATGAAGGACCTGATGGGCATGATACCGGGCGTTGGTAAAATGATGAAGGATGTAGAGATCCAGGATGATGCTTTTAAAAATATCGAGGCCATTATCCAATCCATGACTCCGGGCGAAAAGGGAAACCCTGACAGCATTAACCAAAGCCGCCGTGCCCGTATAGCTAAAGGGTCGGGTACCGAATTGGCCGAAGTAAACAAACTCATCAAACAGTTTGAGGATATGCGTAAGGTAATGAAGCAAATGAGTAACCCTGCCGCCATGGCAAGCATGATGAAGAGGATGCCGAGGTAAAGCCCCCGGTCCCGTAAAGGGGGAGAAAATATAAAGCGGCTATATGCCGCTTTTTTTATTACAAACAAAATAGCTTATTATTACGTAAGATAGTAAGGCTATGAATAAACTGAAAATATACTTTATTGCAGGATTAACATTGGCTACACTTGCGGTCAATGCCCAATCGCCGGGTGCGGTAATCGATGTACAGCATTATGGCTTCCACGTTCAGCTAAGCGATGCTACTGATAATATTAAAGGTAAAGCCGAGATCCTGGTTAAGTTTTTAGCAGCGCCGGGATCGTTCCACATCAACTTGGTAAAAAAAGGTGTTAACGGCAAAGGCATGACCGTGGGCCGGGTGTTAGAGAACGGCAAGGCTGTCCGCTTTCAACAGGATAGTGATGTGGTGAAAATTTATACCAAAGCGGCAGAAAGCACTACCAAAACCTATACTGTTTTTTACGAAGGTATCCCGGCTGACGGCCTGATCATATCTACAAATAAATTTGGCCACCGTACTTTTTTTGGCGATAACTGGCCCAACCGCGCGCATAACTGGATCCCTTGTGTAGACGAACCTGCAGATAAAGCATCGGTCGATTTTACAGTTACCGCGCCCGATCATTACCAGGTTGTAGCCAACGGGTTAAAGATCAGCGAAACGGCCTTACCCGGTCAGCTTAAAATAACCCATTGGCAGGAAACCGTAGCGCTGTCAACTAAAATAATGGTTATTGGCGTTGCCGATTTTGCTATTGATCACCCTAAAGATGTTGATGATATCCCGGTTTATACCTATGTGTTTCCCGAGAGTGCTAATGCGGGCTTTAAAAGCTATGCGGTAGCCGGCGAGATATTACCGTTTTATATCAAGCATATCGGCCCGTACAGCTACAAAAAGCTGGCTAACGTGCAATCAAAAACCATATTTGGCGGCATGGAAAATGCCGGGACTATATTTTATTTTGAAGACTCGCCGCAGAGCAAGGAAATAGAAGAACTGATGGCACACGAAATTGCCCACCAGTGGTTTGGCGATTCCGCCAGCGAGAAAAACTTTCATCACCTATGGTTAAGCGAGGGCTTTGCCACCTATTTAACTAATTACTACCTCGAAAGTAAATATGGCGCCGACACCCTTAAAAAACGTTTGACCAAGGACCGCACTGCAATAATAAAGTTTGAAAAGAAACGCTATACCCCCGTTGTTGACACCGCGGTAAAAGATAAATACATGCAGCTGCTTAATGATAACAGTTACCAGAAAGGTAGCTGGGTGTTGCACATGCTGCGCCGCAAATTAGGCGATGGCGTGTTCTGGAAAGGCATTAATACTTATTACCTCAAATACCAAAACAGCAATGCAAACACGACGGACTTCCGCGAAGTAATGGAGCAAATTAGCGGGCAGGACCTGAAAGCCTTTTTTAAACAATGGCTAAATACCGCCGGCCACCCCGATATAGCGGTTAGTTGGAAGTACGATACCAAAACACACGTTGTAGATCTAAAAGTTGACCAAAAGCAGAAGGATCTATATACATTTCCGTTGGAGATAGCTATTGACGGCGAGCTGCATACAATTAATATGACCGACCAGTCTGCAACCATGCATATAGCCGCGGGCAAAAAATTGCCGGTTATAAAGGTTGATCCGAATGTGAATTTGCTGGCCGGTTTTACGGTTGTGGGAATGTAAGGGATTTAGATTAGCTATTTTATGAATAAGCCTGTGCTAACATAAATACATTCACATGAATAGATTGCTTTTAACAATCCAACTTTTTATGTATTTCTTAATAGTTACGGGGTGTTACACTACCAAGGGTACAGGGGCGGTCTCAAATGACGATGGTGAATATAGATATTCAATATTAAAGAGCTCCCGTATTAACAGAGCTGTTGTTTATGGCACTTTTAGTGAATTTGAGGTCGATAAGATCATCCCTGTCGGCACTTTACGATTAAATAACGGTATTATAAATAAAGTAAAGATCGACGGATCATTTTCATTTGCTGTACCATCCGGGGTATATTCCTTTGAAACGCGAGTAATACCCTATGCAATCTGTAAGACAAAAAAATTCAAACTTAGCGACGGGGATACACTCCGTTTAGATTTTAGAATTAAAGGCACTCGTGAGGTACTTCATTAAGCATGTCTGTTTAATTACTTGCCTTACAGCTTACGTTTCCGCAATATTCAATAACGTAATGGAAGCACTTGTTTATCAATGTTTACTCATTTTTACATCGATAATTTTTTAACCCGCCAATAAATCAGGATATTAGTATAGATATGAGAAAATCTATACTAATCATCTTACTGCTAATCACCCAAACAACAGTGTTTGCCCAATTCACGGTGAGCCCCGACCAACATTATATCCTAAAAGACAACAAACCGTTCTTTTGGATGGGTGATACCGCCTGGGAGTTATTCCATCGGTTGAATAAGGAAGATGCTGACGTTTACTTAAAACACCGCAGCGAACAGGGTTTTACGGTTATACAGGCGGTTGCCCTGGCAGAGTTTGATGGGTTAAACAAACCCAACCCCTATGGCGAGAAACCACTGATCAACAATGACCCCGCAACACCAAACGAAAACTATTTTAGACACGTTGACTACATTATTGATAAAGCCGCCTCCTATAACCTCACTATTGCACTATTGCCAACCTGGGGCGATAAGATAAATAAAGCCTGGGGCGTAGGGCCCGAGATATTTAATGTTAATAATGCAGCCGTATATGCCGAATGGCTGGCCAAAAGGTATAGGGATAAGAAGAACATCATTTGGATATTAGGAGGCGACAGGAACCCGCGCGGCGATGCAGATATTGCCATATGGCACGCAATGGGTTTGGCCATAAAGAAGGTAACGAATAATAAAGCCCTGATTACTTACCATAGCCAGCCTAATGAATTAGGATCGGCACAATGGTTCAGGAACGAAACCTGGTTTGATTTTAACATGTTTCAAAATGGCCATTGCAGGGATAATGCAAATTATCAAAAAGTTTTTAAAGCCTATAACGCCCTGCCGCTTAAACCTGTAATTGACGGTGAACCGCTGTATGAAGATCATCCCATCTGTTTTAACGCTGCCGACCTGGGTACATCAAGCGCTTACGACGTGCGCCATTATGCTTATACCGATCTTTTTGCAGGGGCTTTTGGCCATACTTATGGGTGCCATGATATCTGGCAGATGTATTCGCCGGCTAATGAACCCATAAATGGCCCTCACTTTTATTGGAACAAGGCGATAGACCTGCCCGGCGCTAAGCAAATGCTGTATGTAAAAAGGCTCATGGAGTCACACCCGATCCTTGACCGCGTGCCCGACCAAAGCCTGATCATAGAGAACGACCTGCCGCCAATGGCGCGCATCCAGGCAACCCGCGGGAAAGATTATGCCTTTATTTATTCATCCGAAGGAAAGCCATTTACTGTTGTGATGGGAAAGATCTCCGGCGAAAAAGTAAAAGCTATTTGGTTTGATCCACGGAGCGGAAAAGTAACGCCAGCCGGCGAAGCTGATAATACCGGCACTAAAAAATACTATCCGCCCAACTCGGGCTATGGTAACGATTGGGTGCTGGTGATAGACGATGCTTCGAAAAATTATAAATTATAGCCAAAGCGATGTTTTCTTTAGAAATGCATATCTTACGCTAAATAAACTTTTATCATAAGTGTTAGTTAAAACCTTTGGCAGCGCCGTTTATGGCATCGAGGCCATCACCATTACAATTGAGGTTAATATCAGTGGCGGTAATATCTATTATTCGATAGTTGGCTTGCCGGATAATGCTGTACGCGAATCCTGGCAAAGGATAGAATCGGCTTTAACCACTAATAGTTTCCGGATGCCCCGCCAGCGCATTATTGTAAATATGGCTCCTGCTGATATTAAAAAAGAGGGATCGTCTTACGATTTGACCATTGCAACCGCCATACTTGCGGCCTCGGGGCAAATTAATTCGGACGAGCTGGACAAATACTTAATAATGGGCGAACTGTCGCTTGATGGGGGCTTGCAGCCAATAAAGGGAGCACTTTCCATCGCCATACAAGCCCGTAAAGACGGGTTCAACGGTTTTATCCTTCCCAAACAAAACGCCCGCGAGGCAGCCATTGTTAATGACCTGGAAGTTTATGGTGTTGAAAGCATAAAAGAAGTAGCAGGTTTCTTTAATGGCGATATCGTGTTAACCAGGGAAGAAGTAAATACGCGGGAGGAGTTCTATAATAGCCTCTGTAACTACGATAGTGACTTCAGCGAGGTAAAGGGGCAGGAAAACATAAAACGGGCTTTAGAGATAGCCGCAGCAGGCGGGCATAATGTGATATTGATAGGCCCGCCCGGGGCGGGTAAAACTATGCTGGCACGAAGGCTGCCATCTATACTACCGCCGTTAAGCTTATACGAATCATTAGAAACCACCAAGATCCATTCGGTAGCGGGTAAGCTGTCGGCTGCTGATGCGTTGGTAACAATACGGCCGTTCCGGTCGCCCCATCATACGATATCTGATGTCGCTTTAGTAGGTGGCGGGGGTAACCCGCAGCCGGGCGAGATCTCATTAGCCCACAATGGTGTTTTGTTTTTGGATGAGTTGCCTGAGTTTAAACGCAGCGCGTTAGAGGTAATGCGCCAGCCTTTGGAAGAGCGCCGGGTAACCATATCGCGTGCAAAATTTACGGTTGATTACCCCAGCAGCTTTATGTTGGTGGCCAGTATGAATCCGTGTCCGTGTGGTTATTATAACCATCCCGAGAAGGAATGTATCTGCCCGCCTGGGATGGTACAGAAATATTTAAGTAAGATCTCTGGTCCGTTGTTGGATCGTATTGATTTGCATGTCGAAGTAACACCGGTAAACTTCAGCGAACTGGCATCAGACCGGTTAGCCGAGAAAAGCGAACTCATCCGCGAACGCGTAATAAAAGCGCGGGAGGTACAAATAACCCGTTTCGGCAACAAGCCCGATTTACACGCCAATGCCCAAATGAGCCCGAAGATGGTCCGCGAGCTGTGTAAAATAAGCGAAGCCGGGCAAAACCTGCTTAAAAAAGCGATGGAAAAACTGGGATTGTCGGCAAGGGCTTACGACAGAATCCTTAAAGTATCGCGCACCATTGCTGACCTGGCGGGCAGCGAAAACATACAAATAGAGCATTTAGCCGAGGCCATACAGTTTAGAAGTTTGGATAGAGAAGGCTGGGCAGGGTAGGTGGTTATTTGAATTACTATAGGATCTCCCAAAATATAGAAATCTCTGATAAAGAAAAAGCGCCACCCAAATACGGATGGCGCTTCTTCTTTATATGCCTGCTATCTTTTATATAGGATCAACATCATTAGTTACAAGGTTGTAAGAATATAAGGTAGTTACGCCATTATAAGTTACACTCATTTTTGCCATATGGTTACCCAAAAACGTTATAGTGCCGCTAAAGCCGCCGGTTACAGGGCTTCCGCCAACTTCCAGATAAGTTATGTTTGATACAAAATTAACGCTGCCGCCGGTAATATCAGGAGACGCGCCCCTTACGTTTACCAAAAGGTTATTTAGAGAATATTTGGTATCGTTATAATTGTAATTAGTAGTTGCATGTGAAGATGGGTTGACGTTTGATGTGCGGAACGACGTACCGATAGTACCATACATAGCAACCACGCTAAAATCAGCACTTGCATTTTGTACTGTGTAATTTTGACCGGTTATGTACCGGTTAAATACCGTTGAGGTTTTATCTGTATAAGTAATACTGTCAGACAGGATATAGCCATCAAGCGAGTTTGTGCTGCAGGTATAAGTAAACTTGTACTTGCTGTCTACAGTGGTAGTAGTATCATGTTGCATGAAATCAAAATACAACGTAGTATCTATAGTCATACCGCAATAAGGTGTAACTGCATTTACCCTGCGGCCACCTTTTGGAGCAGCGGTAATGGCAGAAGGCGCTTTTATGCCGCTGCCAATATTTGCGCCGCCATAACCACCTGTTAATGATCTGTAAAGATTAGTAGCAATTTGTTTGCTTATAGCAAGTGTTTGTGCGGAATTTTTATTTGCTGAAGGTGCAGGCTCTGTTACAGATTTGCTGCAGCTGCTATAAATTAAAACAGCTGCAAGAGCAGCTAAAGTAAATTTAAATGTTGATCTCATATAGATGTCTTATTAGGCAATACTAATTACAATAACATTGTACAGCAACTAACAGTCAAAACATCGGCCAAAAAGCATATTACCTGTATTTATAGAGCCGGTTGTTGTATGCAACTTAAGCTTGGGGAATAGAATGTAGATATTTGTCTACGATATGGGATATCTGTATTATCCTTTGTTATAGCGATACTAAAAATAGCATTTGCGTGTAGGGTCATTAAAGCTTGAGCGCGAGCTTTTGTTGTTTTTTAACATGATGCCTAATGAGATCTCATGCGAGCCATAACCTAAAGCGCCTATTTTGTTAAGCGAATAATCAAACGCGTAACCAATGCGCACGTTTTCGGTGGCAAAAAACTCAATTACAGCAACAATTGCGCTTGATGTTGGCAAATCTTTCTGCAGGTTGGGTTTATTATAAAGCGGGATAGACGTACGATAGGTTGTTCCTAACCAAAGCCTTTCGTTCAATAATAAAAAAACGTTTGCATCCATGCTGGTTGGTACAGTAGGGTTGTCTTTTATAAGGATGGATGGTTTTATCTTGGTATCGCTATTTAAATCAAATATGGCGCCTACGGTAAAATACTCGTGCGGTTTGGGTATGGGTACACCCAGGGCGTTAGCGTTTGCAGTTGTATGCATATATTGGGGTATCAAATTATCAACTGATGCCCCTATAAAATAATCATCATTGGTATATAAAAACCCCACCCGCATGTCGGGCGACAGGAAACTATGGTAACCCGTGGGGATATAATTATCGCCGCTTTGAACCGGGTTTAATTTGTTGCCATCAATACCCGCTTGTATAAACCCTAAACCCAGGCCAAAAGCCAGCCTTGAGTTTTCATCCTCGCCTATTTGTATGCGGTAAGCATAATTTGTATAAAGGGCCACATTGCTTTGTGCACCCAACTGATCATGTTGTAATAACAACCCTAACCCCACCTTATCGTGAGCTACCGAACCATCTGCGGCAAGCGAGCCTGTTTGCGGTGCGCCGGTTAACCCGGTCCATTGCGAGCGGAAAAAGCTATTGATATAAAAATCACTCTTATAGCCGGCATAAGCCGGGTTTATGTATAAGCCATTAAACACGTACTGGCTAAACTGTGCGTCTTGCTGTGCTTTCGCTGTAATAAACGTTGTTATTAAAATAAATAATACAATTATCTTTTTCATTATATTTTCGTCCTTAACAGGGTTAAATAACCTTTATAAGTATCCCACACTCCGGCTTTATTCTTTGCTCTCAGCACATAATAATAAGTGCCCTCTGCCAGGCCAGAGCCGTCCCAGTCATTTTTATAATTTGTTTTTTGATATACTGTATTACCCCACCTGTTTATAATAGTTAATTCATTATCAGAGTAGGTTTCTAATCCGGGTATCACAAACGTATCATTCACACCATCGCCATTTGGCGTAAACACATTTGATATCACTAACGGATAAACCTGCTGGACCGTTTGATCAACATTGTTAGCCAGAATAGGGTCAAGCTCTTTGCCTTTAATATTAACAATACTTTCAACCAGCCCTGGTGATAAAACCTTAACCGCTATTACCAGGTTAATTGGGTCGTTTTCTTTCACTTCAGTAAGCAACCAGGTTATTTTGTGTGTATCAGCGTTATACGTTACTATGCCTTTGTCATACGGCTGAGACACATAAGCCAGGTTAGCAGGGATAACATAGCTTACCTGTACATGGGTACCAGTAATCGGGCTATTATTGTTAGCGGTTAGTACAAAGGCAAAAATATCGCCCGGCGCTGCTTTGACATTTGTTGATTTAATATTAACCTTTAAATCCACCACCGTATCAGGTTTGATAACCGGGTTAACAACGATACGTACACCATCGGCCATTACAGACGGGCAACCTTCGGCATTAAAAGCTGTTACCGAATAAATGCCCGCTGTATTAGCTGTATAGTCTTTTGATATGGCCCCGCTTATCTTCACCCCGTCCTTATACCATTGGTAAGCTGCAGCATGATCGGCATTTCCGTGTAGAACAATAGTTGCCCCTTCGTTGATGTTAAAAGTTGTATACCCACCCTGATTTGCAGGGGTTTGGGCATAAGCCATACTTTTAATTATCAACAATGCGCATATAACTATTATTCTACACAAATGCCTCATCACGGTCGCTGCACGCTATTATTTTTAGTTAGCTGTTATCGCTGGTTTGGTTGGCAGCGGCGTAATTACAATATCTTTTGTATTTGTAGCCGCGCAGGTTGAATTAAGTGCGTAACTTGTTTTAACACCGAAAGTTACAGTAGCTGCCGTAGTTTCGTTAGTTACAGTGTAAGTACTTGATGTAGCACCCGATATATCAGTTCCGTTCCTGGTCCACTGGTAGTTTATGGTATAGCCTGTTGACGGTGTAACATTAGCTGTTAACACGGTAGAGTTAGTTGCTACAGCACACATTGAGCTGGTTGGCGTTGTTATATTAACACTTAACTGCGGTAATACATAAATTTGCAATGGGTCTGACAACGGCGATGTACAACCGTTGGCATTTTCTGTGACAACCTGGTAGGTATAATAACCGGCTGCGCCCGATGTTTCGGTGTAAGTTCTGCCGGTTTGATTGGTATCCTCTTGCCTTACACCATTCGGGTCAACTTTATACCAATGGTATTTGGCAAAGTCAACACCGTTGTCTTGTGGGCCTGACAAAGAAATTGTCGAGCCGTAACATACTACTTTAGCAACAGCACTGGCTGTAGCCGGAGGCGCCGTAGTGGCATCACTTGGCCCGGCAGTTACCTGGGCAGACGCGATAAAAGTAACCATCGATAGTAAGAGTATCAGGATGGCTGAGAGGGTCAGGGATCTTTTTTTCATGATTTTTATTATTTAGTGGTAGTTAATGGGTTTGTTTTATAGTGTTGTAATACCCGGCTTTGGCGGGTTTGGGTTAATTGTAACTGTTGTTTGTACCGGCGACGATGTGCAGCCCGTAGCCTTGTTTTGTTCTGTTATGGTATAAGTGCCGCTCAGGCTTACTGTAGGGTTGGTTACGGTGTTGCCATTGCTGTCTTTAAAAAAATAGTCGTACGTATTTGTATCATAACTTACTATGGTTTGCGTTAAATTATAATTGCCACAGGCCGTATTTGGCCCGGTTAGTGCTAAAACCGGTATAGGGTTAAGCACCACATGGATATTTTGGCGGTAAACCGGGGCAAAAACAATATCATCAACCGCGAAATCATTACCGTTGGCAATAATATTTTGATTAACCAACGCGATTGGATAGGTTCCGGCGGTGCCCGAAGTCCAGGTGGTGGTAAAGTATTGCCAACTACCCACGGTAGCTGATGGGGTGATGATGCTGCCCAGCGGGCTGCCAGCTATAGAAAACTGCAACTGCGCCGGGTTTGTCGGGGTTGTTGAAGTAACCCATACCGAGAAAACATAATCTGTATTAGCCAATACGGTAATACTTTGTGACCACACAGTAACATTAGCTGTTGCGGCCCCGTTAACTATCAGCATATTTCTTTTATTTGCCGGGCTGTTACCGGTGTGGTCGGTAAAGGCGCCAAAGGAACTATGAAGCGCGCTTGGGTCGGTATAAACCCCGTAGGTTCCTTCCGCATATAATGCGCTTGGAGTACCGGTCTTAGGCATATAGGTATAAGCACTGGTAAAGCCGCTATTACCACTGGTGAAATCGCCATTTGTTACCAAAGAGGAGCCGGTAACCTGCCACCAGTAATCGCCCGAAGCATTTACTGTTAAAGATGTGCCGGTTGTGCCATCGTTCCAGATAAGATTTCCATACCCAGGCACCGTGGTTGAAGTCAACGTTGTGCTTGTACCGCAAACAGTTACGTTCTGGGTAGCGGGGCCTATTAGAAATTTAAAAGGTGATTTAAATTGGGTAAAAGAAGTCCCGATGACCCCTGCAAGGAGAAAGCTAAATAAGATATTTTTTATTTTTCGGGGCAACATTACGCGCACAAATAATCAACCGTGTTTTAATTAACAGGCAAAGCATTTTTACGTAAAAAGCCTTAAAAGTGTTACGATTGTTTAAAGCCCATACGAAGAATTTTTCGCTTTAGTTAACCGAGCATGAAACTTTTTTATCCAACACCAAAGCGTCCGGGGGTTGTTTATCCCCTAGCTGCGCATGTAACTGGTTGATTATGAGAGCATTGTGGCGGTGTCTAAATCAACTGTCATTATTAATATTTGTTGGTAACTATATCATGTTGTTTTAATGTCAAAAAAAATGTTGATAAAAATTAACCGAGTATTAATCGCAGGTTAATGTGCTGAAGTGGACAATGTCCTGCTTTTGTCCACCGATGGTATAGCAAAATCACAGATAAAACAATATTTTTATGGCCAATGCCATCAACCCAATATTTAAAAAAGATAAGGCCGGTGCAGCTAATAGCTGTTATTTTTTTCACGGTATCCGGCGGCCCGTATGGGTTGGAGCCTTTGTTAGAATATGCCGGGCAGCACGGGGCATTACTGGTATTATTGATCACGCCATTGTTGTGGGACGTGCCGGCCATTTTTACGGTGCTGGAGTTTAACAGCATGATGCCCGTAACCGGCGGATATTATAAATGGGTTAAATACGCTTTAGGTACCCGTTGGGGGTTCTTTGAGGGGTGGTGGACCTGGCTTTATACCTTCGTTGATCTGGCTATATACCCGGTACTATTTGTGGAATATGCATCCTTCTTCTTTCCCGGCCTGCAAGCATATAAGGTGCCGGTATGCCTGGTAATTATATGGGCATCTGCAGGCCTAAACATATTAGGTATAGTACCCGTCGGAAGGGTTTCGTTGTTTTTGGGTGCCGTTGTATTAGCGCCTGTTTTGATCCTTTTTGTACTGGCCTTTTATCACCACACTGGCGGCCTGACCATACAGTCGCCCTCATTACATGGTATTACGTTTCCATCGTTGGGTATGGCCCTGTATACGGTAATGTGGAACTGTTTAGGTTGGGATAATACCACAACCTATGCCGAGGAGGTTGAAAAACCCGTACGCTCTTACCTGGTGTCTATGTTCATCGCCTTTGCTTTGGTAATTGTTATTTACTTCCTGGTGATATGGGTAGCGCAATTATCAGGCATCAGCCCGGCTGTTTTAACCGAAAACGGGTTTCCGGCTGTAGGGGTTATAATCGGCGGACATTGGCTGGGTGCCCTGCTGGCTTTGGGTGGTATGGCAAGTACATTGGGGATATATGCGGCAGTGCTGTTATCTGTATCGCGCGTTCCGCAGGTGATGTCGGAAGATAGCCTCTTGCCGGCGCGTTTAAATAAGCTCCATTCCCGTTTTCAAACCCCGTATGTTTCAATCATCATCTGCTCGGTTATTGTAAGCCTGATGATATTATGGACATTTGCCGATCTGTTAATAATAGATGTAACTGTTTATGGCGCGGGCCTATCGTTAGAATATATCGCGTTGATCAAACTACGCATTAGCGAGCCTGATACCGTCCGCCCGTTTAAGATCCCATTAAACATTACCGGTTTGTGTTTTATGTTATTGCTGCCGGCATCGGTTTATTTTGTAGCTCTGGGTGGCGCTTTTTCGTCATCACCAGAAACCATTAAGCCCGCCGTATTTGCAATTTGCGCATTAATGAGTGCCGAGGTAGCCTGGCGTTTACTGGGTTTACGAAAATTGTTTAAACGCTAATATTGTACTAAAAATTAGTCATTACTTACAATTTAATACAGCTTTGATTTTTCTTGCCTGTTAAAAAAATGTTTCTAAAGTTGTTAATGGGGCAGCCTAAGGGGCTTAAAGTAAATTTTATCTTCTGTTGGCATTGCCTTTGCCTTGCTATGATATAACAAGATAAAAACAACATGAAAGCAATTAGAAACAGTATTGTAGCCGCGGCCCTTACACTTAGCCTATTTGGCACAGGATGTAGCTCTTTAAACAAAACTCAAAAAGGTGCAGCCATAGGCGCCGGCGCCGGTGGTGTGATAGGCGGAATAATTGGGCGTAGTGCCGGTAATACCGCATTAGGAGCAATAATTGGTGGCGCCGTAGGTGGTACAGCAGGTGCAGTGATTGGCCATAAAATGGATAAACAAGCAGCAGAGATTAAACAAAGCGTACCGGGAGCAACAGTAGTAAGACAAGGCGAAGGTATTTTGGTGAACTTCGACTCGGGTATATTATTTGATGTCGATCAGGCAAATCTTAAACCCGCTGCAAAAACAAATTTGCATAACCTTGCTACATCGTTAATAAATAACCCGGAAACAAACATAACTATAATTGGGCATACCGATAATACGGGTACAGCTGAACATAATATGGACCTTTCTATACGTCGTGCATCAGCAGTGCGCTCTTTTATAGCGGCTGATAATGTTAGCACTTCACGCTTAGCCACAAGCGGCAAAGGCGAATCTGAGCCAGTTGGAGATAATACTACTGCTGATGGCCGTGCGCAAAACCGCAGGGTTGAGATAGCCATTGTAGCTAATGACCAAATGAAGAAACAAGCCGCGCAAGGCAATTAAAATATCAGCTATATAGTTTTTATGGAGCCCCGCCTGTTAAGGTGGGGCTTTTGTATTTACAGTACTCATAAATTGCTATTAACTAAACGATTAACAACTATTTAACATTTTGCCTCTTGTATTTCAAATAAGTTAAGTTTAGCTTTGTTGCATGATAAAAAGATTAACTACGCTTTTTTTAACAAAGGTATATATCATTACCGTGTTGGGCTTTGCGCTTAATCTTCATTATTGTGGCGATGTATTGGCTTCTGTAAAAATTAACGGGCCTGCCAAAAGCTGTAAACCTATTACAGTTAAAAAAATGAGGTGCTGCAGCGATAAGCTGGTTGATGTAAAAGTTAAAGATGCTCACCAGGGCGAATCGCCATCAATACTTTCTAAAATATTTGCGTTTGAGCTGCCCGAAATTTCTTTCGGCGATTACTTCTTATCGGCACAAAAAGAGCTTTTACAAAAACTTTCAGGTAGTACTCCCCCCGATCCTCCGCCGGCCTCTTCAGGCAAAGCGGCACAGTATATTAAAAACTGCTCCCTTCGTATTTGATTAAAGTTCATCATTTGTGTTGCACAATAGGTTAACTGTTGTGTGTTTTTGTTTACGATTAATTTTATATCATGAAAATATACTTAACTGCCCTGTTAATGGCAGCAACTACCCCCCTGTTTGCCCAGCAAACTAACACCGATACCACCAAAATAAAACGCCATACCCACATGATGAATGGCGTTGAAATGGACGATGATATGATGAACATGGATATGGGATCCATGAAAATGAACAGCCAATTCTCCCTCGACCTGCCGATGAACCGGGATGGTTCGGGTACCTCCTGGGTGCCCGATGAGTCGCCGATGTATGCTTACATGATCCACGGAAAAAAATGGATGACCATGATCCACGGTAGTTTTTTCGCGCGGTATAACAACCAATCGGGGCCACGCGGCGGTTCAAAGTTTGATGTGCCTAATATGATAATGGGTATGACGCAAACCAAGGTGGGCAGCAATGGCCTGTTTAGTATCAACACCATGCTCTCGCTCGATCCGTTTTTAGTAGGTGCGGGTGGATACCCCTTGTTATTCCAAACGGGCGAATCGTACCAGGGGAATCAATTGGTCGACCGCCAGCACCCGCATGATCTGTTTGCTGAGTTGGTTGTTGCTTACACCCAACGTGTTGCAAAAAACACCGACATCTCTGTTTCGTTTGGCTATCCCGGTGAACCTGCATTCGGTCCGCCGGTGTTTATGCACCGCTTATCCGGAATGAATGATCCAAACGCGCCATTGGGCCACCATTACCAGGACGCCACCCACATTGCCTTCGGTGTAACAACTTTGGGGTTTAGGTATAAGGATATCAAGCTGGAAGGCTCAACCTTTACCGGCCGTGAGCCGGATGAGTTCAGGTACAATTTTGATAAGCTGAATCTGGATAGCTATTCGCTGCGCCTGTCATACAACCCGTCAAAACAATGGGCCCTGCAGGTGTCTGATGGCTGGATCCATAGCCCGGAGGAGCACGAGCCAATGCAAAATGTTAATCGCTTTACCGCATCGGCCATCCACACTAAAATGTTGAGCGATGATAGCTATGTAGCCACCACATTGGTTTATGGGCAAAATCATTATTCAGACAATGGTAAAACTCAGCCTTCTGTTTTATTGGAAAACAGCCTGCAGCTAAGCCGTGCCGCTATTTATGGCCGTTATGAATTTGTACAGAAAGACGCTGATGAACTGGATATGCACGCCGCGTTTCCTGCTAATCCAAACTTTAATATTCATGCGCTTACGCTCGGAACTAACTACAGGTTAGGTTCCGCAAAAAACACCGACCTTACTTTAGGCGTACAAGGCACATTAAACGTATCGCCATCAGTCCTGAAAAGCTATTACGGGTCTACGCCCACGGGCTTCCAGGTTTACCTGCGTATTAATCCGTCAATGATGAAAATGGGACATGATATGATGGATATGTAAGCAAATAGCATTTAAATTAAGGCGGCGCACCCGTAACAAGGAAACATTTTAACGATCCTAACGTTTGTATCCTTACAATTTAGTTTAGTTTTGATAAATTTTTTTTGATGCGTCGCCTTAATCCTAAATACATCCGCCTGGCGGGTATTATAGCTGCTACACTACTTGTTATCCTACTTATGGCCGGGTACATTGCCTACAGTAAACGCGAAGCCATTTTACAAAGCCAGATAGCTAAAGCTAAAGCCAAAGCAAAACGCCTTTATCATTTAGATCTTCAAATAGCCTCGGCACATTTTACCGGACTAACAACAGTTACCTGTGAGGGGATTACTATAGTTCCCGAAAATCGCGATAGCCTGTTAAACATTAAACATTTTGATGTAAGCATAAAACTATGGCCGTTATTGTTTGGCAATATTAAGCTGGCAAATGTTGATCTGTTTAATGCCCATTTAAACCTTACGGATATTAAGGGGGTTAAAAACTTCGATTTCCTGTTTAAAAAGAAAAAGGATTCTGTACTAACCCACACCAAGGTCGACCTGAGTGAGCTGTCAAACAACCTGATTAAACAGGTGCTTTACAAGATCCCCGATAACTTAACGGTCGATAATTTCCTGGTATCATTCACCAACGATAGCGCCCAATTAAAGCTGCTTACGCAAACCGCTAAAATTGATGATGGCGACCTGACATCAACCATAAAAATAAACGACACCGTTGCTACCTGGCATTTTGCGGGCACCATGCACCCAAGTGATAAGGAAATAGATGTTAAGCTTTATGCCGAGAAAGGAAAAGTTGAGATACCGTTTATTGAAAAGCGTTTCCATGCCCGCGTAAACTTTGATAACCTGACCATCAAGCTAAACAATGTTAAGCATAGCGATGGCGAAACACGGATAGAAACGTATTGCAGTGCCCATAACCTGTTAGTAAACCAACCGGGCTTAGCAGCCAATGATATCATAGTACAGGATGGTTCTATCGCGGCTAATGTTTTTGTGGGGACAAATTATGTATCACTGGATAGTTCGTCGGTTATTCACCTAAAGAAAATGAGCGCACATCCGTTCGTTAAATACACGCTTAACCCGGTTAAAATTTACGAGCTTAAAATAAATACCGGCTGGCAAAACGCGCAGGACATTTTCGACTCGTTCCCTACCGGGATGTTTGAAACATTAGATGGGATTAAAGTAACGGGCAAGTTAAACTACTCGGCTAATTTTTATTTAAACAATGAGCGGCCCGACAGTTTAAAGTTTGATTCGCGGATGGATAAGGATGCCGATTTTCGCATTGTAGCATACGGAAAAACAGACTTAAGCAAGCTTAATAAAACCTTTGTATATACGCCTTATGAAAAGGGCAAACCAATGGCGTCTCACATTATCGGGCCGGAAAATCCAGGTTTTACGCCGTTGGAAGAAATGTCGCCCTATCTGCGTAACGCGGTTATGACAGCCGAAGACCCAACCTTTTACAAAAATCACGGCTTTGTTGAAAAAGCCATAAGGCAATCCATTATTACCGATATTAAAGAGCACAAGTTTAAACGCGGCGGCAGTACCATATCTATGCAATTGGTTAAGAATACATTTTTAACCCGTAAGAAAACACTGGCCCGTAAAATAGAAGAGATCCTGATAGTTTGGATGATTGAGAACAACAATATCATGACCAAGGACAGGATGCTGGAAGTGTATTTTAATATTATAGAATGGGGTCCGGGCATTTATGGTATCAGCGAAGCTGCGCAGTATTACTTTGGTAAATCGCCGTCTGAACTGACCCTGGGCGAAAGTATATTTTTGGCCAGCATTGTACCCAGGCCCAAAGCCGGGTTATATGCCTTCTTGCCGGATGGCAGCTTACGGCCGGGACTGGAAAACTATTTTAACTCGTTGGGCAGGATGATGATGGGCAGGGGCTTCGCGCAGGCGGATAGCAGCTCGTACGGGTTTTATACCGTATATTTAAAAGAAAGCCTGCGACGCAGGGTTGCAACGGTTGATTCGGCGGCTGCAAATAAAATGTTGAATGCACCTACTGATGATGATCTTAATATATCTCTACCTATTTTAGAAGAGCCGGCAGTTAAAAAGCCAAACTTTTTCCAGCGCCTATTTGGCAAGAAAGACACTGTTGCCCAGAAAACTGAAAAAATGTTGAAGGAGGAAGAGCAGCAAAGAATAGATGCGATAATCACTACCGGAAAAACCGGCAAACAAATCCGACAGGAAAAACGAGCTATAAAAGACGATATTAAGGCAAAGAAGCAGGCACTTAAAGATCAGGGTAAATTATAATTACTATGGTGTGACAACAATAAATGTTTAAACATTTAATTTTGACGGAAATTAAATGAAAACAAAAAATGTCACTTATAGATAAATTAAACTGGCGCTATGCCACCAAAAAATTCGACGAAACAAAGAAACTGAGCGCCGAACAATTAAACGCTTTATTAGATGCGGTGCAGTTGGCGCCATCGTCGGCGGGCTTACAGGCTTACCGTATAATTGTGGTTGAAAATCCGCAGGTAAAAGAGCAATTGCGCGAAGCCGCACGTGGGCAACAGCAGTTAACCACAGCATCGCACATAATAGTTTTTGCAGCCGAGACTAATTTGGATAGCGCCTATGTAAAAACGTATATAGAACGCATTGCCGCTACCCGGGGTATAGACCGCGCAACCCTGGAAGGTTTTGAGACTAATATTACCCACAACATTAACCGGATGACCGAGGATGTTAAAATTGTTTGGAACCATAAGCAGGCTTACATTGCCCTGGGTGTATTACTAAGCGCTGCTGCCGACCAGGGTATTGATGCCTGCCCAATGGAAGGTTTTGAAGCCGGCAGGTTTGACGAGATATTAGGATTAAGAGAACTGGGCTTAACAACATCTGTTATAGCTCCAATAGGTTTCCGTGCCGAAGATGATGTACTGAGTAAAGCTGCAAAAGTACGCAGGCCAAAAGCGGAGTTATTTATACATATATAAGTATAATTTTTCCAATCTTTCTGCCAATGGCAGAGAATTTAAAATAATTTTATGTCCCCCCGGTGGGGACATTTATTGGGCGATGTGGTTGAGGGACCGCATCGCTTTTTTGTTGGCTAAAAATTTAACTTATTGTTAATTCGGCATGGCAATTGCAATGATATACTAAAATGCAAAACAATGGGTAAAAAAATATTAATTGTGGACGATAACGAGTTTATAATAGAGATAATGACTTATATTTTAAACAATAAGGGCTATGAGGTAATAGCCCTGGGTAGCGGCCATGAAGTAATTAACCAGATTAAAGCCAATAACCCTGACCTTGTTATTTTAGACTTAATGTTACCCGGGGCAGATGGCCTTGAAATATGTAAAGAAATAAAAGGAAACACGGATACCAAACATCTGCCTATAATTATGTGCACCGGCCGTGATAACCTGCAATTAACCATGAACAAGCCGGGTTGCCCTAATGACGTATTATACAAGCCATTTGATGTAGACCGTTTAGTTAATATGGTGGCGTATCAATTGGCGGCTTAATTAAACTTACCTGTCATCCGGTCGATAACATCTTTATAACTATCGCTGAACGGGATTTCTACATCAGCGATCTTGATCCTGCCTTTACGGATAGAATGTACATGGCCTAAATTGACGATGTATGATTTATGCACTCTAAAAAAATCATCAGCCGGCAACTGGCTCTCTAACGATTTAATAGTAACCCTTGATATTATTGCCTTAGGCAAGTTGGACAAATAGATCTTCACATAATCTTTTAACCCTTCTATGTAGGTAATATCCTCGTGGTTTACTTTTATCAGGTTATAATCAGCATAAAGAAAAATATACTTTCGGCGTTTTTCTGTTTCAGGCTGTTCGCCCATCCGTTTAGCTTGCTCAAAAATAGTGATGGCTTTGTTGCAGGCTTTCAGGAAACGCTCAACCGCCACGGGCTTAAGCAGGTAATCAACTACATCCAGTTCAAACCCATCCAGCGCAAACTGGTCGTAAGCTGTCACAAATATAATAAGGGGCTTTTGGGTCAGACTCTTTACAAACTGCAAACCACTGATGCCGGGCATTTGTATATCGCAGAAGATCAGGTCGACCTGGTGATCCTTTAACGCCAGCATAGCTTGCGCTGCCGAGCTGCAACTGGCCACCAGGGTAAGCTTTTCAACCATGCCGATATTATCGGCTAAAAGCTCAAGGGCAAGTGGTTCATCGTCTATTATTATACAGTTCATGGTGTTGGTTTGTACAATATTACTAAGTTATTATCATAATGTAATTGGGTTTCGTCGCAACAATGAGGGTGCTGGTCTCATAAATATTTTGTTGTGCTAAATAGTGGTTTTATTTGTAGTATGAAAAAACTGCTTGACAACCGCTGGTTTCTTTTCGCCATGCCATTTGTAATATGGTTTTTGGTATTGGTACTGCCTTTTTTGGTGAGTCTCGACGGAAATAACAGCCTTCCGGAAGAAGTACGCCATCGCTTTATTATCAATATCATTACCGGTAACTTTTTGTTGCTGTGTTTGTTTTATATTCATACTTATCTTGTTTATCCGCTTTTAAATAAAAAAATATGGTGGTATGTTTTCGGGCTCATTGTCGCATTAGGTTTATACTGGCTTTGCTGGTATTTACTACGTGCCGAGCCGCCACATGGCCCGCGCACGGGGCATCAATTCAGGAGAGTCGTTGATTCATTACAGGAGCACCACCCGCGCGAAGAAAAAAGATGGCGTCGCGGCGGAAGGGGCTTTGGCGGTCCGGCTGATTTTATCCCGTTCATATCACCACTGATAGCCATATTATGCAGCGTGTGTTACCGCATAATATTAGATAACCGCGCCAAACAGCAATTATTGAAAGAACGCGAAACAGCGCATCTGGAAACAGAGCTAACGTTTTTGCGTTCGCAGATAAGCCCGCATTTTATGTTTAATATCCTGAATAACCTGGTGTCGCTGGCCCGTAAAAAGTCAGATGACCTGGAGCCGGCTATCATGAACCTATCGCAATTAATGCGCTATATGTTGTATGAAAGCGATGATCATCGGGTTTTCCTGAGCAAGGAGATCGAATACATAAAAAGCTATATCAATCTGCAGATGCTGCGCTTTGGAAGCAACGTAAAAATGAACATAGCTATTGAGGGCGATACCGATCTATATATTATAGAGCCGATGCTGTTGATCCCGTTTGTGGAGAACGCGTTTAAGCATGGAACCGGCATGGTAGAGAACCCGGTTATTGATATTTCAATTTCGATTGATGCCGATACCCGTTTAATGCATTTTAAAGTAACCAATAAGGTTAGCCCAATGGATGTGTCGAAAGACAATAACTCTGGTATTGGCATAAGCAACGTAAAGCGCAGATTAGCCATCTTATATCCCGGCAAACATAACCTGGATATTGCTAATACCGGCGAAGTTTTTACGATAGATCTTAGTATTTATTTAGCAAGCTAATGATGTACAACTCAATTAAATACAATGTGCCTGTTGCACCTATAAGTAAATTTGTCGCTACAATAACAGGGATGGCATACTTTATTTCGTACTTTACTAATCGATTATTAACCTTATCAATGCCTGGTAGAAAGCGGGCACCCTATTTAATTTAAAAATGAAAAAGCTTACCTCCCTAACAAGTTTACTCTTGCTGACTGTAACAAGTTTATTTGCGCAGGAAACACCCAAAAAACTAAAAGATGTGCAGGCCAATAACCTGTTTGCACCATCGCCTGTAAAAATTGATGGTAAACTTAATGATTGGAACGACGAGTTTCAAGCCTATAACAAAAGCACCCACTTATATTATACAATCGCTAACGACGAGAAAAACCTTTACCTGGTAGTAAAAACATCAGACATGACCACTAAGGCCAAAATTGTGGCAGGTGGCTTAACACTGGCAATTAACACCGCTGATAAAAAGAAAGAACAAGATGCTTATAGCCTTACGTATCCTCTTCGCTCAACTATGGGCCGTCCGGGTGGCGGCGGTGGTGCACCGGGTGGCGCGCAAGGTGGCGGCATGAGGTTAATGACATTTGGCGGCCCGGGTGGCGGCGGCCGCCCTGCAGCACCTGATTCGGCAATGCAAAAAGCAATGCAAGACCGTGTGATCAATGCCGCTAAAGAAATTAAGGTATTTGGGTTTAAAGATATCCCTGATTCGCTGATAGCTATCTATAACGAATACAACATTAAAGCAGCTATAAACTATGACAAAGACGGCGCTTTTATTTACGAGTTGGCCGTTCCGCTTAAGTTAATGGCATTGGCAGCAGGCGATAGCAAAGAAATAGCCTACAATATTAAGTTAAATGGCCTGCAATTAAACTTCAGGATGATGTCTGATAACGGCGGCGGGCCTCCTCCGGGTGGTGGCGATGGTCCCGGCGGCGGCGGTGGCATGCGTATGATGACTTTTGGCGGCCCTGGTGGTCCCGGCGGCGGCGGCAAAAACAGCATAGATTTCCAGGACCTGATAAGCCCAAATGATTTTTGGGGGAAATACACATTAGCCAAAAAATAAGATACTGCTAACAGACAAAATGAGAAGATTAGTTACTATAGGAATTTTAATACTGTTATCGGCAAGCTTATTTGCGCAGGAAAACCCTGCTAAAAAGCTAAAGGATATACAACTTGGCAGCATGGCTGCACCATCCCCCATAAAAATTGACGGCAAGCTGAATGAGTGGGGTAATAATTTCCAGGCTTATAATAGAAGCACCCGGTTGCTATACATTTTATCTAACGACGAAAAATATATATACCTGACAGCTAAATCAACCGATTTTACAACTACGGCTAAGATTATTGCAGGCGGTATTACATTAACAATTAACACCGACGGAAAAAAGAAAAGTAAAGACGGATACGCGATAACTTTCCCGGTAATTGAACACCCTGAAAGATTGGCCGGAGGGATGAGCAACCGTTTCGAAAACCGCAATGCCGGTGCAGATACGCAACTTATGCGTGCCGTACATGAGCGTACGATCCTGGCCGCGAAGCAAATAAAGGTGTTGGGCATTAAAAGCATACCCGATACAATTATTTCAATATATAACGAAGAGGGCATAAAGACCGCTATAAACTTTGATGGTGCTGCTTTAACGTTTGAGATGGCCGTGCCACTCAGGCTGCTTAATCTTAAGGTCGATAACGCCAAAGAAATGGCTTATAACGTAACACTTACCGGTTTCAAAATACCAGGACGTAGTCCCGGTGGTGGTGGCGGCGGTGGCGGAGGTGGCGGCGGAGCCGGTGGCCGAAACGCGCTCGACTTTATGGACCTGGTTACCCCAAGCGATTTTTGGGGTAAATACACTTTGGCAAAGAAAGACTAATACATACTACCCATATAACTCACATTATACTAACAATGAAAAAATTACTCACTATAGCTGCCCTTATCTTGTTATCGGCATCGGTATTTGCACAGCAGGAGGGGCGGGAAAACCGGCCAAATTTACCAAGCCGTACAACAACGGCCCCGCTACCACCGCCGTTGGCTACAAGAGATGTAAGCGGTATTGTAAAAGACGCAAGTGGACAAACCGTTATAGGAGCTACAATTATATTAAAGTCAAAAACAGATACTATTAGCGTAGCTACTAACGAAGACGGCGTATTTATTATTAAAGGCGTTAAGCAAAACACCTTTAACATCACTATTAAATATGTAGGAGCGCTGCCATTTGTACAGAAATATGCATTTAGCGACACTAAAAAGAATGTGGTGCTTGACCCTATAACACTAAAAACCGACTCGAAAGAACTGGCGCTGGTAACCATTAACGGCACACCAAGCGTAACGTATAAAACAGATACGGTTGAGTATCGGGCCAGCGACTATAAAGTGCGCGAAAACGCGACAGTAGATGAGTTGCTGAAAAAGATGGAGGGCATGGAAGTTGGCACAGACGGATCATTAACCCACCAGGGGCAGGAAGTAGTGAAAGCTAAATTAAACGGCAAAGAATACTCTGGCGGCAGCGTTGCCCAGGCCATACAAAACTTACCGGCAGACATTGTTGAAAAGATACAGATCGTTGATGATTATGGTGATCAGGCGGCACGTACCGGCGTTAAAGAAGGCGACCCGCAAAAGGTATTGAATATTACCACCCGGGCCGATAGATCTGTAGGTAATACGGCAAGAATAACCGGGCAATACGGTAGCGCAGGCCGATACAATGCACAGGTTTTTGCACAGCGTATTAATGCTAACCAGCAAATAGGTATTATAGGCAATTTGCGTAATACTGTATTGGGTGTCGCATCCTCAGGTTTGCAAGGCGGCGCAACCAATGATGGCGGTGGCGGTATAGGTGTAGGTAACAACGCCCGTGGCGGCGGCGGTGGTGGCGGCGGCAACGGTGCAAGTGGTGGAACAACACATTCGGGCTCCCCGTCATTTAACTACCGCGACCAGTGGAGTAAGAACATCCAGGTGATAGGCAGTTATGCTTATACTTTCAATAATAATAATGCTATTAATGATCAGTATGGCACCCGTTACACTACTCGTGGTAATAGCGACTTTGTTACCAAAAGTACTTCAGAAAGAGATAGCAAATCGCATAACCTGAGATACGAGATGGATATTAACCTGGATAGCGCCAATTACCTGCAATTAACGCCAAACTTTAGTTATACCAATTCAACAAGTGCTAATAATTCATACAGCGATAACGTAAATAACTATACCAATTTTGAGCACCAGACAACAAACGGGACTAACTCTACCTTAAACAGCAGCAGCAGTTACGGGCTTACAGCCTTTTATCTGCACGTGTTTAAAAAGCCAAAAAGAAATTTCTCATTGCAGTTTGGTATAAGCCGGTCTGACAACAAAACAGATGGCGAACAAAACACAAGGTATCTTAACTATGCAGATGCTACTCAAAATACGATAATAAAAGACTCGACAGCCCATGTGTTAACAAACCGAACCAATAATACCACTACCTACTCTGGTTCATTAACCTATGTCGAGCCGTTAAGCACCATGTCGGTTTTGGAATTTAGCGCAAGTTTAAGCCGGAGGAACAATAGCTCGATATCATTACAGGATACAGTGGCAAAAGATGGAACAGTACACCCGGTTGCAAAATACAGCAGTATTTATGACTACAATGTTACCGATACGCGTGGTACATTGAGTTATAGGTACAATGGCACCAAGCTTACGCTTTCTTTAGGCGCATCCGCGGTTCCGTTTAATTTAAGTGGTACTAAACTTAACGCGGCAGTTGGCACAAATGCCGAAACATCGATCAGTAACTTTAGGGTAATACCGGCGTTTAGGTTTGCCTATGCGTGGTCAAGAACAGAGCGTTTCACGCTGAATTATAACGGCCGCAACCAGGAACCAAACTTTACCGAAATACAACCATTTACCGATATCTCAAATCCAAATAATATTGTAGTTGGTAACCCGGACCTGAAACCATCATTTACACACTCGCTAACCGCGCAATACAATAATTATTTAGCAAATTCTAAATTCAAC
This sequence comes from Mucilaginibacter sp. UYCu711, assembly GCF_050433825.1. NCBI lineage: Bacteria > Pseudomonadati > Bacteroidota > Sphingobacteriia > Sphingobacteriales > Sphingobacteriaceae > Mucilaginibacter > Mucilaginibacter sp. UYCu711. The sequence goes on along the minus strand of NZ_JBNPWM010000002.1, from coordinate 163,854 downwards.
TTCTCATTAGGGGTAACCGCCAGCCAGGTTGATAACGCTATCACACAAAACACGCTGCAGTTGTCAATTCCTATTTTTATTGACCCTGTTGATCCTACAAAAAGCAGGTACAGAACTATTTATGAAACGCATTACATTAACTTAAGTGGTGCTAAAAACATTGTAGCAAGGTATAACGTCGCTAAACAATCAAATGAGCGTGCAGTAAACCTTTCCTTAAACGGAAATGTAACGTATAGCTATACGCCGGCAATGAGCAATAGCATCCTGTATCATCAAACAAACTGGCGCTTCGACGAGCGCTTTGGCCCGCGGATAACCCCTAACGAAAACTTCGAGATCAATCCGTTTATTGGTTATGATGTTTCAAGATACTTTACAACGCTGCCACCAACCACCACATCAACGGTGACATCAAACTCAACGCAGCTCAATACAACCTCGTTGGGTATTACCGGCCGTATGTACTTCTTTAAAACATGGCAAATTAACTACGATGCCACTAAAAAATATATAACTGGTATAACCGGCGGTAACACAACTCCATTTATTATAAATGCCGGGTTTGAAAAAGAGTTCCTGGCAAGAAAAAACCTGGTATTAACATTTAATGTTTATGACTTGCTGCACCAAAATAACTACCTGCAACAAAGCGTAACCGCAAGCGGGGTAACCAATACTATATCAAATACTTTAAGCCGTTATTTTATGGTAGGCCTGCGCCTTAACCTGCAAAAATGGAGTGGTACACCGCAACGCAACGGCCAACGTATGAACCGCCGTGGCGATGGTAGCTTTATATATAACTAACGCTATAAGCTGTATAAAAAAAGCGACGGGGCTAATCCTGTCGCTTTTTTTATAGCGCTATGTCAATTCTTTCATCAACTTATCAAACGCTTCTTTAAGTTCGGTTAACTCCTGCTCAACTTTTGCAAGGCGGGTTTCCAGGCCGCTATTGCTCCTACCTGTAGGTTCGTCGTCAAAATCATCATCACTTATTTCGGGTATACCTGCTAATAAATGCGCGTAGCGCGCTTCTTTTTGGCCCGGGCGCTTGGGTAGTTGTACCACGTATGGCATATCGCCCCCGGCCAGTTTATCTAATACCTCCTGTACCTCTTCTATCGAGTCAAACTCCCATAACCTGCCTGCGTTGGTATTTAGCTCGCCCGGGGTTAGCGGGCCGCGCAACATCAACAGGCAAATAATAGCCAGCTCTGCCGGTATCAACGGAAAAACAATAGCAAAATTATGCTTGTATTTGACCGACCGGATAGAGCCACCCGTAGCGGTCGAGATCAGCCCGCGGCGCTTTAATGTATTTAACGCGTTCATTACCGTTTCGTCATCATATTGAACCACCGGCTTACGCGATGTTTTTTGATTACAAGCGGCTGATAGGCCGTTAATTGTCATAGGGTAATAGTCGGGCGTGGTGCGGGCTTTTTCCATTAGCGCGCCTAACACGCGTAATTCGGCAACATCAAGTACAGGCAGGGTTTGTGGCGTATCCATAAAAAAGTATTTAAATTGGTACGGTGAACTTATAAAATACTTTCTACTTTATACAGCTTCCCGTTTAAATTAAATTTATCCTTTACCTGCAGGCCTTTCATTTTTAAACCAATTGGCGACGCTGGCGATATAGCAAAGTAGCTATCGCCATTAACAGTTAACACGCCGGCGCTTATGGCGATGTAAAAATTGCCGTTGTTGGTTGTCACTACGCTACCGTTTTCAACCCGGTTGGTAACCCCCGATGTAGTAATGGAGTTTAAAGCTATTTTTAGTTTATTGGCCTCCGTAAGCTGGGCCATGTTGCGGTTTGTTTCCTGCTGTGCCATTTCGCGGCCGGTTTCATACTTATCGCCTGCGCTGCTTTTGGTATCGTCTTTTGCTGCTTGTTGTGCCTCGTCAATGCCTTGCTGTGCAGCTGCCATGCGCTGTTGCACATAGTCCATACATTGCCGATATAAAGCTTCTTTTAATTTGCTCACAGGTGTAAATGTAAAAATATAAGGCAAAATAAAAGTCCCCGCACACTCGCTGCTTGGGGACTTTCAACCTAAACCTTATCACATTGTAGGCTAGAGCCTACAGATAATCCTACAAATATCGGGATTTTTTATAATAACAGTTGTATATACATCCAACTTTTTTTTAGTTTGTTAGTGTTATTTTTACAATAGGAGAAAGCTTCGCACAAAATCCACTGTTCTTATTTGGATTTAATTTAAATAAGAGATACATTTGTGCGTTAATGTTTAATATATGAGGCTTTCGCAACTTGAAGTAGGAGAAAAAGGTATCGTAAAAGAGTTTACTGATCTGGAAATGTCGGTTAAATTAATGGAGATGGGATGCCTGCCCGGCGAAGAGATAAGAGTTGACAGAATTGCACCCATGGGCGACCCAATTGCCATAAACGTATCAGGATACCAGTTGAGCCTGCGTAAACGCGAAGCATCAACCATAATTTTGCAATAGTATTTAAGTAGTTGAAAGCCGATATAAGAGTTGCACTTGCAGGGAACCCGAACACCGGTAAATCAACGCTCTTTAACGTACTTACAGGGTTAAACCAAAAAATAGGAAATTTTCCGGGGGTTACGGTTGATAAAAAGGTAGGTTATACCAAACTACCTGATGGGCGCATAGCCGAAATTGTCGATCTGCCGGGCACTTACAGCCTTTATCCAAAAAGCCAGGACGAATCTATTGTGTTTTCTGTATTGGCCGACAGGGCAAACGCGCTAAGCCCTGATTTGGTTATTGTTATCCTTGACGCTTCAAATCTTAAAAGAAATTTACTACTATACAGTCAGGTTGCCGATCTCAAGATCCCGGTCATCATCGCCTTAAACATGATGGATTTGGCTAATAAGTCGGGCATTGTTATTGATGTCGATCTGTTTGCAAAAACCCTTGGCGTGCAGGTGGTGCCAATAGCCGCGCGTAAACAGGAGGGAATAGATGAGCTTAAAACGGCTATAACTTACGCTAACAAGATTGCTTTACAGGAAGACAGCATTGATGTACGCAGTATAGCCCCGCAACTGATAGACAGCATAAGCCGCGAGCTAAATATTGATAACCCTTACTTTGCGTTACAGCTTGCACATCAGCATGAAACACTAAAATTTTTGACGACCGAACAGTCGGCCAGGATTGAGGAGTTGGAGAAGGAGCATTCTTTCCACACACAAAAAGCACAGGGTAGCGAAACCATTGCCCGCTACAGTGCCATTAACGAATTGCTGTACGATACCGTTAAGGTGCCCGACACGGCGCAGGACGAAACGTTAAGCAATAAAATAGATAAGGTATTAACCCATAAGGTATTTGGCTTTATTATATTTTTTGCCATACTGATGTTTATGTTCCAGGCCATATTTTCATGGGCGGCCTACCCGATGGAGCTGATAGATACTGCTTTTGTATGGATCCAAAACACCCTGCATAAAACCTTACCAGCCGGACCGCTGGTTAATTTACTGGCCGATGGTATTGTTGCCGGCTTAAGTGGTGTAATGGTGTTTATCCCCCAGATAGCTATATTATTTGCCTTTATATCCATACTGGAAGATACCGGCTATATGTCGCGGGTTACGTTTATGATGGATAAGCTGATGCGGAAGGTTGGCCTGAACGGTAAATCGGTAGTGCCGCTGATTGGTGGCTTTGCCTGCGCGGTTCCATCTATTATGAGCACGCGGACCATCGAAAACTGGAAGGACCGCATGATAACCATTATGGTTACGCCGCTGGTTACCTGCTCTGCCCGTTTACCCGTTTATACTTTGTTGATAGCCCTGGTGGTACCTAATAAAAACATTTGGTGGGTTTTTAACATGCAGGGGTTGGCGTTAACCGGTATGTATGTTTTCAGCCTGGTATCGGCAGTGGTGGTGGCCTGGGTGTTTAAGCTGATATTAAAAAGCCGCGAGCGCGGATATTTTATAATGGAATTGCCTGTTTACCGGATGCCGCGGTGGAATAACGTTGCCTATTCGATGTATGAGCGCTCTAAATCGTTTGTTGTGCAGGCAGGCAAGGTTATTATTGCTGTATCAATAATTTTATGGGTGATGGCCTCCTATGGCCCCGGAGACCGGTTTGAAAAGATAGATGCTAAATACAAACAGCCGCAATACACTCAAAACATCAGCGCCGATCAGCTAAGCCGCGATATCGCGACAGAAAAATTAGAAAACTCGTATGCCGGCGTGCTGGGCCATGTTATTGAACCCGCTATCCGCCCGCTTGGGTTTGACTGGAAGATAGGCATTGCGCTGATTACCTCATTTGCCGCGCGCGAGGTATTTGTGGGGACCATGGCCACCATTTACAGCGTAAACGGTAGTGTAGATGATATCCAGTCGGTACAGGAAAAGATGCACCAGGCTAAAAACACGCAAACCGGGCAGCCGGTATTTACCTTCGCGGTAGCTTTTTCGTTAATGATGTTTTATGCCTTTGCCATGCAGTGCGCCAGCACGGTGGCCGTTGTTTTCCGCGAAACCAAAAGCTGGAAATGGCCGGCCATACAATTTGCTTATATGACCGTGTTGGCTTATGTGGTAAGTTTTGTGGTGTACCAGTTATTGAGGTAAAGCGCTTAAGCCCACAGCGAAAAGACCAAAGCAAAAAGCCAACGCCTATCAATTATAAAAAAGCTTTTAACTTTAGTCTTTATGCTTTCAGCTCCAAAACCACTATCTTTGATTTGAGGTAAGAATTGGATAAAGTAAAAGTTTTAGAAAAGTATCTTCCGCCTGACGCGGCTCCCTTAATTGGCCGCTGGATAGACTACTTTAAATGCGAGTTTAAAATTTCGCGCAATCGCGGCAGTAAGTTTGGCGATTACCGCGCACCATTTGATGGCAAGGGGCACCGCATCTCTGTCAATTACGACCTTAACCCCTACGCTTTTTTGGTAACCACCGTACACGAGTTTGCGCACCTGCATACCTGGAACGAGCATAAGCAAAAAGCCAAACCCCATGGCACCGAATGGAAAAACAACTTCAAAAAAATGATGCAGCCGTTTTTTGAAAAAGATGTTTTCCCGCCGGATGTTAAGCATGCCATTGTTAGCTATCTGAATAATCCCGCAGCATCCAGTTGTTCTGATCTGACGCTATATCGCTCATTACGTAAATACGACGCGCCTAAGGAAGATATCCATACGGTTGAAAAGCTACCCATGCACGCCGTGTTTAAATTGAAGGACGGCCGCGTTTTCCGCAAGGAAGAGAAACTGCGTAAACGGTATAAATGCATAGAACTTACAACTAAACGGGTATATTTATTTAGCCCGGTTGCCGAAGTTGAACTTATAGCCGACTAATATTTATCCTTTAAAACAGGCGCATGACCCGGTTATCATTGATTTTAATCTTTTTCCTCATATCACTACTGGCAGTATTTGAAGCGCCGGCTTATTATCTCTGGCTGCTGGCCATTGTAGTAACCGAGTTCCCCTTAGTTTTTGTGACGATAAGCGCCGTATTGGTGGCATCCGGATTTTGGATCAGGAATTATCAATTGGCGGGGACCATTATCGGGATTCTGTCTATCATCCTGTACCTATCGCCCATTGTAAGGGCATATGCAGTTGCGGGTACTTTAAAAGATGAGCTTAATACAGCATTTAACTTAACCGAAGGTGATAACGGGCGGCCGTTTAGTTTTGGTAAAATGTTTATCCCCACTAAAGACGTCGCCGGCAAAACCTTAACTTATATTAATTATGCCGATACGGCCTTAACCCTAAACTATTATCCAAGCCAGCTGGCCGGTAAAAAGCCCTGCGTTATTGTAGTGCATGGCGGCTCATGGGCCAAAGGCGATAAAGCACAGCTGCCCGAGTTAAACAGCTACCTTGCCCGCAAGGGTTACAACGTGGTTTCGATAGATTACCGTATGGCGCCAAAATATAAAAATCCGGCAGCGGTTATGGATCTTAAAGAAGCTTTAACATATCTGCGGAAGGAAAGCAACCAACTGAATATTGATACTAACAACTTTATTTTACTGGGCCGGTCTGCTGGTGCGCAAATAGCCCTGCTGGCGGCCTACACCCTGCACGACAAAGGCATTAAAGGAGTAATAGATTTTTACGGCCCTGCCGATATGGTTTGGGGTTATTCTCTTCCTGCCAACCCATGGATCATGGACTCGCGCGGGGTGATGGAAGCTTACCTGGGCGGATCGTATGCTAAAGTACCGCTAAATTATGTAGCAAGTTCGCCAATTGAGTTTGTTGATCAAACATCGGTACCAACGCTCATCATCCACGGCCATAGCGATGTGCTGGTAGCTTACGAGCATAGCCGCAGGTTAAACGAAAAGCTGGCCAAAAACGGCATTAAACATTATTGGCTAAAACTACCCTGGGCCACGCATGGATTTGATTTTATATTGAACGGACCCGGCGGTCAGTTGTCAACCTATGCGGTTGAACGGTTTTTGAAAGCGGTTAGCCCCCCGGCCCCCTGAAGGGGGAGGAAGGGCGTGAGGATAATTTATTATCTCGTTCTCACTTCTTTAAACCGGCTAAATACAATGAGGGCCAGGATACACAGTACACAGCCGCAAATTCCGTTTAAGCGCAGCCCGTAATCATCGCCGGGGTCTTTGCCATAAATGGTTAAGAAGGCAAACAGGGCTATACCTAAGGTCTGTCCTAATTTTACAAACAGGTATTTTACTGCAAAAAACATCCCTTCACGGTTTTCGCCGGTTTTTTCGGCATCGCGTTCTGCAATTTCGGCAAGGATAGCGTTAGGCAAGATCCCCAACGATGCTAACGGAAATGCCGCGCACAGCACTAATGTATAGATTTGCACGTTGGAAGAAAACGGCAGCTTACCCAAGAAAAATATGGTTATAAATATCAGGCTCAATAAACCGAATGAAAATAGCACAATAGGCTTCTTGCCGATCTTTTTTGACAGGTAATTTATGAGCGGGTAAAACACCAGCGAAAACAGCACCATGGTCCCCATTAATACCCCGCCTTTCGACTCGGGCAGGTGCAACAACACGGTAACAAAATAAAGCAACCCGCTTGATATGATACTGAGCGCCATGTAATACGAAAAATCAGAAACCAGGTAATATTTGAAGTTGCTGTTACTAAAAGTTGCGCGGATAGCAGGCAAGAAGGGTAAATGGGATGGTTTCCCGCTTGAATATTTTTTCTCGTTGATAAACATCACCGGTACCAGCATACATAAGCCGGCCAGCAGGCTCATACTCCAAATGGTATATTGTACGGCAGCATCACGGTCGGTTACGGTAAATAATTTTTGTACCAGGTCTGCAAAGTTGTTTATCAGCGCCGAGAATACGATACCTATAATAAATCCCACTTGCTGAAAAGACGATAGCTTAACCTTTTCGGCAGCGGTTTCTGTAAGCTCGGGCAGCAGCGCGTTGTAAGGGATAATATAGGTGGTGGCACCCATAAAAAAACAGATCATATTAACAGTAAGCCAATAGGCATTATACATGCTTTCGCCTTTAACCAGCGGGTAAAATGTTAAACAAAAGAAAAACACGGCGGGTAAGATGGCCCATTTCATAAACGGGATGCGCCGCCCCTTTTTATTGGTGCTTTTGTCGCTAAACGAAGCGATTAACGGATCGTACACGGCATCAACAAACCTGCCCGACGCGGCAATCAGCGATAAGATATTGATCACCCCAAATAAAAGCAGCTGCGGTACAAAAGGTTTAAGGCCCGAGTTTGATGGCGGTAAATAAAAGTACGGCAGCATAACAATGATGGTATTGGTCATCATACTCCAGCCTATCATCCCGCAGGTATAAGCCAACTGTTTTCTGAACGGAAACTTTACAACGGGCATCTTATTGCAATATGCTAATATTAAAATAAGATAATGAATTTAAGATGAAAAGGGTGTAGAGGGATACTAACAGAGCCTTTTAAAGCTCGTCTAATATATTTTTAGCAGGTATGCCGGAGAGTTTTTCTGCTTGAATTAGCTTTACTTCTTCAATGGCCTCTTTTATTCCCCAAAGTATATTTGCTTTTTGAGTTGAAAGGTGGGTTACTTTCACATCTTTAAAATTTTCCAAGACTTCAAGAATAAAATCGGCTTTTTCGTCTTTTATATTTAATAGAACTTTCATTGCAAAGCTATTTACAAACCCAAATAATAATCATACCCCACCTCGGCCCAGTAATCGCGCGGGCGGGTGTTGCTGAAGGTGATTGAGCCGATCCGTTTTAAATTTTTAACGCCGTATTTAACCGGGATGATCAATCTTAATGGCGCCCCATGGTTAAGCGGGACAGGCTTATCATTCATCTCATAAGCCAATAGTGTTTGCGGGTGCAGCGCGCTATCCATATCCAGGCCTACGTAATATAGTTTGTCAGGCGTTTCCATGCCTACATAGTCCAGCCTGGTTTCTGCATCCAGCTTAAAATGTTTGATGAAGTCATTGAAAGACACCCCGCCCCAGTGCTGGATCTGGTCCCAGCCCTCAACGCATTTAAAATCAAAAACTATCTCTGTTTTAGGCAGGGCTTTTATCTGCTCGATGGTTATTAACAGTTGCTCGCCGTTGCTTTTGCAAACCTCCAGTTTCCAGGCAGCAAGATCGATCCTGCTCTCTAAACCAATATCGCTGTTTTCCCTAACGTTTTTCGCAGCCATTGATTTTGGATAGGTTTTAACCAGGTGCTTTTCGCTGTAAAGCAGCCGGCGCACAGCCAGCTCAGTTTTATTAAGCGCGCGGCGTAACGGTATCCGCTCGCCGCCGGTTATGGATTTAACCTCCATCGGCGAGTTGTATAGCCATTTATATCCAAAAACCGCTCCGGTTGCCAACGCGCCAAACACCCCGAACGAAAGAAACGTCCGCCGGGTTATCTTTTGCTCGATAGTAAGCGGCTTTTTAACTTTTTTCTTCGTCATGTTTTTTTTCAATTATTGGAGCCGGCTTGGTTTCAACAACTTCGAAACCTGTAATGGCCGAACTAAAGTTTTTCCATCCCGCCAGGAAAACCTGTACAATATGGATCACAAAAAAGAAAACATAGCCCAGCGTTAGTACAAAATGGATAATGCGGGCAAAATGATAGCCCCCGCATAACCACACCAGGTAATAAAATTGCACGGGTTTATAAATAGCCACCCCCGTAATTGCCGAGCCGATACCCATTATAATGATGGCGGTGTAAGCAATCCGCTGCGCGGCATTATACTTGTTTTGCGGCGGCGCCATTTTGCGGATATGCAGATCATGCAGCAAAACCAGCCAGGCTTCTTTAAACGATTTTTTTTGAGGGGCAAGCTCGCGCCATTCGCCCGATATCAGGGTATACGCCACATAAAATATCCCGTTAAGGATAAAGAACCACATAAACAAAAAATGCCAGGCCATACCTTCTGATAGTCGCCGGGGGATATTAAAAAAGGTGTTGAACCAATCCGGGAAAAATTTAAAGAAGGTATGCCCAAACAGGGTGAATTTATATTCGTCATCCCCCCAATAGATCAGCATACCACTCCATATCATGATGGTTAGCACCGGGAAATTTACCCAGTGGCACCAGCGCATGGCTAAGGAGTGTTTTTCTTTTATTTGTTTCACGTTTGTTTAATTATACGTTTTGTTATTTTGACCAATGGGAGAAATCTATACAAAGATAGTTATCCGCTTGCTTGTATAGATCTCTCACTATCGTTCGAGACGACATATTAGGCGCTTGGTGCGAACCCTGCTTTCGTTGCTCCCACAATTTCGCCGGTATTGGTATTTTGTATCAGCGCTATAACTTCCCAGCCTTGCGGGTTAAATTCTTTTGGCAAGTTAATACTTTCCATGCCGCCACGGCCATTGGTTAATACCACGCTATTTAATTCATGGATGATCTGTACATGCGCCAGTTTGCGGCCGCTATTCTCGCCGGCCTTTACATTGCTTACGGCGTTTTTTTGCACCAATGCCAAAAGCAATACGCTGTTATTTCCGTTCCCTTCGGTTTGGTAATGCAGGGTGGCTTTATTGCCATCAACCTTTAAGGCAGTTAAAATTATTTGTGCCGGTGCATCTTGCTTTAAACTGCCTTTAATAGCATTGCGCAATGTTCTTTCTTCTGATCCTACAAACTCTTTCTTGCCATTAACTACAATTTGCGGGGTATAAACCTGCGGGGTCTTTAAATATTTAGCATACTCGTATTGGCGGGCGCTGTAGGCTGCATTGCTAAAAACATCGCGCCAGCCCAAACGGTTCCAATAATCAACATGGTAAGCCAGGATATATACAGGTTGGTCCTTATATTCTTTTTGAATCCTTGATACCAGCTCGTCGGCAGGCGGGCAGCTTGAGCAGCCTTCGGATGTAAACAACTCAATTACTGCAAAGCCTTTACCGGCCGTGTTATTAGCTTTATAAGGCTTTGCGCTTATAAACGCGGCAGCAGCAAAGCCAAATACGGCAATAGCAGCTGTTAATATGGATATTTTGAAGACTCTCATTTTGCAAATAGTTACAGGTTATATACGCAATTGGTCGTGCTGCAAGTACATTCCTTACAATAAATTTAATATTTTTATTTGATATATCTTTTTCTTGTAAGGGTTTACCCATATCTGCGACTAATACTATATAAACAACATAATACTAAAATGTTAGCCACATCTTTATTAAACCCACATAAATGGGTTGAACACCATGCCGATTATTTATATGCTTACGCGATAAGCAGGATAAACGACGAAGAGCAGGCGCGAGATTTAGTCCAGGAGGTGTTTTTGGCAGCATTAGAGCGCGCCGATAAATTTGAAGGCAAAAGCACCGAACGAACATGGCTTACAGCTATACTTAAAAATAAGATAGTAGATGTGTACCGTAAAAGGTCATCCGGCCTGGCTAACATTGATGCAAAAGTTGAACGCCAGCCTGACTATGATTTCTTTTATGAGGATGGCCATTGGAAAGAAGAATATCATCCGCGCGAAATAGGAATAGAAAACGCCGACCCGCTGCACACTAAGGAGTTTAACAAAGTATTGCAGCAATGCATGCAAAAACTGCCCGCGCTTTGGCTGGCGGTTTTTACCATGAAGCACATGGAGGACCAGCCAACTACTAATATTTGCGCCGAATTAAAGGTTAGCGACTCCAACTTCTGGGTAATTATTCACCGTACCAAACTTAACCTGAGGGCTTGCCTTCAAAAAACATGGATTTAAAATGGGCCCGATAAAAAAGATAATATACAACTGTAAGCGCGCTACTTTTTTAATTGAAAAAAAGCTGATAGACCGCCTTACGCTGCGCGAAAAGATGGAATTGCGCATTCACCTGTACGGTTGCTCGGTTTGCCGCATTTTTGATAAGCAAAGCGCCATAATTAATAAAATGGTGCAGCAGCTTTTTAAAAGCAGTAACGATGCGGCAGTGCAGCTCGATGATACCTTTAAGCAAGACTTACAGCACCGGATTGAACAAGAATTAAATAAAAATTGATTTTGCTGTAAGGAACAGATTTAGGCTGCGACTAAGCCTGAAACACACATTAAATCAAACACAAACAACATGAAAGCAATTATTTCAAAAATCCTGGCTGCAGGTACCATCGTAGCAACACTTTCTTTATCGGCAGTAGCCGGCACCCCTTATCAAAAAATGAAAAAAGATACCGGGAAAATGGCTAAAATGGATAAGAAGATGGACAAAAAAATGGATTCCAAAATGGATTCCAAAATGGATAAAAAGATGGATAAGATGTCAGCCAGGAAAATGGCTAAGGACACCGGTAAAATGAAAAAAATGTAAATTAACAAAGCGGGAGATCCTTCTCCCGCTTTGTTAAAATCACCACCAGATATTATAAAACCCATAACATGAAAAAGCTAATACTTATTGCCTTCTTTATATTTGCTGCGGCTGCTTTATTTGCACAAGCCGGCCTTAAAAAAGGCGACGTTGCACCAGCCTTTACAGCCGTTGATAACCATGGCAAAACATTAAACTTGAAATCTCTTTTAAAAACCAATAAGTCAGTGGTCCTTTTCTTTTACCGGGGCCAGTGGTGCCCTTATTGCAATAAGCATATCCAGCAGTTGCAAGACTCCTTACAACTGCTAACCGGCAAGGGTGCCTACGTTGTTGGTGTAACACCCGAGACCCGGGAGAACCTTGATAAAACCGTCGGCAAAACACATGCATCGTTCTCTATGGTGTCTGATAAAGGCTATGCCATCATGAAAGCTTATGATGTTAATTATGTTATGGACCCGGCAATGGTTACCAAATATAAAGGCTACGGAATTGATCTGGAAGCCAACAACGGTAATACCGACCACATGCTGCCGGTGCCCGCAACTTATGTTATTGGTAAAGACGGTAAACTGGTATATGTACATTTTGATAAAGATTACCGTAAAAGGGCGTCGATACAAACGCTGTTAAGTGTGCTTTAAAAAGTTGGCAAATATTTAACTTAGGGGCGATACAAAGATCTACCATGAAAAAGCTTTTATTGCTCCTAACTTTTTGCACATCTGTAGCCTTCGCGCAGGAAACCGTTAAGCAAACCTCGCAGTTTAGCATTGCCGGAAAAGTTAAAAAAGGATCTGTTATAACTATGGACAGCCTGAAACAATACACCATACAAACCATTGGCGATATTAAAATAACCGACCACACCGGCGTTTTTAAGCACAAGGACGACAAGCTAAAAGGCATATTGATAAAAGATGTGTTAAGCCATACCCTATTTAATGTAAGCCCAAAGCTATTAAGCACCCTGTACTTTGTATTTGTTGGTGCCGATGGCTACAAGGTTGTTTATTCATGGAACGAGCTTTACAATACCGAGGTGGGCAACCATGTATACATCCTGATGGAAAAGAATGGCGTTAAAGCCGCCGATATGAAAGAAAGCCTGCAAATGACCTCCATGATGGATATGAAAACAGGCCGCAGGTATCTGCATAATTTGGATAAGGTTATTGTGGGGATGGCGGAGTAAGGAGGCGCTTACTTATCGCTTGTTGGTAATAGCGCTCTTGGCTTGCCCCGCTCTTGGGCGCGGAGCCCCAGTTACTTTTTCCTTGATGAAAAAGTAACCAAAAAATCAAGTCAGCAAAGAGGATTCTTTGCGCTCGGGGCCTTTGCCCGGCAGTCCAGGTAAAACCTCGGGCCGCGCCGCTTTTGCGCAGCTATCGCACCCACAGCCCCACGCTTCAGCAAAATCTGCGGATGCCCGTGCCACTGCACAACCCACCATTGTTTTACCTTCCCTCACCCGAAGCTTTTTTGGTGACACTTTGCACACTACCTACATCATGCTAATATTAGAGATTATATAAGGGTGCTTAAAATAAGAGCAATCTTGTTTTATAGCTAAACCCGTCAGACGGGCAGCTTCGGTCGAAATCAGATAAAACAAGTAGGGCAGTGCGGCTGCAAAGGCATTGGTAATTTTGCCGGAAACGGTAGCCTTGCGCGACAATAGGCGGCAAAAGGACCCGGCCTTAGGTTTTAGCTGATTTGCAGCGCAGTGGCCGGTGTGGCAAAGAAGCATCCCGTCTGACTTGATTTTTTGTTACTTTTTGATCAAGCAAAAAGTAAAAGGCCTCCGCGGCCATAGCGGGGCAAGCCATGAGCGCATAGGCAAAAAGCTATCGCTAAGAAATATAAATCTCCCCGTCAACCAACCCTTCCAGTTCCACCGGGTTATGGCTAACAATTAAAACCGTAGCACCTATCTGCTTAAAAACTATCTTTAGCTCGCCTATCAATTCACTTTTCATTTCAGGGTCCAGAGCCGAAAAAGGTTCGTCCATTAACAGCAACTTTGGCTTAATAGCCAGCGCCCGTAAAATAGCTAAACGCTGCTGCTGCCCGCCGGATAGGTGGATAGGTTTATGATCGGTCAGCGTATCCAGCTTACCTAAAACTAACAGGCGGTTTATCCATTCGGTATCATTAGTGGCGTATTGCAAATGTTCTAAAACTGTCATATTTGGAAACAGCGCGTAATCCTGGAAAACAAAGCCGGGCATCCGCTTTTGCGGGGCGATGTCGATGTTTGTGTCGGTGTCTAACCATACAACATCATCAACAACTATCTTTCCCTTGCCGGGATTAACCAGGCCGGCAATGATCTTTAAAAAAGTGGTTTTACCTGCGCCTGATGGTCCGTATATTTTCGTAATACTGCCGGAGGCAAACTGATGCTCAATTTTTAATACGCGCTTGCCGTGGTAAACTTTCAGGTTTTTCTCTATCGCTATATCTATCATTCTAACGGAGATTTAGCCTGGTACTTATTGAATATAAAAACGCTTATCACCATTATAAATGTAATGGCAAACAGGATGAGCGAATAATTATTGGCCGCGGCATAATCCATCCGCTCAACCGAATCATAAACGGCGATGGATGCTACGCGGGTTACATTTGGGATATTTCCGCCTATCATCAGCACCACCCCAAACTCGCCCAGCGTATGGGCAAAGGTTAATACAATGGCGGTCAGCATTGATGGTTTAATGTTAGTCAGCAACACGCTTTTAAAGGTCTGCCACGGGCCTTTACCCAACGTATACGATGCTTGTGCCAGCGAAGCGGGTAATTGCTGCAGCGCCGATTTAATGGGGCCGATCATAAAGGGCATACTATAGATGAACGACGCCAGCACCAATCCCTTAAAGGAAAAAACAAACTGAACATCAAAACTATCCTGCAGCCATTTGCCCAAACCATGCGCCGGACTAAAAGCCAGCAACAAATAAAACCCCAGCACCGATGGCGGCAGCACCAGCGGCATGGTAATAACAGCCTCTATCAAAGTTTTAAAAAACGACCGTCCTTTTGATAGCCACCAGGCTATGGGTACACCAACCAACAACAGCAATAAGGTTGTAATTGCTGCAAGCTTTAACGTAAGCCAGATTGGTGATAGGTCCATTTACTGTTTATTATAGTGTGCGGTACCCGTATTGCGCAAAGATCTTTTTAGCGTCGGCGCTTAACAGGTAGCGGTAAAACTTTTCGGCATCGGGGTTGGCGGCACCATGTTTTAATATCACTGCGCCCTGTTGTATCGGGTCGTAACTTTTTGGGTCGATGATTTTCCAGAACAGTTTGGTTTTATTGGCCGGGTCTTTCACCAAGGCCTGCGTAGTGAAGCCTACACTAACCACACCCGTAGTTATATAAGTATTTACCTGCGCTATGCTTTCGCCGTAAACCATTTTGCTTTTCACGTTATCCAGTATGCCTTTTTTCATTAACAGGGCAGCTGCCGCCTTGCCATAAGGCGCTACAGCGGGGTTTGCTATCGCTATCTTTTTTATAAGCGGGGTTAGTAAGATCCTTTCCCAACGCTCGAAGCCAAGGTCCCTGCTGCTGCAAATAATAAGATTACCCAGCGCGTAAACCTTGGGGGCCTTAGTGGCAAATCCATCTTTATATAGGGTCTCGGGGAAATCCATATCAGCCGATAAAAAAACATCGAAAGGCGCGCCGTTCTTAATTTGCGCCACCAGTTTGCCCGATGAGCCAACGATAGGTTCGATATCAACACCGGTTTTTTGTTTAAAATCCTTTTGCAATACGGTAATGACAGATTGCAGGTTAGCGGCAGCAGCTACCTTTATTTGCTGCGCGAATGCGGGGGCGACAGTTAAAAGTGCAATAGCCGGTAATAAACAAAGCTGTTTAATTGTACCGGCAAGATGTTTTATAATATTCATCGCTATAAACATAAAGTGTAAATATAGAACGAATTATTAAAAGTTAGATTGCGTGGGGTTGCTTAACGATGGCCTTAAAAGCGGTGGCCTGGTGCGCTTCCCTCCCCTGGGAGGGCGGAGGGGGTTAACAAAGCGATGGGTTGCTGGTAACTGCAAACTCACAACGGCCAACTGAATTTGGGCGTTCCCCTCCGGGTCAGGCTTTCCGCTCATACTGCGCAGGCATTAGGCGCGGCCATGGCAAAGGCCGCGCCCGGCAGGTATCCGCTTCTACCCCTAACGCGGGCCGATGCTTCACACTCGCCACCACGTCATTGCGAGGAACGAAGCAATCTCTGCACTTACTAATCAAAATCCTGTCAGTTGGTAAAGTCACGAGTACGCCCGGCAGTGGCCTGCGCTGCATACTCGCGCCAGCTGGGGAACATCCTGTTTTCAGGTTTGCAAAAGACTTTTATTTGGCTCACGATACCGATCCGAGAAGTTTCTTAAAGTATTATAATCGTTTTAAGCAGTCGGGTAATGAACTGGATCTGTTGCCTGCTAAGCGTGGCCCCAGGTATGCTACCAGGCGGCCTGCGCCTGATGATGAACAACAAGTGCTTGATCTGCGATTGCGGGGTTGTAATAAGTTTGAAATAGCTGACCAGCTTAAACAAAAATCAAATAACTTTAACCCATCAGCGTCAGGTGTATACAACATTCTGAAGCGGCACCAAAAGAACCGTTTACAGGTAGCGGATAAGGAAGTAGAGGGAAAGATCATTAAAGAACGTATGGGCCAGTTAGGATATATTGACTGTCATCACCTAAGCAAAAGTGTGATAAGAGGACAAAGCAGGAAACTATATCTGCTTTGCGTGCATTGAATTTGATTATCTATCAGTTACGGCTGCTTCAATATCTTCCTTGATAAAAACCCATTCTTTGCCTTTTAAGCATATTGGGTTTAAATCATTATCTGCGTCAGCAAAATCGGTAAAATTGTTTGTGATCAACGGCCCGTCATGCGTCCATTCAAAACGTTGTTTATGCAAATCAATCATGGCAGTAATCGGATACCGGCTAAGCAGTTCGTGTAGATCCCAAAAATCTTTCTTTCTTCCGCCTCGCTGCACTACATCAACCTTCATCGCAATTATTTCTTCCACGGTAGCCATTCGTACGCCATCTTCATAGAATAGATCTTGAAAAAATGGATCCATGGCATAATATAGATCCACTTTAATAACGCTCTCTGCATCAGTTCCTACGAGGTAGGATTTTCCCATACCCGGATTCCCCCCAAATTCACCGGCTACGTATCCAAATGTTTTTTTAAGCATGGTTTCAATGGCATCAAAATCAATAGTACCATATTTTACATCTGTAAAAAGATCTATGTCAACAGATATCCGATGACCCAAGTACAGACTTAAAGCCGTGCCGCCCACCAATCTAAAGTCTTTTAGTTCTTCGGCAGCCATTAAGGTTAGCAAGCAGTCTTTTAAAATGCTATTAACTGTGTTCCAATAAAGCATTATTGTTTTGGTTTGATATGTGCCATTACAGGTATGGTGTTATTTTCTATCCGGTCACTACCTGTTACCTCTTTAATTTTGTCTTTACCGTAAAGCATAAAAATTTCCTTTTTTTCATCATCATTACCACGCTCAAAAACACGTTTAATAACGGCTTTATACTGCTTTTCCCAATCGATCTTATTGATATCCGTATCCCAAAAAAGTATTTTTCGGATAACAGAAAGATTAGGGTGCTTTCCTGAATTACTTTTTTGTTGCTCTTTTTTTATTTCGTAATAAGCCTGGAGCAAAAGCATAGTCCCTTCTTCTAACCCTAATGCTTTATCAATCTTTAAAGAAAGAGCGGACGTTAAACCCCGTTGGCCTTTTGTTATGCCATTTAATGTTTGCGGATATTCCTGCAATGAAAGCGCGAAAGGACCTTTTTTAAGGTTCCTTTTCTTAAGCTCGCGTTCCAGTATAAAGCCCGGGTGAATGCCTTTATATTTCTCTATTACTATTTCCACAAAACAAAGATAAACAAATTTGTTTATAAATTAAAGTTGCACAAATTTGATTATCGGATATACAACCCACCACGAGGTATAAATCTGGTAGCTTGGAATTTAGCCAAAACTATTTACATTAGCCTTTATATAAACCAACAAGCCTATTATCCATAGGCTACGCCGAAAGCTTACCTGAAAAGAAGATTTAATTATAAAAAGCAATAATTATGAAGATAAGATTATACCTATGTCTGTGTATTTTATTGGGGTTAACGCGCTTTGTAAGTGCGCAGGTTCCGCCGGGGAAACTGGTTAGAATTTCCGTAGTTCCTGATCATGCCGATTGGCTGTATAAGATTGGCGAAAAGGTAAAGTTTAATGTTACCATTAGCCAATACAATGTAACCTTAAGTAATATAAAGGCTGATTACCAGGTTGGCGCCGAGCGGATGCCGCCCGCGGCCAAAGGATCGTTTGTTTCGGCAGATAAGTCGTATACGATAGACGGCGGCACTTTAAAAGAGCCCGGGTTTTTGCGCTGTAGTGTAACTGCCGAAGTAAACGGCATAAAGTACCGCGACCTGGCTACGGTCGGCTTCGAGCCCGAAAAAATTAAGCCTATGGCCGAACTCCCGGCGGATTTTAAACAATTTTGGGATCAGGGGAAAAAAGAGCTCGCGGGCACCCCGATGGAGAACCGAATGACCTTACTGCCCGAGCGCTGCACCCAAACGGTAAATGTTTACCAGGTTAATTTAGCCGGGTACAAAGGGTCGCGCGTATACGGCATACTTTGTGTACCAACCAAGGCGGGCAAGTTCCCCGCTTTGCTGAAAGTGCCGGGTGCCGGCATAAGGCCCTACAACGGCGATATTGGCATGGCTGATAAGGGCATTATCACCCTTGAAATAGGCATCCACGGTATCCCCGTAACCATGGACCCAGGTGTATATGCCACCCTGGCGACCGGTGCTTTAGCCGGCTACCCCAACATTAACCTGGACGACAAGGACAGGTTTTACTATAAAAGGGTTTATTTAAACTGCATTAGGGCTAACGACTTTCTGGTTTCGCTGCCGCAGTTTGACGGCACTACGCTGGCCGTAACCGGCGGCAGCCAGGGCGGCGCGCTCAGCATTGTAACCGCGGCGCTGGATGAGCGGGTAACTTTCCTGGCCGCCATGTACCCCGCCTTATGCGACTTAACGGCCACCCTAAAAAACCGCGCCGGCGGCTGGCCGCAGTATTTTGAAAACGCCAACATGGCCTTCAACAATAAAAAGGATAAGATAGCTACCTGCGGATACTATGATGTGGTAAACTTTGCCAAACAACTAAAAGTACCCGGTTTTTATACATCGGGATATAATGACGAGGTTTGCCCGCCTTCGAGCACGTTTGCGGCTTACAACAGCATTACTTCGCCCAAAACATTTGTCCCTTTTGCGGATACCGGCCATTGGCAATACCCCGAACAGGGGGACTTAGTGACCAAATGGCTGCTGTCGCAGTTTCATGTTAAATAACTAAATAAAAGCCTTTCACAGCACAGCACGTGATTAAATGTAACAGGACGTGATATATGGGAAAAAACAGGTGAGATGTGGGTGAAAAACGGCAACAAACGCCGTTTCAAATGTTTAAACATTTTTTATTTTCACAATTATCTTATTATCAGATATTTAAATGGAAATCTTGTTTCATTTTGTTTCACGCGTTTTTTGCAAGCGATTGATAGTCAGCGCGTATGGCCGAAACCTTGTTTCACGTGTTTCATTTGTTTCACACACACGTGAAACAAACAGCGCATAGCTTGTGCTAAGCGGGCGGCGGTATCGGGCTCTTTTTCAACGCCTTAGCTACCGCCATAACGTTCGCGGCTACCAGCTTCCCTGTCTCTATCGACCAGTCCTTCCTGAAATCCGACTTTAAATAGGCCTTGCCGGGTCCGGGGCCATTGTTCCAATAGGTATAGCTTTGCGGCGCGATGGTAAAGCCGACATCCATCAAACCGTGGGCTATTTCGGCGACAACGTGGCGGGCGCCGTCTTCCTCGCCGGTTACCACAAAGCCCGCTACCTTATTATAAGTTACCGGCCGGCCCTGTTTGTCCCGCGCCGAATAAAGGCCGTTAATGCGCTCCATAACACGCATAGCCATGCTTGATAGGGTGCCCATCCAGGTGGGCGTTGCCATAATTAAGATATCGCTTGCCAACAGGTCCTCCAATATAGCCGGCCAGCCGTCGCCTGCACCCATGTCTGATTTACTGCCTACGATAATGTTATGGTCGGCAACCCGTATCATTTTTACATCGGCACCCAGCTTTTCCAGTTCCTTTATTACCTCAAGGGCCAACGCTTCGGTGTTTGATGCCTGCGGCGACGGCTTTAGCGTACAGTTTAATACCAGTACTTTCATATATAGCATTAACCTTTAACCCGGCATAAAGTTTACCAACAAAAAAAGGCGACTGCCTAAACAGTCGCCCTTAATGTGCAATGGCGTGTTATTACTTAATCGTTAGGCGCATCAGTTGGCGTGCCTACAATTTTATATACTTTGTCGCCGTTGGTATCAACCGCATCCTGGAAATAGTATCCTTCTTGGGATACATAGTATCTCTGTCCGTTAAGCTTTATTATTTTACAGCCTTCGGGCAGGTTATCAACCAGGTCGCCAACTTGCGGCAGGTCATCTGCCGGGCTGCCGTTATCAACGGTATTCAGTTCGCCGTCTTTACCAGCTATCTGGTAAGCTAAGCTGCCATCGTCTTTAGTTATCGGCTGATAGTAAACACCGTTAAGCTCATAATATTGCATACCGTTTATGGATATGGCCTGTGCTTTTGCAGGTAGCTTATCTATAGCTGCACCTATTGGTGGTTCAACTACGGTGTATTCATTGTTTTCCATCTGCCTGTAATACAGGCCTTCGTTATAAAAATATTGATCGGCACCGAAATAAAATGGATAATACCCGTATGGCAACACGCTTAAGTTAAAGCCCAGTTGCGGAGTATAATAAGTTTGATAATAGCCACGGTTGCGGTAATAAAATCCGCGGGACCTTGCTGTTATATAGTTGTGGCCAAATTGTAACCCCGGATAGCTGCGATAGCTATTGCCACGACGATAATCGAAGCCGCTGCTTCTGCCCTGGTTGTATGCGCCGCCTCTTGGGTTATATGAATTAGAATTACCTCTTTGGGTTATACCCGGATAGCGGCGCCCACCATTGTTAGGGTTGGCCGGTGTAAAAACAGGTTGCGTCCTATGTTCTCCACCACGTGGCTCTAAGCTTTGTGTTGTACCAACAGCGTTATTGGCACGGCCACGATCGAAAGAGTTTGGTTGCTGTTGTGACTGGCCTTGTTGGCTGCCACCACGCTGCACTTGTGGCTGCTGACGTTGGGGAGCCTGTTGTTGCGTAGCCTGTTGCTGCGGTGGTTGTTGCCGTGGTGCCGACTGTTGTTGAGGCGGCGGGCTGCTGCGTTGTACTTGCGGTGCAGGTGCTGCCGGTGGCGGAGTGGTTTTAGTATCGCTATGTTCGCCACCCCTTTGTGCGCTGGCCGAAAGTGCCACGCCCAAGCATAATATAGCGCTTAAAGCAAATCCGGTTAAATTTTTATATGTCTTTCTCATTTTAGTGATATTATGTAATTGTTATAAGGCCGATTGTTACTTTTTAGACAGATAACAGCGTAAAAAGTTTAATGGTAACAAAAATAACGTTAATACCCAGGATCAAGTATAATAAGCGGATGAATTTAAACGCGAAAGGTTACAGGCTTTCGGCAATAAATATTAGCGGCTCGTGAAACTCCAGGGTAAAAAAGCCATCGGCTATAGTTTTGTATTCGTCTTCGTCGACCTCCTCTAATCCCAATGTTTTTAAAGCGATTGTTTTTGACAGGATATTAATTATTTCGCCGCCCGGTTTCCACTTGCCAAATCCCGAGCTTACGGCATAGATCTTTTGCTGATCATAAAAGATCACAAGGTTTATTTTATCGGCAAATGGCAGGTAATCATCCAGCTCAAATTCATCGGTTACGACATTAACAGAAGGATAGCCCTGATTGGTTAAATAATTAAGGGCCGCAGCTATCGTGGTATCCTTACCCACAGGCAGCCATTTGATGTCTGATTGCAGGTTGTCTATTGCGTCATCGGTAATTATCCAGTCTATTTTAATGCCATAGGCGTTTAGCTTTTCGGCAATGTCCGGTGTGACGATCAGGGTTGGACTCCATTCCAGCAACTGACCCAGTTGCTCATCATCAAAATTATCAAGCCCAAGTACCAGTAGCGCCGGCTCCTGTTTTTCGCGAACAATGTGGTGTGATGACATATGATCCTTAATTAATGTGATTAATGATGCCGCTGATTAATATATCTTCTTATAAAACGCCTTAACAGCCCCGGCCGGATCAGGCGATAAATTTACCGCTGCAGATACCGCTATGCCGTAAACGCCTGTTTCTAATAAAGCGTCAACATCAGGTAACCGGATACCGCCTACGGCAATAACCGGGATCTCTACCATCATTCGTTGCAGCTGTCTATATCCTTCAAACCCCATAAGCAGGCTGTTGTTTGGCTTGGTATTAGTATGTGCAAAGGGCCCGTAGCCGCAATAATCAACCATGCCGGTTGCCTGGACAGCCAGCAAACGTTTAACATTTGTTGCCGATCCGCCCAGGGTTTTATCCTCGCCTATCTGCGCCCTGATGGAAGCAAAGTTAGCATCAAGGTCTTCAATATGCACACCTTGTACATCAACCTTATCTAATAAATGGTAATGGTTTGTGATGATGAGTGTTGTTCCCCAATCGTCGCAAATGGCAGCAACCTGGTTTATCTCGGCAACCAATTCATCGTCACTTTTGGTAAGGCATCGGTACTGCAGCCAGTTTGCCCCGGCCTGGCAGGCTATTTGCGCTTGTTCAATATGGGTGCGGTTGGGAAGATCCTGGGTTAAGTAATGGAATTTGGAAATATATTTTTTCATGAAAGACGGTAGAATTTGCAACTAAATTAAGCAATGCAAACACACTATAACCGCAAATCTTTTAATTGTGATTCTTCCAGTACAATCCGTACGCTTTCCTTGCCTTTATACTCCCATTTTATTAAACGGATGCAATTATCCGCCATCTCAATACCGGTAATATCCCCGTCATCAAAACAACAGCAACCGCTGTTAAAATAGCTGTCTAAATAGCCTTTAAAATCGGGCGGTCGAAAGTCATCTAAATGCAGCTTGTCAACTCGCGCCTGTATTACCGCTTGGTTTTCGCCGGTGGCGGATGCCAAACTTTCGTACAGTATCTCCAGTTCGGTTAACGACCGGAACACCGGCTGGTGCGTATGCCCGGTAATTAAAATAATGTCTTTTCGTTTCGAGCTCCACTCATACATCAGGCGGTTATGGTCGGTTTTTAACTGGTCGTTATTTGCCGGCGTGTTGGGGTTTATCCGGAGGTAGGATTGAAAAGGCGCCCATACGTCGGACACGAACCATTTGCTGAACCAGTTACCATCGCTTTGCAGGTCGCCCTGGTGTCCGTGGGTTAGGAAGATGGATAGTTTTTTGTTGTTGACGATGGTCTCCAGGATTGCGCCCTCATAAACCTTAATTTGTTGCCCGTAAATTTGGAGCAGGCTTACAATTGCCAGCGGATCGTTGTCCCAATACAAGTCGTGATTGCCAAAAATTTTGATGAATGCACCCCGCGCTAAAAACAGCTTTTCGGCTTCGAAGGTATTTTTATTGTGCTTTTTAATGGTGAGGAACAGGTTTTCCCAAAGCTCTTCGCTATCCCCCAGGTTAATGTAACAAAAACCTTGTTTATTATAATGATCTAAAGCTGCTAAATAGTTTTTGGCTGACCGGGCAAAGATGTCCGATCCGTCCCTTGCCCCTTTATGCTGATCGGAAAGGATGATGAACCTGTCTTCACCGGCATTAAACGGAACAACCAACCCGCGCTTACCAGGGTTGGTTGTTATATTTTGATAAAGATCACTCAGCGCTTTGTTAACCCGTTTTTTATCAGGCCGGGATGACCATTTATTGGCTAACCTTATAACAGGTTTAGTTAATAAGCGTTGCAGGAATTCGCGCATGGTCTGTTAACATATATTGCTCATAAATGTTGCAGGGAATATAGCGTATTAAAAAATTTAAACTAACTATTTATGGCAGTGAACTTAAACAGCCGCGAGCTTAAGTTTTTAAAACTATCGGGCACCGAACTTACCTATAAGGAAATTGCCGAACAAATGTGCATAAGCGTACGCACCGTTGACGGTTACCGCGATCAGCTTTTTGAGAAACTGCAAATTAAAAGCCGTGTTGGACTGGTATTATACGCCATAAAAAATAACCTGATAGAATTGTGATTTGCTAAAAATATTAGCAATATTTGTGCTATGGCACATCAGGATAATCCGGATTTTTTTAAGGGACGCGGCGCGCAGGTTAATACCGATAACAAGTTTTTAAAGCGCAAATATGTATTGGATCATATAGAGGGATTGGATGAGCCGCTGCTTGAAAATAGGGCGACCCAATTATTTGAGGAGACGCCCAAAAAGATAGTAAGCGAATCAAACAGCCCTGATCTGAGCAATATGTATTCTATTAACCCTTACCAGGGGTGCGAGCATGGCTGTATATATTGTTATGCCCGTAATACGCATGAGTATTATGGCTTCAGTGCCGGACTGGATTTTGAGCGTAAGATCATCGTAAAACGCAACGCGCCTGAGTTGCTGGAGAAATATTTTAACAAGCGCAATTACCAGCCGGTAGTGATCCTGCTATCAGGCAATACAGATTGTTATCAGCCCATAGAGCGCCGCTTAAAAATTACCCGGGCATTGCTGGAAGTATTTCTGCAATATAAAAACCCGGTAAGCATTATCACCAAAAACAATGTCATCATCCGCGACCTGGATATAATTACCGAACTGGCTAAGCTGAATTTGGTCCATGTCAATGTATCAATCACTTCGTTAAACGAACCGCTAAGGCAAAAATTGGAACCACGTACGGTAACAGCAAGCGGTCGATTGGGTGTGATACAAAAGCTATCAGAAAAAGGTGTACCGGTAAGGGTTATGGCCGCGCCGATCATCCCCGGATTAAACAGTAACGAGATCCCGGATATCATTAAGGCTGCTGCCGACCGGGGCGTGCTATCGGCCGGGTTTACCATCGTGAGGCTGAACGGTAGCATAGGCGAAATATTTACCGACTGGATCCACAAAGCCTACCCCGACCGTGCCGAGAAAGTTTTAAATATGATCCGCGCCTGCCATGATGGTAATTTAAACGACAGCGAATTTGGCCGCCGCATGCGTGGCGATGGCCCGGTTGCTCAATCTATCAGCCAGTTATATAAGATGGCCTGTAACCGTTTTTTAGCCGGCCGCGAAATGCCACCGTATGATTTTAGTTTATTTACGCCGAAGGGAGGGAAACAGACGAGTATGTTTTAGAAATTGCAGGAAAAAACGAAAGTTATCAATCCGCTTGCGGATACATCGTTCTTACCAGCGTGCGCAGCGAAAGCTCAACCAATACACCCAGGCCAATACCTATAGTATAGCTGGCAATATCACCAAGGAAGAACGTTTCGCCAAGCATTACTTTGCCAAAAAATGTCTGGCGCAAATGATCTATCCAGGGCGCACTGTATAGCTGGCTAAGTTCGGTCGCATAAGCATAAATTATACTTATTATTACGATAAAAGATAACGGCTTAGCTATAAATATAAACCGCATTAGCAGAAATACTGCTAATCCCCATAAAATATCACCGACAAACAATGGTACAACTGCCGAAGACGGCTCGCGCGATACCAGGCCAACAATAACTGTTACTACAATCAGGAACAAATAGATCAGGCGCGCCTTTAACATGGTTAAATATATGTATATTTTACAACACGCAAAGTCTGCAAACAAAAAAAGCGCCCAGGGGCGCTTTTATATTTTTCTTGCTTAATAATTAAGCAGTTGCAGTTTCTGCTTCTAAAGCCATTACTTCATCTATCAGGATACGGCCGCAATGCTCGCAAACAATAATTTTTTTGCGTTGACGGATATCAGACTGACGCTGAGGCGGGATCTGGTTAAAACATCCTGAGCATGAATCGCGGGAGATAGTAACTACAGCTAAACCATTTTTAGCATTTTGGCGCAAACGGTTGTAAGCAACCAATAACCGCTCTTCGATGTTGGGGATAGCTTTTTCTGCCTGTACAGTTAATTCGCTTTCGTCTTTTTCGGTTTCGGCAGTAATGGTGCCTAACTCGTCTTTTTTAGCTTCAAGGTCGCTTTTGCGGGCTTCTAAGTCGGCAAGAGCTTTTTCATAAACCTGGGTTTTTGAAGCGATCTCAAAACCAAATTCACGAATCTTCTTCTCGCTAACTTGTATATCTAACCCTTGTATTTCAATCTCTTTCGAGATCGCGTCATACTCGCGGTTGTTTTTAACTTCGCCAAGCTGAGTTTCGTATTTTTTGGTGTTAGCCTGCGCTTCTTTGATCAGGTTTTTGCGGGTAACAATATCATCCTCCAAATCATCAAGCTCACTTTTAATTTTTTGTATACGGGTTTCCAAACCAGCAACATCATCTTCCAAATCAGCAACTTCCATAGGTAACTCGCCTCTTATCTGGCGAATTTTATCAATTTTAGTGTGGATGGTTTGTAATTCGTATAACGCTTTAAGCTTTTGTTCTACGGTTTGTTCCATTATTTTGACGGGATTTATACTTATTTCTTTTTATAAACGGATGGCAAAGATACAACTTTTTTAAAATATTTTATAATTCAATTGTAAATTGCTGTTTGTCAAAGGAAAGGGGAGTGACATTAAGCCAGGCTACATAAAATACTTAACCGGATTAGTATTCACACTGGTTAGGCGCAAAGGCAAATCGGCAAACTTTTTCCGGATCATTTCATGCAGTAATTGCTGGGTAAATTGCTCGCTTTCAAAATGGCCTATATCGGCAATAATGATCTTGCCATCCGCATCAAAAAACTCGTGGTATTTATAGTCTGCGGTGACAAAGATATCAGCGCCTGCGCCAATGGCCTGTTTTAGCAAAAATCCGCCGGAGCCACCACAAACCGCTACCTTTTTAATTTGCTTGCCGGTGAAAGCGGTATGCCTTATTACCTGGGCATGCATTTTTTCTCTAAGGTGATATAAAAACTCTTCGGTATCCATGGGCTGGTCCAGCTCGCCTATCATGCCCGATCCTACCTGCTGGTGTTGATTTGTTAGCGCGTAAAGATCATAAGCTACCTCCTCGTAGGGGTGCGCCAGTATCAGCGCCATTAATATCTTGCTTTCTAAATTGGCAGGGTAAACGGTTTCTATGCGGGTTTCCTCTTCGGTATGTCGTATGCCGGGTTCGCCAACGTATGGGTCGCTATCCTCGTTTCCTTTAAATGTGCCGGTGCCTTCGGCATTGAAGCTACATTCGCTATAGTTCCCAATATTACCTGCACCGGCGTGGAACAACGCGTTGCGCACCTGGTCTACATGGCTGGTAGGCACATAGGTAACCAACTTTTTTAAAATGCCATGTTTAGGCGATAGGATATGGCAGTTTTCTAAACCGAGGGTTTCACAAATTTTAGCGTTAACGCCGTTTAGCACGCTATCTAAATTAGTATGGATGGCATAAATAGCTATATTATTACGGATGGCTTTCTCTACCACGCGCTCTACATAGGTTTTGCCGTTAAATCTTTTTAAGCCTTTAAAAACTATGGGGTGATGGGATACAATAACCTGGCAGTTAGTCGCAATAGCCTCGTCAACCACAGCTTCCACACAATCCAGCGAAATCAGGACCTGGTTGATTTCCTGGTCGGGATTACCCACTATAAGTCCGGCATTATCATAATCTTCCTGGTAAGCCAGCGGTGCAATACTTTCAAGATAGGTGGTAAGTTGGGATAGTTTCATTGATCGCAGATTTTGATAAAAGTACCAAAAATCCTCTTAACAAGTAAAGACGCAAATGTCTTTTGCGTCTTCACGATTCCAATATATGATAGATCGGGGTTTTGGCCCCTACGGATGATTAGTTACCCATTTTGGCAAGGTTAAAGCTTTCGAAAGCCATTTTTTGGTTATACTCTAAAGCTAATTTCTTGTGGTTTACCAGGTCGACAATTGTACCTATTAAGCAAAAGCCACCGGTAAAGAAATACAATAAGCCCATACCTATCTGCCCTAACAAGAAACGTTGTATCCCCGCTACGCCAAAGAAACCTATCAGGGTAAATATTAATACATCCTGCGGTGTTTTTCTTTTACCAGAATAGCTCATAAAGAAATATTTTTTCTGGTCGTCTGTTAAGCCAGAAGTTGCTTGTTGTAACAGAGCCAATTCTTCAGATGAAATGCCTGGAAGGCTCATATACGGGTTTTGATACATATCCATGATCTTTGTTTTTAGTGTGATTGTTTATTATTTATACCCCAAAACTAATATAGAACTAAATATCGGCCTATGCAAAATGGGCAGGGCGGGTAAACAACTCGGTAAGCGCGGGAATTTAAGCGGTGAAAATGGCGGGAGAAGTGCGGGTGTCGGCGAATTATCTATAGTGATGGGTTTCAAACCAATCGCTATGGATAATTACAGAACCATAAGTTATTCAAAGTTATACGCTTGTTTACCCACAAACAAACTTCGCCCCAAAACATAAATACGATAACCTATAATTAATAAAGCCGGCACTCCCAGCCAATGCGCCTGCCATGATTTGGCGATATTGCCATGCAACAACCATGATATAGCATGCCCTATGCCGCAGCCGGGGCACCAGGTTATCCCCATAGCCTTAAACGGGCATAATGAATATTGCGGCCCCGCAGCAGGGTTACTTACGCCCAATGCTATCAAAGCCGCAATCCAAAAAATGAGTTCGAAATTTGTTTTTAAAAACTTAATCAACTTTGTTTGATTTTGTCGCCAAAACCAAAGATACACCTAATGCAGACAATAATCCAATTAACAAAGCGCCAAACATACGGCCCGAAAATGCCATAAAGTTACCATCGCCCGGTTGGATATAGTTAATATAAACAATAGCTACAAATACAGCCAGGATACCGCCAAACAATAAAATTTTAAAACCTTGTATCAATGCTTCTAAAAATCCCATCTGGCCATTGCATTCTACGGTGCGGTAGTTTAATATGCCAAAAAACAAACCTATTATCGGTATCAATATCGAAAAGTATTCGTAAGGTGCAGTGTTATCATTTTGGGTATCATAACCCATTGCGTGTGTAATAAATAGCCAGGCCGCGCTAAGTATTCCTATAACAGCGCCCCATATTAATGCATTTTTCATTTTATTTAAGTATTAGGTTAAAAGTTGTGAGTTGTAATTTAAATACGTGCTATAAATGCCATACGTTGTTTAAACTACCATAAAAAGGCTTTTTAAGGCGATTTTGTTTTAGCCATCTGATATTTTTGATAGGTAAATAAAACGGCTTTTAAAATTTAATACCTTTAACAAGCTTATGATTATGAAAAAATTACTACTGCTATTATTAACACTACCGTTGATATCATCTGCCCAAACTGCCTATCAATATGATAAAGAAGGCTACGATAAATTTAACAAGAAGGACTACGCAGAATCCATTAAATTATTTGACAAGGCCATTGTAACTGATAAAGGTTTTGGCGACGCTTACTATCATCGCGGACTAGCCAGGTTTGAACTTAAAGACTACCAGGGCGCTATAAAAGATTATACATCTGCCATCTCAATTATGAATCGTAACTCGGTTATGTTTGACCATAGGGGTAGTGCAAAGCGATATATCAATGACATATCCGGTGCAATTGCAGATTATGATACCGCGATAAAGTTAGATTCAACCAATTCCGTAGCATATTATAACAGGGCAGCAACAAAGGCAGTAACTAACAACTATAGCGATGCTATTAAAGACTACAATCAGGCCATTAAGTATAACCCGCAATTTGTTGACGCCTATTTTAATAGAGCCATCGCTGAAAAATATGTAAAAGATTACCCTGCTGCGATAGCCGATTGCACAAGTCTGATTGAATTAAAACCCCGGGCAGACATTTACATGCTTAGGGGATTACTTAGAGCAAAACTTAATGATAAAGGCGGCGCTATTTCGGATTTTTCAAAAGCTATAGAAGAAGATCCCGAACAACCGTATGCTTATTACAACCGGGGCATTATGAAGGCCGATCTGAAAGACCTTACTGGCGCTACGGCTGATTATAATAAAGCAATTGCTTTGGATGAAAAAAATGAAGGAGCTTATATCAAACTTGGTGTCACACAGGCTTCAACAGGAAACTTTAATGACGCGATGATTAATTTTGATAAAGCACTTGCGCTAAACCCCAACAATGCCGAAGCATATGCCAACAGGGCAATTGCAAAAAACCATAAGGGTGATTTTGATGGTGCCATTACTGATTGCAATAAAGCCATTTTGATAACAGACACCCTGGCAATAGCTTACAGTAACAGGGGTTTAGCAAAAAACCAACATAAAGATTATAAAGGAGCAATTGCCGATCTTAAAAAAGCATTAACTATTAATCCAAACGACGCGGCTGCGTACTTAAATTTAGGAAACTCATATATCTTTTCGGCCAACTACGCAACTGCCATACAATACTATAACGAGGCTATTAAACTTGATCCTACCTATGGCAACGCTTATAACAGTCGGGGTATTGCTAAATACTTTTATGGTGATAAAAAGGGGGCATGCGTCGATATTAATAAGGCGGCGTCTGTGGGTTTTTCAGGAGCCAAAAGCAGCCTGGCAAGATATTGCAGATAACCATCAGGCTTAAAACTCTTTTTCTGTATATTTGCAGCAGTTTTGAACATCCGTGATATATTAGAAAGATATAAAGCTGATGACCGGATAAAGGCGCTGGCTAAGGCCACCAACGCGTCGAAAAATCCAAGGATACAGCTTCGTGGTTTGGTCGGATCGGGTGATGCGACCATGGCGGTAGCATTGTATTTTTTACAACACAAGCACATGGTGTTTGTATTGCCCGAGCGCGAAGAAGCCGGCTATTTCCAGGCCGACCTGGAAAATTTGACAGGTAAAGAAGTCCTGCTTTTTCCATCATCATACCGCAAACCGTTTGAGTTTACCCAGCCCGATAGCAGCAATGTTTTAGCGCGTGCCGAGGTATTAAATGAGTTGAACCATTCAAGCGAATTTGGCCGGCTAATAGTTACCTATCCAGAGGCCCTTGCCGAAAAGGTGATAGACCGCGCATCCTTAGAAAAAAACACTTTAGAAATAGCTGTAACCAACAAGCTCAGCATTGATTTTATCAACGAGTTTTTAGTGGAGTATGACTTTGACAGGGTAGATTTTGTGTACGAGCCGGGGCAGTTCTCTATCCGTGGCGGTATAGTTGATATCTTCTCCTTCTCGCACGAGCTGCCTTACCGGGTTGAGTTTTGGGGCGATATGATCGAGTCTATCCGCACGTTCGAGATAGAGAGCCAGCTATCAGTCGAACAGGTTAAAAGCATTACCATTGTGCCTAATGTGCAATCTAAATTTTTAACAGAAAGCAATATATCGCTCTTAGAATATATTGATGATGATACCCAGATCTGGATAAAGGATGTGCAGTTTACGTTCGATATTATCCAATCGGGTTATAAAAAAGCTACCCAGTTGTGGAACGCTTTGTCGGCAGATGAAAAGAACCAGAACCCTGATTGGATAGACCCCAAGTTTGGCTTTACCGACGAAAAGCTAATTGCCGACCAGCTGCACGATTATGCCGTTATAGAATTTGGTAAACAATTCTTTTATCAGCCTGATGAGACCATCAGCTTTGATATGCGTCCGCAGCCATCGTTTAATAAAGACTTTAGCCTGCTGATCCATAACTTTAAAAATAACGAAGCCGAGAAGATAGAGAATTTTATCCTCACCGATTCGGCGCGACAAGTAGAGCGCCTATACGCCATATTAGAGGACCTGGATAAAACCGTAAAGTTTACGCCTATAAGCATCAGTATCCGTGAAGGGTTTGTGGATAGGGAGCAACACCTGGCGGCCTATACCGATCACCAGATCTTTGATCGTTATTATAAATACAAGCTTAAAAAAGGGTACCAGCGCTCGCAGGCCATCACTCTAAAAGAACTGCGCGAGCTAAAGCCCGGCGATTATGTTACCCATATAGACCACGGCATAGGCAAATATGCCGGCCTGGAAAAAGTAGAAGTTGCCGGCAAGCAGCAGGAGATGATCCGCTTAATTTATGCGGATAACGACCTGTTATATGTAAACATCAACTCGCTTAACCGTATCTCTAAATATAGCGGCAAAGAAGGTACCGTACCCCGGATGAACAAGCTGGGTACCGATACGTGGGAGAAACTCAAGAAAACAACAAAAAAAAAAGTTAAAGACATAGCCCGCGACCTGATCCGGCTTTACGCCTTGCGTAAATCGCAGGTGGGTAACTCGTTTTCGCCGGATAGCTATTTACAGACCGAGCTGGAAGCATCCTTTATTTACGAGGATACCCCCGACCAGGAAAAAGCTACCACCGACTTTAAAAAGGATATGGAGGCCCCACACCCTATGGACCGCCTGATATGCGGCGATGTGGGCTTTGGCAAAACCGAGGTGGCCATCCGTGCAGCGTTTAAAGCAGTTGCAGATAGCAAACAGGTAGCCATATTGGTACCGACGACCATTTTAGCCGCCCAACATTATAAAACCTTTAGCGAGCGTTTAAAAGGCTTCCCGTGCAATATAGATTATGTGAACCGCTTTAAATCGAGCAAGCAGATAAAGGAAACGTTAGAAAAGCTGAAAGAAGGCAAGGTTGACATCATCATTGGTACCCACCGTTTAGTGAGCAAGGATGTGAAGTTTAAGGACCTGGGCCTGATGATTATTGACGAGGAGCAGAAGTTTGGCGTAAGCACTAAAGAGAAGTTGAAGCAAATGCGCGCCAATGTGGATACACTGACGCTGACTGCGACACCTATTCCGCGTACGCTGCATTTCTCGCTAATGGGTGCGCGCGATCTTTCTATCATATCAACTCCGCCGCCTAACCGCCAGCCGGTAGTTACCGAGCTGCATGTGTTTAATGATAAGCTGATAAAAGAAGCTGTCGAGTTTGAGCTGGAGCGCAACGGCCAGGTTTTCTTTATCCATAACCGGGTTGCTGATTTGCCGCAACTGGGCGGTATGATCCACAAGCTTGTGCCGGGCGCACGTGTGGGCATCGCCCACGGACAGTTAGAGGGCGACGCGCTGGAAGATGTAATGCTGAAGTTTGTGAATAATGAGTACGATGTGCTGGTAGCCACTACAATTATCGAGGCCGGTTTGGATATCCCTAACGCCAATACCATTATCATTAACCACGCCCACATGTTTGGCCTGAGCGATCTGCACCAGATGCGGGGCCGTGTAGGGCGGAGTAATAAAAAGGCATATTGTTATTTATTGAGCCCACCGCTATCAACCTTAACTAACGAGGCCCGGAAACGATTAAGCGCCATTGAAGAGTTTAGCGACCTGGGCAGCGGCTTTAACGTTGCCATGCGCGATCTTGATATCCGCGGCAGCGGGAACCTTTTAGGTGCCGAGCAAAGCGGCTTTATTGCCGAGATAGGCTTCGAGATGTATCATAAGATATTGGATGAAGCCATCCACGAGCTGAAGGATGACGAGTTTAAAGGCCTTTTTCCTGATGATAAGCCGCGGCCTTTCATTGCGTTTACGCAAATTGATACCGACCTGGAGATATTGATCCCTAACGAATATGTAACCAGCTTATCAGAACGGTATAATCTTTATTCAGATCTCTCAAAGCTGGAAAATGAAGCCGAGCTGCAGGCTTTCCAGCAACAACTGCATGATCGTTTTGGCCCCATACCGCCACAGGTAAATGATCTGCTTAACACCATGCGCCTGCAATGGATGGGTAAAGCCATTGGTTTCGAGAAGATCTCGTTAAAGAAAGGCGTACTACGCGGCTACTTTATCACTAACCAGCAATCGCCATACTTTGAAACAGCGGCATTCCGTAATGTACTAACCTTTGTTCAGGTTAACCCACGCCGTACCAATTTAAAGGAGGTAAAAGATACCCTGCGCTTAAGCATTGAAGCAGTATATGGTATTAATGAAGCTGTTGAGTTATTGGGTGGGATGTTGGCGGTGGAAGAAGCAAACTAAGTTGTCATTCTGAGCGTAGCGAAGAATCTTCTAAACGCTATAAGTACTACGCTTGCCTATCATTTGTAGAAGATTCTTCGCTACGCTCAGAATGACAAGCGTCGGGTTATTCTTTTGTTGGTGTAGGCGGCCATTCCATCAAATCATTGTTTAAAAATCGCCATTCAGGATTTTCTTCTTCGACAAGTTTATTCTTTTTGCTTCGCAACCAGCCTTTTATTTCTTTTTCTCTTTCGATGGCGTGATTAACATATTGATATCTTTCAAACCATACCAAATCGTAGCATTTATATTTTGTTGTGAAACTATCTTTGGCATCGGTGCCAAAATAATGCTCATATAATCTCCTTTCCAAGTTATTGGTAACGCCGGTATGCAATACCTTTTTAGTTGAAGTGGTTAATATGTATGTATAGTAATTGTGTTGACGCATATAATAAATATATTCAGTTTGTCATCCTGAGCATAGTGAAGGATCTTCTACACGCGATAAGAATGAACGGCGACCTGTCAATTATACAAGATCCTTCGCTATGCTCAGGATGACAAACTGAGAAAACGCTTAGACCACCCTCTTATAAATCCCATCCAAATTTCTACCCAACTCCATATAATCCAAACCGTAGCCAACTACAAACTCATTGGGGATATTAAAGGCAACGTGCGTTAACTCTTCAATAGGATATTCAATAGCATCAGGTTTTAGCAAGAGGGCGCATACCGTTATGGAAGCCGGTTTTCGGTGGCTAAGTTTGGCGACTAAATAGTCGAGCGTGTTGCCGGTATCAACAATGTCTTCAACAAGTACAACATGGCGGTTGGCGATATCAACCATCAGATCAAAATCATCATTTATGCGGCGGGTGCTGGTTGTGCCGCCGTGATATGATGATAATTTGGTAAAAGCGACCTCGCACGGGACGGTGATCTGCTTTAACAGATCGCCCATAAACATGAAGCAGCCGTTAAGTACGCCGACGAAGATCGGGGTCTTGTTTTCGTAATCAGCGTTTAGTTGGGCAGCAATTTGTTTGATGCGGGTTTGGATCTCTTCAGCAGATATTAGTGGTTCAAATTCGAGATCGGCTATTTTTATGTTCATTGCGATGATATTATTAAGGGTGTCCGTCCGGAACTATCCGGACACCTTTCGGCCGGCCGGACACTTGAGCGATTATTTAAACGAAAGTAATAAATGTATTTATTTTAAGCGATGCTATTATGATTTATAGCTGATGATTAGCTGTTTATTAATTCCCTATCTTTGCCCCTCAAATGATGGAATACCAGCTCTATACCCTATCCAACGGCATCCGTATTATGTATAAGCATGCGCCTTCGGCGGTTACGCATTGCTGCATATTGATGAACGCCGGCTCGCGCGATGAGCTGCCTAACCAGGAAGGCCTGGCCCACTTTATTGAGCACCTGCTGTTTAAAGAAACCGAGCGCCGCAGCACCAACCAGATCCTGAACCGACTGGAGATTGTCGGCGCCGACCTGAATGCCTACACGACAAAGGAGTATACCTGCATCCACGCGTCATTTTTAAACCCTTATTTAGAGCGTGCTATGGACCTGTTCGAGGATATTGTATTTCACTCTACCTTCCCCGAAGATGAGCTGGAGAAAGAACGCGGAGTGATCCAGGACGAGATCGCATCCTACCTTGATCAGCCTGAGGAAGCTATCCAGGATGATTTTGAGGAACTGCTGTTTAAAGATCATCCGATAGGCAAAAACATACTGGGTACTACCGAAACCGTTGGCGCTTTAAGCCGCGATGACATGAAGCAATTCATCGCCACAAATTATAATACTAACGAGATCATTTTCGCGGTTATAGGCGATTATGATTTTAAAAAGATAAGTAAGCTGGGCGATAAGTATTTCGGGCATATCGAGCCAAATTATAATAAAAAAAGCAGGATAACCCCGGTGGTTAATATCAGCGGTAATCATATTATCCATAAACCCATATCGCAAACACATTGTGTTATTGGTAACCAGGCATACTCGTCATCGCATCACCATAAAACCGGCTTGCTGTTGCTGAACAACCTGCTTGGCGGCATGGGTATGAGCAACCGCCTGAACCTGGAGATCCGCGAGAAACACGGTATAGCCTACACCATCGAATCAAACTATACCGCGTTCACCGATACCGGCATCTTCTCCATTTACTTTGGTACCGATACCGAAAAGGCTGCCAAAGCCGCCAAACTGGTGCATAAAGAGCTAAAGAAGCTGCGCGAGCAAAAGCTGGGTACCCTGCAACTGCATCAAACCAAGCAAAAGTTTATAGGCCAGATAGCATTGGCCGAAGAGAACCGCATGAGTCTGATCATATCTATGGCTAAAAGTTTGATCGACTTTAATTATGTGGATACGCTGCCCCAATTATTCGAGAAGATAAACGCCGTAACGGCAGAGCAATTGCTGGAGATTAGCAATGAAATATTTGATGAAAGTAAAATGATAACGCTGCTATTTGAGCCTAAGGATTAAAGCCGTAATTTTGTAACCATGAAATTTCCTATTGTAGCCTACGGCGACCCGGTATTAAAACGAAAAGCAACGGCTATCGAGCCTGCAGAGTATCCGCATATCAAACAATTGTGCGAAGATATGTTCGAAACCATGTATGCTGCCCGTGGCGTTGGTTTGGCTGCCCCGCAGGTTGGGCTTTCCATGCGTTTGTTTGTGATAGATGCCACCCCGTTTGATGATGACGAGCCTGAATTGAAGAATTTCAAGAAAGTGTTCATTAACGCTTGTATCGAGGAAGAAAGCGGCGATGAATGGAGCTTTAACGAAGGCTGTTTAAGCATACCCGATGTTAGGGAAGACGTTACCCGCAAATCAACCATCAGGCTATCATACTACGACGAGAACTGGAAGCATCATGACGAAACCTTCAGCGGCATGGCTGCACGTGTTATCCAGCACGAATACGACCATATTGAAGGCAAGCTATTTACCGATAGGTTAAGCCCGCTACGCAAGCGCATGCTTGAAAAACGACTGACCGATATCTCAAAAGGAATAGTGGACGTGGAATATAAAATGAAGTTCCCGGCTGTTAAGAAAGGGCGCTAAGCTTATTTGCCTCCAATAGATCTATCGCCGGCGGCAATATCGCGGATCAAACTACCCCAGGCAAATGGGTTAAGCAGCGGATTGGTAATTGAGTGCGAATTAACAATGCTGTTATGCATTTCCTGCACGTTTATCCCCTCATACCCATAATGCGGCGCTGATGCTTCGGCAGCGTGTATGGATGCAGGGTTAAGGTTTTTACGGGCAATCTCCAGGTCATCATCCGCTATCTTCATCGCCAAAAAATCTTTCCTGAACTCATCCGTGGTAGCCCATGGAAACACCCTGAAAACCGGCAGGTTAATAATTTGTGGTTTCAGCAGCACATTCATCACCAGGCTTTGATTGGTTACGTGTACGGGGATAACAACCGTTACAGGCACATAACCCACGCTGCTAAAACGCAGCGTATCCTGCTCGTGCGCTACAAACGAGAAATAGCCCTCGAAATTGGAAATATAAACCTGTTTATGGGTAGTAACGTTGGTTATGTTTACGTAAGGCACAATAACCCGGACACTATCCGTATTACGGGTAATACCGCTAAACTGCACCAGCGGCTTATCGGTAGTTTGCGCTACTGCCGTTGCGGTTATAAATAAGAATAATATGCCAATTAGGTATTTCATTTAGCGGCTAAGCTTTTCTATAATTACTGTTAACGGGTAAAAATAGTTTTTAGTTTCTTAACAAAATAGTATCGCAGCAATACCCCGGGGCATTTTAACAATACTTAACATTTAGTTAGCGCAAATTTTCGGGGAGCACCGCGTTAGGGTCGTCTATATCGGTAAGGTTTATGGCCTCTATGCCGGTAATTTCGGGTACTGCTTTCATAATGGCACCTTCAATACCCGCCTTAAGCGTCATGATGCTCATTGGGCACGACCCGCACGACCCTAACAACTTCAAACGCACTATACCTTCGGGTGTTATCTCCTCAACCGATACATTGCCGCCATCTGTTTCCAGGTACGGGCGTATGCTATCCAACGCTGCTTCAACCCTTTCTAATACACTCATTTTTACTAATTTATAAGTAAAGTTATTAATTATTTATCATATTCCTACTGGCAGCCATCGCATTATTGATCGACACCTGCTGCGCTACGCGGTTCGCCATCTCGGTAAAGGCGGTAACCATCAGCGGGTGCTCCTCGTTTAAAACAATGGGTTTACCCGCGTCGCCGCTATCGCTTATGCCTTTAATCAGCGGTATCTCGCCCAAAAAAGGTACTTCCAGCTGCTCGGCCAGCTTCTTGCCGCCACCCTGCCCGAAGATGTAATACTTGTTATCGGGCAGCTCGGCAGGGGTAAAGTAGGCCATGTTTTCAACTATGCCCAGTAGCGGCACGTTTATGCTCTCCATCAAAAACATGCCTATGCCCTTCCTGGCATCAGCCAGCGCAACAGCCTGCGGAGTGGTTACTATCACCGCCCCCGTAACCGGGAACGTCTGCGTAATGGTGATATGGATATCGCCGGTACCGGGTGGCAGGTCTACCACCAGGTAGTCAAGCTCGCCCCAATCGGCATCATTAAATAGCTGTTTAACGGCGGTCGACACCATTGGCCCGCGCCATGGCACCGGCTGGTTAGGATCAGTAAAGAACCCTATCGACAGCAGCTTGATGCCATACTTCTCAATAGGCTCAATGCGCGTTTTGCCATTCTCGTTACTGGCCCTTGGCTTGGCTCCTTCCAGCCCGAACATAATCGGGATGCTTGGTCCGTAAATATCAGCATCAATCAGGCCTACCTTGGCACCGCTTTTAGCAAGGCCCAGCGCCAGGTTAACCGCGACGGTGCTTTTACCCACACCGCCCTTGCCACTGGCAACCGCTACGATGTTCTTCACCCCCGGCACGCCCGTGTTCTTCTGCGTGGTAACGCGCGACGTCATGTTAACCGTAACCTGTATCTCCTTGCTTATAAAGTGGCCAATAGCATTGCGGCAGGCATTCTCAATCAGCGCCTTTAGCGGGCAGGCAGGCGTAGTCAGGATAACCGAGAAGCTAAGGCTATTGCCGTCTATCTCGATGTCCTGGATCATGTTAAGCGTAACCAGGTCCTTTTTCAGATCGGGCTCCTCTACGTTGCTTAAAGCTTGCAGTACTTGTTCTTTGGTAATGGTCATGTGTTTTGGATGGCGCGTAATTAGTAGCAAAATTACTAAAACCGCCCGAAGTAGTGTCATGGTAATGACTTTTTGATTTGCGAGGTTGTACGTTGTACGTAATACGTTTTACGTGGGGGTGGGGAGGTATAATTGGGCGTTGCCTGCGGCCCGGGTTATCCGCTCATACGCCGCGAGGCATTAGGCGCGGCCTGCACCGGGGCTTTCGCGCAGCCGGTATCCGCTGCTACCTAACGCAAGGGCTGTCTGAACCGTGATTTACAGCAAGTTACGATTACAGGACCGCCTGTTTTGTTTCACGTGCGGGTGAAACAAATGAAACACGTGAAACAAGATTTCGGCTTAACCGGCTGAAATATAGCGACATGCAAAAAACGAGTGAAACAAAATGAAACAAGATTTCAGCCTAACTATTTGATAATAAGATTATTGTAAAAATAAATAATGTTTAAACATCTGAAACAAAATTGGGCGCGACAGGAAATTCAAAACCCACCACTCATCCCGATAGCTATCGGGACTCATAACTTTGTGCCGTGATGAAGGCATGCCGGCGTAATTCCAGCCAACACTACCATTAGTTGCCAAATAACAACCAGATGTAGCTATATTACAACTAATAGTGGCGGCGTTTTTGCCGGAGGCAGGATACCGGCTAAATATATTTGCTGTGTCGAAATTAAAACAAAAAAAGACAGTAACTATGGAAACAAAAACCATCGGCAGCAAAATTGCCAAAGCACGAAAACAGATCAACATATCACAAGCCGAACTGGCCATCCGACTGTTCATCAGCCCGCAGGCAGTGGGTAAATGGGAACGCGGCGAATCAATGCCCGATATCATCACCTTAAACCGCCTTGCCGAAATTACGGGCGTCGACCTTAATTATTTTTCGGATAACACCTGGCCGGCAAGTGGCGATATGGCAGCGGCCGGGTCAGCAGCCGTAAAGCAGGAGAAAAAACTGAGCTGGAACATGTCCGACGGGAACTGGGTGGATGCCGATTTCTCGGGGCTGAAAAACCTGCACGAAAAGTTCAGCTCGTCAAACATGCAGCGCTGCAAATTCGTAGGCTCGGCAATGCAGGGGCTGTTGCTAAAAAGCAATCATGTAGATAGCTGCGACTTCTCCGGGTCTGACTTGAGCAACGCCCAGATCCAAGGCTCGCACCTGGCAGGTAACCAGTTTAATGACTGTTTACTCAAAGACGCCGAATTTTCAAAAAGCCATATCAAAAGCTGCGATTTTACCGGTGCCGACCTAACCGGGGCAGTGTTTAAAGGCTCGGCCCTGCAAAAAAGTACGCTCACCAACGCGGTGTTAAAACATACGGCCTTTAACGGCTCGCATATCGACGATATGGTTTTTGAAGGCGCACTGCAGGACTGCGCTTTCGAGAACTGCGGCTTTTTAAGGGTGACCTTCCAAAACGCGACGCTGGTTAACACCTTCTTTAAAAACAGCAAGCTAAAAGGCATTAAGTTCATCAACTGCCACGCCGACCGCATGACCTACGAGTTCCTGAAAAGCGGGAAGGCAGATTTGAGCGGGATTGCGTTATGTTAATGTGCGAACGTGTTACGTATTACGTTTGACGTTGTACGTAATACGTTTTACGTTGGGGTGGGCGGCGGCTTGTGTGGTTCGCTCCCATCGGGAGGGTGTAGGGAGGGGTTTAATAAAGCGATAGTAATAATGGCGTTGCCTTCGGCCCGGGTTATGCGCTCATACGCCCAGAGGCATTAAGCGCGGCCGATGCTTTGGGCTTTCGCGCAGCCGGTATCCGCTGCTACCCCTAACGCATTGTCTGAACCATGATTAACAGGATTTAAGGATTACAGGATTAGTTGAAGTGTTTCACTTTTAAATGAAACATTATGAAACAGTTTCAGGTTAACTGCAGAAATACAATGATCTAACAAAACACGGTGAAACAGTTTTGCAACACCCTCAACGTCAAGGCCTTTGGCTATAGCGATCATTTTCGTGACATCACGAAAATGATCCTCAATAGCAGAGCCGGAATTTTCACACGCTTTTTTTGCTTTGCATAAGAAAATTTCCCCCTCGTTGATAGCCTAATATTTCCTGCAATTCGCGGGCGCTCTTATGTGCTTAAATAAAGGTTTGTTTATTTGCCACAAGTTTAATAAAATCTGAAAGGCAAATCAATTGTTCTTGTTGGTCCTTTTGATATGTCGGTATGATTGATTTGGGTATCACCAACTGTAAGTTTTTGGCTAACATTTCATCCGTCTGATTTCTACTAATCGCAGGTTCAAGAGTTATTAAGTGTTTATACGGAATTTTATCAGCTTCCGATAAAACCTGTCGCCATCTATCCTTTGCAGTAGTTTTTACGCCCAACATAGTTAAAAGTTCAATATTGAAAAACGGGTCAGCATATCCATTTTTAGGAAATAGAAAATCCGGTTTGTTATTCCTTTCGGTTGTTTTTCCTTTATCGAACGATAACTTGTTGCCTTCAAATATCACAGCTAAATGATTTTCAAATGAATGGCCGGCTCGCGATTTCCGTCTGTTTTGAACGCTTAACGAAAAACTGATAAATTCGTCAACGTCGCTATTGTCTTTACCAAAACCCGTAGTTAATTTCTCCTTGACTATAATATTTTCTAATGTTCGAAATAATAGTTCTTCTCTTTCAAGCCATTTTAGAAGCGTTTCATCCGGCGCCTCTATTATTGAAATATCTTTAACTGTTGAACGGGCATATTCCGAGAAAATATAGGTGGGCGGAAACTTCTTGCCGAATAAGGCAATAAGTTTTTCAAGATCGTCCGTTTCTGGTTCTTCGATTTCAATGCCAAGCGATGCTATAATATATTTACCCGCAAACCCAATATCTGCCTTATCTGCGGATAAGTCCTTGACGATAAATTTATTTTTAACTTCCGAAAGATTAAACAACCAAAGTAATTGCTTTTCTGAAGTAGAGCCATTAGGAGCAACAAGGACAACTGCATCATTCTTTTGTGTCACGCCCACGACAATTAAATCGCCTTCGGCAGAAATTGGAATAACTTGATTATCGGAATAATATAGCCTATGCTCTGTTCTGGTAATGTGCTTTTCTCTGGCATCGTACCATTTTAAAAAACCTTCGTTTTCAAAAATCCCATCTTCATCGTCAGCTAAGTAGATAAACTTCGTCTTAAATTCAATTGGATCTAAACCAAATATTTCCTTGAACCCAGTTATGCCGTTAAGCTCGTGTTGATGAGATGTCTTAGGGTCAATTTCGACCCGGCTTAATCTTTTCGCCCCGATGCTTTTGAAATAACTGGATAAAGAATTTGACATGATTAAAGTTGTGAAAGACTGGTTGAATTTAATGCAGTGAACTTAGCTTTTGGAATTTTTATTACCGTGCTTGCGCCCCCTAACATATTTTTTCCTCCGGCCATAGGAATCCAAGATGCATATTGAGCCATAGTGTCGAAGGTTATAAACCACCAATTTACTAATTCTCTGTCATTAACGTTATTAATCTCTCGAACGAAAAATAATGAATGCAAATTGCCTTTTTTT
This sequence comes from Mucilaginibacter sp. UYCu711, assembly GCF_050433825.1. NCBI lineage: Bacteria > Pseudomonadati > Bacteroidota > Sphingobacteriia > Sphingobacteriales > Sphingobacteriaceae > Mucilaginibacter > Mucilaginibacter sp. UYCu711. The sequence goes on along the minus strand of NZ_JBNPWM010000002.1, from coordinate 121,008 downwards.
GCTGCATAAAAGGCCAATTTAACAAAGGGACCCACATCTAATCCAAAATAGGCTCCAACTTTACTATCATTAGCGACAGTTTTTTCTTTTATTTCAATTGGATATGTATGCTGTTCACCCCATAAAACGCCGTCGATATCAGACATTTCAGACATGAAACTATTTTGAAAAGAAATTCGCAAATGTTCTTTGGTAAATTCTTCAGGTATTGACGCAATAGGGATTTGTGAAGAATTGGTATGATAACGTAAGAAATTATACCTACGACTCCTCAACAAGAAATTGTTTATTGTATTATTTAATGGTGTATAAGGACGAGCACCCGGAATGCCTAATTGCATAATATTCCAACTAATAGTGCTTGCATCGTTAATTACTGCTATAGATGGAACGCAATAGTAACTATGCACTCCGATTTGATGCATCGTCGAGCATATCGTGTGTAAAGCGTTGCTTGGGCCTTCAAGGGTCCTAGAGGGGTCATAATTAATGCCCGGCTGTATAGTATGCGGAAATAAAACTGACGTAAACTCTCCAAAATTACTCCCAACACTCCTAACTATCCAGCCTCCTTGAGAAATACGATCTCCATATCCTAATCTTTCAAGATAATTTCTTAATTCAATTTCTGCGAGCATGCCGTTTATCTTATTAGCATTTAAGCTACTTACGCTATTCGACAAGTAGGATTGCATTGAATTAATGTCTAAACTGGCCATCTCGCTAATTTTTATGGGTTCTTAAAACAGTTGCAATCTCTTTTCCAACCGCCTCAATAAGTGGTGTTACAACAGAGTTCCCAAACTGTTTATATGCTTGATTATCCGACACGGGTATTCTAAAACTTTTATCTCCCAAGTTCACAGGATATCCTTGTAATGCTGCGCATTCATCGGGCGTCAATCTTCGGGGAACTGAACCATTTTGTGGGATTAGAATTTCAGCACCATCCTTATAATAACGAGCACTCATGGTTCTGCTAATGCCATCTAAATTTACCAACCCAAAGCCAAAGCCATTTCCTTTTTCTTTATGTTTTTTGGCATATCCTTGCAGGTAATTCCACAAGTGTTCCGACAATGTATATTTGGGGTCGACATCTGATTTTAGTATAGACTTTATTTGCTTATCAGCCTCCGGTAGCTCGACTAAATTGAAGTCGAATGCGACATTCTCACCAAACTCTTTTTTGTCAAACCCAACCATAATCGTTCTATCTCTGTGTTGTGGAACAAAATGTTTTCCGTTTAATACCCGATGGTTAAATGAATATCCTAAATCTTCAAGTGTGGCTTTAATTACTTTGAATGTATTGCCCTTGTCATGAGATACAAGATTCTTTACGTTCTCTAAAAAGAAAGCCTTTGGCCTGTGTTTCTCTATTATTTCTGCAACATGAAAAAACAAGTTGCCCTGTTTTTCATCCTCAAAACCGTGTTTTCTTCCCAAGCTATTTTTCTTTGACACTCCTGCAATTGAGAATGGCTGGCAAGGAAAGCCACCACAAAGAATATCAAATTTAGCAGGTATAAAAGATTTGGTCTCTTCTTTGGTAATATCCCCAAAAGGTGTTTCTCCAAAGTTTGCGAAATATGTTTTTTGGGCATACTTATCGTACTCAGAACTATATACACAAAGGCCGCCAAGATTTTGCAAAGCCAATCGAAACCCCCCGATGCCAGCAAACAAATCAATAAACGTGAATTTTTCTTTTCCTTTTGGTGGTCCGGGAAAAGGAATATCAGTAACATCAAATAAGCTTTTTTGTACGGCTTGGTATAATGCTTCCGGCTCATGGAACTCGCTCGGATTATTTTCAGCAATTTCGTATGCCTTGTCTTTATATACTTTATTTTTTGTTACAACATAATGTGTAAGTACTGCCGAATCTAATTCATTAGGTACAAGAGGAGAATTAGCCTTTGAAGATTTAAGAGCCATTATTCGATGCCTCCTTCGAAAGATTTGCTGTCAAAAAACTCTCTAACAGTTACATCAAGTGCACAAATCAATTTTTCAAGATTGATTACAGAAATGTTTCTTTTTCCGTTTTCAACTTCGTTTACATACGTCTTATCTATCTCTGCTTTAAAGGCTAAAGCTTCCTGAGTGAGTTTTAAATTTGTCCGGTATTCCTTTATGCGAAGGCCGATTTTCTTGCGAATATCCATAGCTGCAAGCTATCGCCTATTCGACTATAAGTCAATCGGATATAAGTGAACTTTTGCGATTGTGGAAAATTATTCTTGTGTCAAAAAAAGGAGTAATTGCTCTAATGTTTTTTCAGATAAAGGCTTCTTTAATTCACATTCCCAAATCTTAATAATTTTCCAACCAGCCTCTGTCAAAAGAGCTTCGGATTTTACATCGTTATTGGTATTGCCTTGAATTTTATTTAACCACCACTCGGTCCTTGTTTTCGGCACAACATAGTATTTACACCCCTCGTGCCCATGCCAAAAGCAGCCGTGTATAAATATTACGATTTTGTATTTGGGTAGTACAATGTCGGGTTTGCCGGGCAGGTCTTTTACGTGCAGGCGATAGCGGAAACCTTTTTTGTGCAGAAACCGGCGTACCAGCATTTCGGGCTTAGTATTCTTACTCTTAATCCGCGACATGTTATAGCTGCGGGTTTCTTTGCTGTGCACGTCTGCCATAATGTAATAACGGCAAAATTATGGAATTGATTTGTCTTGCGTTAACGATTGCAGCGGATACCTGCCTTGTGGCTAAGGCCTGCGCAGTATGAGCGGAAAGCGTGGGCCGCAGGCAACGCCATAATTAGCAATTAGTTACTATCGCTTAATTCCCCCCCGCCTTGCAAAACAAAAAATCTGTTATATTTATCCGAAGGACTCCTTTGGAGGTTATAACCTATATGAACATAGTAGACCTACTGATAATTATTGTGGTGCTGGTTAGCATTTATACGGGGTACCGGCGGGGGTTTATCCTGTCGGGGTTGATCCTGTTGTCGTGGGTTACAACGCTTGCGCTGGCGCTGCTGTTGTACAAGCCGGTTAGCGGCGTGCTGTTAAAGGTGCTGCCTAAAACGGGGGTATGGTCGCCAGCGTTGGGGTTTATTATCACTATTATACTGGCGCAGGCGGGGGTGGATAGGTTGGTGCATTGGCTGTTAAACCGCGTGCCCGAGCGGATAACCGAAAGCCGGCTTAACCTGGCGCTGGGCACTTTGCCGGGGCTGGTAAACGGTTATATCTGGGCGATACTGATAGCCACCTTCCTGGTGGTGTACCCGTTGGATAATTTGTTTATGCGCGAGGCCCGCAAAAGCCCCATAGCCAAAAAACTGGCCGGCAACGTGGGGCTTATTAACGAGCGCCTGTCGCCCATATTTACGGATGCGCTGATGCAACTAAAGGGCACCGGCACGGCTATGGTGAGCCACGAGCGGATGATAACGCTGCCCTTTAGATCGGTAACCGCCAAACCCCGACCCGACCTGGAAGCCCGGATGCTGGAGCTTGTGAACGAAGAGCGGCATAAACGCGGCCTGCAAACCCTAAAACCCGACCCGGAATTAACCCGGGTAGCGCGCGACCATTCAGTCGACATGCTGCAGCGGGGCTACTTTTCGCACTACACGCCCGAGGGGTTGGACCCGTTCGACCGGATGAAGAACCAGGGCTTGCGCTTTTTAACCGCCGGCGAAAATATCGCGATCACCCAAACCCTGCCTATGGCGCATACGGGGTTAATGAATTCGCCGGGGCATAGGGCCAATATCCTTAACCCGGCCTTCGGGCGGTTGGGTATCGGCATACTGGATGCCGGCTGGTATGGGTTGATGATTACGCAGGCGTTTAGGAACTAGAGATTAGAGGTTAGTGATTAGAGATTAGTTGCTTGTCGCTTTGAGAGACCCTTCCCTACACCCTCCCGTTGGGAGGGAATCGCGCAGGCCGTTGCTCATTAAATATGCATCCAACGTAAAACGTATTACGTCCCACGTACAACGTAATCAAAATTCCATCACATCCTTCTTCTTCTTATTCTTCATGCGTTTGGGTACAAACTCCAGGATCTCGTTTTTAAGGGCTTCTATCATGCGACGTTTAAGGTAGTTGCGCTGGATGACGATGCTTACTTCGCGCGCCGGCTCGGGCGACTTGAAGTAGCGGACACGGTCGAGCTGCTTGTCGGTCAAATCGGCCAGGGCAAGCTCGGGCAGTATGGTGGCGCCATTGTTTTGGTCGACCATGCGTTTTAAGGTTTCCACGCTGCCGGTATTATACTCGAAATGCTGGAAACCCTGCGTCGATTTGCGTCGCTGGCAAATGTTTAGCACCTGCTCGCGCATGCAATGGCCCTCGTTAAGCACCCAGATCTCTTCCATGTCGATATCATCGGGGTTGATGGTTTTCTTTTTATACAGCTTGCTGTGCTTGCTGGCATAGGCCACAAAGTTTTCGTAAAACACGGGCATCTCTATCAGGCTGCTTTCGTGCAGCGGGGTGCTTAGGATGCCGCAGTCTAAAGTGCCCAGTTTTAGCTGCTGGATGATCTGCTCGGTAGTTTGCTCCCACACGATGAGTTTTACCTGCGGGTATTTTTGAATGAAGCCATGCAGGATCTTGGGCAATATATAAGGCGATACGGTGGGGATAATACCCACCTTTAGCTCGCCCGAGAGTTCTTTCTGGCGGTCGGATATGATCTCTTTTATTTTCTCGCTCTCGGCCAGCAGCACGCGGGCCTGGTTAATGATGTCGATACCGATCTCGGTGGGTGTAACGGGTTGCCTGGAGCGGTCGAATAGTTTTACCCCCAACGTGTCTTCCAGCTTCTGGATCTGCATACTAAGCGTGGGCTGGGTAACAAAACACTTATCGGCCGCGGCCACAAAACTGCGGTAGGTATCAACCGCTACAATGTATTCAAGCTGTGTAATAGTCATGTTGGGTGATGAGTTTTGAGTGGTGTGTATTGAGTTATAGAGCAAATCTATGTAAAGGTAATAGTTTTATTGATTTAGTCGATATTGTAATAATTGATTAAGCAATTGTGTCCGACCATCCGCAATAGGTGTGGTTCCCGGGTGGACGGACAACAAAAAAGCCGCCTTGAATATCAAAGCGGCTTTTACTATATGTTTATACTAGTCTCTACTCTACCGTTACCGACTTAGCCAGGTTACGTGGCTGATCGACATTACAGCCGCGCATTACGGCTATATGGTATGATAAGAATTGTAGTGGTATGGTTGCCAGCAACGGAACGAATGCATCGTCAGTTTGTGGTATTTCTATTACATAATCGGCCATGTCGCGTACCTCGGTATCGCCTTCGGTTACTATGGCTATAATTTTACCGCCCCGGGCTTTAACTTCCTGTATGTTGCTCACCACTTTCTCGTACGACGAGTTTTTAGTAGCGATGAATATAACCGGCAAATCCTCGTCAATTAAGGCGATAGGGCCGTGTTTCATTTCGGCAGCAGGATAACCTTCGGCGTGTACGTATGAGATCTCCTTAAGTTTTAAAGCGCCCTCTAACGCCACCGGGAAAGAGCTTCCCCTTCCCAGGAATAAGGCATTGTTGGCATCCTTAAAACGGGCGGCAATTTCTTTTACGTGGTCGTTGCAAAGCAGGGTGCGTTCTACCAATGCCGGTATTTCGTCAAGCCCGGTCAGATACTCCACCAGTTTGCTTTGGGTAAGTGTGCCACGAAGCTGGGCTATATAAAATGCTATCAGCGTTAAAACAGTAACCTGGGCAGTAAACGCCTTGGTTGATGCCACACCAATTTCGGGGCCGGCGTGGGTATAAACCCCGGCATCCGTAATCCGCGGGATGGACGCGCCAACCACGTTGCAAATGCCAAAAATAGTGGCGCCGCGCTCTTTGGCTATTTCTAAAGCAGCCATGGTATCGGCAGTTTCGCCCGATTGTGAGATGGCAATAACAATATCTTTATGCGTGACAATAGGGTTGCGGTACCTAAACTCCGAGGCATATTCAACCTCAACCGGTACGCGTCCGTATTCTTCAATCAGGTATTCGCCAACCAGGCCGGCGTGCCATGAGGTGCCGCAGGCAACAATGATGATGCGGTCCACCATCTTTAGCTTTTCTTTATACTCTTTTATCCCGCCCAGCTGTACATTGCCCTGTGCCGGGTAAATGCGCCCGCGTAAACAATCGCGGATAGAGCGGGCCTGCTCATAGATCTCTTTTAACATAAAGTGATCGTAGCCGCCTTTTTCAAGGGCTTCCAGCTTCATATCCAGCTCCTGGATGTATGGGGTTTGGATGGTGTTGTCGATGTTTTTAATCAGCAACTCATCGCGGTGTATGTAAGCAATTTCGTTATCATTTAAGTAGATAACGTTTTTGGTGTATTCAACAATTGGTGTGGCATCTGATGCCACAAAGTATTCGCCTTTGCCAACGCCTATTACCATCGGGCTGCCTTTGCGTGCAGCTATCAGTGTATCGGGCTCGTCGGCACTCATAATAACGATGGCGTAAGCACCTATTACTTTTGTTAGGGTGATCCTGACAGCCTCTAACAAATCAAGGCCGGTTTCTTTTTGGATATCCTCAACCAGGTGTATTAACACCTCGGTATCGGTATCGCTTTTAAATACATGGCCCTTGGCTAACAGGGTTTCTTTAATGATGCCGTAGTTTTCAATGATCCCGTTATGTATAACTGTTAATTTCCTGTCGCCTGATGAGTGTGGGTGTGAGTTCCTGTCGCTTGGCGCGCCGTGGGTGGCCCAGCGGGTATGGCCCATGCCAACCGAGCCTGAAAGGTTTACCTCTTTAACAAAGTTTTCAAGGTCACTAACTTTTCCGGCTTTTTTATAGACCTTAAGCTCTTTATCATAAAGGGCTATACCTGCGCTGTCATATCCGCGGTACTCCAATCGGTGTAATCCTTTAATGATTATCGGATAAGCTTCTCTATAGCCGATGTAACCTACAATTCCACACATAAAACAAGTAAATAAGTAATTAACAAAAATAATGAGGTATATGGTAATAACAAGAGCAACCCATAATTAATATTCAAAATTAATTATGGGTTGTCCGGAGTATTATTTAACCACTTTTGTATAGAAAAGATTTAGTTTTATACGATACGGAGAGGCGGTATCAAAGCCTACGGCCAGCGTACGCCCGTCTAATTCGGCAGTTGGTGCGATAGTTGGTTGTTGCGTAAGTACTGAAGCGCCTAAATAAGTGCCATAATCCTGGCTTTTGCCGGTCATAAGGTCCTGTATATAAGCGGTAATTACAAAATGGTATTGCTGTTGTTGCTTGTCATAAAAGCCGCCCAGGATGGTTTGACCAAATGAGCGTGCGTCGGCAGGCGAAGCATCCTGAACATATTGTCGCTGCTTAGCAAGGTCTAACCGGTATAAGGATAACTTTGGTAATGGGGCAAACGGTACAGTTGAACCAGGCATCGGCGTAACAACAAGCTCGGCACGGTTTATAACAACATCCCCGCCAATAGTTTTAATGATATTTTTAATATAAGGGAAACTTATTTTAGTTCTTAACCCGCCAAGGCCCTGGATATAAAAGGTTTTGCGGCCCGTAGTTGTGTTGGCAAGCTCGGTTTGTACAGCCGCAGAACGGGTGTGTTTTATCTCGATAGCATGTGTTACGCTTGGCAAAGCTAATACGCCGGTATCAATAACGGTTCCATCACTATGTTTATAATAAATTTGTATAGAAGCGGCAGAGTCAAGCGCGAACATAACCGTACCACCCGGGCCGGTTTGATTTTGATCAAGCGTTACATACAAGCCTTTTACATTATTTTTAAAAACAAGGTTTGATTTAAGCTGATCTGCAGGCGCGTTATAAATTATTTTATTAATAAAAGCTGTGCTAATAGGGATCCTTAATTGCGGCGACAGTTTTACAAGCGTATCGGGCCCGTTGGCAACAGGGTTTATTATTTTTACACTATCGCTTGTTCTTGCAACAAAAGATTTGCTGCCCAGTAAGGTCGACTTATCCACACTCCAGGTTTTTGTATTATAATACAACTGCGAAAGTACGCGCTCCTTAAGCTGGTATACGTTTGCTTTATACCTTGATGTAAGCGAGTCGCCGTAAAAACTATTACGGGCGTATTTTATAACAAGTAAAGCCGAATCGACAGTTATTGTGCCCACAGGGAGCGCATAAGAACCAAGGCCCGGCAAATTAAGGTCCATAGCCAGGTTTGATTCGGTTGTGCCAAAAACAGGGTCTTTAAAGTAAGACAACGCGCTATGGCCAAGGGCATTGGTTTGTACACTATCTTCGGGCACAGTATTGACAACAATGGTAGCCGTGTCTATAAGGCTGCCATTTACCTGGTTTGAATTTATTACACCCAAACCAATAATATCCTGGTTCTTACAACTGTTCAAAATAAAAAGACTTATCAACAGCGTTAATAAGTCTAATCTATAAAATTTCATATATCGATCTCTCAAAGCTTATACAACGTTCACCAATTCCTCATTGGCAATTTCGTCGTAAAAATTGTAATAATTTTCGAAATCTGCGGTCGAATTAAATTCTAACACCGATTTTTGGCTGTTTTTAACATTATTTAACACATCCTCATCAATGTTCTCGCTGCCTAATACGATAGCGTCGCTATAATGAATAGCGCCCTCATATAAGGCAGTATTTGTACCGTTTTTATATACTTCGGTATGTTTTTCGGTCATATCGCCCATAACTGCTTTTTGCGCAAATTCGGCACCCATATCGCCTTTAAAATCATTCTCATAAACAGAGTAAACTACTTTCGAGTTTTTAAAAGTAGGGTCGTCCTTATAAGTTGTTTTTAAATAAGCAGGAACTAAAGCGCTCATCCAGCCGTGGCAGTGGATCACATCAGGCGCCCAGCCTAATTTTTTAACTGTTTCTAATGCTCCTTTGCAAAAGAAGATCATACGCTCATCGTTATCAGCGTAAAATTTGCCGTCCTTATCCTCAAACACATGCTTGCGTTGGAAATATTCTTCATTATCTAAAAAATACACCTGCATACGCGCTGCCGGGATAGATGCAACTTTTATGATCAACGGATTATCGTTATCATTAATAATAATGTTCATACCCGATAACCTGATCACTTCATGAAGTCTGTTCCTGCGCTCATTAATATTTCCAAAACGCGGCATAAGGATACGGATCTCGTAACCTTTTTCCTGCATAGCCTGCGGAAGCTGGCGCGTTATTTCAGAAATTTTAGAGAGTTCAAGGAAAGGTGACATTTCATGAGTTATAAACAAAAGCTTAGATTTACCCATCTCCAAATCAGAATTTAAATTTTGTAACACCTCAAAAAATTTGAGTGTGCAAATATAAGCATTATATATGAAGTATCAATCAATTATGCAAGTAGTTTTGGTAATTTTGTATCAATTGTGCAACTTCGCCCACTTTTTGTAAGCTATAATATTGAAAAACTTTACTAAAAAAGCGCAATTGCAGCAACACCTGCAAAGCCTAAGGGCCGGCGGTGCTGTTATTGGCTTTGTGCCTACTATGGGCGCTTTACATGCCGGGCACCTGTCGCTAATAGAACAGGCACAGCAACAATGTGACATAGTAGTATGCAGCATTTTTGTTAACCCGACACAGTTTAACGACCCAAAAGATCTGGAGATCTACCCCCGCCCTATACAGGATGATATAGCTAAATTAACGCAGGCCGGTTGCGATTTGCTTTTTAACCCTGATGTTGCCGAAATGTATGCCGATAATGAAAAATGGCATTTAGATATTGGCGAGCTGGAGGCGTTGCTGGAAGGAAAGTTTCGCCCGGGCCATTACCAGGGCGTTACGCAAGTGGTGTTTAAATTGTTTGATATCGTAAAACCTGATGTTGCTTTCTTTGGCCAAAAAGATTACCAGCAGGTGTTGGTAATAACCCAAATGGTTAAGCTTTTAAATATGCCGGTTAAGCTGGTGATGTGCCCTATTGAGCGTGAGGCAGACGGCCTGGCCATGAGTTCGCGCAATATCCATTTAACAGCCGATGACAGGCAACACGCGCTCATCCTTTCAAAAACCTTAAACAATGTAAAGACTAAGTTTGACCGTAACCATATTGAGCAACTGGTACAAAATGCAAGGGCCGCTATTAATGCCGAGCCTGGCGTAACCCTTGGTTATTTTGAAATCGCCGATGGCAATACCCTGCGCCCCGCCGGCAATAACACCAAAAAAGTTGTTGCACTTGTAGCCGCAACCGTTGGTAAAACAAGGCTGATTGATAATGTGATTGTTAGAGATTAGTGATTGGAGAGTAGGGATTAGTTGTTGGCAGAACACCATGAAATTGTTAATCGCCTGTAATCATTTACTAATCTCTAATCAACTAATCACTAATTAACTTAATTTTGCACCATGATTATTGAAGTATTAAAATCAAAGCTTCATCGCGTTAAAGTAACACAGGCCGAGTTAAACTATGTTGGCAGTATTACTATTGATGAGGATTTGATGGATGCGGCAAATATTATTGCCAATGAGAAAGTGCAGATTGTAAATAATAACAATGGGTCGAGATTTGAAACCTATGTTATTAAGGGAGAGCGCGGCAGCGGTACCGTATGCTTAAACGGCGCCGCCGCACGGCTGGTGCAGGTGGGCGATATTGTGATCATTGTATCATACGCTTATATGGAGATGGACGAAGCGCGTGCTTATGAGCCTATATTAGTTTTCCCCGATACGGATAATAAATTAATTTAGTATCTTGTTGCGTGCAAAACAATGCGGCTAATTTTATCAATAACCCTTCTGTTTTTTAACATAATGTGCTTTGCCCAGGCGCAAAATGTTTACTATGTGAAAAATAACGGGCGGTTAGTTGATATTAAAGACAGCGCCGATTATTTCCGGATGGTAAGCGAGCCAGACTCGGGTTCTAACCTTTATAATGTTAAAGAATATTATAAAAGTGGCAAAGTTAAATTAATAGCTAAATCAACTACTATTGAGCCGCAGTTTTATGAAGGGCAGTTAATCAGCTTTTATGAAAACGGTAAACGTGATGTGCTTGCTGTTTATAATAAAGGCCTTTGTATCCAGGCTAACAAGTATTATAATAATGGTAAACTAAAATCAGCAATAGAGTATCCGGAGTCATTAGCCAATCAGGATAACTATCAAAAGTATAAACTAATAATGTACAATGACAGTACTGGTAAAGAATTAGTCGTAAACGGAAATGGGCAGTACTCCGGCTACGATGAAACTGCATTTGATAGATATAATACAGGAAATATAGTTAACGGGTTTAAAGACGGTATATGGACAGGAGAGTATCCAAAGGAAAAAACCACATTTATTGAAGAATATAAAAGTGGAAGGCTCGTTTCTGGCGAATGCGTAACTGCTAATAAGAAAAAATTCACGTATAAATCTTTAGAAACGCCACCCAATTTGGGAGATATAGATAACCTCATGGGCATGATTACCAACGGCATTCGTGTAGAAAAGGGGTACGAACACGGGAGGGTTCTGATAACATTTATAATAAATAAAGACGGCGAGGCCACAGATTTCAAAGTAAAACGATCTTTAAACGATGAGCTTGATCGGAAAGCTGTCCAGGCAGTAAAAAACGCCTTAAGATATCTGAAGGGAATAACTCCGGGAATACAGTATGGGCATCCTGTTAATATTTCCTATACCTTGCCTGTAGCTTTTGGCTGAATATTTCCACTATCAGCCGCGATGGAACTGCACGGATAATAACTGACCACCCAAAAACGTTAACGAAATGTTAAAATTTTACTATTATATATTTTAATAGATATTTTAGCGTTTTGGTTCACGGCAGAGCCATTTCCAATTGTAATCATTATAATAAAAAAATAGATCATGAAAAGATTTTTATTAGCGGGCCTTAGTGCGGTTGTATTGTTAGCATCATCATGTGTAAAACCTAAAGATACACCTACCGGCGATGCCCATATCAGGTTTATAAACGCGGTTGTGGGTTCGCCATCGCAGGATGTATACATTAACAGCGTATTGGTAAGCAGCGGTAAACTGCCTTACGGTGGGGTAACATCGTACATGACGTATACGGCGGGTATCAACCAAATAGTATTTGTTGATGGTATTACACACATAAGCCAGGCGTCGGAAGATTACGGCTCGGATATCGGCGATTATGCAACCTTTTATTTTTACGGCAATATGCAGGGCACCTTATCAGCAGGTGGCATAAAAGATAACATGACCCCGCCGGCTACCGGCAAAGCAAGAGTTAGGTTTATTAACCTTGATTATAACTTAACAAACGCAATGATTGTGGCCGTTGTGGGCGGTAACAATCTGTTTACTTCATTACAATTTGCTACAGCATCTACTTATTATGAGGTTGACCCCGGGACTAAATTTCAGGCGTCTGCGGCAGGTGTAACTACCGCGCCGGTTATGGATTTTAACCTGCAGGCCGGCAAAATTTATACAGTATGGCTAAGCGGCGCTTCGGCAACCGAAATTTACGGTAACGCTATCCTTCAAAACCAATAAGGGTATTTATATATAGCCGTTTTACAGATAGGTTGAAGCCATAGCTTCAGCTATCTGTAAACTTTGACAAAAGCCTGCGTATTTTTTTAAAAAAAGATCAAAAAGTAGCTATATAAATTCTATCTTTGCACCCCGACGCTGAGGTCGGGATTCCCGCTATCAGCGCATAGGAAAAATCGTTATTGCCGTTACCCGGCTTTTGACTTTTGACTTAGAACTTTTGAATTAAAAAAAAGCCCTATGCCCAAAGACACCTCCATTAAATCAGTACTGATCATCGGCTCAGGCCCTATTATTATTGGCCAGGCCTGCGAGTTTGATTATGCCGGATCGCAAGCTGCATTATCCTTAAAAGACGAAGGTATTACCGTATCAATCATCAACAGTAACCCCGCCACCATCATGACGGATAAGGTTATTGCTGACCACGTATACCTGCTGCCGCTTACGACCGAAAGCCTTGAAAAAATACTGATCGAACAGAAAATTGATGCCGTATTGCCAACCATGGGCGGCCAAACCGCTTTAAACCTTTGTATTGAGGCTGATGAGCAGGGCTTATGGAAAAAATACGGGGTTAAAATTATTGGGGTTGATATTGCCGCGATAGAAAAAACAGAAAACCGCGAAGCCTTCCGCCAGTTAATGGTTGATATTGGTGTGGGTGTGGCTACTTCAAAAATAGCCAACTCTTTTCTTGAAGGTAAAGAAGCTGCGCAGGAAATTGGTTTCCCGTTGGTTATACGCCCAAGCTATACGCTTGGTGGTAAAGGCGCCGGCTTTGTACACAAAAAAGAAGATTTTGACGCCGCCCTGAGCCGCGGCCTGCAGGCATCGCCAACCCACGAGGTATTGGTAGAGCAGGCAGTTTTGGGCTGGAAAGAATACGAGCTGGAGCTGCTGCGCGATAGTAATGATAACGTGATCATCATCTGCTCGATAGAGAATTTTGACCCGATGGGGATCCATACCGGCGACTCGATAACCGTGGCCCCGGCCATGACGCTTAGCGACCGCTGCTACCAGGAAATGCGTAACCAGGCCATCAAAATGATGCGCGCCATTGGTAATTTTGCCGGCGGTTGTAACGTACAGTTCTCTGTTAACCCTGCCGATGAGGCCATTATAGCTATCGAGATTAACCCGCGGGTATCTCGTTCATCAGCATTGGCATCAAAAGCAACCGGTTACCCTATTGCTAAAATAGCGGCTAAGCTGGCTATTGGTTACAATCTTGACGAAATAGAAAATCAGATCACCAAAACAACCTCGGCTTATTTTGAGCCTACGCTTGACTACGTGATCGTAAAAATCCCACGCTGGAACTTTGATAAATTTAAAGGCGCTAACCGCGAGTTAGGCTTGCAAATGAAATCGGTAGGCGAGGTTATGGGTATTGGCCGCAGCTTTATTGAAGCATTGCAAAAAGCCTGTCAGAGTTTAGAGATAGGCCGTGCAGGTTTAGGTGCGGATGGCAAGCAAAGCCGCCACCTCGACGAAATTATGCACAGCCTGGAGCACCCAAGCTGGGACAGGTTGTTCCATATTTATGACGCCATGAGTTTAGGGGTGCCAATGGAATCTATCCGTAAAGCAACCAAGATAGATCGTTGGTTCCTGAACCAGATCCAGGATATCGTTAACATGGAGACGGAACTGCGCCGCTATTCGATTGGTAATATCCCCGAAGATTTCTTTTACACTTTAAAACAAAAAGGATTTTCTGACGCGCAGATAGCCTACATCCTCCATAATAATACCACCGAAGAGGATGTTTACCAGCGCCGCAAGGAGTTAGGCATTAAGCGTGTTTATAAAATGGTTGATACCTGCGCTGCCGAGTTCCCTGCAAAAACACCTTACTACTACTCTACTTACGATGGCGAGAACGAATCAATTTCGTCTGATAAGAAAAAGATTATTGTATTAGGCTCGGGCCCTAACCGTATTGGCCAGGGTATTGAGTTTGATTATAGCTGCGTACACGGTTTATTAGCCGCCAAAGAGGCCGGTTTTGAAGCCATCATGGTTAACTGTAACCCCGAGACAGTATCGACCGATTTTAACATGGCCGATAAGCTTTACTTCGAGCCGGTATTCTGGGAGCATGTGCGCGAGATCATCGAGCTTGAAAAACCTGTAGGCGTTATCGTTCAGCTTGGCGGGCAAACCGCTTTAAAGATGGCGCAGAAAATGCACGAGCATGGTATCAAGATCATCGGTACATCGTTTGATAACATGGACATTGCCGAAGACCGCGGCCGTTTCTCTGATCTGTTGAAAGAACTGGAGATCCCATACCCTAAATATGGTGTTGCTGAAAGTGCCGAAGAGGCAATTGAAGTTGCGCACCATGTAGGCTACCCCGTACTGGTTCGCCCAAGCTACGTATTAGGCGGGCAGGGCATGAGCATTGTAATTAATGATGAGGACCTGGAAAAAGCTGTAGTTAGCTTGTTAAAAAATCTGCCGGGCAACCGCGTATTGATTGACCACTTCCTTGATCGTGCATCCGAGGCGGAGTCTGACTCTATCAGCGATGGCGATGATGTGCATATAGTTGGTTTGATGGAACACATCGAGCCTGCCGGTATCCACTCGGGCGACTCGTTTGCCGTATTACCGCCTTTTGATCTGTCGGCCAATGTGATCAATAAAATGGAGCTGTACACCAAAAAAATAGCCAAAGCTTTAAATGTTATCGGTTTGCTTAACATACAGTTTGCCATTAAGGATGACGAGGTATATGTGATTGAGGCTAACCCGCGTGCATCGCGTACTGTCCCTTTCATCGCGAAAGCATACGATGTGCCTTACATTAACATAGCTGCCAAAATTATGCTGGGCGCTAATAAGCTAAAAGATTTTACCATCGAGCGCAAGCTTAAAGGCTACGCTATAAAAGAACCTGTTTTCTCTTACGATAAGTTCCCCGAAGTTGAAAAACAACTGGGCCCCGAAATGAAGTCAACCGGTGAAGCTATCCGCTTTATCCCTGACTTGCAGGACCCATACTTCAGGCATTTGTACAAAGAGAAATCGATGTATTTGAGCAAGTAATAAATGGTAACAACCCCATCTCATAATAAAGCTTCCAACCCTGGTAGAATATTAGAGTTGGATGCGTTACGGGGCATTGCCGCATTGGTGGTAGTGGTATTTCATTTCAGCTTTAAAGTAAGCGATAAGATTGATTTTCACTGGGGCATAACTGGTGTAGATTTGTTTTTTATGATAAGCGGGTTTGTGATACTGCTTACGTTAAAACACACCAAAACCTGGAAAATTTTCGTAGTTAACCGGTTTTCGCGCCTGTACCCTACTTATTGGACCTGTGTAACCATTACAGCTACTTTTCTTTTATTTTTTGGCGATGGTATCAAGTTAAAGCTGCTCACGCTTTACCTTACCAATATGACGATGTTTCAACTGTTCTTTTTACAGTCAAACCTTGATCCACCCTATTGGACCATGATAATTGAAATGCTATTTTACATGTATATGCTTTTTATTTTCCTGATAAAAGAATTAGATCGTATAGAACCAATATCTGTAGGGTTACTGTTCCTGGTGTTTGTTTATGCTTTGCTTTCTGCCCTTTACCCACACGCACATTTGCAAAACGACGTGTCTTACTATATTCCTATTGTTAATCATTATCCATTGTTTTGCGCCGGAATAGTTTTCTACAACATCAAATTTACAGGGGCTACAAAAAGGCGATATCTTTATTTGGCCATATGCTTTATTGCACAACTATCTGTGTTTAACGCAGGGGGAAGAAGCCACTATTTTGTGACTATTTATGAATATGTAGCTATACTGGCAATATACTTCGGCCTGGTTTATTTATTCGCCGTCAACAAATTAAATTTTATAGTAAACCGGGTAACTCTTTTTTTCGGAAACCTGTCTTTTAGTCTTTATCTGATCCATCAAACCATTGGATGGGCCATTATTGTTTTTTTACGACAATATATTCATTGGAGTTTGGCCTTCGCGATCGCAATGTTGCTGGTAATCTTATTAGCCTATTTTATTAACAGGTTAATTGAGGTGCCTGCTACAAAATATTTACGGAAAAAGCTGCATTCAAATCATACCCAAATACCAGCTGCGATCCCATTGGAATAACATTCTACCTATCCACCATTAACCCTTTAACCTCAAAAGTTAACCTGCGTTTCGGATCCGTCTTAACTGTATGCTGCTTCTTGCCCCGCACCGTATCACCCGCAAAATGCTGCAAATCATCGGCTATAAATTGTTTTTGGGCCACGCCTTCAACATATACTATTTTGCCGGTTAGGCCAGCGGGGATGTTAATACCATAATTTTTAAAATGCGCGGCAATGATCTTGCCTTTGCCGGCATCCAGCTCGAACCAGCCGCCCTTAGGTTTGGTCACTTTTATAATACACCCGCGTATGGTGGTGCTGATGCGTACTTTCTTATCCATAAAAGCCTCTACGCGCCAGGCGGGTATTACCTGGGTGGTATCGGGCCTGGCTCCGTAAACCATACCATGCGGCATAGGGGTGTGTTGCTGCGCGGTGGCAGTCAGGATAAAGCAAGCACAAAACAGCAGCAGCCGGTATTTCATATTGATTAAACAAGAAATTGCCGGCTTGGTTTTAAACAGCACACTAACGGGCCGGCTTAAGCCGTTTTAACAGGGTTATTATGTTAATAATTGTTAAAAACAGGGCTTAAAGGCGCTGTCTGTACTTAATTAACCACGAATAAATTATATTTAAAAATTATATAATAAGCTATCTTTGCAGCCGCATTAAATACCATGCGGCCTGAACGGAAAGGCGGGACGAACGAATAAATTTGAAATAATATACCAGCATGAAAAAATCGCTACAAGGCACTTTTTTAACTATACTTTTTATCGCGGCTATTGCAGCTATAACCGGCTGTAACAAAAAGAATGATCAAACGGTACCCATCCCGGTGCCTATAATTAATCCTATAGTTACAAACGTAACAGCTACAACGGCTATTGTGGGCGGCCGCCTGGGGTCGCCAAATTTGGTGACAGAGGACGGAATTTGCTTTAGCGCTACCAATGCAACGCCTACCGTAAATGATATATTTATAAGCGATACGCTTGCGGCACGCTGGGAAAATAAGATAACGGGTTTAAGCCCAAATACAACTTATTATGTAAGGGCATATGCCAAAGGCGAATTGGGCGTTGGTTATAGCGATGTTTTAACATTTAAAACCAATGCTACAGCTGCTGTGCCAACCGGCACAGTAACCACTTTTGCCGGCAGCGCAGCCGGTACCGCAGGTTATGCAGAAGGCACCGGAACAAATGCTTTGTTTGATGGCCCGCAAAGCATCGCGTTTAACGCTGCCACAGGCAAGTTATATGTTACAGAATCATTTAATAATAGTATACGAACAATTACAACTACCGGTGCAACAAGTGTAGTTTCAAAATTAGCCATTGGCTATGCCGACGGCAACTTAGCTACAGCACAGTTTTACGGGCCCAAAGGCCTGTCGTTTGACGCGGCCGGGAACACTTACCTTGCCGATCTTGGTAATAACATTATCCGCAAGATTGCAACAACGGGCACAGTAACTACTATAGCCGGTAACACCATACCTGGTTTTATTGACGGTGCTGGTACTAAAGCCGAGTTTTATGACCCGAGCGCTACAGCTATTGATGCGTCGGGAAACATTTATGTTGCAGACCGGACTAATAACCTGATCCGCAAAATTACCACCGCAGGGGTGGTAAGTACATTGACAGGTTATAGAGCAACTGGCGGCTATTCGCAAACAACCGTACCGGGATACTACGATAGCGATGCTGCTAATTCATTATTTAGAACCCCGATAGCTTTAACTATGGATGCTACAGGTAATATTTATGTAGCCGATTATAAAAACAACGCTATCCGCAAAGTTACCCCTACCGGTACTGTTACAACCTATGCAGGTGGTATATACTTCCCTGCAATGTTAGGCAACCCTACAGGTGTGGTGTTAGATGCGCAGGGCAATATGTTTATATCAGAAGCCAGCGGCCGTATCATCGAAATTACAGCCAACAAAGTATTGTATGTATTGGCCGGAGCGGCAAAAAGCGATGGCTATGTAAACGGCGTTGGCGCCACGGCGCGTTTCAACAACCCACAGTCGTTAACGCTTGACGGGCAGGGCAATTTATATGTAGCCGATGTTAATAATAACGTTATCCGCAAAATTACCATAGCAGTACAATAATCGAATCCGCATTAAAACAAAAGAGCCGTCCCGACATATGTGGGGCGGCTCTTTTGTTTTATATAATAATGTCATTTCGAGCGAGCCAGTTTGGGCATTGCGCGAGAGAGGCGACGAGAAATCTTATACGCCACACTAATAATAGCTAGTCTAAGATTTCTCACTCGTTCCTCGTTTCGAAATGACAGTCCTGTTGTGTTATTATTACCCAAACAACAGCTCAAAAACCTCCTCAATATTAGCTACCATTTTTATGTCGATGGTATAGCGGGACAGGTCCATGCGTTTTTTATCTTGGGCTGCCGATGGCATATTGTATTTGGAGATATAGATCTGCTCGAACCCTAATTTTTGCGCTTCGGCAATGCGCTGCTCCACCCGGTTAACCGCGCGGATCTCGCCTGATAAACCGATCTCGCCTGCGAAACATGTTTTAAACGGGATGGGAATATTTTGGTACGATGATATTATTGCAGCGGCCAGCCCCAGGTCAATCGCCGGGTCCTCCACCTTTATGCCGCCGGTAATGTTCAGGAAAACATCCTGCGCGCCCAGCTTAAAGCCGCAGCGTTTCTCTAACACGGCAAGCAGCATGCTCATGCGTTTGGCGTCAAAGCCATTTGCGTTACGCTGAGGCGTTCCGTATACCGATGGGCTTACCAGCGCCTGGGTTTCTATCAGCATTGGTCTCATGCCCTCTAAAGTGGCTGATATGGTGATACCGCTCAAAGGCTCATCGCGTTGCGATAATAAGATCTCCGACGGATTAGACACCTCGCGCAAACCCTCGCCCAGCATTTCATAAATTCCCAGTTCAGATGCCGAGCCGAACCTGTTCTTTACTGTGCGTAATATGCGGTAAACATGGTGCCTGTCGCCCTCAAACTGTAAAACGGTATCAACCATATGCTCCAGTATTTTTGGGCCGGCTATCATGCCGTCCTTGGTGATATGACCAATCAAAAATACCGGGGTAGCGCTCTCTTTGGCAAAACGCAAAAGCTCGGCGGTACACTCACGCACTTGCGACACGCTGCCGGGTGTTGATTCTATATGTGATGAATGCAGGGTCTGTATCGAGTCGACCACCACCAGGTCGGGCTCCAGCTCTTCTATCTGTTTAAATATGTTTTGGGTTGATGTCTCCGTAAGGATAAAGCATCCCTTGTGACCATCAAGCTCATTTTGACTTTTTAATTTTGACTTTTGACTTGATAGCTCGCTCAATCGTTCCGCCCGCATTTTAATTTGCTTTTCGCTTTCCTCGCCGGATATATACAATACTTTCAGATTAGGCATATTTAATGCGATCTGTAGCATTAAGGTTGATTTACCTATTCCCGGCTCTCCGCCGATAAGCACAAGCGATCCCGGAACGATACCACCACCCAGCACACGGTTAAATTCTTTGTCTGGAGTAAGTAGCCTTTCCTCCTCACTAAAAGTGATATTTGCAACCTCCACCGGTTTATTGGCGCGCTGCTGCGTAGTGCCGTTGCTTACCTTCCAGGTGGGTATGGCTTTGTTATCCTTTTCAATAACCTCCTCAACAAAAGTGTTCCATTGCTGGCACGACGGGCATTTACCCAGCCACTTTGCCGACTCGAACCCACAGCTTTGACAGAAATACGCGATCTTAGATTTAGCCATTGTTTTAGATTTGCAGATATGCTGATGTGCAAATGTGCAGATTTAATTGGGATTGACAAAGTGTTTTGCTAAAATAATTAGTAATATTGTTTTGTTAAATATGAAAAAGAAAATAGACCTGGAGCTAACATCACCTGAAAAGCAGATACTTAAAAAAAGCAATATTACCCAAAAGAGTTTTGCTGATTTGGCTGTTGATGAAATTATTGCTGTACTAAATCCCGAACCGCAACGTGCTAGAATAATACAGGCTTTGTATGAGTTTCAATCCATACCATCAATAGGGATAAGGTTTGCGCATGATCTTATATTTTTAGGGTATTATCAACTGGCTCATGTCAAAGATAAAAATGGCCCGGATATGTTAAACGAATATGAGCATAAGATCGGATATAAGGTAGACCCATGTGTTGAAGATCAGTTTTGGCTGGTGGTTTATCACGCCAATCATCCACAAAGCAAAAACCAATGGTGGGATTTTACTGCAGCGCGTAAAGCTTATCGTAATAAATATGGGTATCCAAATACGCGGCCTAAATAAAGCGCTGTAAAATCCTCGCCAAATCCGCTATTCACTCCTCAAACTCTTTACCGGGTTGGCTATCGCGGCTTTTATCGCCTTAAAACTTATGGTTGCCAGCGCAATTATGATTGAAGCCATGCCGCCGGCAGCAAATAGCCACAAGCTAATATTGATGCGATAAACGTAAGCCTGCAGCCATTGGTGCATATAATACCAGGCAATAGGCGCGGCAATGGCAAAGGCTATTGCAATAAGCGCCATAAATTCTTTTGAAAACAAGTAAACAATATTTGCAACGCTTGCACCAAGTACTTTACGGATACCAACTTCTTTTACCCGCTGCACGGCCATAAATGAGGCTAAGCCATACAGGCCAAGGCAGCTCAGGAATATGGCAATGGCCGCAAAAATTTTATACAGGGTTGCCAGCTGGGTTTCCTGTTTATAAAAGTTCGCGATCTTTTCATCCAGGAACTTGTACTCGTAAACAAAATCGGGGAATGTTTTATCAAATATCTTTTTAACCAATGGTAGTGTAGCTGTAAGGTTTGCAGTTGTCAGTTTTATGCCCACCTGGTTGTACATGGTATTATTAGTGGTGATGAGTAATGGTGCAAGTTCGCTGCGGAAGGACCGGTCGTGGAAATCTTTTAATACGCCAACAACGGGTCCTTTAATCTGGTCATGCCAGGTGGTCATGGGCTTGTTCAAGATATCCTCCGGGTTTTTTATGCCCAAAGTTTTCACCAGCGACTCGTTTACCAGGAACTCGCCCGATGTATCAGATGGTCTCAGGTTTCTGCCGGCTACAAGCTGCAATTTGTATACGGACAGGTACTCGGGGTCGGCAAATTTGGTAATAACCTGGAAATCAGTTTGTTTTATTGCGTTGTTGTATTTGATAATGCTCCACAAATCGGTGCCATTCTCAATGGGGGTATTTGAACTACAGCTAACCGCCTGCACCCCGTTTACCAACATTAGCTGTTTCTTTAAATAATCTACCCTGCTTAGGCGAAGGCTATCTACACGGAAAGGAACATTAATGATGGCGTCTTTATCAAAGCCCAGCGGCTGGTTCATAAAATAATCCATTTGCCTGACGATGATGAGCGTACCGATGATGAGCGCCTGCGCGATGATAAATTGAAAGACAACCAATCCCCGCCTTAATGAAATGCCTTGTGTGTTTGAAGTGAGCTTGCTTTTTAAAGCATTAACCGGGTTAAACCGGGATAAAACAATAGCAGGATACAACCCGGCGAGTGCGGTTACCCCAACGGCTACAGCCAGAAGAAATAAAATCAGGGCCGGATCGGTAAGCAGGTTAAATGAAAGCGAAAGTTCTAAAAGCTGGTTAACATAAGGCAATGCAAGGAGGGTAATAACTATTGCAAATAGGATGGCCCCGGCAACTATTAAAAATGTTTCGACGATGAACTGAAGCTGCAATTGCGCTTTATTACTCCCCAAAACCTTCCTGACGCCTACCTCCTTTGCGCGGTTAACGGCTTGCGCGGTAGATAGGTTGACAAAGTTTACACAGGCAATTAACAGGATGAACGCGGCGATGAGCCACAATACACTAAGCAGCTGGTGGCTGATAATTTTGTTACTGTAATTACTAACCCGGGTGTCATAATGTACCGCGTTTAAGGGCTGTATAAAATGATTATCGGTATTGCCGGGAGATTCCACCTTGCGGCAATAGGTTTTTAACTGCTGATTAAAATTAGCCGCAGAAGTACCTGCCGGCAGCAAAATATAACAGCCAAAACCAGCCACATTCCCATCCCAATCGGTTGATTTTGACAGGTAATCCCCGGTAAAACCTGTTCCATAGGACACCACAACTTTTAGCTGAAAATCTGTATTTGCTGGTATGGTTGCCAGGATGCCTGACACCTTTAATACGTTGGTGCCATGCTCGAACATATAGCCACCCATTTCCAGTTTAATGGTTTTGCCCATTGCTGTTTTCCAGTCGCCGAAATATTTTTCAGCGGTCTCTTTGGTAAGGATCACGTTGTCCGGATCATTCAACGACGTATATGAGCCTGCAAGCAAAGGAAAATCAAATATTTTAAAGAAAGCAGAGCCCATGTAAAATACGCCGTGCTGTTCTTTAAATGCTTTTTCGGTACGGCCATTATTATCAAGGATCAGGAGCTGATCATCATGGCTGGCAAAAATTGGCGCTACCTGCTCTATCTGGGGGAAAGAACTTTTTAACCCTACCGGCAGCGGGAAAGGAACGCCTGTCTTATATGCAATATCTCCTGATTCTGCATAATGAAACTCGGTTAAAATACGATAGGCGCGGTCTTTCTTCGCGTGAAAATTATCATAGCTTGTTTGAAATTGTATAATGATAAATATCACCATACAAACAGCAATACCCACGGCCAGGCCGGTAATATTAATGGCAGCATAGCCTTTATTACGCATCAGGTTGCGCCGTGCTATTTTGAAATAATTTTTAAGCATACTATTACGGTTAAATTTGTAATGAGGCCACCTGGGGGTGGTTTCATCATTCAAACTTACCGGCGTTAATAAGGCAGGACTGCCCAAGTTATAAGATGGGTGCTGTTTTTTTAAATCATTTTTATATTCCACCGGGCTTTTCCCGGTTACCTGCCTGAAAATGCGGTTAAAACTGCTTTGTGAATTGAACCCCGATTCGAACGCAATGCCAAGAAGCGTAATATGGTCATAGCCAGGGTCCTGCATTTTGCGGGCCGCTGCCTGTACGCGGTATTCATTTATAAAATCGGTAAAGCTTTTTTTAAGCACCGTATTAATTATGCGTGATAATTCATGGGTATGCAGGCCAAGCTTCGCGGCGAGCGAACTCAGCGTTAATTCCGGATCATCATAATAATGGTTTTCTTTAACAACTTTTTTTAACCAGGTCCCCTTTTCCCTAAGTGCTGTTGGTAGTAATGGTTTTAAAACCGGCAGGGCACCTGCTACCGCGCCAATTTCAGGCTTTAATAAAGCCCTTGCCGCCATCAGCATGAGTAATGATAGCAACAGGAGATATAAGGGGTAGTAGACTCCTGAGTCCGATTGATAAAAATAAGCTGCAGTGGTAAGTGGGATCCACATCAGCCATACAAGCCCGAAACCTGAAAGTAAATTCTGCAGCTGGCGCAAGCCGTGCCGGTAACGGTCGCCGCTGGTAAATTTTTGCTGTTCGTAAAATTCTGCTATCAATAAGCGGCACCGGTACAGGTAAAACGCTACCGAAATAAATGCCAACAGGTGCAATACCGGGTTTAATGACTGATATACCGGCGTATCGTAAGTTGCAGTGCCCGTTTTTATACTTTCGGCGGTCGCTAAGATATATGTGCTTAGCTCCAATACCAATGGGCTGAAATGCAACAGGCCCCTGCGCCGGAACGTGTAATCAGGCCGGGTTATTTTAAACACATACAAGAAAATAAACGGACCAAACGCCAGCGAGAATTGAAAAGGAAGGTGGCCCCATAAAGGGATATAGGCGTTCAGCCCAATATCAATTGCCACTATCCGGCTTATCCATAAAACAGCAACAGCCATTGCCAGGGCCAGGTAATGATTGGCCGACCGGTTGGCTTTCCGGGCGAACCAGAGCAGCAAAATAAAAGTAATGCCAACGCATAGCATCCCAAAGAATGCGATATCATAAAGGCTAATATGAAGTGTATAGGATTTCAAGCAATTATGTAGACAAGCATTATTCCAAATCTATAAAACATTAACAGATAAAAGATTAACGGATATGTTAAATGAATAGTGTGTCAAAACCGTACGGATAACGTACGGTTTTGGATGGTGGACAGCCGCTGATAGGGTTAAAATAGAACAAGGCAGAATGCTTGGTTACATTTTTAGGAAATATTGGTATCTATCCGGGTAATAATGGTGTAGATTTGGGTAAATAAGTAAGATGGCAGGCAATAAAAAACTTAATTTAGAATGGATACCTGAGGCTTATTCCGCGAGCGAAAATGTAGTGCCTAAAAAGGACATATCGGAAAATCGCGATAGCAAATATCTTATTGTAAGATCGAAAAATAAAGGCGGTAAAAAGCCTAAATAAAAGTTTTGTCATTGCGATTGCCACATTGTTTCTCATAACAACTTGGTTAAAACAAAAAGAGCAGCTGTTAATTAAAACAACTGCTCTTCCCAATCGCGTTTAGCGAATAATTATAATTTGATCTCTTCGTCCTTTGATGAGAAAAAGTGGAACTCGGTTATCTGGTAAGCAGGGTTGCTTTTCACTTTTATCCACTGGCCATATTTGAAGAACCATTTAACCTGTTTGGTCATAATAAAACCCTGGCGAATGTAAGCTTCGATATATGGATGCACACAAAGGGTAATTCCTTTTTCGTTTTGCTCGGTTAGCACGTAATTGAAATTGTTCTCTATATCATCCAGCAATAAAATGCTTGGGCGGATAGTACCGGTGCCATGGCAAGCAGGGCAAACCTCGGTAGTAACAATGTTCATTTCGGGGCGCACACGCTGGCGGGTAATCTGTACCAGGCCAAATTTACTTGGAGGTAAGATGGTATGCTTGGCACGGTCCAGCAGCATTTCGGCACGCAGGTAATCAAACAGGTCCTTACGGTTGGTTGGTTTGTGCATATCGATAAAATCGATCACCACAATACCGCCCATATCGCGCAAACGTAGCTGACGGGCAATTTCTTTAGCTGCTTCGCGGTTTACCTGGTAGGCGTTCTCTTCCTGGTTTTCTTTATTGGCTGTACGGTTACCGCTGTTTACGTCAATAACGTGCAGGGCCTCTGTATGCTCAATAACCAGGTAGGCACCGCCGGCAAGGTTTACTGTTTTACCAAAAGCGCCTTTTATTTGCTTGTCTACACCAAAGTGTTCAAACAAAGGTTCTTTATGCTTATGCAGCTTTACGATGCTTTCCAGGTCGGGCGAAATGTCTCTGACATATTGCTTAACCTCTTCATACAAGGTATTATCATTAAGGTAGATATTCTGGAAATCGGGATTCAATATATCCCTGAGGATAGTTGAAGTACGGCCAATTTCGCCTAAAACTTTCTTAGCCGGCTCTACCGAAGGCAGGCGGGTCATGAAGGCTTCCCATTTCGATATCAGGTCAAGCAGGTCCTTTTGCATTTCTGCAACGCCCTTACCTTCTGATACGGTACGGATAATAACACCAAAGTTTTTGGGCTTAATACTCTCGATAATTTTGCGCAAGCGATTGCGCTCCGTGTTGCTCTTTATCTTTTTAGATATCGATATAACATCAGAGAAAGGCACTAAAACTACATACCTTCCGGCTATAGACAGGTCTGAACTTAAGCGGGGGCCCTTTGTTGATATAGGCTCTTTGGCTATCTGTACAGGTATAAGCTGGTTTTTGGTTAATAAATCAGAGATCTTTCCTCCCTTGTTTATATCTTCCTCCAACTTAAAATTGTCTAAAAGCTTAGACTGGTAACTTCCACCACGCACTTGCTTAGCCAGCTTAAGGAGCGTTTGCACCTGCGGGCCAAGATCAAGATAATGCAAAAATGCATCCTTCTCATAGCCTACATCAACAAAAGCAGCATTTAACCCGGGCATGATCTTTTTGATCCGGCCCAGGTATATATCACCAACAGTATAATTGTTGCTGATCTGCTCTTTATGTAGTTCTACAAGCTGTTTATCCTGTAATAATGCTATAGTAGCCCCGTTAGGGGATGAATCGATAATTAATTCTTTTATCAACTGCTACTCCATTTCTTTAACAGTATCCCGATATATACGGGAACTGAATTTTTACTATAGGGGTAAAAAACATACTGTAAGCGCCTTTAAAACGCTAAAACTCAGAAAAATAAGGTGCTAAAAAGCAGAGCCTATTTTTTCTTATGCCTGTTTTTTCTTAGACGCTTTTTGCGTTTGTGGGTAGCCATTTTGTGTCTTTTACGTTTTTTACCGCTGGGCATAATGATAATTTTTTAATGTGTTAATTTTTTAATTCCTTAATATACTGGTCAATGCGCTGACCAAAAACCGGGTCGGGCATCAATTCCTTGCATTTTTGATAAGCTGCAATAGCTTCTGGTTTCTGGCCTAACTGCTTATACGTTTCTGCCAGATAAAAGTATGACTCAAAATCAGGTTTTTTTGAAATAACCGTCTTAAAGCGTTGTACCGCCTTGTCATACTGGCCTGATTTCATCGAAAACAAACCCAAATTAAGGTTCGCGTTAATGTTTTCAGGGTCTTGTGCAATAACCTCGCGTAATAGGGCTATACCCTGCATCGGGCTTGCCCCGCCGTTTACATAAGCAACACCTAAACCGGTTTTGCCTTCAAGGCTTTCTGGTTTAAGTTTTAATGCGTTTGTAAACGCCTCGACAGCACCTGTAATAAGTGCCGGTGTTACCGCGGTGTCCTGCGTTATTTTAAAAGCATCGTTAAAACGGTTGCCCGCTTTTAACCATGTATCAAAGCTGTTTTCCTTTTGGGCAACGGCCTGGTAGTAAAATGCTGCCGGCGCCGGTTGATTTACATCATCCCAACGGGTAGCTAACTGTTTTTCAAGCGGAAGTTTCGCTGCATCATCTGATGCATTTGCTAACTGGCCCTCCAGTTCATTTATCTTAGCCGATAAAGCCGGGCCTATGGCCGTCTTAGCCGGTTCTGATACAGTAGCCACAGTAACATTTGATACTGCTTTACCTGCCGGGACAGCCTGAGCGGTATCATGTGTTTGGCTTGCTTTTATTAAACCTTTTACCGGTAATGAATACAAATAGCCCATAATAGCCACTATGGCTACACCTACAACTATTTGTTTTTTATTCATTTGATAAATTATGCTTTAGCTGCTTTGTTACCTGTTTTTACTTTCTCAACAAAAGTTTTAGCTGGTTTAAAGCTCGGTACAAAATGCTCAGGGATGATTATAGCAGTGTTTTTTGAAATGTTACGCGCAGTTTTTTTAGCTCTTTTCTTAACAACAAAACTACCAAACCCTCTCACATAAACATTTTCACCACCAACCATTGAGTTTTTAATAACCTTAAAAAATGCCTCAACTGTTTCTTGTACATCAACCTTCTCAATTCCTGTTTTAGATGAGATTTCAGTTATAATTTCTGCTTTAGTCATATCTGATTTTACTTTACTTTATTTGTAATTACTTAACTTATTTGGGGTTGCAAAAGTATTGCTTTATTACTAAAGATCGAAATAATTAACATATTTTTTTTCTGCAGCGTAAAAAGTACTACATAATCTTTACAATCGTCACACATTTAACTACTTAATCCTATATTTTTGCGACACATGGATTTTTCTGCTGAGCTTGTAAAATGGTATAGTGAAAACAAGCGCGACCTGCCCTGGCGCCATACCACTAATGTCTATATTATTTGGCTGTCTGAAGTGATATTACAACAAACACGGGTTGAGCAGGGCCTGCCTTATTTTAACCGCTTTGTTGAAGCATACCCTACTGTAAATGATTTTGCCGCGGCTGATGAAACCGAGGTGTTAAGATTATGGCAGGGCCTGGGCTATTATTCGCGGGGGCGAAATATGTTAAAGACCGCCCGCATTGTGCAGCGGGAATATGGTGGTAAATTCCCGACAAAGTACGACGAACTGATAAAATTAACCGGTATTGGCGAGTATACCGCAGCCGCGATAGCGTCGTTTGCTGCCAACGAGGCGCGGGCGGTTGTAGATGGTAACGTTAACCGGGTTATTGCCCGGTATTTTGGTATTGGCGAGCCTATTAATAGTACAACAGGTAAAAAGATCTTCCAAACCACAGCAAATGATTTGCTTAATAGGAAAAATCCGGCATTGCATAACCAGGCCATGATGGAGTTTGGGGCAATGTTATGTAAGCCCAAAAACCCGGCTTGCGGAATTTGCCCGGTGCGGACAGGATGTTATGCATTTACACATAATGCAACCACAGCCCTGCCGGTAAAAATTAACAAGGTTAAAATAAAACAGCGCTATTTTAATTACTTTTTAATTACTGATGGAGATACCATTTTAATGAATAAACGCGCAGAGAACGATATATGGGCCAATATGTATGACCTGCCAATGATTGAAACACCAGCGCCTTTTACGGTTGCCGAACTATTAATTATTCCGGATGCTGTTAAATATTTTGGAAAGGATATTAAAATAACCGGCGTTTCTGAATTTAAAAAGCACGTGTTAACCCACCAGCACTTGTATATACGTTTTATAAATTTAGCTATACAATCTACAGCAGTAATGCCAAATTGGGTTTTCATAAAAGTAGAAAATTTAAGAAAACTGCCAATGCCAAAGCCCATTTTTATATTTTTAGATAATTTTTTAAATTAGAAATAAATATTTACTTTTATACCCGACTATAATAATCCCGTTGATTTAACCTATGTCTGGAATAAATAAAGTAATATTAGTTGGCCATTTGGGCAAAGACCCGGAAGTGCGCCAATTAGAAGGTGGTGTATCTGTTGCAAGTTTCCCTTTAGCTACATCTGAAACCTTTAACAAGGATGGTAAGAAGGTGGAGCAAACGGAGTGGCATAATATAGTACTGTGGCGCAGCCTTGCTGATGTAGCTGCTAAGTTTTTGCAAAAAGGCAAATTGGTTTATATTGAAGGCAAATTGCGCACCCGAAGTTTCGAGGATAAAGAAGGCGTTAAAAAATATACTACCGAGGTAGTTGCCGAAAACTTTACCATGCTGGGTCGTAAAACAGACTTTGAGCAAGAAACATTCCCCCGTAACGGGATTAAAAGTGAAGAGACAGCGGCAAGTGATGAGATAAATTTTTAGCCCCTAATTATAAATTTAATACAAAGCCCCCGATTTATCGGGGGTTTTTGTTTGCAATATAATTTAAAGCTATCCCGGCTAAATCTGCATTACATTAACCGAATGTTCAGATAAATAAAATGAGCCGGCTAAATTTGCGTTAAATTAGTATTTTTAAAGGAATATACCGGGTGCTTCCATACACCTGCAATCTGCTGTCTATATGAAAAAGAAACTTGTTTTACTGCTTATTTGTGTTTCATTTATAACCATAACCCATGCCCAGGTTGCCGGCAGGACATCGTTTATAAAAGATAGCATTGATGTTTATATAAACCGGGCACTAACCAACTGGCGTATCCCCGGCGTTGCTGTTTGTATTGTAAAAGACAATAATGTGGTGCTGATGAAGGGTTACGGCATTAAAGAGCTTGGCCTGCCCGAAAAAGTTGATGAGAATACCTTGTTTATGATAGGTAGCAATACCAAAGCATTTACCGCTACCGCGCTGGCTATGCTGCAGGATCAGAAAAAACTATCGCTGGACGATTATGTAACTAAATATATCCCCACTTTCAGGCTTGAAAACAAACCGGCAGGCGAGATGACTACCATCCGCGACCTGTTATGCCACCGTTTGGGCTTTAAAACCTTCCAGGGCGACTTTACTTTCTATAACACTGATCTTACCCGGGCGCAGATCATCGATCGCCTGGGGCGCATGAAAGCGGCCTATCCGTTCAGGACAAAATGGGGTTATACCAATGCGGCTTTTTTAACGGCGGGAGAAATTATCCAGCGGGTTACCGGGCAAACCTGGGAAATGTATCTAAAGCAAAACATTTTTGCACCGTTGGGGATGATGAATACACTTGCGCTAACAGCCGATATGCCGAAATCATATAACAGAACGGTAGCGCATACGTTAGTTGATGAGCGCCTTAGCGCCATACCATACGGCCAGTTGGATGGATTGGCCCCCGCGGCAAGTATCTCATCATCTGTAAATGATATGAGTAAATGGGTATTGGCCTTGTTAAATAATGGTAAGGTGGGTGTACGACAGGTAATACCGGATGCGGCAATATTAGCGACCCGTGCACCACAGGATATTGTGGGAAGCATACGCCACTTAAACGGCGAAACTAATTATGAACTTTATGGACTGGGCTGGTTTTTGCAGGATTATGCGGGCCACCGCATTGTGATGCATGATGGCGGCGTAAGTGGCTATGTATCGTCGGTTACTTTAGTGCCCCAAGAGCACCTTGGTATTATCATTTTAACCAATACAGACCAAAATGCATTTTATGAAGCGTTGCGATGGGAAATTATGGACGCTTATTTTAAACTACCCTACCGCAATTACAGCGAAGCTTATTTAAGCTCTTTTAAAAGCAATATGGCGGCCGAGCAGAAAGTGTATAAAACCTGGCGCGATTCGGTTGCTTTAAACCTGCAGCCCGCGGCGCCAATAGCTAATTATACCGGCAAGTATGTTAATGAGTTTTATGGCAGTATGGTTATTAGCCAGGGCGAAAACAACGACCTGGAAGCGCGGTTTGAACATCACCCTAAAATGTTTGTGAAACTACAACCTATTGGAGGGCACCGGTTTTTTGCAACTTTTTCAGACCCGATATATGGCAAAACGGTTTTCCCGTTCAGTTTTCAAAATGGGAAAATTACCGGTGTAAAAGTTAAAGTAGCCGATTTCGTGGAGGCTGACCCGTACGAGTTTAAAAAGGTTAATTAACGGGATTAATTATTAAAACCCTGTAAACTTATCTTGTATATAACTACAGTATTGGCTGCTACAACGCCATTTCCGGTGTTGGCATAACCCAACCCCGAAGGCACATATAAAGTTATTGAGCCCCCTTTTCCAATTTTAGGGACGCCAATTTGCCAGGCATCTATACGGTCTTTAAGCGCGGAATAAAAACTTGGAAACGAATCCAACGCTACATCATCAAGGCTATAAACAGTATAACCAACGCTTATGTTCGAGTTTATAGTTGGATGCGCGCCTGTACCCGGGTTAGTGATCTCATAGTATAGGCCCGATGGGTCTTTAGCAGGAAGTGGAAGGCCCCTTATTAAAAAATAATCATGTATTGCCTGATCGTCAATTACGGCCTGTTTGGCAGCATCAAATACGGTATCATCAACTATTTTACGGCATGAGGATAAAGCAATGGTAAAAAGGCAAATAAATAAAAAATATTTTTTCATGTTCATGATTTTCATTTCAGAATATAAACGCAATAACTTTGTTTAGTTAGAAAAACCGTTTAAATCTACAGTATAATAAAGTACCGAATTAGGAGGAACATCGCCAGAGGCGACGCTACCGTACACAAGCCCTGATGGCGCTATTACAAGGATACGGCCGCCGGTACCTATTTTAGCTATAGCAATTTGTAACGCCTTTACATGCGAACTTAATTGGGCGGTGTAACCATCAAGTTTACCAACAGAAACAGAACTAAGATACATGCTGGTATAAGTAACTTTTACTGATGAGCTGGTTGTTGGGTGTGGTGTTGTGCCGGGTGTAACTATTTGATAATAAATTCCCGAAGCGTCCTTTGTAAATGTAAGTTTATTGGCCGCTATATAAGCCTGTATTTTGGCATCATCGGTACTGGCCTGCGTGGTAGCCAAGCCGGAAACAGTATATTTTTGGCATGACGATAAACCAACAATTAACAGGGTAACTAATATAAAATATCTTTTCATTCGGGATTTTTTCTTTGCAACTATACCTAAAAAAACAGGATGACTTAAAAATTTAACATTTTTTAGCATTTGCGCAAAACTACAAAATATTATCGGGCATTGCTTTTTGCTAATGCCGGTTAGTTTATGCTTATTAAATTGACAGCAACAATTAACGTTAAACGCTAAAAACTATTATAATTTTAAAGCGCTGTTTTAATTTTTAATTCATTTAACTGCGCCTCGGCAATGGTTGATGGCGAATCGATCATCACATCGCGGCCCGAGTTGTTTTTAGGGAAAGCTATGACGTCGCGGATAGAATCTAATCCGGCGAAAATAGAACATAACCTATCAAACCCGAAAGCTATACCACCATGTGGCGGCGCGCCATATTCGAACGCGTCCATCAGGAAGCCAAATTGTTTTTGAGCCTCGGCTGTACTAAAGCCTAAATGCTTAAACATTAAAGCCTGTAAGGCGCGATCATGGATCCGGATAGAGCCGCCACCTATTTCGGTACCGTTAATAACCAAATCATAGGCATTAGCGCGTACATCGCCCGGGTTGGTATCCAGCATGGCAATATCTTCGGGCTTTGGCGAGGTGAATGGGTGGTGCATGGCGTGATAGCGCTCGGTTTCTTCGTCCCACTCTAACAGCGGGAAATCCAATACCCAAAGCGGCGCGAAAGTATTCTTATCGCGTAGGCCAAGGCGCGAGCCCATTTCTAAGCGCAGCTCGTTTAACTGTTTGCGTGCTTTATCGGCATTGCCGGCTAATACTAATATTAAGTCGCCCGGCTCGGCTTCAAATGCTGCGGCCCAGTTGGTCAAATCGTCCTCACTATAAAATTTATCTACTGATGATTTTAAAGTGCCATCGGTATTATAACGGCAATAGATCATGCCGGTAGCGCCAATTTGCGGGCGTTTTAACCATTCGGTCAACTCATCAATTTGCTTGCGGGTGTAATCGGCGCAGCCTTTGGCGTTAATGCCTACAACCAGTTCGGCATTGTCAAATATGCCCAACCCTTTGCCTTTTACAATATCATTCAACTCCACAAACTCCATCCCGAAACGGATATCCGGTTTGTCTGATCCATATAAACGCATCGCGTCAGCATATTGCATCCGCGGGAAATTACTAAACTCAATACCTTTTATCGCTTTAAACAAGTGGCGGGTTAAGCCTTCAAATATATTAAGGATGTCTTCCTGGGTAATAAAAGCCATCTCGCAATCAATCTGCGTAAACTCAGGCTGGCGATCGGCACGCAAATCCTCATCCCTAAAACATTTTACGATTTGGAAATAACGGTCGAACCCGCTAACCATCAGCAATTGCTTAAACGTTTGCGGCGACTGCGGCAGGGCGTAAAACTCGCCCGGGTTCATACGGCTTGGCACCACAAAATCGCGCGCTCCTTCAGGAGTAGATTTGATCAATACCGGGGTTTCTACCTCTATAAAATCCAGCATATCAAGGTATTTGCGCACTTCCTGTGCCATTTTATGACGTAGTACCAGGTTGTTTCTTATCGGGTTACGGCGTAAGTCTAAATAACGATATTTCGCCCTTAGCTCTTCGCCGCCATCAGTCTCGTCCTCTATCATAAACGGAGGGACTTTTGATGAATTTAATACTTCTATCGCTTCAACAACTATCTCAATTTCCCCGGTTGGGATCTTGCTGTTCTTGTTGGTACGCTCAATTACTTTTCCATCTACTTTAATAACAAATTCGCGGCCCAGCTCGCGGCTGGTTTCGCGTAAGGCAGCGTCGCTATCTGTATTTAATACCAATTGGGTTAATCCGTAACGGTCACGCACATCAATAAAAGTTGTGCCACCCAAATCGCGCGATTTCTGTACCCATCCGCATAAAGTTACTGTTTGGCCTAAATTATTGATATTTAGTTCGCCGCAAGTATGTGTTCTTAACATGGTAACGTTTTTTGTAAAGTTTGCAAAAGTAATGTTTTTGAGGTGAAAGGTGAAAGGTAAAAGGCGAAAGGTTTTGATAAGGGGATATAGCAGCGCGTTTAATACATAATGATGGGTTTTAAACCCATGGCTATGATAAATATTAGAATATCCCAAATCAAAACCTATATTTGCCTCATAATTCTCAAGGGGTGCCTTGCTTTGGAACGAATAAATATTGCTGCAGCATATTTAACCAAACTGAAAGACAGGCTGAGATCAAACCCATGTTGAGTTGTAAGTTATATGTTGAAGGTTGTAAGTAAAAGCTTACAACACAAAACTCACAACCTGCAACTTAACTGCACCTGATCCGGGTAATGCCGGCGTAGGGAGAGGTAATAAGTTAAGTGTACTGTGCATTGTACCCTGGTGTGCAGATGGTTTAACGTTTTTTATTAACAAACATTGAAAAAATTATTCACGGCATTATTTGCCTTGCTGCTGCCTGTCCTGGCATCGGCCCAATTCCTGGTATCCGGGAAAATTACTGACCAGCAAACCGGCGACGCACTGCCCGGCGCAACGGTCACCATTCAAAATTTAGCTATCAGCACTATTAGTAACGCTGCCGGCAAATACACTTTCGCCAATTTAAAAAGCGGTAGTTATGCCATATCGGTAAACTATATCGGCTATGTAACCGCGCAAAAAACAATAACAGTTTCTGCTGGTACAGCTGTTGATTTCACATTATCGCGCAGCAATACAGTAACCGAGGAAGTTACGGTAAACGCCACCCGGGCATCAGCAAATTCGCCAACGGCCTTTACCAATTTAAACAAAAAGGAAATCGAGAAAAATAACTCGGGCCGCGGTTTTGAGTATTTGCTGGAGCAAACGCCATCAACGGTAGTAACATCAAATGCGGGCGCAGGTGTGGGTTATACCAGTATCCGCATTCGCGGATCAGACCCTACCCGTATTAACGTAACCCTAAACGGTATCCCGATGAATGATGCCGAAGACCAGGGCGTTTACTTTGTGGATCTTCCCGACCTGGCGTCGTCCGTTGATAACATCCAGGTGCAGCGCGGCGTAGGCACATCAACCAATGGTGCCGGCGCTTTTGGTGGGAGCATTAATATCCAAACTACTACCCGGCGTGATAGTTCTTATGCGGAGTATAACGGCTCGGCCGGATCATACGGAACTTTAAAGAACACCGTAAGCCTGGGCACAGGCTTATTGAACAACCACTTTAGTATTGATGGCAGGTTGTCGAATATGACATCTGACGGGTATATTGAGCGCTCGGCATCAACCTTAAAATCATTCTTTTTAAGCGGCGCCTATTATGGCAAAACCAGCGTACTGCGTTTAAATGTTTTTGGTGGATATGAAAAAACGCACCAGGCCTGGGACGGCGTGCCCGAGGATAGCGTGAAATTTGGCAACCGCAGGTATAACGAATTGGGTTATATCAACTCATCAGGAACCTACTATGGCAACCAGGTTGATAACTATAACCAGAATTACTACCAGCTATTATATTACCAGCAGATAAATCCGCAATTATCATTTAACGGCGCGCTGCATTATACCAGGGGCTATGGTTATTACGAAGAATTTAAAAACGACCAGGCCCTGGCCGATTACCAGGTAACACCGGTTACAGTTGGCGGCGTGGTTATAGATCATACCGATTTGATTCGCCGCTTATGGCTGGATAATGATTTTTATGGGGCAACCTATAACTTTAATTATAAGCCTAATACCAAATTAGACTTCACTTTGGGCGGAGCCTATAACGAGTACAAAGGCCGCCATTATAATAATATTGAGTGGACGCAGCAAAGCACCAACATTCCGCAGGACTATGAATATGGCCGTAACTATGCCAAAAAAACAGATTTTAACCTGTTTGCCCGTGCCGAGTATCATGTAGGTAACTTGTTGTTTTACGGCGATCTGCAATACCGCCGCATCAACTATTCGTTTTTAGGGTACGATCAGAACTTAAAGAATGTACAGCAACAAGCTAAGCTAAACTTTTTTAACCCTAAAGCAGGTATAACCTACCAGATTGATGATAACAGCAATGTTTATGCATCAGTTGCCGTGGGCCATCATGAGCCTAACCGAAGCGCATACACAAACTCATCGCCGGCAAGCCGCCCTAAACCAGAGCAGCTTACCGATTTTGAGGCCGGTTACCGCACAGCGCAAAGTAACTTTAGCGCAGGTGTTAACGGTTTCTACATGTTGTATAAAGACCAATTAGTGTTAACAGGCGCCCTTAACGATGTAGGCGAAGCCATCCGCACCAACATTGACGATAGTTATCGCGCGGGTATAGAGGCTAACGGAAAAGTAAAAATAACCCAACAATTAAGCTGGGCAGCTACCGCCACTTTAAGCGCCAACAAGGTTAAAAACTTTAAGCAGTTTTTGTATAACTACGATACCGATAAAATGGATGCTACAGTATATGCTAAAACAGATATAGCTTACTCGCCCGGCTTCATAGGCTCAAGCACTATCAGCTATCAGCCGGTAAAAAATACCGAGATAGCTTTTATCAGTAAATATGTTGGCCAGCAGTATTTAGATAACACCTCGACCCAAAGCCGCGCATTGCCCCATTATTTTGTGAACGATGTAAGGCTGAATTATAATTTCAGCGTTAAAGGCGTTAAAAATGTTGGCATTGGCTTGCTGATCAATAACGTGTTCAGCGCCAAATACCAAAGCGATGGTGCTACTTACCCGGATATTGAAGGCGGTAAAACGGTTAATTACAACTACTTCTTTACGCAGGCGCCGGTTAATTTCCTGGCGTCATTAAACGTTAAATTTTAATAAATTGAATTAGGCTGATTAGCCGGTGGATAAACACTATCCGGCTAATCAATTTTAACTTTTCATTTATGGATGCGCAACAGATCCTGCAACTTTTTGAAGAACAAGTGCAGCACACCACCCCGTGGGAATGGGCGGCTGTTTTATTAGGTGTTACCGAAGTGTTGCTGGCTAAGGTCAATAACATCTGGTTATACCCTACCGGCATAGCCGGCACGCTGATAGGTATTTATATTTTAGTAATGGCAGGCCTGTACGCCGAATCGGCTTTGAGTGTTTATTATGTGGTAATGAGTATTTACGGCTGGGTGTACTGGCTAAAAAAACGCGACGAGCCGCCGGTAAAAATAAACTGGAGCACACGTAAAGAGTGGATAATTACCTTACTGATAGTTTTTGTGGGATGGGCCGTACTTTACTTGTTACTTAAAAATTTCACCGGGTCAACTGTTCCGGTTTGGGATTCGTGGGTGTCTTCTACTGCCTGGGCGGGTATGTGGCTGCTGGCCCGGCGCAAGCTGGAAAACTGGATCTTGTTAAATATCTCAAACATCTTCGCCATACCCTTGCTTTGGCAAAAGCAACTGGTATTGTTTTCGGCATTAACCGTGTTTTTGTTTATCGTTGCCATATTTGGTTTTTACGATTGGCGCGCCACCTGGCGAAAAGAACAAACCCTTAATCCATCAAATTAAATGGAACACAGCGCACCACACCCATCAAAACATATTACCGGCCAGGATACAGCTATTATCCGCGCCGGGGCGGCCGAAGCGGAAGCATTGGGTATGTTAATTCCCGCTCAGCTACAGGTTGTTTATAACCAGCGCTGGTTTAAATTATTAGTGCCCGGTGTTTATACCGGTCAGCAAATAGCATTGCCACAATTAGTGCGACTGCAGGAAGCTATCAGCTGGACCGACGGTAGCACCGGCTGGGTAGTAACCCTTTGCAGCGGGGCAGGTTGGTTCGGTGGGTTTATCGATCCTGAAGTTGCGCTACAGATATTTAATAATGACACTGTTTGCCTTGCCGGCAGCGGGGCGGTAGGCGGCACTGCCGAGATCACCGAAAATGGCTACCGGGTTAACGGCCGCTGGAAATATGCCAGCGGAGCGCACCACGCTACGCACATCACCGCCAATTGCGCCATAAAAAGCAATGGCGTACCGGTTTTAAATGCCGATGGCGAACAACTGGTGCTGCCATTTATCTTCGATAAAAAGGATGTAACCGTTTTGCCGGCCTGGAAATATATAGGCATGGTAGCTACCGGCAGCGATGCTTTTGAGGTTAAAGACCTGGAAGTGCCAAAGAACCGCCAGTTTAAAATTGATCCATCGTCAGTTAAGGTTGATGGGGCGTTGTATCACTATCCGTTTTTACAACTGGCCGAGGCTACGCTTGCGGTTAACATATCCGGTATTGCTATACATTTTATTGACCGGTGTGCCGATGTGTTTAACGACCGGATGAATCATCCACGGCTTACCGCTCCGCAAAAACTGTATTTAATTGATACCCTGGCTATAGCAAATAAAGAAATGAACACCTTGCGAAAATCATTTTTTGAAGCGGTTGATACGTCTTGGGAAGCGATAACGGCGGAGCAAACAGTATCAGATGAATTATTAAATAACGTGAGTACAACCAGCCGTCGCCTAGCGATAACCGCCCGTGAGTTGGTAGACAAGCTTTATCCGCTATGCGGATTAATTGCTGCAAGTACCGACACGGAAATTAACCGTGCCTGGCGCGATCTGCATACTGCGAGTCAGCATGCTTTGTTAACTTTTAGCAGTTAATTGGCAGATGTTAATTTAATATAAAGTTCATGTACAATTTTAATTGTATTATTGATATTTGAGCTTTTAATATCACATCATGAAATTTAAATACCTGTTACTCCTGCTATGTGCCGGCGTTGTTGTTAACACTAACGCCCAAACTAAAAAGAAATCAACGGTTACCGCCGCAACATCAACTTTACCGCGCCCAAAATTGGTTGTAGGTATTGTGGTTGACCAAATGCGCTGGGACTACCTGTACCGCTTTTATGATCGTTACAGCGCAGGCGGTTTTAAAAGGATGCTGAACGAAGGCTTTAGCTGCGAGAATGCTAATATCGACTATATTCCAACCGTAACCGCGATAGGCCACAGCAGTATTTATACTGGCTCTGTACCTGCCCTGCATGGTATTGCGGGCAATGATTTTATTGTGCAATCAACCGGTAAATCAATGTATTGCACCGAGGATAACACAGAACAAACGGTTGGCAGCACATCAAACGCGGGCCAAATGTCGCCACGCAATTTGCTGGTTACCACGGTTACCGATGAGTTAAGACTGGCTACTAATTTCCGCTCGAAAGTTATTGGTATTGCGTTAAAGGACCGTGGCGGTATTTTACCGGCAGGCCATACCGCTAATGCGGCTTATTGGTTTGACGATGTTAGTGGTAACTGGATAACCAGTACCTATTACATGAAGGACCTGCCGCAATGGTTAAAAGACTTTAATGCAAGGAAACTACCTGAGCAGTACTTAAAGCAAGACTGGAACCCGCTATATCCTGTAAGCACTTACTTGCAAACTCTGCCCGATGAAAGCAAATACGAAGGCAAGTTTAAAGGGGCAGCAACTGCAACGCTGCCCGTAAAAACATCCGAATTATTTAAAGGTAATTTAGGGATGATCCGCAGCACGCCGTTTGGTAACACCATGACGCTTGACCTGGCCACTGCCACTATCAATGCAGAAAAAATGGGCCAGGGTACAGTAACCGATTTTCTTGCGATTAGTTTATCATCAACAGATTATGTTGGACACCAATACGGCATTAACGCGGTTGAGGTTGAAGACACTTACCTGCGGTTAGATAAAGACCTGGCTGCGTTTTTTACTTATTTAGATGGCAAGATTGGCAGGGGCCAATACACTGTGTTTTTATCTGCCGACCATGGCGCTGCACACAATACCGGCTTTTTACGCGACCATAACGTGCCTGCCGATGTATGGGACGAAAGCAGCGCCGGAAGAGACCTTAACAAGGCATTACTGGATAAATATAAATTAGATAAAATTGTATTGGGCATGACCAATTACCAGGTTAATTTAAACTATGCGGTAATTAACAGGGCCGGGCTTGATGAAAACGCTATTAAGGCCGATTGCATTAAATATCTGCAGGACCTGCCGGGTGTTGCCTTTGCAATTGATATGCAAAAAGCAGCAACCGCTAACATTCCGGAAGAATTACGTATGCGCGTAATTAACGGTTACAACATTGAGCATAGTGGTGTTGTACAAATAATTTTAAAACCGGGTTGGCTGGGCGGCCGCCGCATAGGCGACGTTTCGCCAACTGGTACATCGCATGGTACATGGAATCCCTATGATACCCACGTACCAATGGTATTTATGGGCTGGGGCATTAATCACGGCGCTACCAGCAACCCCACCCATATAACAGACATTGCTCCAACTGTTGCTGCGTTACTGCACATACAGGCCCCTAACGGCTCAATCGGTAAATCGGTTAGCGAGGTGCTGAAAGCTGATAATAAGTAACAGCATACAAATTAAAAAAGCGTTCCGAGACATCGGGACGCTTTTTGTTTAAAACACTTTGTAATTCCGGGGATAGCTGTCTATTATTCCATCTGAATCACTATATCTTAATAAATATCTTATTACGGCTTAGCCAATAGCAAAGCCCCCATTCTGCAACAAGGGTAGCTATTGCGGATATTAATGCCGCTACCGCAGCAGTTATGCCTAATGTATTCAAACCTCCTTTTACAAATATGGCCACGGCATCATTGAACCATTGCCCGCCGACAGTTTCAAAGAATAAGTATATAAATATGGCGTTCATACCTACTACTGTAAATATCCAGGCATGCTTGTTTACCTGCTTACTATCAACCAGCCAGTATAAAAATGCCATAAAAAGTAATACCCAGCCGCCCGATGCCAGTACAAACGTGCTGGTGCTTATTCGTTTAATAATTGGGGTGACATTTGCTGCATCAAGGCCAAAGCCCAAAACCAGCCCGGTTATACCGGCTATTATTAAGTAAGATATCTTTTTTGATGCCGGTATCGGCGAGGTTAACAATCTGCCTGCCAATACCCCCCAGACTGTATGCGCCGCAGTGGGTACGATATTGATAGCTACCCAGCCGCCATTATTTATCTTACCCATCAGGATGGTGTCCATGTAGGCCCCAAAATTGTGATACTCTGTAAACGGTTGATCAAAACCAGGCATCCCAACGGCGCGATACAAGGCTTCTGTTATAAGTAACAAACCCAGGCTAAACCCAATCTGAAACCAAAACGACCGGTTGATGATCAAATAGGCTATTAAGGTAGTAAAAGAGAGCTGTGTAAGCACGTTCCATAACTCGAACACCAGTTTACCCGCGTAAATACAATGAAGCCCCGTGCCTAACAAAAACAATTTTACAGCCCGTATTACAATATGCTTAAGGTTTTGCTGCCAGCTTATGCCTTTTTTTAGTTTAGATTGATAGGATATATACATAGCCGAACCAGCCATTAACATAAAGGCGGGTTGTATCAGATCCCATAGCCGCAGACCATGCCAGGGGTGATGGAAAAACTGATTAATGACTACATCTGCACCAGCACCAAGTTGCAGATCGCTTAATGAGCGCCAAACCTCACAGCTTTCGCCGGCAAGGAGGATCATGATAAGGCCACGCATTACATCAAGCGATACCAGACGATACGCCGGGGCCTTAATTACTCTTTCCATGAACAAACTAAGTTAATATAACGCACTAATGATCAATGCAAACCGATAGTAGATCAAATATATAATCTTTCGGCACATGCTAAGTGTGATCGTGCTATTAAAATGGTTGAATGGAGGACAGATTACGAGCGACCGTTTGGTGTAGAATTTATCCTTCTAACAAAAACACAAATACCTCTTTAGGGCCATGCGCGCCTAAAACCAGTGTTTTCTCAATATCGGCAGTTCGGCTTGGGCCGGTAACGTTGGTTACCATGGATGGGATATCTGCGCCGTATTTTTTCTTGATGAGCGCAAATGCGTCTTTCAGATCAGGGATTAATTGCGAGGTATAGGCCAACACAATATGCACGCCGGGGTAAATACTTAACCTACGCCCCGCTGCGTTGCCGTTTGACAGCATTATACTGCCGTTGCGGGCAATTAAAGCTTCGCAAAGGGTAAAGCCTACTTCGGCTTGTTCAAAGTCTTTGTCGGTCTCAAAATAAGGGTATTCGTAGCGGGCCAGTATTTCCTGCAGGGCGGGCTCCCAGCAGTATATTTTGCGCCAGTTGCGCTGCTCGGCTAATTCTAAAAGGGTTTCAATAAAACCTACCTCGTCTTCACAAAAAGCAAACTGGCCTTTTACCGCCATAAACTCTTCGGCAAACATTACGTCCAAATGCTCGGGCGCAGGTGGGTAGTGCGGCAAGTTTTCCAGGTTGGGGTAAGGGTTATCCCTTTTTTCCAGCAATGCCTGGCGGATCTTTTTAAGCAGCTTTTCTTTTGATGTGGTAATGTCCCTCATTTTGTAGCTTAAAGCAAAAAGCTTAAAGCTAAAGGCCGCTTTGGTCTTTTCGCTTTAAGCTTTTCTGCTAATATTTATTCGCCTGTTGCGTCTTTTTCTTCAGGG
Source organism: Mucilaginibacter sp. UYCu711 (assembly GCF_050433825.1). Classification (NCBI taxonomy): domain Bacteria; kingdom Pseudomonadati; phylum Bacteroidota; class Sphingobacteriia; order Sphingobacteriales; family Sphingobacteriaceae; genus Mucilaginibacter; species Mucilaginibacter sp. UYCu711. The sequence continues at coordinate 78,054 of NZ_JBNPWM010000002.1, read as the reverse complement.
TTTCTTTCAAACGTTCCTGAATGGTCAACAACACCTTCGTGGGCTATGCCTTGTGCGGCGGGCTCCTGGTTTGATTCGGTAGCGCCGTTCACAAATTCATCATACGTGGTGCGGTGCTCAAACGGGCGCTTGCCTAATATTTCTTCCAGATCCGATTGGAAAAGGATCTCTTTTTCCAACAACTTATCAGCCAGTTTTATCAGGCCTTCCTGTTTATCCAACAGCAATTGCTTGGTGCGGGCGTAAACCTGGTTTATCTGGTTACGCACTTCGTTATCAATCAGTTCTGATGTTTTTTCAGAGTATGGTTTGTTAAACTGGTACTCGCCTTGTGTATCGTTGAAGGATACATTACCAACTTTCTCATTCATACCATAAATGGTAACCATTGCGTATGATAATTTGGTTATACGCTCCAAATCGTTTTGCGCACCGGTAGAGATCTTACCAAAAGTTATATCTTCGGCAACGCGGCCACCCATGGTCATACACATACCATCCTCTAACTGCTCTATTGTATATAAGAACTGCTCTTTAGGCAGGTATTGCGCATACCCTAAGGCTGCAACACCACGCGGAACGATAGATACCTTAACCAACGGATCAGCATGTTCCAAAAACCAGCCCGCAATAGCATGGCCCGCTTCGTGGTAAGCTACAATGCGTTTCTCTTCGGGCGATATGATCTTGTTCTTTTTCTCTAAACCACCAATAACACGGTCAATAGCGTCCTGGAAATCTTGCATATCAACAGCCTCTTTGTTACGGCGGGCAGCAATAAGCGCTGCTTCGTTACAAACGTTGGCTATCTCTGCACCGGCAAAGCCAGGCGTTTGTGCCGATAGTTTTTTAGCGTCAACACCTTCGGCCAGTTTAACCGGTTTTAAGTGTACTTTAAAAATTTGCTCACGGCCAATCAAATCGGGTTTGTCAATTGATACCTGGCGGTCAAAACGACCCGGGCGCAATAAGGCCGAATCCAATACATCCGGGCGGTTAGTTGCAGCAAGGATAATGATACCAGAGTCGGTACCGAAACCATCCATCTCAACCAATAACTGGTTAAGCGTGTTTTCGCGCTCATCGTTACCACCAACAATATTGTTTTTGCCACGGGCACGGCCAATGGCGTCAATCTCATCAATAAATATGATACATGGCGCTTTGTCTTTTGCCTGGCGGAACAGATCACGCACACGCGATGCACCGACACCCACAAACATCTCTACAAAATCAGAACCTGAAAGTGAGAAGAAAGGCACCTGCGCCTCGCCGGCAACGGCTTTGGCCAATAAGGTTTTACCTGTACCCGGCGAGCCAACCAATAGCGCACCTTTAGGTATTTTACCACCCAGGTTGGTATATTTTTTAGGGTTTTTAAGGAAATCAACAATTTCCATAACTTCCTGCTTGGCTTCTTCAAGGCCGGCAACATCATTAAACGTTACTGATACTTGTGCTTCCTTATCAAATAAAGTAGCTTTTGATTTGCCTATGTTGAAGATCTGCCCACCGGGGCCGCCACCTGCACCACCGCTCATGCGGCGCATAATAAACATCAGCACAGCAGCAAAAAGTATGATCATGATAACGCTTTGTACCAAACCGTTTGATAACAGGCTGTCATGCGGTACGTATTTAACACTTACCTTTTGCGCCTCGGGCACATCCTTTTGAGCATTAGCTATTGATTGCTTTAAACTTTCGTAAGATGCATCAGTAAAAGTATACTGTGCCTCGTTACCTGTGGAGCCAAAGCGTTGCTGCGCTTTTTTAACATCGGCATAACGCGGCTTGTTTAAGCTGTCTTTTTTTATGTGTACTTCGGCAACCAAATAATCGCCGTTTTTATAAGCCTCTACATAATCAACATCACCGGGCCTAAGCATTTCGCTGTCAAACTGCCTGAAATCAATTTGTGTTGACGCGCCATTATTTGAATAAAGGGCTACACCAACAAAGGCGGCTATAGCGACAGCATATAACCACATAAAGTTAAATTTAGGAGGTTTGGGGGCTATTCTTTTATTCGGGATCTTTCTTATAGGTTTTGGCTTATCCAATTTCTTATCTTCCATCTGTTGTTTTATCTCACTTGTAATTAATTAAAAAAACTACGTGCGCTTAAGCGCTTTTATAGTTTTTTATTTCGGCATCGCCCCACAGCTCCTCTACACCATAATATTCACGCTTGTCTGTACGGAAAACGTGGATCACCACATTTACATAATCTAACAATATCCATTCGCCATATTCAAGGCCCTCTTTGCGCCAGGGTTCCTGCTTAACGGCTTTGAAGATCTCATCTTCTATACTATTGGCAATTGCTTTAACTTGTGTGGTTGAGTCGGCATGACATATTACAAAATAATCTGTCACCGAACTGTTAAGGTTTCGCAGGTCTAACCTGACAATGTCGTTACCCTTTTTTTCCTGTATGCCATGAATGGCTAATTCAGAAATGTAAGCTGATTCACTCGTCGCTTTATTTTTTACCATCAAAAAGAATTAGTTTTGAACGCTTTTTAGTTTAGCATTATTATAAACCATAATATAACATTGCAAAATAACATATTTTCAGGATTATTTGTTGGACAAAATTTACTGACACTAAAAGAAGTTGACTCGACCAACAATTTCCTTAAAACTTTATTGTCAAATTCTAAGCCAGTACCTGAGGGAACGGTCATTATGGCAGAGAGCCAGTTTGCCGGCCGTGGCCAGCAAAACAACCAATGGCACGCCGAGCCGGGCAAAAACCTAACCTTCAGTGTTTTACTAAAACCATCTTTTTTAGCCGTTACAGATCAGTTTGATCTTACCCGGGCCATAAGTTTGGCCGTTTATGATACACTGTGTCCGATATTGGGCAATCAGTTAAAAATAAAATGGCCTAATGATATTTATTATGGCGATAAAAAACTTGGCGGGATGCTGATTGAGAACTTATTGCAGGGCGCCGTTATAAAAAGCGCCATAATTGGTATAGGCATAAATATAAACCAGGAAAACTTTCCCGAAGGCGCAACTAATGCAACATCGGTAAAACAGATATTACAGAAGGATTACGATATAAGAGATATATTAGCAGACATTTGCAACCACATTGAAGCTTATTACCTTGCCCTTAAAGCAGGTAAAATTGATTTTGTAAGGAATGGTTATTTAAGCCGACTATATTGGTTTAACCAAAGGAAACGTTTTAGGGCGGGCGGCGAAATATTTGAAGGCACTATTACCGGCGTTAAACAAAACGGACTACTTGTAGTCAATAAAGGCGGCGAAGAGACAACGTACAACCTTAAAGAGATAGAATTTTTAAATAAAGAATAACACAGATCCATGAAAAGAACATTCGCAATAGTAATAGCCCTGTTTTTAACTGTTGGCGCTTACGCACAAATTGTTACGCCTGTTAAATGGGCTTATGCCGCTAAAAAAACGGGGCCTACAGAAGTTACGGTGCTTTTAAAAGCATCAATAGATGCGGGATGGCATATTTACTCGCAAAATGTTAAAGAAGGCGGACCTATAAAAACATCGTTCACTTTTGCTAAATCAAAGGATTATATGCTTGTTGGTAAAACCATCGAGCCAAAACCAATAACCAAATTCGAAGATGCTTTTAAAATGAATGTAAGCTACTTTGAGAAAGAGGTGGTTTTCCAGCAAAAAATAAAGCTAAAATCGGCAAATGTTGCAACCATCAAAGGCCAGTTGGAGTATATGACTTGTAACAACCAAAAATGCCTGCCACCGGAAGACGTTAACTTTACTATCCCGGTAGGTAAATAAATACAACCATGACAGCAGCCGCTAAAAGCTTTTTTGTTAAGACCACATTTTTTATTTGCCTTACGGCGATATGTTTTTTTGCTGCGGGCATAAATACAGCCAAAGCACAAGCCGCCGACACCAGCGGGGTAAGCTTTACCAACATCCCTACTGCCGCCGATAGTATTGCTATGCACAAAAAGGCCCAGGTGGCAAAAGCCACTAAAGCCATAACCCATACTGCTGCTACAGACCCAAAAAAGCACAAATCACTTTGGGAGATATTTATTGAGGGTTTCCTGGGCGGATTCGCTGCGGTGATAATGCCTTGTATTTACCCGCTATTGCCGTTAACGGTTAGCTTTTTTACCAAAAAGGCCGGGTCGAGGGCCAAGGGAATAGGGCAGTCGCTGCTTTATGGCCTGTCCATTATTGTTATATATGTAGGCTTAGGCGTTGTTATATCCGCTCTTTTTGGGTCGGATGCTTTAAATGCATTGGCTACCAATGGTATATTTAATATTTTCTTCTTCCTGTTATTGGTGATATTTGGCATCTCGTTTTTGGGCGCGTTTGAGATCACCTTACCAAGTTCATTAGGTAATAAACTGGACGCCAATGCAGATAAAGGCGGTGTAGCGGGCATCTTCTTTATGGCTGCTACACTGGTAGTAGTATCGTTTTCATGTACCGGGCCAATTATTGGCACTTTACTGGTAGATGCTGCATCAAAAGGCGACAGGTTAGCACCGGCCATCGGCATGCTTGGTTTTTCGGCGGCATTGGCGTTGCCATTTACTGCGTTCGCTTTGTTTCCGTCTGCCTTAAAATCGCTGCCAAAATCGGGCGGATGGTTAAATACAGTAAAAGTTGTGCTGGGATTTTTAGAGATAGGGTTCGCCTTAAAATTCTTGTCGAATGTAGACCTGGCCTACCACTGGAACTGGTTTGACCGCGAGATATTTTTATCTATCTGGATAGCTTTAGGAGCTTTATTAGGCTTATATCTTTTAGGTAAACTCAAATTCTCGCATGATAGCGATGTGGGCCATGTTTCAATACCAAGGTTTTTTCTCTCGGTTATTGTATTTGCGTTTACTATTTACATGATACCCGGATTATGGGGTGCGCCTTTAAAATCTATCAGTGCGTTTTTGCCGCCAATGGCAACGCAGGATTTTGACCTGTCGCCTATCCCCGGAGGAAACACAACCACTGCGCCGGCTCAGCAATCAGCATTAGTAAAAAAGTATGCCGGCAGTTATACCCGCATAGCAACACGCGGCCTCGATGCATGGTATGATTACGAGCAGGCCCTGCAGGTATCAAAAGAACTGCATAAACCCATAATGATAGATTTTACCGGCTTTAACTGTGTTAATTGCCGCAAGATGGAAGCAGACGTTTGGACCGATCCGCGTGTTTTTAATCATTTAAAAAACGACTTTGTTTTATTGCAATTAGTTGTTGATGATAAAGCAGAGCTGACTGCCGCAGAAAAATTTACATCAACCTACAGCGGTAAACAAGTAACTACCCTTGGCGGTAAATGGAGCGACTTTGAGGCATCACGATTTAACGCTAATTCGCAACCGCTATATGTTTTGTTGGATGGCGATGGCAACGTATTAGTTGACAGCACCGGCAAACAAATCGACCCCTCGCCGGCAAACTATAATGTAGAAAGCTACCTGAAATTTTTAGAGAGCGGAATCACAGCCTACAAAAGCAAAAAATAAGGTAAAAATAATGTAAATTTGCGGCGCAAACGGGGCGCTATGCTAAGTAGCGTTGCCTAAGTAATTTATCTGCCAGCAATTACAAATGATCCCGATAAAAAAAATAGGACTTTTTACGTCCGGTAGCGACGCGCCCGGAATGAATGCCGCTATAAGAGCTGTTATACGTACCGCTGTTTTTAATAATGTTGAAATTGCCGGCATTCGCCGTGGTTTTGAAGGTATGATTAATGGTGACATCGAAACGCTAACGACAAAGTCGGCTTCAAACATTATATCGCGTGGAGGCACCATACTAAAAACCGGGCGCAGCGAACAATTTAAAACTGCCGCAGGCCGCAAACAAGCATACAATCAGCTTAAGAAAAATAATATAGATGCCCTTATAGCATTAGGTGGTAACGGTACCATTAAAGGTGTTAAAGAATTTGGCGAAGAATACCCGGATATTGCCATTATTGCAGTGCCGTGCACTATTGATAATGATTTGCGTGGCGCCGATTTTACTATAGGCTACGATACCGCCATAAATACAGTTATTGAAGCGGTAGATAAGATCAGGGAGACTGCCGAATCGCACGACCGGTTGTTTATTGTTGAGGTAATGGGTGCCGACTCGGGCATGATAGCCCTGCGTACGGGAATAGCCGTTGGCGCAGAGGCCATAATGGTGCCCGAGACAAAATCAGATATTAACGCGCTGTTTGAAAGATTAGAGCGTGGCCGTAAAGATAAAACATCAAAAATTGTAATGGTTGCCGAGGGCGACGAGCCGGGCGGAGCGTTTGAAATTGGTAAAGCTATACAGGAAAAGTTCCCACATTATGATACCCGGGTATCTATATTGGGCCACATACAACGCGGCGGCAAGCCAACCTGTATGGACCGTGTATTAGCCAGCTTATTAGGTGTGGCTGCTGTTGAAGCATTAATAAAGGGCCATAGCGGCGAAATGGTAGGGTTAATTCATAACGATATTACCTACACACCGTTCTCGCAATCAGTTAAACACCATCACGAAGTTAACGCCGAGTTTATCAGGATAGTAGAGATGCTGTCGTTATAGGCCATAGTCGATGGTTTTGTTGCGGTGATTAAATATGATATGCCTATTGCCTGATCCCTCAGGCAATTTTTGTTTTTTTGGACGCGTGTCATATCAACACTTGTTTAAAAATTGCTTGAATAATTATGAATTAATTGCTTCTTAATCAATTCAATATATTTAGCTTTAATAAAAAAACAAAGATGGCACATGCAATAAATTGGTTTGAAATTCCCGCAAAAAACCTTGAGCGGGCTATGAAGTTTTACGAAACGATATTGGATATAACGATGATCGTTCCTTTTCCGGAAATGAAATATGCTATGTTCCCTGCTGACATGAAAAACGGGGAAATCGGTGGCGGTTTGATAGAAGAAGAAGGTTTCGAACCGTCACAAACCGGCTCGCTAATATACCTTAACGGCGGCGAGGATCTTGCCGTGCCGCTTGCCAAAGTCGAAGCTGCAGGCGGACAAATTATCATGGATAAAACATCTATCGGCCCCAACGGCTTTATGGCTCGTTTTATTGATACTGAAGGAAATAGAGTTGCCTTTCATTCTATGAGGTAGTTGGTATTGAGCATTGGGTTATGGGTGGCTCACCTTTAACTCATAACCCAGTACTCATCACTCAAAACTATAGCAACTTCGCTGCCACTTCCTTCCAATTATTTACGCGCTCGTATTCGGTAAGATTAATATTATGCGGCGACGTAAACAATAGCTTGCGGCCATTAAAACGGGTAAAGTTTTTAGTGCGGTCGTCTACCATGATATCGGTATTCACAATCTTATAGCCACAGAACATAATATTGGTCCATGATATAAAAGGGAAATAGTCGGCCAGCCAGGCTTGCTTATCTTCCAATGAGTTTGGGAACTCTGTAGCGGCCGATACAATAAATACGTCATACTTTTCATTCAATGCTTTTAAAACTTCCTGGCTATCCGGTATCAGTTTTAAATCTCTAAAGAAACCTTTGCGGTTTATGTATTCGCGCAGGGTATGGTCAAGCTCGGGCGGCAATAGTTCTCTAAACTCTTTGCCGTGCATTTGGTCGAGTGTATAATTGTAACCATGCTCTTGCTGGTATATTGTTATAAATTTATCAATGGGGTCGGCAATAACCTCGTCCATATCTATAGCTATGCTTAGTTTGTTCATAGGCGCAAATGTCCAATTTTTGAACTTAAATACCTCATTTTGAAGTTTGTTTTTTTATTCCGGATATAATTTCTACCTTTGCGTCCCCGCTGAAAGAAACTCCGGGGGAATGTTGAACACATAATTAAAAACAAAAAATGGCAACTAAAATCAGATTGCAAAGACATGGTAAAAAAGGCAAACCCTTTTATTACATTGTTGTAGCAGACGCTCGTGCACCGCGTGACGGTCGCTTTATTGAGCGCTTAGGGTCGTACAACCCAAACACTAATCCTGCAACTATCGACATTAATTTCGACAAAACTCTTAACTGGGTTAATGATGGTGCACAACCAACAGACACTTGTCGTGCGATATTGGCATACAAAGGTGTTATGTACAAAAAACACTTACAAGGTGGCGTGAAAAAAGGCGCTTTAACTACAGAACAAGCAGAAACTAAATTTGCTGAGTGGTTAGATCAGAAAGATGGCAAGATCACCGGTAAGAAAACAGATTTAACTTCTGCTAAAGATGCTGCCCGCAAAGCTGCATTACTTGCTGAAGCTAAAAAGAAGGAAGATAAAGCTGCTGCGATAGCTGCAAAATATACTCCGCCTGTTGAAGAAGTTGAAGAAGAAGCACCAGTTGCTGAAACTGAAACAGAAGAAGCCCCGGTTGCTGAAGCCGTTGCAGAAGAAGCCCCGGTTGCTGAAGCTGCTGCCGAAGAAACTCCGGTTGCTGAGGCCGCCGCTACAGAAGAAGCTCCTGCTGCTGAAGCAGAAACTCCTGCTGCAAAAGCTGACAGCGCTGAATAATTTAACTGAACAACATTTATATAATGGCGAAGCAACCAACGGGTGCTTCGCCATTGTTATTTTAAAGGATCTGAAATGAAAACCGAAGACTGTTTCCGCATAGGTAGTGTATTAAAAACCAAGGGCCTTAAAGGCGAGATGCAAATGTATGTCGATTTTGATAACCTGGATAATATTGACTTTAACGCGATTTTTATAGAGATCGGCGGTAAGCTGGCGCCATTTTTTGTGGAGTCGATAAAATACAATCTTAAAAACTCGGCCTACCTGTACCTGGAGGATGTGGATACGATCGAGAAAGCATCGGCATTGGTACGTAAAGACATTTACTTACCCAACAAGCTAAAACCCAAAAAGAGAAAAAGCGATTTCACCCTAAAGGATCTGATTGAATTTACCGCAGTTGACGAAAACGAAGGCGAGTTGGGTAAGATCACCGCAATTCACGAATATCCGCAGCAATTAATTGCCGCCGTTACCTATAAAGGCTGCGAAGTGCTGTTCCCGCTTAACGAAGAAATTATTGTTGCCATTGATGTGGTTAAAGAAATAGTTACTGTTGATTTACCGGAAGGGTTGCTGGATATTTATTTGGATTAACCCTCTTAATCTCCCAAAGAGGAATGATAAAATAATTTGTCAAGCATACTTGACATTTGTAAATTTTGTTTTACATTTGGTAAATCAAACTTTACAAATTATGAAAACACGTTTTCTTTTCCCGTATTGGTGCAAGTATTTGGGTGTAGTGTTATTTCTTATTCATCTGCCTATTATGATATTGAAAAAAATGGGCTTTGGTTTCCAGTCCGTGCCGGAAGACTACAGCTTGGTAGGTTTAAACCACCTGTTTTTTGTAGTTACCACGCTAACCATGTTAAGCGGTTTGGTGCTCATCGCCTTCTCTAAAGAAAAGATAGAGGACGAGCAGATAACGCAGTTACGAATGGACACCCTGCAATTATCTATTTATTTAAACTATGGAGTTTTGATCATCAGCTTATTACTTACCGGGCGAAATGATTTTTGGGATGTTATCCGCATAAATATGTGGGCACCGCTAATGTTTTTCATTATTTTGTTCAGGTGGAAAATGTACCGTAATAACAGGATGATAAAAGAAGACGCCATATGAAAAACTCCATCCGCATAGAGCGCGCCATAAAAAATATAACCCAGGCCGATTTGGCTAACCTGATAGGTGTATCGCGCCAAACTATTAATACTATAGAGAGTAACCGGTATGTGCCATCAACAGTGCTTGCTATAAAAATTGCCCGCGTTTTCGGTAAACCGGTTGAGGAAATATTTGAGTTGGGGGATGAAGATTAAGCCCCCTAACCCCCTAAAGGGGGGAATGATAAAAATGTAAAATTTATGGAACAACATAATTCGACTTCAAAAAATTCCCCCTTTAGGAGGCCGGGGGGCACCGCCTTCGCTCCCTTGCTTACCATCCGTAAAGGTGTAACCGATATCCATTTTTATAAAAACGCCTTTGGCGCGGTTGAAAACTGGCGGCTGAATAATGATGATGGAACCTTACACGTAGCCGAATTGTTAATTGACGACGCCATGTTCCACCTGCATGAATGGATGCCGACAAGCCCCGAAAAGATAAGTCCGGATGCGTTTAATACCAGTACTGTAACTATCGGTTTATTTACTGCCGATGTGCATAGCGTTTTCAATCAAGCCATAGCAGCGGGGGCCACTGTTCTGTCGCCGGTTACTGATTATGAATACGGCTACCGGCAGGGTGAGTTAAAAGATCCTTTCGGGCACCATTGGGTAATACAATGCCAAATTCCGGCATCACCGGATTGGAAGGGGTAATTTGTCGATTACAAAACTAATCCCTAATGTCTGCTCACTAATCTCTAAATTTGCCCCATGCGTTTTGATATCATCACTGTATTGCCCGGTTTATTGGAAAGCCCTTTTGCACATTCTATTTTACAGCGCGCGCAAAAAAAAGGCATTGCCGAAATTGTAGTACATAACCTGCGCGATTACGCTTCAGGCAAACAAAAAAGTGTTGATGATTACCCGTACGGTGGCGGCAGTGGTATGGTAATGACCATTGAACCTTTTGCCAAGTGTATTGAAGCCTTAAAAGCCGGGCGTGACTATGATGAGGTGATCTTTATGTCGCCGGATGGCGAGACGCTTAACCAGGCTATGGCCAACCAACTGTCTATTAAACAAAATATTATTATTCTTTGCGGCCATTATAAGGGGATAGACCAACGCATCCGCGATATCTATGTTACCCGCGAGATCTCGGTGGGCGATTATGTCCTGTCGGGTGGCGAGCTGCCCGCAGCTATTGTGGTTGATGCCGTAGTGAGGCTGATACCGGGTGTATTGTCTGATGAAACATCGGCGCTGTCTGATTCTTTCCAGGACGGATTGCTGGATGCCCCGGTATATACCCGCCCGGCCGACTGGAACGGCCACAGGGTGCCCGATATCCTTTTAAGCGGCAACACCCCCGAAATAGAAAAATGGCGCTTTGAGCAGGCTATACAGCGCACAAAGACACGCAGACCGGATTTGTTGGATGATTAATTTGGTTGACTCAACCATTTACACAATCAACTTAATTAACCAAAAACAAGTAAAAATTGTTAATAAAAAAGAATTTGTTAATTTTTTAAAATGGACTTTTTATTATCAAAAATAATCCCTATAATTGCAATCCGATTTTTACGGGTTAAAAATCGCGTTTAGAGCTTAAAATCATGGATTTAGTAAAATTTGTAGAAGAGCAAACAGTAACTGTTAACAAGTTTCCGTCATTCAAAGCGGGTGATACTGTAAGCGTACATTATAAAATTAAAGAGGGAACCAAGGAGCGTATCCAGGTTTATCAGGGTGTGGTTATCCAACGTAACAGTGTTGGTGTGTCTGAAACATTTACAGTACGTAAGGTTTCAAACGGAATAGGTGTTGAGCGTATATTCCCTGCCAACTCGCCAAATATTGATAAAGTAGAAGTTAACAGCCACGGTAAAGTACGTCGCTCTAAACTTTATTACCTTCGCGCGCTTACCGGTAAAGCAGCTCGTATCAAATCAAAAAGAGTTTAATTACAACAATATTTATAAAAAGCCTTCCCGGACAACCCAGGAGGGTTTTTTTTTGCCTTGTGGATAAAAGAATTAGGTATCATTGTAACAAGCGGGCAGTAAAAACCGTATATTATTTTTTTTTATAGCTTAATTTTATAAATTTGGTGGGCCTTCGTTTTTATAACGGGTTGATTTTCACTACAAAATTGTATAAATCGGGCAACTGAAAAATTTAACTTAGAATTTAGTATATCATACAGCACCTTTAACCTAAAACAACAGCATGTTACTATCTCAATCTTTTTCCAGTTTAATTGAAAACAATAACTCTGCGTTAAATAACACATCTTCAGATCTTTTAAACGGCTTGAAGGTTTTCCACAACAGCCAATGGTACATCTGTGGTAATTTAGCTTTAAACGAAGGCCTTTCACCCCATAAACTGCTTAATTCATCTCCGGAAGACCTGGATTACCAATTATTAATAAAAGCAGCCATGTTATTGGTTACTGATGATGTTGAGCAACCGGTAACAATTACTACCGGTTTCCCTTACGCTACTTATCGCATTTATAAAGATGTGGCCATTGAGCAATTAAAGAAGACGCATATAGTTGAGTATGATGCGTCAACCTTTGGTGGTAATGGTAAAAGAACCTCAATACTTGATGTAAAAAATGTTGATGTGATACCGGAGATAGTTGCCTGCTCCATAGCTTTGCGTAAAGGCGAAGAAGCAGCAAAAGGCAGTTTCTTTATACTGAGCTGCGGCTTTGGAACGTTTGAATCTGTGTTAAGCATGGACTCGGGCGTGGTTGAGCAAAGTATGATAAGCACGCACGGCTTACGTTACGCAATTAACTACATGGCCAATGAGTTGCAGAAAACCCATTACCTGGAGATGCGCACCATTAATGCATTAGATGATGCTTTCCAGAAAGGGTATTTGTTTATTAACAGGAAGAACATTGATGTCAGAGAGATCCGCAAGGCGGCTTTAAAATCATATTATGCCGAGGTGATATCGCCTAACTTAAGGAACGTTATTACTGATAAGAACCTGATGAAAACTAATAAAATTTACCTGTGCGGTGGTGGTATGTACTACCAAGACCTGGTAGATTGCTTTAAGGCCGAGTTTGGTGAGATAGCACAATTAGAGGTTGTAAGCGACCCTGCTTCATTAGCGAGTAAAGGTTATGCCCTAAACTCGTTACGTGTATCAGGCGGCTTAGAAAAATCATCAATCGGTATTGACATCGGTAATGCAACCACCGTTGTAACCCGTTTCAGCAGCGATCAATAATATATATCAGTAATAAATAATACCCCCCATGTTAAGCATCTTTAAAAAAGAAACACCAGCAGTACATGAATCAATTAGTAATATCAAAAACCTGATACGTGACGGTAATGACTACTTTTCGGATGAGTTTATTGTGTTGGATGAGAAGCTTACGGGCAACTTATTTTGTGCCGAAAAGGTTGCAGTTGAATTGCATGGCATACTTAAAGGTAACATAACTTCAAAAACCTGCCTGGTTACCGGCACAGTAAATGGTGATATTTTATCGCTTGATCTGCTGGACATAAAAGCAACCGCGGTAGTTAGGGGCAACATTCAATCGGCTAAGGTAAATATCGAGCCGGGTGCTGTTATTAACGGCTATATTACCGTTGGTGAGGATATAGAAGCCCTAACCGAGCAGTGGAACAAAACCAAGTTTAGTACAGACGACTACCTGACCACCAGATTACATCAGGAACTGTCAACCCTTACTCAAATAAGCGCCGCAGCAAATGCTACTGAACAAAAGACTGAACCAGTTGTAACAGCAGCCGAGCCTATGCCGCTTGTAGCAGCAGCACCTAAAGAAGGAAAAATTGAAGAGCAAACGCCTGTTGCCAAACCAACATTAGCCGCTGCCACACCACCTAAAAAAGACGAAGAGGTTAATAACTCGCGTTGGTGGTAATCAAATAAAACGATTACAAAAAAATGGTCGGTAGAATTTATTTTCTACCGACCATTTTTGCTTAGTATTATATATGATATGGCTGATTACGCAGGCAACTCTGCCAATACAGTTTGGCCGCCTTTAACAACCTCGCCAATTTCTACGTTTATTTTTGAGCCTAATGGTAAAAACAAATCAACCCTTGAGCCAAATTTAATAAACCCAAACTGATCGCCCTGCTCAACTTTATCACCCTCTTTTACATACCAAACAATACGACGGGCCAAAGCGCCTGCAATTTGCCTGAATAATACTTGCGTGCCGGCTTTGTTTTCGGTAACAACGGTTGTACGTTCATTCTCGGTCGATGATTTAGGATGCCAGGCAACCAAATATTTACCCGGATGATATTTAAAATATTTAATAACCCCGCTTATTGGGTGGCGGTTAACATGCACATTTACCGGCGACATAAAAACAGATATCTGGATGCGCTTATCTTTTAAAAACTCGGTTTCTGTTGTTTCTTCAATTACAACTACCTTTCCGTCGGCAGGGCATAATACAACTTTATCATCCTGCGTAATATCAAAATGCGGGTTGCGGAAAAACTGCACAATTATTGCAAACAGCGCAAACGACAGTATATAAACTATCCATTTTAAAGCGGTTGCATCTGGTTTATAAAACTGCATGGCAGCGTTTAAAACAAAGATAAATAAGATGCATAAGGCAAGGGACGTATAGCCCTCTTTATGGAAAGTCATTTTTTTCATAAGGGCAAAATTACAAATTTACAATGAAGTATAGATAGGCATATGCAATTGGCGCGGCAATTAATAATCCGTCAAACCTGTCAAGCAAGCCACCATGGCCGGGTAATATACCGCCCGAGTCTTTAACATCAATGCTTCGTTTAAACATGGATTCTATCAAATCGCCGGTAGTGCCAAAGCAGCTGATGATCACGCCTATCCAGATCCAGTGCGCTAAAGCTACATCAGCAAAATACTGGCTGATGCCCCAGGCAGCTAATGCTGTGATCAGGATGCCGCCAATTAATCCTTCCCAGGTTTTTTTAGGCGAGTGGCGTTCAAACAACTTGGTTTTACCCAGTTTGCTGCCTACCAAATAAGCCCCGGTATCATTGGCCCAAAGCATCAATAAAAACGCCATGGGGTAATGAAAATTAAATGTACCGCCAACATACGCCAGCGCGTGGAAAAACGTAAAAGGAATAATCGTAAATATCAGCCCTAAATAAGTGTATGCAATATTGGTAAAAGGTGCAGCGTTTTTTGTAAACAATTCCTGGATAAAAATAGTGCTAAGTGTAACAGGCAGCAGGAACAGTAGCTTATGGTAATCATTGTTGCCCGGGTAAGTCACCAGCGCAAACACTACATAAATAAAAGCGCCGTTTAACAGCCCGGTTGTTAAGTTGGGCTTAAAGCCGGCCTTTTTTATCAGCCCGTAAAACTCCCATAAACAATAGCTGCTTAACAATAAATAAAACGCCCCGAATACATAATGATCCAGTAGTAAAGAGCCGAGCATCACAATAATAAAAAAGAAGCCCGTTATGGCACGTATCCTCATACTTTAAATTTGGTTCAGGATCATCAATTCTATCGCGTGACTAAAATCCTGTTGGTGTATATAAACCTCGACACCGCCAAAATCGCGATGAGAAGAAGCCTGTCTATTTAGTAATACCGCATCAATCTGGTGCTCGCAAAGCACCTGTTTAATGATCTCTGATCTGTAAAAATCAGCCGACGTAAAAATTTTGATCCAGTTCTTCTCCATTTAAGCCACAGGCATTTTTACCTTGTCCGTCGCGATGTTACGGTACAAGTACAACAAAAATAAAACAATTATCAGGCTAAACAGATAGCTGCCCCAATTAAATATATGCTGATCTTCAGGGTTTATCTTTACCATTTTGTTCTGATACATATAACTTGCTACAACCGCGGTGCCATTGTTTATAAAGTGGCCCCAAACGGCTGTCCAGATACTGCCGCTCCAAACTACAAAATAGCCAAACAGCACACCCAGCATCATCCTTGGTAAAAAGCCAAAAAACTCCATATGGAAAGCGCTAAACAAAGCCGCCGTTACCCAAATAGCAGCGTGATAGTTTTTTGTCCATTTGGTAAATATGGTTTGTATGCATCCCCTAAACATAAATTCCTCAACAATAGCGGTTAGCAACCCAACAACTATCAGCTTAAATACCATGCTGGTGATGGTTTTCATTTGCAGCAATACGGCCGTAAGTTTTTGGGCCTGGTCCTCGGTTTCGCGCATCCAT
This sequence comes from Mucilaginibacter sp. UYCu711, assembly GCF_050433825.1. NCBI lineage: Bacteria > Pseudomonadati > Bacteroidota > Sphingobacteriia > Sphingobacteriales > Sphingobacteriaceae > Mucilaginibacter > Mucilaginibacter sp. UYCu711. The sequence continues at coordinate 62,183 of NZ_JBNPWM010000002.1, read as the reverse complement.
CGTTGCACGCCATCTAAAAAATGGGGCAACACCAGCTTTTGGTTAAAGTTGCTTACGCACTCAATTAAGGGTGTTGATATCACCATCACACAAAAAACAATTAACCATAACAAGCCGGGGATTTTAGCGGTTGGTTTTAAATATTCCCTGGGATTCTTTACAATAAGATTTGCAAAAACAACCGAAGCGATAAATAGCGGAATGGTAGTGCTTAGTATCTGTATTATCCATAAAGCATTAGCCACGTTTGGATTATTAAAGTTTAATTTGGAGATATCTGATAAAGTATCAATCCCATATAAACCTATAACGGCTGCAGCGCCCACTAAGTAACCGGCACCAATAATGCCTATGGTTATACCTATAAATATTAAAAATTGTAAGGATGGATGTGCCTGTGTAGTAGTGGTTTTTATCATTTGGCTTAAAATGCGTATTTTTGCAGCGGTTAAAGATAAGCCATGTCTGTACAAATAGGAAATATTGATTTAGGAGAATTCCCGCTGCTGCTGGCACCGATGGAAGATGTGAGCGATCCGCCTTTCCGGTACGTATGCAAACAGCATGGGGCGGATATGATGTATACCGAGTTTATCTCGTCTGAAGGATTGATTCGTGATGCCGCTAAAAGCCGTAAGAAACTGGATATTTTTGAATACGAGCGCCCTATAGGCATCCAGATCTTCGGCAGCGATATCGAGCATATGCGCGAAGCATCCGAGATCTCATCGCAGGCAGGGCCTGATCTGATCGACATCAACTACGGCTGCCCGGTTAAAAACGTGGCTTGCCGTGGCGCAGGAGCGAGTTTATTACAGGATATTGATAAAATGGTAGCCATGACCAAAGCGGTTGTGGAGGCTACCCACTTACCCGTAACGGTTAAAACCCGTTTAGGCTGGGATGATAATACCAGGAATGTACAGGAAGTTGCTATGCGTTTGCAGGATGTGGGCATAAAAGCTTTAACTATTCACGGCCGTACCCGAGCGCAGATGTATAAAGGTTCGGCAGATTGGTCGCTGATCCGTGAAATTAAACGTAACCCACAGATCCAGATCCCCATTTTTGGCAACGGGGATATCGACTCGCCTGAAAAAGCGGCAGCCTGGCGCATGGAATATGGCGTAGATGGCATGATGATTGGCAGGGCCGCTATTGGTTACCCCTGGATTTTCCGCGAGATAAAACATTACTTTGAAACCGGCGAGCACCTGGAGAAACCAACCTTTGCCGAGCGCATTGATGCCTGCCGTACGCACCTTGTAAAATCAATAGAATGGAAAGGCCCTAAAACAGGCGTTTTTGAGATGCGCAGGCATTATTCTAACTATTTTAAGGGGATTGATAACTTTAAAGAGTACCGAATGAAGCTGGTAACAGCGGGTACTTTTGAGGAACTGGAAGACATATTACACGAGATTGAACACAACCCAAGGTTCGAAAATTTCGTATCTACTATAGAAATTTAACAATTCAATTTTTTTTCTTTTTCATTAAAAGATATATATTGCTGAAAATTATGCCATTAATATGGCTTAGTTTTTGAAGTAGCAGGTTATATTTGACTTAAACGATACTATTAACATGGTTACATTTATAACAGAAGGGGTTAAGGTTTCTGTCGAAACCATTTATCAGCCCGAGTATTCAAACCCGGGTAACGACCATTTTATGTTTGCTTATAAAGTGAATATTGAAAATATGAGCAGCTATGCAGTACGCCTGATGAGCCGCCACTGGTATATTTTTGATTCGAACGGCGCCAAGCGCGAAGTTGAGGGAGAAGGTGTGGTGGGCCTGCAGCCGGTAATTGAGCCGGGCAGCTCGCACGAGTATGTATCAGGCTGTAACCTAAAAACAGATATGGGCAGCATGAAAGGCGAATACCAAATGATGCGCCTGATGGATAACGCCACGTTTGACGTGCAGATCCCTGAGTTTTATTTGATTGCCCCGTATAGGATGAATTAAAAAAATATAAGATATTTAAGCCAGGCTAAACAGCCTGGCTTTTTTATTTATAAATAATTATGATTGCTAAATGCTCTTACGTTTACAGGACTTTTCTGTTAGCTTTTTGCTTGACTGGAATATCTTCTGCTTTTGCTCAAGGGATTACTCCGGAACAAGCTCAAAACTTCGCCAATAAATTATTGATATCGAAAAAATATAAAGCGACTGTAAAGAAAGTATTACCACCAATAAATAATATTCAAGTATTGTTACTATCGGTTCCGTATCGTGAATACCCAAGCGTAATCATTTTAAATAAAACACCTGCAGGATGGATTAGATTGTTTGAATGTTTAGCGCCAGGGATACAAGATAAACCATCCGGTTTGCTGGATTGGCATACTAAAGGTTTGGGTGTCGATTTTAGCTTTGATAAAGAGAGTGAATTAGGGTTTAATGATAAAAAAATAAAAACTATTGTGGAGTCCGCCCTCAAAAAAGCGGGTGCTGTAGTAATTCCTTATTACGGTTTTATTCACATGAATACTGCTGAAGAAAAAGATGCCACTCAGTTTACACCGTATACAATAGATAAGACAAACTATCTTATTTTTGCGAATTCGTTATTCGAGAACAATTATAATACTTATAAGCAATCTGAATGCATGATGTTTGATACGCCACAAGTTATTGACTGCGATTTTACCTTATCTGGCAGTAGTTATATAATTAAAGCGATTACTGCGAATCACCAAACATGGATATATACTTTTGACAGCATAGACTCTCAAAATCGATATCTTGTTAACAAAAAAATCTTTGTAAAAAATTGAAAAAAAGCTAAGCCCATTTTAAAGCAAATGAGTTTAGCTTTATGTTAATTGAACCTGCTTAACTCTCAATCCCTCCTGTTCAACATCGACGCATAATACAACAACGTAGCTAATGAGCCTAATGCTGCAACCACGTAAGTCATGGCAGCCCACCATAGGGCGTCTTTAGCTTGTTTGTGCTCTTCGCTGGTTTGCATTACGGTGTAGTTGTTATTTAACCAGGCTAAGGCGCGGTTACTGGCATCAAACTCAACCGGCAGTGTAATAAAGGCGAATATGGTTATTATGGCCAATCCGGCTACGCCGATAAGCAATACTAAAGGATTATGCGCGAACGCCAACAGCATCACACCTATAAACAGGGTAAGCTGCACGATGGTTGAAGCTGCGTTAGTTACCGGCACCAACGTGCTGCGTAAACTTAGCCAACTGTAAGCCCGGGCATGTTGTACCGCGTGCCCGCACTCGTGCGCCGCTACCGCCGCCGAAGCAACACTGCGGCTGTAAAACACATCGGGGCTTAAGTTTACCGTTTTATTTTCGGGGTTATAGTGGTCGGTTAGCTGCCCCTCAACTGATATAACCTGCACATCGAAAATGCCGTTATCGCGCAGCATCCGCTCGGCCACTTCCTGGCCCGACATGCCAGACAATAAGCCGATCTCTGAATATTGTTTGAACTTGCTTTTAAAGCGCCATTGCACAATTAAGCTTACTATAAATATTATGATCATTAATAACCAAGCTGATCCCATGTTGTTATCTATTTTAAAATGAATGTGAAATTGTATGAAACATGTATTTCAAAAAGTATTCCAAGTAAATTAAAAAGGAAAAATTCAAAAGTTAAAAAGACGCTGTTTTGGCTTTCGAATTTTTACTTTTGACTTGATGCCGCACAACTATTCCTACTGGGAACAAACCGAATTTGTAAACAATGCCGATGTGACCATCATCGGTAGCGGTATTGTGGGTTTAAGTGCTGCGCTGCATCTTAAAAAAGAACAACCAACCTTAAAGGTATTGGTATTGGAACGTGGATTTTTACCCAGCGGCGCAAGCACAAAAAATGCCGGATTTGCCTGCTTTGGCACTATTTCAGAACAAATAAGCTATCTCAAACGATCATCAGAAGCAGACGTACTGCGCATGGTTGATTATAAATGGCGCGGACTGCAACGCCTGCGTCAAAACCTGGGAGACGCAGCAATTGATTTTCAGCAAAACGGCGGCTATGAGTTATTCGGCAACCATGAACAAAAACAGTCTGAACAGGCCCTCGACCGATTAACATACTTTAACAATTTATTAAAACAAGCTATTGGCGCACCTGACATTTATGCAGTCGCCGATGATAAAATTGCAGGTTTTGGCTTATCAGGTGTAAGCCGGATGATAGTTAACCGCTTTGAGGGACAGCTAAATACCGGTAAGCTGATGCGGGTGCTGCTGCAAAAAATTTATAACGCCGGTGTGCTGGTTTTGAACGATTGCAGTGTGAATGAAATTAAACCGGACGATGGGCACATTCAACTCATCACCTCGCAAGGCCATTTTAACGCCGGCAAAGTTATACTGGCCACCAACGCGTTTGCATCGCAATTATATCCTGAGCTGGAAGTAATCCCCGGCCGTGGGCAGGTACTGGTTACCAAACCCATCACCAATCTCAAACTAAAGGGCACCTATCATTTTAACGAAGGCTATTACTATTTCCGCAATATTGATAATCGGGTACTTTTTGGGGGTGGGCGTAATATAGATTTTAAGGCTGAAGAGAGCTATGACTTTGGCAATACCGAGAGCGTAAAACAACAGCTGGTTACCTATCTTAACGAAATGATACTACCTGATCAAAATGCCGAAATTGATTACTGGTGGAGCGGTATCATGGGTTTTGGTGAGGATATAAACCCGATAGTTAAACAAGTACAGACTAATGTTTTTTGCGCAGTAAGATGTAACGGGATGGGCGTTGCTGTGGGGAGTTTGGTTGGTGAAGAGGTTGCGGGGTTAGCGCTTTTGTCATTCTGAGCAAAGCGAAGAATCTTCTACGCTTTGCATGTGTGATAAGATGCTTCGTTCCTCAGCATGACAACTATTTAACACTATACTCCTTAATCAACTTCTCGGGTGCACGATAATACCACGATTCAATCAACACCTTTTCCAGATCAACCGGGTCAACCTTTTCAAGGTTCACCAACACATACGGATAATTCAAATAATGATCTGTCAGGAAAAACACTTTGGGGTCCTTGCCTATCCATTTTTCACGCTCTTCGTGATAAACGGCAAGCGTTTGGCCATCCTCTTTTAACCGCAGCATGAATTTCTTTTTAACATGAAACGCCGGCGTGCCGTATGCTTTGCCCTCGGTTACGCCGGGCATGGCGAGTAATACCTTTCGGATGAATTCCCAGTAGATAAATGGATCGTTAGCCATACTAATTATATAAGTTGTCATTCTGAGCGATAGCGAAGAATCTGCCGAGCGGCGTTTGCATAATTCACAGATACTTCGCTATCGCTCAGAATGACAAAAGTGTATTTAAAACAATTCCACCAATCGCTCCAACGCCATACCACGCGAGCCTTTGATCAATATCGTAGAATCCTTTATCGGGCTGGCTTTTAAACCGGCAATAGCATCTTCGGCAGTTTCGTAAAAGATGGCCTTTTGCCTTTCACCTTTCACCTTTTGGCTCAAAAACTCCTTCCCTATAAATATCCGCTCAGCAACCGGTGTATCCAATGCTTTTTGCATAACCGCGGTATGTTCGGTTTCCGCTTCGGCACCCATTTCAAACATATCGCCTAAAATTAAAACCTTACGGTTGGCAGTTATTTTGCCGATGTTATCAATAGCCACCATCATGCTGCTGGGGTTGGCGTTGTAGTAATCGCAGATGAGGGTATTGGTTGCAGTCTTTACAATTTGCGAGCGGTTGTTTTTAGGTTGATACCCTTCGATACCGGCGTTGATTTCCCTAACAGGTAGCTTAAAATAAACGCCCATACTGATAGCCGCCAAAATATTATCAAGGTTATAGGCACCGGTAAGTTGGGTGTTAACATTGTAACTCTCGCCCGAGCTGTTATTGGTCCACTCCAAAGAAAGCAATGGCGCATTCTCCGTTATCTCACCGCTTACCAGATCATCAATAGCGTCCCCATAAAAAACAGGCGGAATGGCAAACCTGCGCTTAGCAGCCATCTCCATCAAAATAGGATTTCCGCTATTAATAAACGCCACTCCACCACCATGCGTTTCAAAAACTCCCCCTTTAGGGGGCTGGGGGGCTTTAGCCAGCCAGTCGTACAACTCGCCTTTGGCTATTTTCACGCCATCAATACTGCCGAAGCCTTCCAGGTGCGCCTTGCCAACATTGGTAATTAACCCGTGCGTTGGTTGCGCTATGCTGCAAAGCAGTTCAATTTCTTTTATATGATTGGCACCCATCTCTATTACCGCCATTTGGTGCGATGCGTTGATGCTTAAAATAGTAAGCGGCACGCCAATATGGTTATTCAGATTGCCCTGTGTGGCTAATGTGGTAAAATGCTGCGATAGTACGGCATTAATCAACTCCTTGGTTGTAGTTTTGCCGTTGGTGCCTGTAAGCCCTATAACAGGGATGGTTAATTGCCTGCGGTGATGACGGGCAAGGTCCTGCAGGGTGGTCAGTACATCGGCCACTAAGAGGCATTGATCATTCAATTTATAGGCCGGATTATCGATTACTGCATATGCCGCTCCGGCTTCTATCGCTTGTTGCGCAAAAGTGTTGGCATCAAATTGAGCGCCCTTTAAAGCAAAAAATATACTATGCGCGGGTATCTTGCGGGTATCGGTACTGATAACCGGGTGTTGCAGGTAGTGTTGATAGAGTTGTTCGGTGGTAGTCATGTTTGTTTCAACGTATTCAAGTGTGCCAGGTGTGCCAGCCGTGCCAGGTGTTACACCTGTGCCTGGCACAGTACAGTAAAGTTATTCATTTCTGTTCATCCAGCCCAATACCGCTTTTATTTCGCCGTAAGTAAAATTGGGCCCTAATACTTCTTTAAGCGGGGCCAGTCTGTCGGCACCATAACCTTCAATGGCTTCCTGTATCGCCGGAATCTTATCCGACGGAACCATTTCCAGCACATCCAACTCGCCCGACTGCACAAAATGGCTCAAATGGCTCTCGACCGTCGAAACCGATAAACCGCGCTCTGCAGCTATTTCGGCAATGGTCTTGTCTTTTTTATACATATCCAAACTTGCTCTGCGGGTATCGCTGCTGCGCGGCGTGCTTGCACGTTCCGTTTTCGGCTTGCGTTCGCGCTTGCGGCTTTTCTGGTCGATCTTTGAGTTTAAACCACGTTCATCGGTATAAGTTTTTATCCGGTTAACAAATTCGCGCCCGTATCGCGCCAGCTTGATCTCGCCGAAGCCTGATATAAAGCGCAGCTCATCCAAACCTTGCGGCAGGTAGGTGGCCATTTCCATCAATGTAGCGTCCGATACGATAATGTAAGCCGGCACATTTTCAAGCTCGGCCATATCGCGGCGGGTGTTTTTGAGGATGCTTAGCAGGTCGTTCTCAAATGGCAGGTCTTCGGTTTGGCGCTCTTCAATTATTTGCGTTGCGATGAGTTCTACTTTTTCCAGGCCTTTTAAAACAGCGTGGCTTTTAGTGGTTAACTGCAAAACGGGGTACTCGGTTTGCGTAAATTGCAGGTAGCCCAAGGCCACTAGCTCGCGCAGGTAGCGCTGCCAGTCGGCTTTGCTGATGTCCTTACCTACGCCATAGGTTTTTAGTTCTTTATGTTCCTCACGGATCTTTTCGTTTTTAGATCCGCGTAAAAAATCTATCACATAGGTTGAGCCAAATCTTTCCTTTAAACGATATACGGCTGATAAAGCTTTCTGCGCTATTAAAGTGCCATCAAACCTGGTGATCTCACTCAAACAAACATCGCATGATCCGCAATGGTCAGGCGCCGACTCATCAAAATAGTTCAGTAAAAATTTACGTCGACAAGTGGGCAGCTGACAATATTTGGCCATATCGTCCAGCTTGCTCAACATTACCCGGGTTTGCTCGGGGTCGCCGTCAATACTCACAAAGCTTTTTAATTTTATCGCATCGCCCGGCGAGTAAAACAACAATGCTGATGAAGCTAAACCATCACGGCCGGCACGACCAGTTTCCTGGTAATAACCTTCAATGTTTTTTGGCAGATCCATGTGCACCACGTAGCGCACATTTGATTTATTGATGCCCATACCAAAGGCAATGGTAGCTACAATGATCTTTACATCATCCCGCAAAAAAGCCTCCTGGTTTTTGGCCTTTACCGCATTATCCAGCCCGGCATGGTACGCCTCGGCCGAATAGCCGATAGCCTTCAGGTCAGCAGCCAGGGCTTCTACAGATTTTCGCGATAAACAATATATAATACCCGACTCCTCTTTCTTATCCCCCAAAAAATCAAGCAGCTGGTCAAAGCTGTTCCGTTTAGGATTAACCCGGTACGTAATGTTTGCCCGGTTAAATGAGGATATAAAGACCTGTGGCTTTTTAAGGTTTAATTTTTCGAGGATATCCTTCTGTGTCAGCTTATCGGCAGTTGCAGTAAGCGCTATAACGGGGATATTTGGAAAATAATCCTTCAATCCTGCCAGCATTAAATATTCGGGGCGGAAATCATGGCCCCAGTGCGAGATACAATGCGCCTCGTCGATAGCTATTTGCGCCACCGGTACCGGCAGCGATTTTAAAAAGCTAACCAGGCTATTGCCCGATCCAAATAAACGCTCGGGGGCCAGGTACAGTAATTTAATATGGTTGCTGTTAAGCCTTGTTGTTATGGCGGCCTGTTCGTTAGGGGTTTGGGTGGAGTTTAAAAAAGCGGCAGGTATACCGGCCACATTCAGGCTATCTACCTGGTCCTTCATCAGGGCTATTAACGGCGATATTACAATGGTTAAGCCGTTCAATAAAACCGCAGGCAATTGATAGCATAAGGATTTGCCGCCACCCGTTGGCATCAGTGCCATTACATCGCCGCCACTTAAAACATGCTCAATAATGGCCTCCTGCTCATGCCTGAACTCGCTGTATCCGAAATATTTTTGTAAGGCCTGGGTTGGGGTCATTGTTGTATGTGCAGATGTGAAGATATGCAAATGTGCGGATTTTTGGGAGAGGGATTAAAGGATTTGTTTTCTTTCTTTTTTACCAGTAAATTTGAGTGAAGCAAAAGTTAAACCAATGAAAGTATTATTAGATATAAAAGACAACAAAGCAGATTTTGTGATGGAGCTACTTCAAAGCTTATCTTTTGTAAAAACGGAGGCTATCAGTGCATCTAAGGCCCGATTCTTAAAAGAATTGAAACAATCTATAGACGAAGTTAATTTAGCTAAAGAGGGCAAAATAAAACTCAGATCTGCAGATCAACTAATAGATGAACTATAAGGTAGAGTTTACCGTTTTATTTGAAAAGCAAATTAAACGACTTACAAAAAAGTTTCCGTCACTTAAAAAAGAATTTTCTGAATTAGTTGCATTATTAAAGGATGATCCCAGGCAAGGTGTCGCGATTGGAAATAATTGTTACAAAATACGCTTATCTATTGCTTCAAAGGGCAAGGGTAAATCAGGAGGCGCAAGAGTTATTACACACTTACAAATTAAAAATGAAGTAGTTTTCTTATTTTCCATTTATGATAAATCTGAACAAAGCGATATAGGCGATAAGGATTTACTTATCTGGATTAAGATGATTAATAGTTAATTATTGATACTACGTTGGCCAAAACTACTGCCTGGTATATAGCCTCTTCGGAAATAATTGAAAACAGGGATGCCTGAGTATAAATCTCAAAAATCATTACCTTCATTTTGTATGTATAAAAAATTACCATTGCTGTTTATTGGGTTGTGTTTTGTTGTTGCTGGGTTCGCGCAAAAAATACAATCGCCGTCTCAATTTTTAGGTTACCAGCTGGGGGCACAATTTACTTACCAGTACCGCATAGCCGAGTATTTTAAATATGTAGCCGCCGAAGCAAAAAATGTTAAGCTGCTACAATACGGATCGACCAATGAGGGCCGGCCGTTAATGGCGATGTTCATCGCATCGCCGGAGAATATTGGAAAGTTAGATGACATCCGCAAAAACAATTTAAGTCTGGCCGGCATGGGCGGCAACGCCGACCAAACCAATGCGCCCGTAATAGTTTGGCTAAGTTATAACGTACACGGTAACGAACCCTGCTCCAGCGAGGCCGCCATGCAAACCTTATTTGATCTGGTCGACCCGGACAATGCCAACGCCAAAGCCTGGTTAAAAAACACGATAGTGGTTATTGACCCGTGCTTAAATCCTGATGGGCATGAGCGATATGTGAACTTCTATAATTCGGTAAAAGGTGCGGCACCCGATGTTAATCCAGCAGCCCGCGAACATGCCGAGCCCTGGCCGGGTGGCCGGGTAAATCATTACTACTTCGACCTGAACCGCGACTGGGCTTGGCAAACACAAAAGGAAACGCAGGCAAGGGTAGGATTATATAACTCGTGGTTGCCGCAGGTGCATGTTGATTTCCATGAACAGGGTTATAACGCCCCATACTATTTTGCACCGGCTGCCGAGCCAATGCATAAAGATATAACGGCCTGGCAAAAGCAGTTTCAAACAACTATAGGTAAAAACAACGCTAAGTACTTCGACCAAAATGGCTGGCTGTATTTTACCAAAGAAGAATTTGATCTGCTATATCCATCGTATGGCGATACCTACCCCATTTACAATGGCTCTATTGGCATGACCTATGAGCAGGGTGGCATAGGGGCCGGTTTGGCAATAACCACCCGCATGGGCGATGTTTTAACTTTAAAGGACAGAATAGCGCACCACCACTCCAACGGCCTAAGCACGATAGAAACTGCATCAGCCAATGCTACAAAGGCGGTTGAAGAGTTTAAAAAATACTTTGATAACAGCCGCACCAACCCCGATGGCGATTATAAGGCTTACGTTATTAAAAACACCAACCAGGATAAACTAAACACCCTGGCCGAAATGCTGCGCCGCAATGGCATTCAATATAGCTATGGCGTTAAGCAGGCCGCATCCGGTTATAACTATTTTACCGGGAAAACCGAGCAGTTTAATATTAATGCCGGTGATATGGTGATCAGCGCCTATCAGCCAAAATCGGTACTGATGCATGTGCTGTTAGAGCCCAAGACTTTTGTGGCTGATTCGGTTACTTATGATATTACGGCTTGGTCGTTACCTTATGCTTATGGCCTGCAGGCTTATGGCTTAAAAGAAGGGCTAAAAACATCGGCACTAAAAATATCGGATGTAACACTTTCGCCGCCACCGGCTGCATCCAAACAACGCGCCTATGCTTATGTAGCGCAATGGCAGTCGGTAAACGATGTTAAGTTTTTGGTAGAGCTGTTTAAGAAAAATATTAAAGTGCGTTATGTTGAAACGCCAATTGAAGCTGCGGGTAAAAAGTTTGGCGCAGGTTCGCTCATCATAGCGCGGGCGGGCAACAATGCCGATTCGTTTGATGATGATGTGCATACCGCCGCAAGCGCCGCCGGACGCGAACTAACCCCGTTAACCAGTGGCTTTGTAGATAAGGGTGTGGATCTGGGCTCAAGCTCTATCCGGTATCTTCATCAGCCTAAAGTTATGGTAGTTGCGGGCCAGGATGTAAACGCTGAGGCTATGGGCGAGATCTGGCACTTTTTTGAGCAGCAGCTGGGTTACCCAGTATCATTGGTTAACTATAGCAATTTAAACCGCACCAAGCTGGGCGATTTTGATGTGGTGATATTCCCGGATGGTAGCTTTGATGATTTCCCATCGGATAAACTAACCACCTGGATAAAGGATGGCGGTAAGCTAATTGTGTTGCAGAATGCGGTGGAGCAACTGGCGGGTAAAAAAGGGTTTGATATAAAACGTAAAGAGATTGACAGCGCTAAGATCAAACCCTCAGCAAGAATATATGGCGACCGCGACCGCGAGTCTATCAAAACCAGCGTGGCCGGTGCTATTTATAAGATCAACCTGGATAATACCCATCCTTTAGGTTTTGGCTATCCGGGCTATTATTACTCACTTAAGCTAAGTGATGATATTTATAAGCTGATGGACGACGGCGACTGGAACGTAGGCACTATAAAAAAAGACAGTTACGTTGCCGGTTTTGTTGGAGAAAAAAGCAAGGAGAAAATTAAGGACGGCTTGTTACTCGGTGTTCAAAATATGGGCCGCGGCTCGGTTGTTTATATAGTGGATGATCCCTTGTTCCGCAGTTTCTGGGAGAATGGGAAGTTGTTGTTTAGCAACGCGGTATTTATGGTGCAGTAAGCCCTTGCCCCCTAACCCCCTAAAGGGGGAACAATAGCGCAAATTATAATGGAAAGGCCCTGATTTTAAATCAGGGCCTTTCTGTTTCGCGTTTCAAAAACTCTGCCTTTAGGGGGGCTAATTTCCACCCGCCCTGCTATTCTCGTCTTCGGCGCCGGTGCGGTGCTCGCGTTTTTTAATTTTGGAGTTACCGAAGTTATAAGTAAGGTTAAGCTTAACTAAACGCGAATCGCGTTTTTGCAACACGGTAAAATTATTAGTTAACTCGTGGCTGCTGATGTCATTACGCAGGGTGTTAAAAATGTCATCCAATCCTAACTTAACATTGAACTTTTTAGCCGCGAATGACCGGCCAACAGCCGCATTAACACTATAACGCGGGAAGATGTTAAATATACCATAGGTGAGGCCCGAACGGTAATCGCCGCTGATCTCGCCCTTAAAACCAGCAAACAACAGGTTTTGGGTAGTTTTAAAAACAAAGGCTTTTCTTCCATTGTCAATATTGCCGCCATTAACACCATTTGATTTAAAGCCGAGGTAAAATCCGTTAAGGTTAAAGCTGCCGGTCCACCAGTTAAATATGGTATAAGGCGAATATATATTAATATTATAGCCGATTTGCGTTTGCAGGTTGGCGTGTGTCTCGAACGACTTGTTGCCCTGGGTCAATATCAGCTCGACATCAGCATCGGTGGTGCGGCTGTAGCCAAAAGTTACGTCGATGGTTTTATTGTAGGTGTATACCAGTTCGAAATTATGGGTGTACTGCGGTTTTAAGAAAGCATTACCTGCCGAGTAGGTGTATGGGTCTAAATAATATATAAAAGGGTTTAAATTGCTGTATCCCGGGCGGTCAATACGGCGACTGTATGAGAAGCTCAAATCATTTTTCTTGCTCAGCGATTGATTAATAAATAAAGTCGGGAAGAGATTTAAATAACTTCTATCGACAGGGGCGCTGCCCATGAGATTACCATTAGATTGAGTATACTCGGCACGCAGGCCTATTTGTATAGAACCGCCTTTATATTCCTTATTTAGATTAACATAAGCCGCGGCAATTTTCTCAGTATAAATGAAACGATTAGAACGGGTAGTGTCATTTATATATGGGCCGCCGTTTGATTTTTCTGCCTGCAAATCATTATCGGTTTTTACACTGCTGAATTTTCCGCCTGTCTCAAACTTCATCGTTTTATTTACAGGTTTGGTATAATCGGCTTTGGCACTGTAAATTTCAATTACTGCAGGAGTTTGGTTGCGCAGGTTCAATGGCGCGTGTTGTGTTGATCCGTCGGGTAAAAAATAATCGGTGTTATAATTAGCCTGGCTATTATTGTTAAATTTTGAGTAGTCAAGGTCAACACTTAAGGCTTGGCCCAACGTGTCAATTTTTAGACGATCATTAAAGTTGACAGCGAAGTTTTTATAAGGCTGCCTAACCATAGATACAGTTCGTAATGATGAGTCTGCTACACCCGGTGCCGAACCTATTGTGGTGGTGTTATAGTTATCATTATACTCAACGTTATAGTTGCCGCTAACCACTACGCCAACGGTGTTTTGTTTGCTTACATCCAAATCCGCCCCAACATTAAAATTATTATAGTGTGTAGCCTGGGGCATAGATGATAGCTGGCTAAAATACGTATCGGTGTTTCCGCTGGTAATTATACGGTTAATACCCATTGTACGGTAGCGGGGCATATCACCGCGGCTAAAAGTTCCAAAAAGGTTTAGATCGCCTTCTTTATGGTTTAAATTAAGGCTAAGGTTATCCCTAAAACTGGTTGCCTTACTTACACCGGCATTAACACTTCCATTGGTGCCCACCTGTTTGTTCTTTTTTAGTTTGATATTGATGATACCCGAGTTACCCGCGGCATCATACTTAGATGATGGGTTGGTGATGATCTCGATGGATTGTATGGTATTACCGTCTGTAGATCGTAAAAGCGTAGCCAGGTTAGCCGGCGAAAGATAGGTAAGTTTATCATTGATCATAACGGTTACACCCTGTTTACCTTTTAGGCTAATGTTATCATCATTATCAACCGTAACACCCGGCGCACGCTCTAATATCTCCATTGCCGTATTGCCAGCTGCCATAACGCTGTTTTCAACGTTCATTACAGTGCGGTCTATCTTTCGTTCAATCAATGGCCTTGTAGAATTTATGGTAACGGTATTTAAGGCTTTAACATTGGCGCGCATTTTTAAAAGCGGAACGTTTACTGCCCCTGCATCCACATTAAATGCGGCGCTGACAGCATTGGTATAGCCTACTGTGGTTGCTTTAATTATATAGTCGCCGGGTTTAATGTTATCAAAGGTATAAGCGCCTGCGTCATTGGTTAAGGTGCCTTTAACTACGGTCGAGTCTTTAGCGCGTAATAAACTTATGGTGGCGTAATCCATGGCTGCGCTTTGGGCGTTTACCAGCTTGCCGGATACAGTTCCGGGTGGCTTTGCGCTTTGGGCAAACGTGGCACCCACGCCGGGCAGCAACAGCAGCAGGGTATAATATAATATATAGGTAATTGTTGTTTTCATGGTTGGTAGGTGTAAGATTTGGGCAATAGTTATCCCATTAAAAGATTATGTTTCTTTTTTTTAATAGTTAGTGTATTAATGTTTGTTGTTTAAGCTAACCGGGCCGATCCTGGTTGTATACGTCTCGTGTTGGCGCTTTGCTTTATAGTAAGATGCAGATACCTGCTAAAAGGTTACAAATTATTTTAACTTTTTAATGTTGGTATAAATGGTGCTATAACGTCATTAAAAAAAGAAAATGGCGCAGGCTGGTTAACTGTGGCTGTTTTTTTGGCCAGATGGTTTACCGGGGCACTTACTATATTATTAATATATAAGGCGCATATAAGCCCGCCGCAAAGCAGCAGACTTATATACCTTATATGTATAGCAAACGCCTTCACTATTTTGCTTTTATTATTTTTGTTGAATCTGGTTTTACCGCAGGTGTTGTAACCAGTGTATCAATGCGGCAGCCCAAGCCATCAGCTGTCATCATAAATGCGGCCGATTGTAGGTCGGTTGACCTTTTATTGGTCTCATTACATTCATTAATCTCAACATTGCCATTAATATAGCGGTTTATCTCATGGTCAATTACCAGGGTTGCATTCATAGGCACTTTTAAAGTAAGCTCAATGCTTTGGTCATGCCAGCCGGCTTCCGGCGATAGTTGTAAATAGCGGTTAAACTTTAATACCGAATCTTGCTGTGTGAATATATATTTTGTGTTGCGCGCATTTATTAATGCATCGTCAAAACGGCTTCCTTTAGCGCGGAAGGTTTCTATCAATACAGGCTGGCTAACATCACTTCGTTCTATGTTAATAGATATGCTATTTCTTTGAAAGTCGTCAAAGTTATCACCGTCATCAGTAACGGTCAGGTTTTGAAAGTCTGATTTCATATTTAAACGCAGGCTGTCATCATGCGTAAAATATTTTACATCATTCAACTTTAAATAATAGGTGTTTTTTGATGGCGGGGTTAAGGTAAGTGTTTGGTTAAAACTTGCTGACGACCTGAAACCTGCTGCTACTTTTGTGCCATAGAAGGCCAATACGCCAAGGGCAAACAGCCATAGCACAAATATTACCGATGCTACCGACTTATCAACACTACGGGTATTAAATATAGCTTTTACGGTTAGTAAGAAAATAGCTACCAATGGTATAAACGCTGCAAAAAAGCCCGAGATAAATATCCGGTTAGCATATTGGTTTGACATGATGCTGAACGGGAACATGTGGTTATGCGAATCGGCCCAGATAGTTGCCATGCAAAGCGCTATGATCAGGAATATACCAAAACCTAGGCAGGTTAATAATATTAATATGCCAAATATCTTAATAAACACCTTACCGGTGCCTTTTATAAACTGCCCAAGGTAATGAAAGAACTCGCTTACAAAATCCCTCAGCTTATATACCATCGGTTTTGCCTCGGCTTGTAAATTAGTGAGGTGGTTACGTACCGAGCTTAATTCTTCCTCGAAGTTATTTTTAAAACCCTGCAGGTTTAACTTCTCGCCCTTCATGGCCATACGGTCGGCACGGGTGATGGCGCGTGGTATAACTATCCATAATATGGCATATAATAAAAGGCCTGTCCCAAAAAATGCTACAGCTATGGCAAATAACAGCCTTACCCATATAGCTTGTATATCAAAGTAATTAGCCAGGCCGGCGCAAACACCACCTAACAGGTGGTCGTCCGGGTCGCGAAACAAAGTGCGCGCACCTGTATTATAGGTGTAATTAGCATGTGCGGCTGCGTCGGCATCTGCTTCAGCATTTTCAAAATCCTGCACGGTGCCCATTTGCTCAACAACTTGTTTAACATCCTGCTCAACAATAACCTGTTTGTTATCGCGGGCCAATGTTTCAGAGAACATCTCGGCGATGCGGTTTTCTATATCTGTTGTTATCTCGTGGCTATCAGCCGAGTTTAAGAAATGACGTTTTACATCCGTCATATAGTTCTTAAGTATTTCGTAGGCATCCTCCTCTATATGAAAGACGGTGCCGTTTATATTTATGATGATCGTTTTATTCATGATATAATTTTTTAAGCGGGTTGAGTTATTTTTTTTGTCCGATGGCGGTTTGTACTGCAAATACAAGCTCCTGCCAGGTTATGTCTAACTGTTCAAGCACCTTGCGGCCTTCGGCAGACAGCGCGTAATACTTGCGTGGCGGGCCAGAGGTTGACTCAACCCAATTATAGGTTAACAATCCGTTGTTTTTTAAACGGGTTAATAATGGATATAAAGTACCCTCAACCACAAGTAGTTGTGCCTTTTTAAGCTCGGCAATTATATCAGACGCGTAGGTTTCATCGCGGGCGATGATAGAGAGTATACAGTACTCAAGTATACCCTTACGCATTTGGGTTTGTGTGTTTTCAGCTATCATGCCACAAAGATATATGTTTTAAAATGTATTATGCAATACATAGTACTAAAAATATTTACTTTTTTTAAAAAAATGTATATTTCAGAAAAAAACTTTCATTTATTTAACGATTTAATTTGTGTTTTTAATAACCGAACACTACTTTTATAATTAATTAACTATTAACTGATCTTATTATTAACAAACATGAAAAAACTTCTACTAGTAAGTTTGTGTTTTCTGGTGTTATGCATGACACAGGTATTTGCACAAAACCGTACAGTTACTGGTACGGTGACCGCCAAAGATGATGGCCTACCCATTCCGGGAGTAACAGTAAAAATCAAAGGAACAAACATTGGTACTCCAACTGATGTAAATGGTAAATTTTCATTAAGCGCGCCTGCTAACGCTACGTTAGTGTTCAGCTTTATTGGTTATGCAACTCAAGAGGTTGGCGTAAAAGGCGCCCCAATGCGTGTTGTATTGGAAGTATCGGCAAATCAAACTCTTGGCGAGGTTGTAATTACCGGTGCGTTAGGTCAACAATTGCAAAAGAAAGACCAAAGTTACGCTGCCGCGACAGTAAGCAACACCGAATTGAACCAGGGCAATGCAATCAATGTTGCAAATGGTTTACAAGGTAAAGTATCAGGCTTAAACATTCAAACCATAAACAGTGGTGTGTTTGAAAACGTGAAGATCAACCTTCGTGGTATCCGTTCATTAACAGGTAACAACAACCCTTTGTTGTTAGTTGATGGTGTTCAATCTGATATCAACTTACTTTCTTCGCTTAACCCTAATGATATTGAAAGTACTACTATTTTAAAAGGCCCTGCGGGTGCTGCTATATACGGTTCTGATGCCAGGAACGGTGCTATAGTGGTAACTACTAAAAAAGGCACTAAAAATGGTAAGCCGGTTATTACGGTTAGCAATTCAACTCAATTTACTTCAACCAGCTTTTTCCCTAAATTTCAAAACGGATTTGGTTTAGGCGGTGGCGGTAACAACCAAAACTTAGGTGGTTACACCGAGATCGAAAACTGGTCTTGGGGCCCTGCTTACGATGGTTCACAAAAACAAATCGGTCCTGACTTTGATCACTTAGGCGCGGGTGGTACAGCTTACATTGACCCTATTTTTGGCCCGTTAAAAACGCAGTTTGTTGAGTATACCGGTAATAAAGAAAGACAAAATTTCTTCAACACCGGTTCTACAGTTCAAAACGACGTTTCATATAGCGAAAAGAACTTTTACTTAAGCGTTCAGGATGCGATTATTAAAGGTATAGTACCTTTTGACAAAAACCGCAGAACAGGTATCCGTATGAATACTACTAAAGAGTACGGCAGATTAAAACTGACAGTTAATACTAACTACACGCAACAAAATTATAACGTTTTTGATGCTGAAGGTATGTCAGACTTTAACACGTCTCAAGGCATTGGTTTGAACCAGGGCTTAATGAACTTATTGTTCAATACAGCGGGTTACGTTCCACTATCAAAATGGAAAGATTTCAAAAACGATCCGTACGCGTCATATAACTATTACTATACCGACTATGGTTTGAATCCATACTTCGCTATTGATAACTGGCGTAAAAGCGGCAAAAAACAAGATCTGTTAGCCAATTTAGGTTTAGATTTTAAAGTTGCCGATTGGATGAACCTTACTTACCGTGTTGGTGTAACAACTCAAAATGTTTTAGAAAGAAGAACTTCGCAGGGCGAAATACCAAACCCGTTTGGTGTTAGCGTTAGAAACTTTGCCCCTATCTCGGCTAACGTAGAAGAGCGTTCTTATTTCCAGCAACGTTTATCATCAGAGTTGTTTGCTAACTTTAAAAAACAATTAACTGAAGATTTCAGGATCAACGGTATCTTAGGTACATCTGTACGTCAAATAGACGAGCGTGATACACGTGTTGGTGCGGTAGCATTAACAGTTCCTGATCTGTATAACATTTCTCAGCGTACAGGCGAGTTAACAGGCACTTCACCTGGCCGTCGTAGCCGTTTATTTGCTTTATATGGCAGTGCCGGTATTAACTACAAAGGCTGGGCTAACGTTGAAGTAACAGGACGTAATGAGCAAACATCAGTGTTAAACACTGCTAACAACACTTACTTCTATCCGGGTGTTACAGGTTCGATTGTGTTAACTGATGCTATTGATGCTATAAAAAACAACAACACATTATCTTATTTAAAATTAAGAGCTGGTTGGAACAAAACAGGTAATGCTGATATTGCTCCTTATCAGTTAGCTGCAACCTTCTCACAAGGTGGTGGTTTCCCTTATGGATCTACTGCCGGTTACAGTGCCGACAATACTATCTATAACAAATTCTTAAAACCAGAATTTATTAACAGCATTGAGGCTGGTTTTGAATCTGCGTGGTTAAACAACCGGATCACTTTGGAAGCAACCGCGTTTAAAAATAAAATGACTGACCAGATCATCAATATCGGTGTATCTTCTGCTACCGGTTATACTACTGCATACGTTAACGCTGCTGCATTTACCAGTAAAGGTGCCGAATTTGATTTAGGCTTAACACCATTGGTTGATCTTGGTCAGGTACACATTAACTTTAAAGCTAACGCAACCTATATCGAAACCAATATCTCTTCAATTTATCCAGGCTTGGATCAATTGTCAATTGGTGGCTATGCATCAGGTGCTAACTATGCAATCAAAGATTACTCAGCATTTGTTATCAGGGCGGCTGATTATGTGCGTGACCCGGCAACAGGACGCGTTATAGTTAACTCCTTAACCGGTGCCCCAACAGTAGATCCAACTCCAAAGATCTTTGGTCAAACATCTCCAAAATGGGTAGTTGGTTTAAATCCATCAGTAAAATGGAAAGGTTTAAACGTATCAGCTTTATTTGAGTACAAAGGCGGCCATATGGCTTATAACGATTTAGGTAACGCAATGTCATGGACAGGTGTATCCGCTTTATCAGCTGTTAACAACCGTCAAAGATGGGTGTTCCCTAATTCATCAATCAATACAGGAACTGCTGCAGCGCCTGTTTATGTACCAAATACTAACGTAACACTTAACAATCCAGAAACATTCTTTACAGGTGTTGGCAGAAGCGTGTACAGTAATTATTTAACCAGTGCGGCATCATGGAGATTCCGTGAGCTATCTATAGGTTATGACGTTCCTGTTTCAATATTTGGCGGACAAAAAGTTATTAAGGCGTTAAATATACAGGCAACTGCCAGAAACTTAGCGTTATGGTTACCAAAATCAAACCAGTGGACCGATCCTGATTTTATGTATAGCCCTGCTGCTACAAACTATGGTAGCGGAAGTACTACAGGTGTACAAACAGGTAACACATCTGGTATAAGTAACTCAACTATCAACCCTCCGGTTAGGACTATTGGTGGTGCTATAACAGTTACGTTTTAGTAATAAATCTTAAAAAGACAAAGAGATGAAAAAGATATTAATTCCAATTTTTACAGTAGCATTGCTATTTGGAACGAGTTGTAAAAAACAGTTCTTCGATATCAATAACAGCCCCAACTCTCCAACTGAGGCTTCAATTACACCAAAAGTTTTATTGCCACGCATTTTGCACACCTTAGGCTTACGTGTAGGCAATGGCTTTGATTATAGCGCACTATGGATGGGCTATTGGAGCCGTTCAGGTTCCTTTGGCCAGTCTATCGAGCCTGAATCTTACAATATTACCACAACTTACCAGGCTGCACAATGGACCAACTGGTACGATTTGTTAACAGACGTTAACCTGATGGAAAAACAAGCCGTAGCATTAAAGTTGCCATTTTATGTGGGTGTTGCTAAAACAATAAAAGCAATGGGCTTTATGTATTTGGTTGACCAATATAATAATGTACCCTACAGCAAAGCGTTTGATTTTACCAACAGCGTTAGCCCCGCGTATGATAAAGGAGAAGATATTTACGCTGACCTTTTTGTACAGTTAGAGGCAGGTGCTAAGGCCTTCAAAGATGCGGATGCCGCTGCTACTGCTGCAGGTGGAGTTGATGCGGAAACCCAGGGTGCTGACATTATGTTTGGCACACTTGGTTATAATAAGGGCGTAAGTGAAATTACTTTATGGCGTAAATTGTTAAACACACAACGTTTAAAGTTGCTTATTCATGAATCACAAGTAGTTAATCCGACTACAGTTACTACAGTTACCGGGCAAATTACTGCCGACGGATCTGGCTTTTTAGGAGCGGGCCAAAACGCTTTGGTAAACCCGGGTTATGTTGTAGTTGATACTAAACAAAACCCTTTCTGGAACAGCTATAAAGTAAGTGCTTTGGGTGTACTTGATACCTATAACAGAGCCAATATTTATATTTTAACCAAATATGCGGGTCCTGATAATAAATTGGCCGCTAATAATTTAACTACTACTGCAGGTCAAGCTTTAGCTGCAACTCAAGCTGTAGATGACGATATCCGTTACCAGTTTGTATTTAGCAAAGCTGCTACACCAATGACAGGTAGTACCCCGTACCAAGGTGCATTAACCGGTGCTCCGATTTACAACTACATAGGTACAAACTGGGGCGAGGTTGTTCCAAACTCTGACCCTTACAGAGCAGTAAATCAATCAGACGTTGCAGGCCCGGGCCTGGCTAAAGCGCCAACCCAATCACAAGCCGTGTTAACTGCAACCGAAAGCTTATTCTTACAAGCAGAAGCTGCACAAAGAGGTTGGATCACTGCAGATCCGGCTACGTTGTATAAAACAGCTGTTGAGCAATCATTTGTTTATCTAACTGCTACTGCCAATGGTTTAAGTGCAACTGCTACCGCTGATGCTTATTTAGCCGGCCCAAATCCAACTGCTAACTATGTTGCCGCCACAGATAAAATTAAGTTCCTGGTAATGGCAAAATACCTGTCATTAATTGGTCTTGACAATTTTGAGGCTTACGTAGATTACAGAAGATTAGGCGTTCCAACTGATTTGCCTTTATCTCTAAATGCTAACAGATTGACTAATGTTATTCCATTGCGCTTACAATATCCTAAAGCAGAATACGATGTTAACACAGCAGCAGTAGGTGCACAGGGCACTATTAACCCGCAAACTTCTACTATTTTCTGGGATAAATAATTTAACTTATAAAGAAAAAGAAAATGAAAAAATTCACAAATATATTATCGTTTGCACTGCTTACGCTAACATTGTCTTCTTGTCTTAAGGACAAAGGCTATGAAGAAAATAAGTATGGCATTAACCAGGATGTAGCAGAAAGTTTAAAGGTGATAAACATGCCGGTAACCGGAACAACGTTTACCATTGCAAAAACCATTTCATTAGCGGCAGCAGGTGGTACTGCGGTGACTAATACTTTGCCAATTCACCTTTCGGCAAAGGATGTAGCTTCTGAGGATATTGCTGTAACAGTTGCACCTGACGCTGCAGTGCTTGCTACCTACAATGCTACTCTTGCAACAGCATCACAGTATGTACAAGCTCCCGCTGCTAATTATACCATTGCAAATGCTGGTGTTACTACTATCCCTTCGGGATCAAGAGATGCTGCTGGCGTAGCAATTACCTACACACCTAATACTTTAGGCGTGGGCCGCTGGGCTATACCGGTAAAAATTACCAGTGTAAACAAATCAGGTTATACCATTAGTGGTAACCAGTACTACAGAATATTAACAATTGTTGTTAACCCGTAATTAGTACTAACAATAGTAAGCCCCCGTTGAGAATTCAACGGGGGCTTTTTTGTAATGCTATTCTTGCCGGGCAGATGCCGAAATGACGATAAAGCACGCGTAGAATAGATGGTGTTGCGGTATCTGCAAAAAACAGGACAGGTTACTACTTATTGGATATGGATTCTAAAAACTAAAAGCCGGCTATTATAGCCGGCTTTTAGTTTTAGTAATGCTATAAGTTTTATAAAGTATTATAATAATTAAACACTTTTGCCAGGTCTTGCTCGTCTTTTACACTAAGCTTATTTGCCGAAATGTAAGCATCAATATCTGTTGCCTTATCTTTTAAAAGCGAAAGGATCGCTTTTTTTTCGCGCCTTACCTTTATTAAAACATTGTTTGATGACGCATAATAAGTATCAAACGGTTTTATTTGCCTGGTAGGATAAATATCGCCAATAGCCACCTCATTAACGCGCTTAAATTCGGTGCGTTTTAACAACTTTGTGTTACCGTCGGCCAATATTTCAAAATAAGTTGCAGCTGTAGCCCCGTCTATCGGGTTAAACCCTCGTTGAAACTTTTTAATGGCGCCATTTTCCGTACCGGCAGGGGCGGCTATAGTAAATTCTGTTACAGGTACGGCAAAAGCTTGTGCAATATGCTTTTCGGGCGACATAAAAATAACCATCGATCTGTCCTGGTTAAACATCAGGTCAAGATCAGTAAAGGTTTTGCCATCCGCTTGTTTAACAGAACCTTTGGTCCAGGTATCATACAAATAATGGGTAACATCACCGGCGTTGCCGTTAACACCAGCTATAGCTACCTGCTCGTTTCTAAGATCTATATTCATCCCTATTTGTGCATAGATACCTGAATATTGACAAGTTAATAATGCAGTTAGCGCCAGGGTGCTGTAAATTGCTTTTTTCATAAAGTCAGTCAAGTTAATTATGTTAAAGCTAAT
Source organism: Mucilaginibacter sp. UYCu711 (assembly GCF_050433825.1). Classification (NCBI taxonomy): domain Bacteria; kingdom Pseudomonadati; phylum Bacteroidota; class Sphingobacteriia; order Sphingobacteriales; family Sphingobacteriaceae; genus Mucilaginibacter; species Mucilaginibacter sp. UYCu711. The sequence continues at coordinate 38,415 of NZ_JBNPWM010000002.1, read as the reverse complement.
AAGTATAAGGGTTAATTACAATAACTTATACGTCGGTATTTTTATTGTAGGTTGCGTTAGCGCTTTGCTGCATAACGCGCAGCTGCATATAGGCACCCAAAATAATTGCGTGGTTATTAGGGATATGCCCGGCCGGGAAATCAAAACATACCGGATAATTATAATCTTTCACTACCTCCATAATAATTTGCGGCACAGTTTGCCCAAAGGGGATGTCATTATCTTTAATATCAGTAAAGCCGCCAACTATCAGCCCTGCCAAATTTTTAAGCTTACCGGCGCGTTTTAGCGTGTGCATCATTCTGTCAACAGCATACAGGTACTCGCCAACGTCTTCTATAAATAATATTTTACCATCATAATCAGGGTCGGATACAGAACCCAGTGCCGAGATAAGCAGGCTTAAATTACCGCCGATAACCACGCCGCCGGCATTGCCAGGCCTGTTAGGGCTATGCGAATCAAAGTGGTAGGTTACTTCGTGACCAAACAGGGCCTTTTTAAGGCTTGTAAGCGAGGATGCAGACGCGTCGGTTATGTTTACTGGCATTTGCCCGTGGATGGTTTGGAGCTTATAATTACGATATATATGGGTATGCAGTAAAGTGATGTCGCTAAACCCTATCAGCCATTTAGGATTTGTTGCCAGCCGGCTAAAGTCTACCTTGTCTATCATCCTTACCGTACCATAGCCGCCGCGGGCGGCAAATATGGCCTTTATGCTGTCGTCATCAATAAAACGCTGCATGTCCTTTGCCCGCAAATCATCATCGCCGGCAAACTGGTGGTAGCTTGCCCCGATGGTTTCGCCTAAAATAATTTCTAACCCCCATGATTGTAATAGCGCCACTGCATCCGTCATTGGCCCGGGTAGTTTTTTTGCAGGGCAGGTAATGGCAACTTTGTCGCCTTTTTGTAAATAAGGAGGTGTAATACTCATGTTTTATTGATAGGCTGTTTATCGGGCTATAGTTACTTAGGCCCACTTCCTCGACAAAATAATTTATCTTTGCCAAACTATAAAATTACTGTTTAAATAATTGGAACCAAAAACATATAAACGATATACCGTTACAGCTGCGCTGCCTTATGCTAACGGCCCCAAACACCTTGGCCATTTGGCCGGCGCTTATATCCCCGCCGATTTGTACGTGCGTTATACCCGCTTGCAAAAACGCGATGTGGTTTTTGTTTGCGGCAGCGATGAGCATGGTACGGCCATTGCCAACCAGGCAATGAAAGAGCATACCACACCGCGCGAAATAATTGATAAATACCACGAGTTAAATAAACAATCGTTTGAGCAGATGGGCATCTCGTTTGATATCTATCATCGTACAAGCGACCCATTGCACCACGAAACAGCACGCGACTTCTTTACCAACCTGAACGATAAGCATATTTTTGTTGAAAAGGAAGAAAAGCAATACTATGACGAACACGCCAAAGCTTTCCTGGCCGACCGTTATATTATAGGCACCTGCCCTAATTGCGGCAATGAAAATGCTTATGGCGACCAATGCGAAAAATGTGGCTCGTCATTAAGTCCCGAAGAATTAATAAACCCGCGCTCGACCTTAAGCGGGAATAAGCCGGTTTTAAAACCAACCAAACATTGGTATCTGCCTTTAGATAAATATGAAGATTGGCTGAAAGAATGGATCTTAAAGGGCCATGCTAAAGATTGGCGCGCAACCGTTTACGGCCAATGCAAAAGCTGGTTAGACGGCGGGCTGCATCCGCGTGCCGTCACCCGCGACCTGGACTGGGGCATTAAAGTACCCGTACAAGGTGCAGACGGCAAAGTTTTATACGTTTGGTTTGATGCGCCAATTGGATATATATCGGCAACAAAACAATGGGCTATTGATAATAATAAAGACTGGGAGCTTTACTGGAAGGATGAAGACACCAAGCTGGTACATTTTATTGGCAAGGATAACATCGTTTTTCATTGTATCGTGTTCCCGGTGATGTTGAAGGTACATGGCGATTTTATATTGCCGGACAACGTGCCCGCCAACGAGTTTATGAATCTTGAAGGCGACAAAATGAGCACCAGCCGCGGCTGGAGTGTCGAAATGCACGAATACCTGGAGGACCTGCCGGGTAAGATTGACGAGCTGCGCTATTATCTTACAGCCATCGCGCCCGAAACCAGCGACAGCGAGTTTACCTGGAAAGATTACCAGGCGCGTGTAAATAACGAGTTGGTAGCCATATTGGGCAACTTCGTAAACCGCGTAATGATATTAATGCATAAGTTTTACGATGGCAAGGTGCAAGCCACAACCGCTACTATAAACTTTACGGACGAGAACCTGAGCAAGGAGATAGGTGGTTTTTATGATGAATTACAGGCAAATTTTGAAGGGTATAAATTCAGGCAGGCACAGCAAACCATGATGGAAATTGCGCGGCTGGGTAACCGTTACTTAACCGAGAAAGAGCCCTGGAAAACTATTAAAACAGACCCCGACAGTGCTAAAGACGCCTTGCACAACTGCCTGATATTAATAGGCCACCTGGCAACATGCCTGCAACCATTTTTACCCGGTACTGCCAAAAAAATCTTCGGCATGTTAAATTTGCCTAACGACCAAATATTTTTTGATGAAGAGTTTGTGCTGGCTAACGGGCACCAGTTAAATACACCATCGTTACTGTTTGAAAAAATAGAGGATGACCTGATAGCCCGCCAGGTACAAAAGCTGATTGATAAAAAAGCGGCTATTGAAGGGCCTGCTGTGGTTGAAGAAATGCCGGTTGCCCCTGCAAAGGAAAATATCATCTTCGACCAGTTTGCTGCGATGGATATACGGGTGGGTACTATATTAACTGCCGAAAAGGTTGCCAAAACCAAAAAGCTGATGAAACTGACTATTGATACCGGTATTGACCAGCGTACAGTAGTATCGGGCATTGCCGAGCATTTTGAACCCGAAGGGATAATTGGCCAGCAGGTTAGCATCCTGGTAAATTTAGAGCCGCGCGAAATAAAAGGCATACTATCACAAGGCATGATATTAATGGCCGAGAATGCCGAAGGTAAACTTAATTTTGTATCGCCAGTAAGCTGGATGCCTAACGGATCGGGAGTGAGGTAATTGATGTGCAAATGGATTTAATTTTGCCCTTTAGATAGTCGCTGATAATTTGCACATTTGCACATCTGCAGATTTGCACGTAATCTGGTCCCGTAGTTCAACGGATAGAATAGGAGTTTCCTAAACTCTAGATATGAGTTCGATTCTCGTCGGGACCACAAAAAGTTTCGGTACTACCGAAGATTACTCAACAAAACTCGCTTATTTTATAGGTGAGTTTTGTTTTAAGCTGTTATCCAATCTCAAACCGGGCATAGTAATGATCCGGGAAGTTAGTAACGTGCAGCGGAATAGGCTTAGCTATCCCCTTTTGTTGTAATGTCATATTTATAAGATGATCGGAATGTTCATTTTCCGTTCATTCTTAAATTTCGATTTTACACCATCCGGGCATAATTTACTCTACTTTTTTTATCAGCCTCGCCGGGCATTGGAGCTACCTCATATTTGCAATTCCATTCTTTTATACTTTCTAAAATTGGCAAAAAAGCCAAGCCTTTTTCAGACAACTTATATTCTACCCTGGGCGGTAGTTCCTTATAGGCCAATCTTTCCAATAGTCCATCTTCTTCTAACTCTTTGAGTTGTTCGGCTAATACTTTTCTTGAAATGAGTGGTACTATGGAATCGAGTTGACCAAAACGAATGGTACGCGTGCCGATAACATTAATGATGATCGGTTTCCATTTATTACCAATAGTGCCAATAGCTCGCGTAAACGGGCAATTGGAAGCGCAAAATCTCTCGTCTCTCATATTTTCAAATTTGTAGTTACCTGGCGGTAACCAGAATAAACTATTTTAGTTACAAATATAAACTATTGATAGTAACTTTGTGATACAAATTAAAAATAATTGAAATGAGTAGGTTAAAAGATAAAGTAGCAGTTATAACAGGGGGTAATAGCGGCATTGGGTTCGGCATAGCCCAGGAATTCAAAAACGAAGGTGCTAAAGGAGTTATCGTCGGCAGAAACCAGAAAACCTTAGAAAGCGCTGTGGCCCAACTCGGCGATAATTTTATAGCGATAAATGCCGATGTAACCAACCTTGCCGACCTGGAAAGGGTGTTCGCAGCAACAGCTGAAAAATTTGGTAAAATAGATGTGCTTGTTGCCAATGCGGGTGCCGGAGCAGTAGGAACTGTGGCAACTTTTGACGAAGCCGCGTTTGACAAGGCCATCGACCTGAACATGAAAAGCGTTTACTTCACTGTGCAGAAAGCTTTGCCCTATTTCAATGATGGTGGTTCTATTATTTTGATCGGGTCAAATGCTGCACACCGGGCGTATGCGAATTTTACGCTTTATGGCGCTGCAAAAGCGGCGGTGATCTATTTAGCCAAAGGATTTTCAAGCGACCTTTTAGATAGAAAGATCAGGGCAAATGTGATCACACCGGGTACAACAGATACACCTGCATTTGACAAGTTTGTTCCCGCAGAACAAATGGACGCGGTAAAAAAACACTTTGCAGATCAAATGCCGATAGGCAGGATCGGGCAGCCCGCTGACATGGGTAAAACAGCGGTTTTCCTGGCCTCTGATGATTCGTCGTTCATGTTGGGTGCTGAACTCATCGTTGATGGTGGTATGACCTATTTGTCTAAGTAATTGACATTAACCAAATAAAATAATTATAAAATGAGCATATCAGAAAACAAAGTAGGTAGCTACGCAATAATCGGCTTTGGCAAAATCGGCCAGGCCTTAGCCAAAGGGTTTGCCCGCAAGGGCATCGCAGTATCCGTCGCAACCACACGCAACCCGGAGAGTTTTTCATCAGCCGCGGCCGCAATCGGACCCGAGATCATCCCCACAACACTGGTGGAAGCACTTAAGGCGGACGTTATCTTTTTGGCCGTGCGTTTCGAGTCGCATCCAGATGTCGCGAATGCACTGCCCACCTGGCAGGGGAAAACCATCGTCGATGTGACCAACGCCTATGGGGTGCCGCTTGAGCAACTGGGAGGACAGCCTTCTGCAAGGGTCGTTGCGCAAGCCTTCACCGGGGGGAAGCTGGTTAAGGGCTTTAACCATTTGGGCGCTGCCATTCTTGAGCAAGATCCTTCCGTACATGGTGGAAAGAGAGTCGTTTATCTGGCAAGCGACGATGACCGTGCCGCAGCTGAAATCGGTGAACTTGCAAAAAATCTCGGTTTTTCACCAATCCAATTGGGTGGGCTTTCGGAAGGCGGACTGCTTGTGCAGGCGCACGGAAATAGCTGGGGTAAACTAATCTTTAAGGACCTGGTCAAGTTCGACTAATCAAAATTAAATAATAGCAAAAATGAGTAAATTAAAAAACAAAGTAGCGGTAGTAACCGGTGCATCAAAAGGAATAGGTGCCGCTATCGCAAAACATTTCGCGGCAGAAGGTGCAAAGGTTGTTGTAAATTATGCTTCAAGCAAAGAAGGAGCGGATAAAGTAGTTAAAGCCATCACCGACAATGGCGGAATTGCCATAGCGGTACAGGGCGATGTGTCGAATGAAGCCGATGTAACCAGGCTGTTTGAAGAAACAAAGCGGGCTTTCGGCACCTTGGATATTTTGGTCAACAACGCGGTTTATCAGGGCTATGCACCTATTGAACTGATATCAGCAGAAATTTTTCATAATAGCTTTAATGTCAATGTACTTGGTCCCATACTAACTATCCAGGCAGCTTTGAAACTGTTTGGCGATAAGGGCGGGAATGTCATCAATATCAGTTCGGGTGCCAGCAAGATGCCTCTTCCGGGAGCCTCTTTATATTCCGCAACCAAGGCCGCATTAGATGCCATAACGATCTCTTTGTCGAAAGAGCTGGGTGCGCAAAACATTCGTATCAATTCTATTTTGCCGGGCGCTACGGATACAGAAGGTGCAACCAGTGCGGGTGTCACTGCCGGCAGTGATTATGAAAAAATGTTTGTGGCCAATACACCGCTTGGTCGCAGAGGCCGGCCCGAAGATATTGCGAAAGCTGCCGTATTTCTTGCTTCCGATGATGCAGCGTGGATTACCGGCGAGCAAATTTCCGTTTCGGGTGGTATGTATGGTTTTTAAAATAGTTTGAAATACTTCTCATCGCCAATTTCCAAATCGGCCTTTATGGTACCGCAGGTCAATTAATAGGTGTAAATCCTCTATAAAGCTATTGGAAATCGGAGCCTTTGAGGCCACTCTAAACGCAGTTTCTATATACAGGGGCTACGTTTTTTGCTTTATGGCAAAGTAATTACTTTACTGAATACTTCTGTGGCAATATTGAATTTTTATAGAATTGAGACATAATTATTGAAATATGGTAAAGCCCTAAGAATGATACCGGGCTTACAGCTACCATTAAATATTTTAGCTTAAACAAAAAAGAAGGCTTGCGGTCCATGTACTCAGTCAACATTTTAATAATGTCGGCATAGCAATTGGTTTCAATGCCGAAACATTTGCGCCATATAAACAGCCCTTCGCCGTAGCTATCCAGGTATTCCCCGGTTTCATTCCCCCATTTGCTTATTAAAATTTGCTTAAAATCGGCATTCCCCAAGTTGTTTGAAGATAACCGGGTATCCGGGTGCATATTTATTTGCACCAATGCATCCGGTATTGATTTTACTTTTAAATCCAGTTCAATTAAACGCCGGCAAAGATCGTAGTCCTCCATTCTGCGCAGGCGTTCATCGAAAAAAAGGGCATTATCAATAAAAATTTTTTTGTCGATGACTATAGATGAACATGACATCATCATTAACCCACGGTCATGCCGTACCTTGTCGTATTTATAATACCGGTACATTTTAAACGGGTAAGGATATACATTGGCTTCGTTAGCGCAATACAACAGGGCCACGCCGGGATTATTTAACAGGTGCTGCACACGTATTGCCAGGCTGTTATCCAATAACTCATCATCATCATCAAGCAAACAAACAAATTGGCCCTTAGCTATTTTAAGCCCGTCATTACGCGCGCCTGATGCAAAAGGCTTTGCGCTATGCAGGTATTGCCAGGTGATATCAGGATGTGATCTTTCAAAATTTTGTAAGGTTTTTTCAACGGCATTGCTAAACGCAGGGTCGGGGTTGTTATCAACCACCAGCACTTCCATGTTTTTAACAGTATTTTTTACAACTGATAATAAAGTTCGTTCTAAAAGTCGGGGGCGGTTGCGGGTAGGTATAAGTACGGTTACCACTATATTGTTGATGCCGTTCATATATTTATTTTGGGCTTCCCTGTTTTGTTCATACATTTAGCACTCAATAATACTGAATTTTTAAGGCAAGGGCAAAACGTTTATGCCATTAACGCCCATCTGTCATGCTGACCATTCAACAACTTAAAAAAACCTACACTGCCGAGCAGGTAACGTTGGTTTTGTTAGCAAGGCTATACTTTAATACCATAACACGAAAAGAGGTTGTAGATTTTATAACAGAAACTACTGTTAACTGGCCGCTTTTATATAAAATAACCCGCGCGCATGGCTTGCGGTCTTTTGTTCATGTTATTATTAAACAGCATGCTATTACAGCCGCCCCACAGTTTGAGGGCAGGCTGCAAAAAAGTTATAATAAAATACGGCATCAAAACTTAACAATGGCTATTGCAGCCGCTAAGATTATAAGCGACCTTAAGGAACGGGGTATTGTAATAATACCGTACAAGGGCCCTTTTTTTGCACATAGCTATTATGGCGACATAGCCCTTAGAGAGAGCACCGACCTTGACTTTTTAGTTGCGCCAAATGATGTTGATGAAATTGAAAACTATTTTATCAGCAATAATTATTCGGCTAAAACTACGGTACCTAAAGCATACCTGAAATATTACACGCAGCATTTTAAAGATATTGTTTATCGTACCCCTGGTAACCGTGATGCTTTTAGTGTGGAGATGCATTGGCGGCTAATGGAAAAATTTTCAGGCGACTACCCTGCTTATGATTTTTTTCTTCCGCACTTGCAGCCCAATGCAATAGGTGGGTTAAAAGTAAATAAACTATCTCCTACTTATGATCTGATAGCGGTAATATCAAACCATTTTGTGAAGGATATGAGCACAAAATTCAAATATATGGTTGATGTTGCCTGCCTGATACATAAAGAAGGGGTTTTAATAGATAAGCGGATCTTATATAAAACAGCAACGCGTTATGGATTTAAAAAGCGGCTGCAAACAGGGCTGGCGCTTACCGAAAACCTGCTTGGCGTAAAAATAGATAACGAGCCCGGAGAAATTACTGATGTTACCGCTTTATTACCTGTACCGTTGGCATTTCCGCTTCACCTTCAACGGTTATATATTAATGAACCCAAATTTATAAAACGTTCATTACAACTGCAGGATAATAATAGGAACAAGCTAAAGTTCATCTCTAAGATTGTACGCTACGCTTTTTTACCTACTTATGAGGATATTAACCAGCAAGGCGCCAAACCCAAACATTTACTGCTGTTAAGTATAGCAAGGCCGTTTCGGCTATTTCACAGCATGATAAAGCCTAAAAAATTATAATTGCTGGGCATCGTACATTTTTTTGAAAACGCCACTTTGGGTTATTAATGTTTCCAGGCTGCCTTCTTCAATTATGCTGCCTTCATGCATCAAATAAATGTAATCAGCTATTTTTAAGTTATAAAGCCGGTGCGTTATCAGTATAACCATTTTATCCTTTAACTGCTCCTTCACATTTTTATACACTTCAAATTCGGCATTGGCATCTAGTGCGCTGGTTGGTTCATCCAACACCACCAATTGTGCCTTTTTATAAAACACCCTTGCCAGGGCAAGCTTTTGCCATTGGCCGCCGCTTAGTTGTTCGCTACCCGTAAACATACGCCCCATACGGGTTTTATAGCCATTAATTAATGTCGAAATAAAAGGGTGCGCACCTGATAGCATGGCAGCATTTTGTATGGCTGCCGGGTCAAACTCATCTTCACCAATAGCTACATTCTCTTCGATCGTAAAAAAATATTTTTCAAAATCCTGGAATAAAAAAATAGAGTTTTTCCTGAAGTCGGGTAAATTAATAGCGTCAAGTGGCTCATCATTTAAATGTATAGTTCCTTCCTGAATGTCATAAAGCCGGGCAAGTAATTTTACCAGGGTTGATTTACCGCAGCCATTTTCGCCTACTATGGCAATGATTTTCCCAGGCTCGCATTTTAATGATACCTTATTTAAGGCCACCCGTGTTGACTGTGGATAGCTAAATGATACCTCGTTTATAATCAACCCTGCGTCGGCACCGGGATAGCTAACGGCCGTTTCCTTCCCTGTTGTTTTAATATCAAAAAAGGCAAATATATTCTGTAAAAAAAGCCGTTGCTGAAAAAGCTGTACCCACGCTTGCAGAAAACCTTTTGAAGCGCCTTGCAAACGCTGAAAACCCTGGATATAAATTACAAACGATGCTATTGTAATTGCCCCCACCCATGTCTGTTTAGCCAAAATGCCAAAAACAATTGCCATAACAACAATTTCAAATGCTTCTGATGCAAGGCTATAAAGTGTGAACCTGTAATTAAGCGTTCGTTTTTCTTTATGTATATGCTTGCGTATTTTTCTGAATTTTTCAATAAACGCGTGGCCAAAGCCAAAAACACGTACTTCTTTGGCGGTGCTAACGCCGGTTAGGGTTTGGTGCAGGTAATTGGCTTCCCGCTCAAGCGGGGCAAACTGCCGTTCCATCTTTAATAATGAAACGCCCGAATACCATTTTACCACCGCCAGCGGGATAGACAGCAGCATAAAAAACAATGCAAATAATGAATGCATAGTTATAAAAAAGCCAATAAGCCCCGCCAGCGTTATGGTATTTAGAATAATAGCGTTAAAATTTGAAAAAAGCTGGCTTACCCGCGATACTGATTGCTGTTGTGCCAGGTGCAATGTATCATGATAGGCCGGGTTTTCATAATATTCATAACTTACATCAACCGCCTTCATCAATACTTCCGTCGATAAAAAATCAGTTAGCTTTTCCTGGTAAATAGTATTAATATAACTGGCATATTGGCTTGCCAGCGCCAATAAAAACTGTATACCGCCAAAAGCAATAATTAACGGAATAATTGTTTCGAAAGCCCTGTGACGATTGCCAATAGCTTCCAGTAGCAACTTCATAAAATATAACGAAACAATAGGCAATAGCGCCAGCACACCCTGCAGCGCCATGTTAAGCACTGTTGTTTTTTTATCAACCCGCCACAGCAAAAAGGTAGCACGCAACAGATCTGTACTAAAAGAAGTGATTTTTTTTTTCACTGCACAATAAACTCAATCGAAATACATAATTAATATGTCGATGTTCTTTTCGGGGGCAATATACCCAACAATTGGCTTTTTGCTTAGGCAAACTTAATAATCATTTAAATATTAAAAATGATTCATAGCATGCCAATCACCCATAAAAAACAGATAATTAGTGCTATCTTGGCGAGATATTTTTAGATGCAAAAAAAAATAAATTCAGAGAAATTAAATCAGATAAAAAACAAAACCCCCCAATATATCATTTTAATACAATCTGCTGATAAACAGGCGAACCAGTAAAGGCAGATCGCGGGAAACCTTCTATTATTTGCTCACCCCGTCCAATAATAGTATAGTTCCATGCTATGATTTTAAATTTTGTTATAAAGTGCATACCTGCGATTGCCGGTTATACATCCTGATCCATTCCTGGTTTAACTAAATCATTTATGTATACAAGTCTATCATTGCCACAACTTTTGTTTTCGGCATAAATCAAACAACGAATGTTTAAATACTGGGGCTTTGGCCTGCACATTTTATCTGAAATAGAGTTTCCCGAATTTATGGCCGCTGAGTTTGAGCAGCCGGATATCAAAATTAGCATTGGAGCAGTTCCGGAGAGATTAGCAGGGGAGGATGTTTTACACAAGGTTAGGGTTTCTATGAGCCCGACCGAATACCTTCAAAAAGTAATTAATGTTGCATCCTATTATGTAGCAAATGGCAATGAAATACGGATTGATCCCAATCCCGCGGCTGACGAAAAAAGCGTTCGTTTGTTTTTATTAAGCAATGCTATGGCAGCAGTGCTTCACCAGCGCAACCTTATACCATTGCATGCTTCGGCAATATTCCATGAGGATGGTGTTGTATTGTTTTGTGGTCCGTCTGGTGTAGGTAAATCAACTATAGTAACAGCCTTGCAGGCAAAGGGGTACAAGGTTTTTTCGGACGATGTATGCGTGTTAAAACCTTCGGCTAATAACCCTGATTTAATTATGGCTGTACCATCATACCCAATGATGAAGTTATGGATAGATAGCTTTAATAAAACAGGTATAGAGATGGCCGGCGAGGAAGACCGTATAAGGCCACACCTGGCTAAGTATGCCCGTTTTTATCATGACGAATATGAAATAGCCCCCAGGCCAATTAAACGCGTATTTATGCTTGACGCAGGCAGCCTGGAACAACAGGCCGAACTAAAGGAAATGGCACCTATAGAATCATTTAACGCGTTACAGCGCAATACCTACCGGCATGTGCAAATGAATGCCATGAAGAAGCGCGATTTTCACTTCTCCATAATTAGCAAATTAACTGCGGCGGTACCCGTGCTGCGCATTAGCAGGCCGCAGCATTTAAATACAGTTAATGAAGTTGTTGAATTGATACAATCAACCCTACGGCTTAATGGATAATACCGGCGAAAATACTACCCCATCAAAAATTGTTTGGCTGGCTTCGTATCCAAAAAGTGGTAATACCTGGTTCAGGGCTTTTCTTACCGCGTTATTGGGCGATGGCGACCTGAATATTAACCAGATGCGTACAGACGGTATTTTTTCATCAAGATATATTTTTGATGATGCTACCGATATGGATTCCAGCTATTTATACGACGAGGAAATAAAACTGTTATTGCCCGAAGTATTTACGCAAGTGGTATCAGAATACAACAAAGAGCGGTTGTTTGTAAAAATACATGATGCCTATACTTTAAATAGCGCCGGTGTACCTATTGTACCTGCCCGGCCAACCTTATGCGCTTTATATTTTATACGTAACCCATTGGATGTGGCAGGCTCATTTGCCAACCACAATGCCGGCAGTATTGATGATGCTATAAAAATCATGAATAAACCCCGTGGCACATTAGCTAAACAAAAACGCCCAATAGGCGAAATAAATACCAACAACCAATTTGCCCAGTTAATGCTTAGCTGGAGCATGCATGCCGAAAGCTGGACCAGCCCTGACGTACCCTTCCCGGTGATGGTATTACGCTATGAAGATATGCTGCACGACCAGATGAACACCTTTAGTAAAGCCGTAGCCTTTATGGGCCTGGATAAAACACCCGAACAAATTGAAAAGGCCATTTTTGAGAGCCGCTTTGAAAAACTGAAGGAACAGGAAAAAGAAAAAGGCTTCATGGAAAAGAACCGCAACAGCGAATCGTTTTTCCGAAAAGGTAAATCAGGTGGATGGGTTGATGAGCTTACCCCCGGGCAAATAAAATCAATAGTTGATAACCATTGCCAGGTGATGGAAAAATACAATTATCATATACCCGATGTAACAAATAAATAATTTCTTCCATTTTGTTTACATACCTTGCAGTTTATAATTTATATGCTGTTCCCTAAAAGCTAATATAAGTAGTACCATGACACAACCTAACCAGGGCACAAGCCCCGCAAAAAAAGTTTGGAAAACCCCTGAAGTTTTTTTGTTGGACACAAATGATATACACGCAAAAGGTCTCAACGCAAATCATGAAGTTCATGTCGGAGGTCATACCAGGTTAACATCAAACAGCGGGGCAGATTCATACCTCGGCACTCCAATCATGTATTATAATGCCCTTTCTTAGAAATCCAATAAACTCTGATTTTTAAATTTCACCTGTCTGCGCGGCATTTTTTTTAGCCTTGGCCACCTTCTCCAATTCGTTTGTTTTTTGGATGTTTTTCCAGAAATCGCGCACTAAAAAGTATTTATCGCCATAGGTTACAAATATTTCTTCGTCTTTTTCTATCCTGCGGCGGGCCTTTATCGTAAAGACTTCGGTTTTAAAATTTAAGTTTTGCTTGGTGTTTGGCGCATCAGCATGATTATATATTGAGCCCAGCCCCAGCGCCAGGTATTGAAATACGCCATGCCTGCGGCACTCTATACAGGTACAGCCGCGGTTACCCCATGCATAATCTTTTATTGTGGGATCTGACGGGTACAAACCCCGCCAACCCATTTTTAATAACTTGCATTCCTCAATAAATTCGCCTTCGTCAATAACCTCTTTAGCAAAAACGCCATAACCATGCACCGGCGATCGGCGCACCTCAATTTTAGGTGAATGCCCCTTAATAACATCCGGGAGTTGGGGTTGTGGCCGGCAAAGCGTAGCGTCATCTTTTTTATTTAAAAGCTGTTCCGCATCTTTGCCAAACACCACATCATCGGCACTAAAAACCAGTTGCCTGTTTTTAAGCTCGGGGTGCGCTTCTAATAATTTTGCCAGGTCGTTTTTTAAAGACTCGTCCATTTTTAACTGTTATATTTCGCCATTGGCCTGTTTTTGTAACCACCTGAAGATAGTTAAATTCATTCTTTTTTCTTTTAAAGCTTTTGGTTTAATAAACGGGTTACCTTCAAGCGTTTTAAACATTTCGTTAATTAACGCCTTTGATCGTTCTTCTTTCGCTTTTATTACAGCTTCATCAGTAATTGGTTCCCTGTAGGGCGACATGCCGCCGCGTTTGTCATCGCGCTCCAAAATCTCTTTTGGTAAATATTTGCTTAATGCTTTGCGGTAGGCTGTGCGGTATAACTGGCCCTCATATTTAATATAATTAGGCATTGAAAGGTAATATTGCACCAATCTTATATCCGCCATCGGGAAACGCGGCTCAAAACCAAAATACAAGCCATTCCGGGTTTCGCTTTCCATACGGGCCGGTAAATGATAACGCAAAAAACGTTGCTTTTGGTAATGGCGGTAGCTTTTAAACTGATCTTTTACTAGCGGATCAAGCCAGTTAACATCCCCTTTTTGTTTAATAGCCTGGCTGGGTATGTTAAAGATTTTTAAAGCTGTTTTAATGTGTTTATTATATAAGCCAAGACTGTTTTTAAACAAGTGCAACTGATAGCGAATGCGATGTGGAATAAACGGATCAAGTTTATGAAAGCCCGGGAATTTACGTTTGGCAAACAGATATTTTAAATATTGTTTTTTGTCCAGGTAATCTAAAAAATAGTATTTACCCCTGTAGGTAACCATTTCATCTCCCGGAAAACCAGAAAGCAGCGTACGTATACCTTCTTTTTTTGCCGCTTCGCGGATGGGTGTTTGCCAGTGCTGCTCCCAGCTATCAAGGCCCGAGTTTACATTCAGCATAAAATCTATGTCTGAAAAAATATGTTCAGCAGGTACCGAAACAGTACAAACAGCCTTTTCAATATGATTAAAATCAACTACAGCATCTATCCAGGTACGTTCGCTTTTTTGCAGCTGCTCCTCGTCAGTAACATGCCTGGGGATGGTGTTTGATATGGTAACCAGGCTTCTGCCATCCTCTTTTAAAAAGCGTGATGCCACACCGGTTATGCCTGATGAATCCATGCCCCCGCTCAGTTCGGCTGCTATGGGGTAAGCAGTGCGTAACCGGCATTTAACCGCAGTTTCAAAGTGCTGTAGCAAAGCGTCGTAATATTCTTGCTGGGTATCAAATTTAATTTCAATATCCGCGTCAAGGTGCCAATACTGTTGTAGTACCGGTGTTTTATTTTCCGGATCCAAAGTAAGCGTATGTGCCGGTGCCAGCCGGCCTATGTGTTTATATAACGTTGTATCAACCTTTTGTTCAGACGTGCGGAACATTTGGTTGTATAAAAACTGGGTATTAATGGTCTTGTCAACTTCCGGAATGGCCAATAACCCCTTTATTTCTGATGCGAAAGCAAAACAGTTATCATGCAGATAATAAAAAAACGGCTTAATACCCATCTGGTCGCGGGCGCAAAAAAGCTGCCGGGTTTTGTTATTCCAAATAGCAAAGGCAAAATCGCCAATAAGGTGCTTTACGCAACCTTCAGCATATTTTTCATACAGCAATAGTATCAAGCTGCTATCAGGCAATTGATTTTTTTCGGCGCCGGTTAAACCTAAAAGCAAATACAATTCATCACGATTATCAATCCGTGCATCAGCAGTAATAGCTAACCCGCTTTCAGTTTTGTAATAAGGCAGTTTTTCGTTTAATGATTCGGGTGTATTGTAAAGCATTAAATGACCAAGGCCAACTATATTATTGGTCCATGTCCCTGTAGCATCAGCATTCCAATGGTTAAGTTTATTTTGTATTGATGAAAGGTTTTCCGGGGAGATCACGCCGCACTCAAGGTTTAACTTACCGTATATAGCACTCATTTCCGTAAAAGTAATAAAAAGTATAAGTTTGAAGCGGCTATTTTATTAAGCCGGTGTATTATCATATTATTGATTTATTTTAGAAGGTATTTATATTCAACATGTTAAGCGCCCCCAATAATTTTAAAGAAAAAGGTTTTATGATGGTGAGCGGATTGGCCGATACCACCCCGCTTTATATGTTTATTAATAAACTGGTTGATCTTGGAAAAGGGCAAAATGACAAACAGGTACCGGGCGCTGTAGGATTTTACAAGAACCCCTTGTTTGAGAAATTATTAGAAAACCTGCTACCGGCTGTAGAGCAACATACCGGTTATTCATTATATAAAACCTACAGCTACGCCCGTAAGTATAATATAAACGATGAGCTTACACGGCATCTGGACCGCCCTGCCTGCGAGGTTACAGTAAGCCTATGTTTAGGTAACGATGATAAGCCCTGGCCTATATGGATACGTGATAAAGATAAAAACAAACATTGCTTTGAAATGCAGGCCGGCGACGCGGTAATATTTAAGGGTGTTGAGCTGGTGCACTGGCGCCAGCCTAATATATCTGGCCCGTGCGCTAATGCTTTTCTACATTATGTAGACCAGCATGGCCCGTATGCCGACCAAAAGGACGACCTGAACAATACCAAAGGACATTATTGACCGGCATTAACCGGTTCTTCTTCGGCAACTTTTTTCCATATCCAGCCATTTAAAGTAAAGCGGCCATGCTCAAACTGCCCGCTGGGGCAATTTACCGGGTGCACCGCATGCGTTAAGGATGAATTAAAGAAAACAATAGAATTATTATGCGGCTCAACAATTAGCGGCTTGGGTTTGTTATGTAAAAATAACAGCTGCCCGCCGGTAAACTCGCGGGGTATAGCGTGGAAATAATACACAAAGGTTATCACCCGATTTTTTAACGGGCCGGTGCCATTATCAATATGTGGTTTATAAAACTCGCCGTGGTTATGGCTGGTAAGGTGCATTTCAATATGGCCAAGCTCAAAAGGCTCTATATTTAATTGTTGGGCTATATCAGGTGCCTGCCCCTTTATTTTTTTTGCAAGCAATTTATAATAATCGATAAAATATTTGGGAAGCAAAGAGTTGGAGTGTCTCCATTTTTCGTTTACCGCGCCCTTGCCATCTTTACCAACAGTTTGGGTATGCTCAAACGCTTCCTTTTGCTGCAAGGCATGCGTATAAAGTTCGGCGTTAATTCCGGGTTCTAAAAAATCATTAAAAACAAGGCAGGAATTGTTTTCCATCAGCTGGATATTAATCATTATCCAATAATACAAGAAAATTGACACATATAAAGCGATATTAAATTACTCACCGATAATAGCTATAAACCAGATTACTGATTAAATATTGTTAAGCATAAATGGAGTACAAGCCTAAGAGTGATAAAAAGCTGAAGTTACAACCGAGCTTCCATTCGCCACTTTTACAGGATCCCCCACACCTTCGTGAAATGTCGCTGAAAGGCCACTATTAACATTTGTGCTGTCTAAAAGATAAAAATCAGGGTTATTCCACTGTTTTTTAATTGAAGCTGCGTTTTTTGACTTAGCAATGTTTTGTTCCATAAGGGGATAAATTAATTATTTAATTGGGATTTAAGCATTTATAACCCCAAAATTAAGGAAGTATGCAACTTTCGTATTTATTCTGTGGAGCCCAGGTAGCGAACTAAGAAAAAAAAGCGTTTACATGAAACTGGGTAAGATCCATATTGCCGGATATAACGCTGTTATCGGGCGTTTTTAACCAGGCATGTCCCTCATACTTTTCGCCATTTTTTTTAAACCCTATGTACAAAGTGCTTGGAATATTGCGGCGGCGCAACAATATTTTGCCGGTAAGCGCAAGGGTATAACATTCGGTTTTCCAAATCGCGTACTTATCGCATAGCTTTAGGGTATGGTACGTTTTTTTTATTTGTAATAATTGTTCGGGCGTAAGCTCAACATCGGGCAATATATTGGTTTTACCCAACCAAGCCATTACTTTTTTAAAGGGCAAAAAACTTAGCGTAAAACGCACCCAGGCCGATGTAACCAATGCTTCAAAAAACAGCATCCTATTTGCGCCAGGCATATTAAAGGCTGTTTTTATTTTGCGCAAAAGTTTCATTTTTAATTAGCCGGTAACTATTATCATATCATGCTTAAGCATACGCTGCAAAAAGTTGTTTATTTCTGTTTTTAACTCTTCGGTATCAATATCGTACATCTTGCCAACTTCATCTACCAGCCGGTCAGTTTGTATAGGTTCACTAAGCAGGTTCCATATATCGCTTCCTACACTGTTAACGCCAATATAAGCACCATTATCGGTGTTCATCATTACAATTTCCTCGCCCAGGGCGCTAGCCAAAAATTTAGACTCGTTTCTCTGTATCAATGATGCTTCTGTTATTTCCTGGGTTTTGCTCATTTAAATAGAATAGAATACAATATTAGTATTTATTTTAATACTTTAGGCGTGATTTATAACGCTGTTTTTAATACAATAACCCTATGCCGACAAATGACGTTAGCCAAAACTTGTTTGCACAAACAACTAAAGTGACACGTGCGCAGCGGGAAAAGTTTAATAACCATAAAGCGTTTACCTTGTGGTTTACAGGCTTATCGTCATCAGGCAAATCAACTATAGCGGCCGAGCTTGAAGCCCGCCTTTTTAAAGCCGGATACCGCACTTATATTTTAGACGGAGATAATACCCGCCTGGGTGTTAACAGCGATTTGACCTTCTCGGTAAAGGACCGTTCTGAAAATATCCGGAGAGTGGCGCAGATAAGCAAACTTTTTAATGATGCCGGGATTATTGTGATAGCTTCGTTTATATCACCATTTAAAAACGATCGCGATGCCTCACGTAATATTATTGGTGAAAACAGTTTTATAGAGGTCTTTATTGATTCGAGCCTCGAGGTTTGTAAAATGCGCGACCCAAAGGGCTTATACAAACAGGCGCTGGCCGGAAAAATTAAAGATTTTACAGGTATAGGCAGCCCCTATGAGGCCCCCGCTTCGCCCGATATCCATTTACATACTGACGTAACCTCGGCCAACGAATGTGTTAAAACTATAATTGACTGGCTGAATAACGCCAACCAGTATAAGTTATAGTTTACCTGGTGTTATAAAGCTAAAATTATGATAAATTGCATTTGGGTAAAATGCAAAACCTCATTCCATGATTATTGGAGCAATCATTAAAAATAAACAGAATATACTATACGGGGTATCCCTTGCCTTGTTACTGCTGTTATTGAAATGGCTGGAGTGGCATTTTATAATTATTAATCACGCTTTCGAAATTTATGCCGGCGCCATCGCGCTTATTTTTACCGGCCTGGGTATATGGCTTGCTATAAAACTGGTAACACCCAAAGTAAAAACAGTGATAGTTGAAAAACAGGTTTTTACCGGTCCCGATTTTGTTTTAAACCAGGCCGAAGTAAACCGCCTGCGTTTAAGTACCCGCGAACTGGAAGTTTTGCAATTAATAGCCGATGGCTTAAGTAACCGGCAAATTGCCGAGCGGTTATTTGTATCGTTAAATACCATTAAAACACATACATCTAACCTGTTTTTGAAAATGGAGGTAGAGCGGCGTACACAAGCTATTGAAACCGCGAAGCGATTAGGGCTGATACCCTGATGCACGTCATTCTTTTGGGTGATAATAGCCTTTTTTTTTAAAATCACCCAAAAGTATGAGTGAAAATACAAGCCGTTAATTCAATTTTGAGGACGATTTAAACTTAAAGCAATAAAAAAATGAAAAAGACAATTTGGATTTTCGGAGTAATAGCCGGTGTTATAAGTATCACCTGGGGGGTATTTTGCGAAGGACTGTTGAGCGATAGCTTGAGCCTTAATACCCGCATGGTTTTTGGGTATGCAACGATGATACTGGGCTTTTCGCTGATTTTTGTAGCCATTAAAAATTACCGGGATACGTATAACAACGGGCAAATTACTTTCGGTAAAGCGCTGGGTATAGGCCTTTGGATAACACTTATCGCGTCGACCGTGTATGTGGTGGTTTGGATGATAGACTATAAGTATTTCGTCCCGGATTTTGGTGATAAATACCAGGCACAGGCTATTGCCGAAATGAAGGCAAGCGGTGTAAACGCCGCCGAAATACAAAAGCAATCGGCTGAAATGGCAGCTACCATGCAAAAGTATAAAACAAACGCCGCCTTTAGGGCGATGTTCACCTACCTGGAAATTGCGCCGGTTGGCATCCTGATATCATTAATAGCTGCGGCTATACTTAAGCGCAATGTAAAGCCAGCTCCAATAAACGTATAATTAAAACAGAATAGACTATATGAAAAAAGTAACGGGCCTGGGAGGCGTATTTTTTAAAAGTAATGACCCGAAAGCAATGAACGAATGGTATGCCAAAAATCTTGGACTGCCTACCAGCGAATACGGGACGACGTTTGACTGGCTGGATGCCGGGGATCCGTCGATAAAAGGATCTACATCCTGGTGTACGTTCCCCGCTAACACCAAATATTTTGATCCATCGGCAAAGCCTTTTATGGTCAATTACCGGGTTGACAACCTGGTTGCACTGGTTGAGGAACTAAAAAAGGAAAACGTTACCATTGTTGATGAGATAGCAGAATATGACTATGGCAAATTCATTCATATACTTGACCCCGAAGGTAACATCATTGAGCTTTGGGAACCGAAGGATGAGTAATGGAGCCTTTTCATAAATATAGCGATGGGTTTCAAACCCATCGCTATAATATTAATATTGCCGGGGCGGTTTTATTAGTCTAAATACGATATCAGCACCCGGCTGCTCCGGCTATCACGAAGTCTTGACAATGCTTTGTCTTTGATTTGCCTTACCCGTTCGCGGGTGAGCTGGTACATTTCCCCAATTTCTTCGAGGCTGTGGGCGTGTTGATTTCCCAGGCCAAAAAATAAGGATAATACTTCTTTTTCTTTTTGAGGAAGTACGCGCATACTGTTGGAAACTTCAATGCTCAATGATTCTTTCATCATTTCCTTATCAGTTCCGGGTTCAGAGCTTTTCAACACATCCAGCAACGTATTATCTTCCTCGGCCGAAAACGGCGAATCGTAAGAAAGGTGTTTGCCCGCGTTAGCTAAAGAATTAGTCACTTTTGCGACGGTCGTTTCTAACTCTTCTGCCAGTTCCTCGGGTGTTGCCTGCCTTTCATATACTTGCTCCAGCCTGGAAGCCGCTTTAGCGATCTTCGACAGGTCGCCAACCTGGTTCAACGGCAACCGCACCATGCGCGACTGCTCACCAATAGCCGACAAGATAGACTGACGGATCCACCATACCGCGTACGAAATAAATTTAAAACCCTTCGTTTCATCAAAACGCTTTGCCGCTTTAACAAGGCCAAGGTTACCTTCATTTATCAGGTCGCCGAGCGTAAGGCCCGAGCTTTGGTACTGTTTTGCAACCGATACAACAAACCGCAGGTTTGCTGTTGTTAGTCTTTCCAGCGCAGCCTGGTCGCCCTCCCTGATCTTTTGTGTAAGCGTCACTTCTTCCTGCGGCGTAATCATCGGGATCTTTGCTATGTCTGACAAATATTGATTTAACGATGCCGTCTCACGATTAGTGATCGACTCACTTATTTTAAGCTGTCTCATTTATAAAATCTTTTTAAGTGAATGCTAAAGATCCGGTGCATCAATATGCGCGATAAGCAGAATAATTCTCCAGGAGATTGCAGCGAACTTGCTGGTGCTTGCGGACGATAGGGTTGTAAAAAATCTTTAACGTACAAAGATAAGCACAAAAGTAAAAAATAGTGTTAACTGGATGTCAAGAAGTGCGTATGTCGTAATATCAATTGTCCATTAGATTTACCCCGATAGAACAGGAGTTTCTGAACTATAAACTTTACCGCTCTTCAACAGGCAGCTGTTTAATCTCAATGTTCCTGAAATCTACCGGCTGGCCTTCGCTTTGCAGGGCTATGTAGCCGCTGGTTAACAATTTGCCATCCACCTTATATTTAGGATCGTAGCCTGTTGCTACACCGCCGCCAATGGTGGGTTTTGAGTATTGCAGCACGGTATCGCCGTTAATAATATGGGTTATCAGTTTACTACCCAAAACAATCAGTTCGCCTTTTACCCATTGGTCGCCATCATAAGTTTTTGATGTAGAGTTAATGCAATGATCGGGCGATACCCGGCCTTTATAAACAACATCAGTACCCGGCGAACACATATTGCCTGTCGGCCTTGATTTGCCATCGCCAAGGCCGCCCAATAGCTGCATTTCGATAGAGATTGGCCAGTCCTGGTTTTTAAGCATGGTGCGTGGGTCCTGCGAGTGGAACATCACCCCGCTGTTTAACAAGGTATAACTGGGTGCGCCTTGTTGCTGTTTACCAACAAAACGATACTCGAAACGTAAATGGAAATAAGAAAAAGGCGTTTTATAATATAAATGGCCAAACTGGTCGTTAAATTTTCCGTACTGATCATACCTGATCTTAATGATACCATCCTCAACCCTAAAGGTATTGCCAAAGTTGTCGCCTGTTTCGTGATGATTGATCTTAACAGTCCAATCGTTAATATTCTTACCATTAAAAAGTGTCTTCCAGCCCTTGTCGGCGTTGTTGCTGCTTAGTTGTTTAGGCCCGCTGCAGCCTAATATCAGGCAGCCGGTTAAAATTAAAATATAACGGGTTTTGGTAATTGAAGATAGGTTCATGTTTATTGATTTGGTTGGCTAAATGTAATTATTGGGATTGGTGATTACAACAGCCAGTTGGGCGGGTACCGGGTAATATTTGTCTTGACAATAAAGATAATCTTTCTTTTTATACGAAAATATATACATTTACTTGCAAGTCCCTGATTCATGCACAAGCCGTTTCTGTTTAATATTAAGTTAGCCGCGTTTTTACTTTTTATTTGTGCCGGGTTAAAAGCCCAGGACAGCCAGATAAAACCGGCATTTGATTTCCCAACCAAAGAGGTGTATGACCTTCATGTTGACAGGCATGGTTTTGTATGGATAGCCAGCGATTATGGTGTAGCGCGCTACGATGGGATTAATTGCGTCCATTTTAGCAGCCCGCTTCAAATTTCTTTAGGATGTACCAATTTACTGGAAGACAACTACGGCCGCATCTGGTTCAATAATTTCAACGGCCAGATCTTTTATATCGATCATGAAACGGTAACGCTGTTAAAAAGCTATAATTATAAAAATGAGAGCAATTTCCCCCGCCTGGTATTGTTCCATGACCAGCTTTTGGCCACCTCGGATAAGGGTTTGTTTGTGCTTGATACGCGAAACTTAACAGGCAGGTATATCAGCACCGGCACCTATACTTCCAGCCTGGCGGTATTAAAAGACCAGGTATTGGTTCATGGCGATAAAAAATGGTATTCGTATACAGGGGGTGCTGGCCTAAAAAAGCTGGCTTATAGCGGCGACGACCAAATTCCGGGCAATGTTTACACCGTGGCCCCCAATACTTACAAGGATACGGTGTACATGATGTCCAACCCTTCGGGCATAGTTAAAAAGCTGCTGCTGCAAAACGATACGGTTAAGCAGTACCGGCAACTTAAGTTTAACGGCTTTATCAACACGCTGTCTATCACCGCCGGCAACCAGTGGGTAAACACTAACGGTGGCAGCTACTCGCTTAAAAATGGTGAAAAAATAACGGGGTATAATTTATCCGATATCGTAACCGACCTGGAAGGCAACCGATGGTTAAGCAGTTTGTTCTACGGGTTGCTTATCCAGCCCAAAAAAGATATCGCCAATAAAACCATTGTACCGGCTTTAGCTGATGACGACCTGGTAGTAAGTATCAGAAGTTATAAAGAGCAGTTATTACTGGGCACCCAACAGGGCTTCCTGATGCTGTATGACCCGGTTTCCAAAAATATCGGCTTTAAGCTCAAGGTGTCCGCCACTGTCGGGTCTATCTTTAATATTACGGCTATTAGCGCGGATGAATATATTGTCGGCTGCGCTATCGCTACTTATATGGTGAATATCCCTACCCAAACAGTTACAGAACTGGCTGATATTAACTCGGTAAAGCAAGTCAGTTATGATGATAAAGCCATTTACATCGCTGCAACAAGCGGCGTGTTTATACTGCCAAAAGAAAAATCCGATCGGTTAAACAGGCAGCTTGGCGCCGCGTTTGGCCAGGTTTTAAAATACAGCCCGGCCGGTAATTATTTTTACCTGCGGCAGCGCAGCCGCGCTATCGCGTATTTCCCGGACCAGGCAGCTTTGTTCGTAACTTTTAAAAACAAGCTGTTTAAAATTGACAAAAATGGAATGAACCCGTTTTTGTTTAACAATAACGAGGTTTATGCCGCCTCATTAGCCTGCCTGGATCACCGGCTCTATATCGGCACCATCAGCAACGGTATGCTGGTGGTCGAAAAAAACGAGGTCAAACATATTTCTGCTCAAAACGGCCTGTTTTCCAGGTCGATATTTAAGCTTAAACCAACCGGCAAAAATTTATGGATCCTTGGCTCAGGTCCATTACAGCTATTTAACACCCAAAAAAGCATCCTGGTTGACAATTATACTTTCCCCGACCGCAGCGCGTCGCAGGTTTTTGATCTTGACCTGGCCGGCCAGCGCATCTATTTAGCTACCCCGACAGGGCTAGATAATTTCCCGCTGGTAAAAAACGCGGATAAGCGGCTGAAAAACTATCTCTTATCTGTTAAGGTCAACAATCAAACAGCAACCGCAAATAGCAGCCGTAAATTAGCCTACACCGAAAACAATGTCCTGTTTAACATCGGGGTCCCCGCTTATTTAAAAGCTAAGGACATTTATATCAAATATTGCCTGGCAACCAAAACCGACAGTACCTGGTTAACTACCGAACCCGGCGAGCGCACCATTCGCTTCTCGTCATTAATGCCCGGGAACTATAGTTTCAAAGCCATTGCAGTGGACCCCCGGCTGGGCGTGGCCGACACCATGATAAGCTATGATTTTACCATAGCCGAACCCTGGTGGGGCGGGATTGGCTTTAAAATAGTTTTAGTTTTTGTGTTCCTGGCAATCATTTTATACGGTTACGTAACAATGCTGCGTAAAAGATTAGCCTTAAAAAAGGCGTTTGATACGCAACAGCAACTGATCCTGGCTGAAAGACAAAGAATAAGCGCCGAAATGCATGACGATATCGGGTCGGGCGTGTTTGCTATCCATTCGTTTGCCCATGCCGCCGGCAAAAAAGAAAATGCCGGCCCCGAGATAAGCGAGATAGAAAATATGGTAACTGATCTTTCTGTAAAGATCCGCGATGTTATCTGGAGCACCAATGTGGGGTATGATAACCTGGAAAACCTTTTTTATTATACCTATCTGCAGATCAATAAACTATTTGAGCATTCTGAAATAAAGCTTGTATATGAGCTGCCCGAAGATATTATTGATTTAAAAATAACCGGGCTAAGCCGCAGAAACATTTACCTGTTGGTTAAAGAATTGGTGCATAACGCCATCAAGCACTCTAAAGCAAGCACGATAGCAGTAAAAACGTTCGCCGACGAGCAAACGCTCTATATTGCTGTTAATGATAACGGCGTAGGGATAAACCCGGATAATGCCCGGCCAAACGGTATGGGGCTTGGGAATATCAGGCAGAGGGTTGAAAAATTTGATGGCACCCTATCGATTGAAAATAACGAAGGTGCCCATATCAACATTAAGATACCGCTTAGTGCGCTGCAGGTTGTTGAATTTGACAAAAAGTTAAACAAATGGCAGTTATTTATAACCAGGCTTTTAAGGATTCCGACAGGTAAGGAGGGGGAGAAATAAGAGGGTAAGGATGGGTTTTTTATACCAACTTAAAACAGTGTGCTATTTAACGCAATAAGGCTGAATTGCGGTAAAAGCCCAATAAAGCCAACAACATAAGAATTATTTCTTATTTTATTTGGCTGACAATCAGTAAGTTAATAATTTCTTACATAAGAACCATTTCTTATATAAGAAATAGTTCTTATGTTTGAGCCATGAGAAAATCTGAACTATCTAAAACATTCAGGCTCAAGCATGTTTTGACTTTGTGGGTCGCTTTATGTAGCACCACTGCCCTGGCGCAACAGGGTTACAGCATCAAAGGGTCGGCAGCCGATACAGCCTCATTCAACAAGATGTTTAACAGCACAGTGTATGTGCTTAATGCCCGCGACTCCGTTATTCAGCAATATACTTATACAGACGGTGGGGGGACATTTGTAGTTAAAAGTCTGCCTTCGGGTAAATTTATTTTACTGGTTACTTACCCGGATTATGCTGACTATGCCGAAACCTTTACGCTGGATACGGCCAACCCGCTGCACGATTTTGGGAAGATAAACATGCAGCCAAGATCACGTCTGCTGCAAGAGGTGCTGATAAAAGGAAAAGTGACCGCCATTAAAATAAAAGGTGACACTACCGAATTTAATGCGAAAGCCTATGTGATACAACCTAATGATAAAGTGGAGGACCTGTTGCGCCAACTACCCGGTTTGCAGATAGACAGGAATGGCAAAATAACCGCCAACGGCGAAACGGTAACAAAAGTGCTGCTGGATGGTGAAGAGTTCTTTGGTGATGACCCGAAGCTGATCACTCGTAATATCCGTGCCGATATGGTTGACAAGATCCAGCTGTATGATAAAAAAAGCGATCAGGCCACTTTTACCGGGATAGACGATGGCGTAAAAACCAAAACCATAAATGTAAAGCTAAGGGAAGATAAAAATAAGGGCATGTTTGGCAAACTTGAAGCCGGAGCAGGTAACCCTGATTTATACGAGGGACAAGCGCTTTATAACCACTTTAAGCCCGGCGAGCGTTATGCGGCTTATGCCACAGCCGCCACTACCGGCAAAGTAAGCATTGGCCAGGGCGATAATAACCGCATAGGCGCTGCGAGCAATGTAGTACAGGTGGGCGATGTGATGATAGTACCTGCAGGCGTGGCAGATGAGCAGGACGGTTTTAACGGTACATATAATGGCCGTGGTTTCCCAACGGCCCGCACGGGCGGTATACATTACGATGCTAAGTGGAATACTAATAAAGATATATTGAATGCCAACTACAAAGTGGGTTACCTTGATGTTAATGGCCAGAATAAAGTAACAACCGACCGGGCTTTACCCTCGGCAACATTGCACAGCAATACCAATAAAAGCTTTGATAATTCCGCTTTCAGGCAAAAGTTAGATGGATCGTATACCTTTAGTCCTGACACTATATCAAATCTGAAGATAACGGCAGATGGCACACTTAAGTATGCTGATACTAAAAGCAACTACTTTACCACAACATCGCGCGATGGTATGTTGCTTAACCAAAACACACAAAGCCAAAGCAGCCACGATGATATAAGGATATTCAACATGAGCACGTTTTATACGCGTAAGCTTAAGGAGGGCCGCACTTTCTCATGGGCGGTATCAACTTTGTACAACAATAATAAAACAAGTGGCTACCAAAACTCGGCGCTCGATTTTTATAACGCATCGGGGGCCAAGGACAGCACAACACATATCGACCAGTATAAAACTACTAACCTTAGTGTTGCTTTAGTAAGCAGTAACATCACCTACACACAGCCGCTATCAAAAGCAATTGCGCTGGTGTTTAACTACGGTATCGGTATAAATAACAGCCATGCAAACCGTAATACATTTAGGCTTTCACCATCGGGTAGATATGATCAGCCGGACAGCGTCTACAGCAACAATTACCAGTTTAACCAGCTTACCAACCAGGTTGGTTCTGTATTAAGTTATCATCCAGGTAAGTCGGTCATAAACGTAGGTACAAGGTTGTATGTTGTTGATTTTAAGCAGCATAATCTTAACAACGGCAGCATATTTCGCCGTGATTTCCTGAACTGGGCGCCGCAATTAAATTATTCGTTACGCATATCACAGGCCCAAAACGTGTCGGTTAACTATTACGGGAGTACCATACAACCTACTATTGACCAGGTGCAGCCCGTGCGGGTTAATGACGATCCGCTGAATGTGATTTTGGGCAATCCGGTATTGCAGCCTTCCTTCTCGCACCGCATGAATGTGCGTTATCGCGGATCGGGCGGTTTGGGTGGTATATTTATTACACTAAGCGGCATGTATGGCTTTAACCCCAATGCCATTGTTAATACTGTCAATACCTCCTCCACCGGGAAAACTACTGTTTTGTATACTAACCTGCAAGGCGCAACACCCAATAATTATTCGTTCAGCGGTAACTTGTCTTTCAATATAAAACCATTAAAAATGAATGTTGAAATGGAATTGGATGCTTCGGGTGATAAGGGGTACAGTTACAGTAATAATGTGCTGGTTACTTCAACCAGCAATAACTATTCGGGCTATGTGCAATTACGAAAAAGCAAGGTAAAAACCTATGACCTATCGTTTGTGATAGGCCCTACCTATACATTGAGTAATTTTTCGCTGCAAAATCAAAACAACAATGCAGGGGGCTTGTATTCTGATGCATGGGCCCAGGTGTATCTTCCCGGTAAGTTTATTATATTTACATCATATAACTACAATTACCGCGGCGCAACTCAAAGCTTTGAGGCACAGTCGCGCTTTATCTGGAATGCCTCCCTATCACAAACCTTCCTAAAGAACGAGGCATTAAAGCTATCGCTTGCAGTGAATGACCTGCTTAATCAAAACGCTATACTTAACCGTAACATTACAGCCACATCTATTACACAAAGCAGTTATAGCAGTATCCGCAGATATTTCTTCCTGTCGCTTAGCTGGGACTTTAGCAAATTTGGCCCTACCACTCAAAAACAATAAACACATTATGAAACGCATTATATATATTACCTTATTTATCGCTATAAAAGTTTGCCATACTCAGGCCCAAACCGCACGTTTTACCTCAAGTGGTACCATTGATTTTGAAAAAAAGGTGAACACGTACGCGCTCATCAGGAAAGGGCAGATAAAAGGCAAGTTTGTTACGGGTAATGAGCAGCAGCTTTTTGAGCAATATCAGGTGTCAAACCCTCAATTCAGGACATTTAGAAGCACATTGACATTTAGTAATAACAACACACTTTTTACCCCGGTTGACAAGCAAACGGTAACAGGAAATGGCTTTAATATACCTATGGCCGGCCAAAATAACACTATTTACTGCGACCATAACACAGGTATTTCTATTGCGCAAAAAAGTGTTTTGGGGGATGATTTCCTGCTGACAGATAGTGTCCGCAAAATAAAATGGCGCCTTACTGATGAGACCCGCGAGATAGCCGGATATACCTGCCGCCGGGCCAATGGTGTAATGATGGACTCGATATACGTGGTAGCTTTTTTTACCGAGAAGATACACATAGCAGGCGGCCCTGAAAGTTTTGGCGGCTTGCCGGGTATGATACTGCAAGTGGCGCTGCCGCACGAGAATGTAACCTGGCTTGCGACACGGATATTGGATATGGCCATACCGCCCGCGGATATCAAACCGCCTAAAGGTGGCAAGACTATGGATAATAAAAAATTAATGGATGTGCTAAAAGACGCGCTACAGAATACGCAGCCCGCTCAGGCAGCCCTGACGATAAAAAACAGCTTGCTATAGGTAAGAATTATTTCTTATTATTGTTGTATGAAAACAAAGAAAGAAAAAAGCGCGTCGAACGAACCTACCAAGTCTGAACTGGAAATACTACAGGTGCTTTGGCAAAATGGTCCGTCTACCGCGCGTTTTATAAATGATTACCTGAATAAGGAAAAGCGCGAGGTGATATATATGTCTACTCTTAAACTGATGCAGATAATGGTAGAAAAAGGCTTGCTGAAAAAAGACGATAGCAAAATGACGCATGTTTACCGTGCTGCTGTAGAAGAAGGGAAGACCAAAGGTGCTTTATTGGAAAAAGTGGTAGACAACCTGTTTAACGGATCGGCAGCGGGATTGATGATGCAGTTGCTGGGTAATAAAAAGGTATCGCCCGAAGAAATGGAACAATACAAAGAGCTGATCAAAAAGATCGACGAAAAATAAAAACAAAAAGCTAATGAACACACAATTTATACACCGCTGGTTTAGTGATGGCGAAGTAAAAGCCATCTGCTGGACACTTATTCACTCCGTTTGGATAGGCCTGATCATCGCGGCCCTGGCCGGCCTGGTAATTGCCTTTACACGCAAAGCGGCACCGGCTATGCGGTATAAATTATTATGCAGTTTATTAGCGTTATTTGTTTGTGTAATGGGGTATACGCTGATATACGAGATCAGCAATAACTCCTTTACTGCTGCTCAAAACGGGTATAATCCCGGCACCATACCGGCCATACCCAACAATGGCGCGGTACCTGTACAAAATATTAGTAGCGGTACATATGTGCTAAACAGCTTTGCAATCTTGCTAAACCAAAATGCCGGATGGCTATTTGCTATATGGCTTATCTGCTTTATTTTTAAAAGCCTTAAGCTGGCAGGAGGTATGTTCTACATCAACCGTATCCGTAAACACCGTGTACATCAAATAAGTGCGGATTGGCAACACAAGGTACGCGCATATGCCCAAACCCTGGGTGTACGCAAGATGGTTAGCCTGCTACAGTCAGAGTTGGTTAAAGTGCCGGTTACGCTCGGTTATTTTAAACCGGTTATCATCCTGCCGGTGGGGTTGATATTCCAGTTATCAATAGAGCAAGTGGAAACCGTTTTATGGCATGAACTGGCGCACATTCGCCGCCGTGATTATTTTGTAAATATCTGGCAAAGTGTGGTAGAAGCCGTTTTCTTTTTTAACCCTGCTATTCTTTGGTTATCGGCCCTTATCCGCGAAGAAAGAGAAGCTTGCTGTGATGATATGGTACTTGCAAATGTACAACATAAAGGCAGCTATCTTGAAGCGCTGATTGCCTTTCAGGGCCAGCCGGATACAACAGGCGGCCTGGCAATGGCTTTAAGCCTGCGCCGCACGCAATTGATTGACCGGCTTAAACGTATGGTGAACAAAGAAAATAAACGGTTAAGTGTTGTCGAAATGTCAGTATTGTTAACCGGGGTATTGTTGCTATCCGCCTTCACTTTCATCCCGCAGGTAAAACCTGCGGTAAAAAGCAGTGTAACATTTATAGCCAGGACTATTGCACCGGTACTACCCCACCAAAACACTGAAAACCCGGCAGTAAAACAGGTAATCGCGATAGCAAAAAAAGTAGCGCCCGATACTGTATCGATAGCTAAACCTTCTGAACTGGCAGATACTACTTTAACCCTTAAACATATCTTGTACAAAAACACCAACGGTGATAAGAATAACCGTGATATGAATATAGTTGATAACCGCGATAACCGTTATCATATTATTGTTGCTGATGGTAAAATAACGCTTGTAGAAGTGAACGATAAAACGGTTGCTGAAGCCGAATTCAATAATTATATCAGCTTACTTAAACGTATCGATGCCGTGCAGGATAACAAGCATAGCAAATTAGCAATACAGTCGGCATCACCTGTAAAAAGTTTTAAAACAGATGCAGGCAAAGGCTTTAAAAAAGACCGCCGCGATTTAACTAAAGATACCGCGATGGCAAGTATCAGGCCTGCAGGTAAGAAGAAATTACCTGCCGACCCGCAAATACCTATACAAGTGGCCCGGGCACATGCCGTAATGGACGAACTTGTAAAAGCTAAAATAGTTGCAGACAGGGCAGGCATCCACTCTTTTAGTTTAAGTGATACCGAATTATATGTTAATAATCAAAAGCAGTCGCAGGCGCTACAGAAAAAATTGAAGGAAGCTTACGGGATAAAGCCTGAGAACGGGTTGTTTTATGCCACAGAAGGCAAGGGGGTTGTTTTTGATAAGGGGGACCTGTAGATTTAACGGGCAAACCAAGGCCGGCAATAATGAATGTTACTCAAATGCTTTTAGATGAAAATCTGAGGGTATTTAAACAATGGTTTGAATAAAAAACTATTCATAGCTTTATAGAACCGTGAAAGAGATAACAGACATACTAACCGCTTTTACCGAAGCCGCAAAGCAAGGCAAAAAAACCGCACTGGCTACGGTGGTTTTGGTTGAGGGGTCGGCCTACCGCCGGGCAGGCGCGCGCATGTTAATTACTGAGGATGGCCAGCTAACCGGCGCCATAAGCGGCGGCTGTTTAGAAGGTGATGCTTTGAGAAAAGCCCGCCTGGTGATACTACAGCAGCAACCCATGCTGGTAACTTACGACACTACCGACGATGATGATGCAAAACTGGGTGTCGGTTTAGGCTGCAACGGGATCATCCATATCCTGATAGAGCCAATTACCCAGCAGGCAAATAACCCCATAAACTTATTAAAGGCAATAGTAAATAACCGCAAGCCGGCGGTGCTGGTAACGCTGTTTTCTGTTGATGACCGCAAAGCGCCGCAACCGGGTACCTGTTTGTGCCTGACGGAAGACGATCGCCTGGTAAACGGAATAGCTAACGCGCCTTACCTGGATACCCTGCAAAGCGACACGCAGGAGGTATTAAAGAATCAACGGTCGGCAAATAATAGTTATACTGATGGCGCGACTTATACCGCGTTTATGGAGTACGTAAAGCCTGTGATCTCGCTGGTAATAATCGGGGCGGGTAATGATGCCATCCCCCTAACCCAAATAGCGGCTGTGTTAGGCTGGGATATTACGGTTATTGATGGCCGTAACAACTACGCCCTGCCCGGGCGTTTCCCATCGGCAAAGAAAGTAATTGTTGCCCGGCCCGAACAGGTGCTGGGTCATATCGAATTAACCGAGTGGACCGCCATTGTGCTGATGACCCATAATTATATCTATGAGCTAAACCTGTTAAAAGAACTCTTGCCTTTGGCCCTATCCTACATCGGCATCCTCGGCCCCAAAAAGAAACTGGAGCGGATGCTAACCGAGCTGGAGGACACCGGCACAAAAATAACCCCGGAGCAACTGGAGAAAATTTATGGCCCGGTGGGATTGGATATCGGGTCGGAAGGGGCGGAAGAAATTGCCTTGGCGATAGTCGCGGAAATCAAGGCGGTGCTGTCTGCAAGGAACGGTTTATCACTTCGCAATAAAGTAGTCGCAATTCATGGAATATAACGGCTTAAATGGCAACACACGGTGCTTATATGGGTACAAAAGGTGCTTATATGGGTATAAATGGTTGTTTTTTGCACCTTTTTTTATGGCGATATTTTTTGTGCAACCTGCCAAAGCCGCGACCGGGAAACAGGAGCTGATCGAGGCTTTTTTAAAGGATGTCATCAACGTAAACATACCCGCCGAAACCCTGATGAAAAAATATCTATGCGCTGCAAATAAGGACACCCAACAAGCCCTTGACCTGGAGCTTTACCGGTTAAGGATGAAGTTGCTTGGGCAATCTAAAAAGGTAACCAGTCATTTCGGCGAATACCTGAAAACCTATAATGAACTGCCTGAAAATGAGCGTGATATATTAACGGGCAAAGCCGATGAGGACAGTATTTTCAGCTTCAAAGGCGAGCAGGGTATAGCCTTCCTGATATTAATTAAGGAGGATAAGATCGCCTCTTTTACAACCGTGAAGAAAGGAAATGCACGGGTATTTATCACCTGGTGTAACTAAGGATGACAGCGTTAATTATACTCGCGGCGGGCGCATCAAGCAGGTTAGGGTTTCCCAAGCAGACGCTTTTGTATAAGGGCAAGACCTTACTGGAGATAGCTATTGAGGCCGGGCTAAAATCCAAGTGCCGCCCTGTTACGGTGGTGCTGGGTTCCAGTGCTGACAAGATCGAACCGGGGATAAAAAACTATAATATTGACATCATCCACAACCCCGATTGGCAGGCTGGCATGGGTTCATCCATCGCGTTAGCAATAAAAGAGATACAGAAAAATGAGGGTGTAAGTCAGGTAGTTATCATGTTGTGCGACCAGCCCTTTGTCACCAGCCGGTTGATTGATAGCCTGCTCTATAAACAGCAGGAAACCAATAAAAAGATCATTGCCTGTACCTATAATGACACTATTGGCGTGCCGGTGCTGTTTAACCGAAAGCTATTTGATGAGTTGACTTTACTACAGGGACAGGAAGGCGCCAAAAAGGTATTGAACGCCCATCCTGATGACATCTCGACCATGCCTTTTGAAAAAGGCGGGGTAGATATTGATACCGTTGGTGACTATGAGGCATTGCTAAGAAACGCTTGATTTAGGCCTGATTTGTTTACTTTATGCCGATAAAACTATTGCTTCAAACAGTTAATTTGGACGTAGTTAAATAATCAAATCAACAACAATGGATCAAGAGCAACTATTCGTAAAAATGGCCGTCGACGGCTGGAACCAGCAAGTTAAATTCACCAATGATACATTGGATAAGATCTCCGATGAGGAATTGCTTAACGAGATATCGCCGGGAAAAAACAGGGGCATTTATTTACTTGGACACTTGGTTGCTGTGCATGACCGCATGTTGCCTTTGCTGCGTTTTGAGGACGCATCATATCCGGAATTAGTGCCTCCCTTTATAGAAGCGCCGGATAAAACAATTGCTGATCTTCCGCCGGTTAGCCAGTTAAGGGAGCAATGGAACATCGTAAATGACAAACTTGCCGCACATATTAACAGCTTAAAACCCGCCGATTGGTTTACACGCCACGCCAGCGTTTCGGAAGAAGATTTTACAAAAGAGCCGCACCGGAACCGTCTTAATGTTTTAATGGGGCGTACAAGCCACCTGGCTAATCATAGGGGCCAAATAGTTTTATTAGTGCAACAAAGCCAATAAATGTTTAAGTGGATAATAGTTATCGGATTAACTCTCTCTCAGCTGCCTCGCTACCTTTTTTATAAACAAATAATTAGCCGAACCGCCGATCACTGCACCTACTACGGGTACCAGCCGCTCGGCGGTTTTAGAGCCGAGGTTGAGCAACAGTTTTTCTGCCACTTCTTCCATAATATTTTTAGTAACCGTTACGCCGGCATCTACTTTTAGTGAGGATGCTACGATCTTAAAGAAATCATTGAATTTTACCTCATAGCGGCCGGTTTTGTGGTAGTTTATAGCCAGTGTGACCCTAAACTGCTGCGTCACCAGGTTGATCATATCAAGCGGCACGCCAACTATCATGGTGGCCAGTCCGCCGGCACCGGCCATTGCGCCGCTACCGGCCGCTAATAGCGCGCATTGGTTAACAAACTTGTTAATACCCAGCTCATCGACACCTTTTTTAATGCCCAGCTGATCTATATGGCTGTAAATATTTTTAAAGCCGCCTTTAGCCAGGTTCTTAAAACCCTGCTTCACATCGGCCTTAAATTTAACAAGATTGAAATTAGGTAACAGTGGTATGGTGTTCATGGTATAACAACGTTTATTAATGATTGCTATTACCGTGCCACAAACTATTTACGCCTTCTCAAACTCAAACGGCAGCTTCCTATACCTTATCCCCGTAGCCGCAAAAACCGCGTTACCCACTGCCGGTGCAATTGGCGGCAAGCCTGGTTCACCCAGGCCGGTTGGGGCATCTTCTGACGGCACAAATTTTACGATAACTTCTATCGGCGCATGTTTCATCCGCAGGAATTTATAGGTGTTGAAGTTTTTTTGCTCCACCGCGCCCTTATCAAAGGTAACCTTGCTGAACAGCGCATGGCTTAACCCGTCGATTATTGCGCCTTCCACCTGTGTTTCGGCACCGCTTTGGTTAACAACGCGGCCGCAGTTAATGGCACTGTAAACTTTGGTTACCCGCAGTTTACCGTTCTTCATTTTGGTAACCTCGGCCACGTGGGCAGCATAGGTGCTGAACGAGTAATGCGCCGCGAAACCCAAGTACGTATTCGGCTTTTGGGGTTTGCCCCAGCCGCTTATCTGCGCTACCAGGTCAAGCACGCTTTTATATTTTACCGGATCGTAACTTAGACCTTTACCTACAGGTTGGTTCTTGCCTTTTTCAATCAGCTCTAATCTTAATGCAATCGGGTCCTTTTTCATAGCGTGGGCCAGCTCATCCAGGAAACTCTCATCAGCAAAAGCTACCGAGTTGGATGTAGGCGCACGCCACGGACCGGTCTGTATATTAGTTTTCAAACTATGGTTATCGGCCCTGTAATTAGCAATACTTGCCGCCGGGAAACCATCAGGCTTACCTGCCGAACCACCTGCTAATACAGCACCGTTAAAGTGCCAGGCAGCAATCTCGTTAGTTATTGGATTAACTGCCGCGCGATATTTAAACATACTTGCCGGGCGGTAAAAATCGCCCTGCATGTCGTCCTCGCGCATCCATAACATTTGTACGGGCACCTTTGCGGCTTGGGATATAAGCGCAGCTTCCACACCGTTGTCTGATTGCAGTTTACGGCCAAAACCACCACCTTGCCGTGGCATGCCTAAGGTTATATTAGCTTCGGGCACATTCAATGCTTTGGCTACATCGCCGCGCAATCTTGACGGTACCTGTGTTGGCCCATAAAGCTCAACCTTATCCCCTTTAACATCAGCAAAAAAGTTAAGCGGCTCCATATTGGCATGCGACAGTGCGGGCACTTCGTAAGTGGCCTCAACTATCTTATAAGCTGCATTAGCTAACGCGATTTCAATATCACCGTCATTACGGCCGGGACGGTCGCTTTTGTTACTTAGCAGTTCGGCAAATGACGCATCGTGGTCGGCCGTGCTTTCCAGTTTGCTTTCGTCCTGCCATTCTACTTTCAGCACGTCGCGGCCTTTTTTGGCGGCCCAGGTATTGGTTGCCAGTACGGCCACCACATTATGCGCCTGCACCACATTTTTAACGCCGTTTACCTTGCGGGTTTCGGTATCATCAAATGATTTTAGGGTTTTGCCGAACGCCGGCGGGCGCGCCACTATCGCGTACAACATACCCTCGCGGCGGGTATCGATACCATACAGCGGCTGACCGGTTATGATCTTATGGTTATCAATATTATGTACCCGCGTACCTATTATTTTAAAGTCTTTAGGGTCCTTTAACGGCACGTTGGTTGGCACAGGCAGTGTTGCGGCTTTGGCTGCCAGCTCGCCGTAGGAGAGTTTTTTTCCGGTTGGTTTATGGATCACGAAGGCGTTTTCGGCAGTGCATTCGCTATCGGGTACGCCCCATTGCCGGGCCGCCGCGGTTATCAGCATTGTCCGTGCTGTTGCGCCTGCGGTACGTATCGGCATAAATCGGCCGCGCACCGCGCCGCTGCCGCCTGCAACCTGCGCGCCGAATTTGCTTGGGTCAAGCGGTGCCATTTCAACATGCACCTTATCCCATTGTACATCCAGCTCCTCGGCCAATATCATCGGCAGGGCGGTTTTTACGCCCTGGCCTATCTCCGGATTTGGCGACATCAGCGTTATCAATCCATTGGCATCAATAGATACATAGGCATTTGGCGAAAATAAGGTATCGGCCAAATGCTGCGCCGGGTTAGCATCTGCCAGTAAATGGAATCCAAACATTACGCCGCCGCCGGCTATGGCGCTTACTTTTAAAAAGTTACGCCTTGAAAATCCTTGCTCGCTCATTTGGTTGTCGCTCCTTTCTTAGCCGCTAAGTGTATGGCCTTGCGGATACGGTAATGCGTACCGCAACGGCAAATATTATTCATGGCCAAATCAATATCATCATCTGTTGGGTGCGGGTTTTGTTTGATGAGCGCGGCGGCGGCCATTATCTGCCCGCTTTGGCAATAGCCGCATTGTGGTACATCCATCTCGCTCCAGGCAACTTGCACCGGGTGAGTACCCTCTTTACTTAACCCTTCTATGGTGGTGATCTTTGAATCTTTAACCTCAGACACCGGCAACTGGCAGCTTCGCGTAGCGAATCCATTAAAATGGATAGTACACGCGCCGCATTGTGCAATGCCGCAGCCAAACTTTGTCCCCACCAGGTTTAAATGATCGCGCAGCACCCACAGCATCGGGGTGTCAGGGTCGGCATCAACAGTAAGTACTTTATTGTTGACGTTCAGTTTAAAAGTAGCCATATTAAGATCGTTTAATTATTGCTTAGGTAAAGCTATTGGTTATTTAATTGGGATGCAAGCACTTTATTGCTGATGGTTAAAATGTTACAAGGGGTGATGGTGGGGGAAATGTGGGAGGATAGTATGGGCGTTGCCTGCGGCCCGGGCTTTACGCTCATACGCCGCAAGGCCTTAGGCTCGGGGCCGGTCCAAAGGACTCCTTCGGAGTATCCGCTTCAATCTAACGCAAGGTTTGCATAATCACAGCCCATTTACCGCGCAATAACCCTGTTTTGTTTCACGTGCGTGTGAAACAGATGAAACACGTGAAACAAGATTTTTGCCGAACCGTCTCACATATAGCTGAATATAAAAAGCCAGTGAAACAAAATGAAACAAAATTAGCAGGTTAATCAATTGATATTTAAGGTGTTATTAAAAATAATTGATGTTTAAACATGTAAGCCGAATCGGCAATAATATATCCCGCTTTTCTGCCTAATAATACCAGGGTTTACCCGTATAAATCAAAAAAAGTAAGTGTTTTACTGTTTTTACTCCCGCCGTTCGCAGCCATTATTGATAACACCAACAAGGGCAGGAGACTATCGTAAGCCAAACAACACCTGCACGTGTAGCCGCAGGCTACAGGCATAATGGTCCGAAGTTATAAACTTCGGACAGCGGGGAACGAAGCAATCTCTACACAAGCTAATCAATCAGCTATAGGGTTGTAAAGGCACAAGTAGCCTTTGCCCGCATGCCTGCCCGACATACTTGCGCCAGCGGGGGAGGAACGAAGCAATCTCTACACAAGCTAATCAATCAGCTATAGGGTTGTAAAGGCACAAGTAGCCTTTGCCCGCATGCCTGCCCGACATACTTGCG